>JAZLKN010000065.1:0-56219 GCA_045597605.1 Candidatus Cryptobacteroides sp. | reverse complement strand
AACGGCTCCCGGCTTTCCAAAAATCTTTCAGGCAGTCTCGACTGGCACACCGTTTGGGGTCCGCGATGTCATTCGGTGAGTGAAAGGCCCGATTTCCTCACCGTTTGGGGATTGCAATGTCATTCGGTGAGTAAAAGTCAGGTTTTTCTCACCGTTTGCAGCTTCGGGAGGCATTCCGTGAGCAAAAGCCCGCTTTTCCTCACCGAATTGCGATCTTGGGGAGCATAGCAGCCTGACAACCATAAGCATCGCGTGCATGGCCCACCGGCATGTCCAAAGCACCCGTACCACCTCGGGGTATTATATATTTGATGAATACTGCTGTTGAGTAGCTGACATTATGACTGTGAAAGAAGAATTGGCGCAGAGCCCGTCGCTTCGGGATGAACTGCGGAGGATGCAGAGCGGTGAGCCGTATGATGCGCACACGCCGGAGATGAGGGCGTGGCGCGATGAGGTGAAGAAGCTGCTGCACAGGTTGAACACTACGGAGTACCACGGTGAGAATATGGCGGCCCTCACGCGGGAGATTCTTCCCAATGCGGCCCCTGATATATATGTGGAACCGCCGTTCTACTGTGATTATGGGAATCTTATCCATACCGGCGAGAAGGTTTTCATCAACTTCGGCTGCATCATTCTTGATGGGGGAGGTGTGCATATCGGCCGTAAGACGCTGATTGCGCCGGGGGTGCATATTTATACGGCTGAGCATCCGCTTGATGCTGACGATCGCGACCGTTTCGAGATGTGCAGGCCTGTCAGGATAGGGGAGAGGTGCTGGATTGGAGGTGACGTGACCATTTGCCCCGGGGTTACAATCGGTGACCGTTGTGTCATAGGGGCCGGTTCGGTCGTTGTCAAGGACATCCCGGACGATTCGCTGGCCGTGGGCAATCCCGCGCGTGTCATAAGAAAGTTGACGAAGTGAGCGGTGTACAGACAAATTCATTACTTTTGCAGTAATTATGAAACGTATACCGGTATTGCTTCTTGCCGTCTGCCTGATGTCGGCGGACCTGTCGGCTGAGAATATATACAGGAAGTTTGACAATCTTGTCAGACGGGTCATGATGTCGGGGCTCGATACGACCTGCATAGCAATGTCTCCCACGAGTTGGGAGATACCGGTCAACCTTACCGTTCACGGAATTTTCAGCCGCATAACTACGCCTTCAGGCGAGAAGGAGGACCTCAGCACGGAAAACGTTGCCCAGTGGGGCATAGGAATAGGGTATCATGGCCTTGACTTTATCTGGACAAAGGATTTCGGCCCCAACAGTTCAGCTGACGACCACTATTTCGAGTTTAATTTCTATGACAACTACTGGGGCTTCCAGATGATCAACTGTACCAGATGGCATGATGGCGTGGGCTACTATTCTGCAACCTATGGCGGGTATTTTGCCTTCAATGGAAAAAGGTATTCCTACCCGGCATCCATTTACGGCAATTACATCCAGAAGAAATCCGCCGGCTCGGCAATGCTCTTCTTCTGGTATGACAAGAACATGACCCTGGAAGGCCACGACGGCGGCAATCCGTTTGAGCTCCATACCTTCGCCCTGTGCGGAGGCTATGGCCACAATTTCGTGCTGAACGGAGGCAGGACACTTTTCAACGTTACGGCAGCGGCCGGGCTTCTGGCTCCGTACTGGGGCATTTCAACGCAGACCAGACTCAGCTTCATCCACTGGTTTACCGAAAACATACGCATCAATGCCTCGATGATACAGTATTCCAGCGCAGGTTGGAGACCGGGGCCGGGGGAATTGCTCAGTACCGAATGGATGGCAAACGTGGGCATAGGTATATGTTTCGGGAAATAGAATGTCGTAATACTGACAGAAAACAGATACATAGAAAACAGATACAATGAAAGCACCGGCAATATTTTCCATTATCCTTTTTGTCTCCTGTACGCAGGTGGACTATACCTCTTTTGTGGACACTTCCATAGGCGTTGTTGATGACAGGAGCAGCAATTGTGTGATAGGCCCTATGCTCCCTTACGGCAGCATAAACCCTTCGCCGCATACTTTTGAGGGAAGTATGGACGGTTATCAGCCGGGTCAGCCCATAGACGGTTTCGCCCAGCTGCACGTCAGCGGTACGGGATGGAGTTCTTACGGGCATTTCCTCGTGCAGCCGCAGACGGGGGAACTTTCGACGGCGGTCGGTACCCATTCATCGGAATATTCGGATGAGGTGGCGTTGCCGTATATGTATGCAACGAATCTTGACAGATACGGAGTCCGTGTCGAGGTGGCACCGTCGCATTACAGCGCGATTTACCGCTTCACATATCCGCACAGCGACTCCTCCTCCATACTTTTCGACGCGTCCCAGAGCATAGCGCGTGATATAGTTTCGTTTATGGGTGGACGGCTTCTGGGCAACGAGGTCCGCGTCAACCCTGGGGAAGGCGAGGTCAGAATGATGATAAGAATCGAAGCCGGATGGCCGGAAGGCCCGTATGAACTGTATATGTATGGTCGTGTGGACAAGAAGATGGAGAGCTATGGCGTATGGGAGGAAGGCAGGCAGATGAAAAATGAAAAGGAGATATGTTGCGACACCCTCTCCACGGCGCACAAGGGTGCCTGGTGCTCTTTCTCCACCGTAGAAGGAGAACAGGTCCTGCTGAAGTTGGCGATATCCTTTACCGGTTACGACAGGGCCAGACAACTGCTGGAGAGCGAGATTCCGGGATGGGATTTCGACAGGGTGGCTGCGGCAGGAAAAAAGGAATGGAACGCGAAGCTTTCAGCGGTGGATGCCGATTTTCTGTCCGAGGAGGACGCAACCGTGTTCTATTCAGCCCTGTACAGGGTATTTACCTTCGCAAGGGACAGATCTCTTGATAACGGCAAATGGGAATCGGAATATCCTTTCTGGGATGACAACTATGCCTATTGGGACACTTTCCGTACACTGTTCCCCCTGCTGGTGATTCTGGATGAGGATGCAGTCAGAGGCAACATCCTGTCCATGATAGACCGCTTCGAACATAACGGATGTGTGTATGACGGTTTCATAGCCGGAAGGGAGAGGACGCTTGAACAGGGAGGCCATGACGTGGACTGCATAATATCCGATGCCTATGTGAAAGGAGTGAAGGGCATAGACTGGGAAAAGGCCTACGCCATAGTCAAGCATAATGCAGACAAAAGGCGTAACACCATCGGATATATACCAACCTGCAATATGAGCTCGTCGCAGACTCTGGAGTATGCGTACAATGACTATTGTGCGGGCCTTATGGCCGACGGCCTCGGACACGAAGAGGACGCGAGGCACTATATGGACCGCAGTCATAAATGGGTCGCTATATGGAATCCTGACTTGAGCGACGGCATTTACAGCGGCTTTGTTGATGCGGTGGACGAGAAAGGCGTTTATTCCTTCATCGCTCCGGACAAATACGGCGGCTCCTGGGTCTCACCATTCTATGAAGGCTCGGCCTGGACATACAACTATTTTGTCCCTCACGACTTCGAGAAGCTGATTGCCTTGATGGGCGGCAACGAGGCTTTTGCGCAGAGACTCGATTATGGTATGAGGCAGGGGTTGGTGAAATATGACAACGAACCGGGTTTCCTGGCCACACGTGCATTCGTCCACGCCGGCCGTCCGGACCTCAGCTCGTTTTGGGTGCACCATTCTATGCATAACGGCTTCGACCTGCAGGGCTATCCCGGTAACGAGGATACCGGGGCGATGGCATCCTGGTACATATTCTGCAACCTGGGTCTCTGCCCCAATGCCGGTCAGGATTTCTATTATCTGAATGCCCCGATGCTGAAAAATGCCGTACTGAACCTGCCGGGAGGGAACAAACTCCGTATTGTTGCGAATGCGGCACCCGAGAATGTTTATGTCCAATCCCTTAAGGTGAATGGACGGGACTGGAACAGTGCCATTCTGCCTCACAGCGAGATAGCGTGCGGTGGCACTCTGGAATTCGTGCTCAGCCCGGTTCCGACGGCATGGGCGATGCCTGAAGGCAGATAAGCTTTGTAACGGAAACTGCAATATGGAAACTCCGACATTGATGGGGATAGCCAACCTTACCGACAACTCTTTCGTGGCCGGTGACCGTATGGGCGTTATGGCTGTGGAAGATGTTGTGAACAGGGTGGGGGAGATGTTCTCCGACGGTGCCGGCATTGTTGACATAGGCGCGTGCAGTACGGCTCCCGGGAATATCCCTGTCAGCGTGGAGGAGGAACTTTCGCGTATGGAAAAATATCTGCCGTCCATCTTCTCGGCGTTTTCCAAGGCGGTATTTTCGATAGACAGTTTTCGTATCGCCGTGGCGGAAAGGGCCTGCGAACTTGCGCAGGGGCGGCTCGACAATATCGAAAAACAATTGTGGATCAACGATATATCATCTTCTGACGCATTGGTGAGTTTTGCCTCTGCAAGGAACCTGACCTATGTTGCGATGGATTCCGGCTCAGACCCTGTCCGTTTCTTCCGGGATTTCGCCTCAAGGGCGGAAAAAGCCGGTCTGGAGAACTGGATTCCGGATCCCGGTTTCGGATTCGGGAAGACCATAGGGCAGAATTGGGCGATACTGAACAATCTGCAGCGCCTGCAGGAATTCGGGCGGCCCATACTTGTTGCCTTGTCCAGAAAACGTATGATCTGCGAGCCTGCAGGTCTCACTTCCGATACCTGTGCCGCCCTGTCCGTTGAGGCGGAACTTCTGGCAGTGTCCAGGGGAGCCTCCATCATCCGCACCCACGATTTGGGCATGCATGGAAGACGCAACAGTTGTCATCAATCTATATAGACAACTATAGTCTCGCTGTCATTCAGAGGAGACCCGGCCACGATTTCCATCATCGATAGGCCGCTCCCCCCGATGGAACGCACTGTGAAACCTCTGCCGTCAGCATCCATCGTGTACTCCGCACGCCCGTCCTCCAGCTCGTCTTCGACAAGGTCTTCCCTGAGTGTTACCGCCATGTTCTCCGGTGCGTAGGAAAGGCCGAAATGTATGCTCCCACCCCTTTCTATTTCGTAGTAACGGTCGTAGTAAATTCCGTCTATCGTACTGCCTTCCGGGGATATTTTCAGGAAGGCTTCATTTCCCGCGGGCACAAGGTGGCTCTTGTCCACCCTCCACGAATCTTCGCATAGCAGCCCGTCCTTTTCGGGGCATACCGTGACGGTATAATGGCAGTTTCGCTGTACCATATAGGAATGGCCCTCACGGAGATAGAACCTGTATATGAGCCCGTTCTTCCCGTCCGTGTAGAAACTGTCCGAGGTGTAGTCTATGTCAATCTCGATGTATGAGCACAGATCGGGATTCAGACCTCCCTGAAGATTCTCCAGCAGATACAGTTCCGTGATGTCATCACCGCGCGAGTAGTATCCGGATGGAAAGCTGTCGTCAGAGGACTGTATTGCGGAAGGGGAGTAGGCCTGTACCCATCGCGGGCTGTTCCCCACCCTCACCCCGGCTATGTGGAAGTCCACGTCATCATCCAGCAGGCTTCTGTCCAATCTTACCGTGACTTTGCTTGCCAGACGTTTGAGTTCCAGATTTATGACATCCCCGTCGGCAGAGGCGATACGGGACGCTTTTCCGCTCATCGGTATGCCGGTGGCAGCCATATCCGGCCGTTGGAGATGGAAACGGAACCCCTCCAGCCCGGCCACATCCATATTCCCCATATCGTAACCTGCATTGGCAAAGGCATATATCGTGTATTCCCTGTTCGCGAGCAGGCTCACGTCAACGTCAGTGCCGCCTTTGCGTCCGTCGGGATACCTTATGAACCTGTGCTGCTCCGGAATTCCCCCGTATCCGAGCACGAATACGTTCACGTCCCATATTGTGTCCTCCTCCACAGTGCCTGCCCGTGTGTCCAGGACCGAACAGCCTATATGCAGTTTCGAATCCGAGGCAGCCGTGACAGCGGGCCCGCTGTCGCAGGAGCACACGCACATCCCGATGATGATGATGCTAATAATGAATGGTTTCGTTCTCATATTCCTCCCAGTTTTCAATATGCATTTCCACCGTTGCCATAGTTATGTCTATCGGTGTGTCGGGGTCGGTCATCCCGGGACGTGTGACGGTGATGTCGTATACGTATGACCGCCCCCTTTCCACAATGCCGTTGCCGATGTTGATGGGGTAATAGTAGGTCACGCCTCCTATCTCGCCTTCGATTACAAGTCTGGTCGTGCAGGACCCGAGGCTTTCTTCAGACCCGTCACAAGGATAGCAGTATAGCTGATGTCCGGTGACGTCGTCGCAGACAAGCATATCCGGTCTGGACATGCCGCTGACGGAACTGTCGTCCAGCCTTCCGTGGTTCAGGACTTCAATGGGATTGGCGGCCCCGCCCAGTACAGGACACATTCCGTTCACGTTGACAAGGTATGCCTTCGGATGCTCGAATTCGAGATTGCTGTACGGTTTTCCTATGAAATCCACGGAAAATCTGTTGACCCTGACCTGTGCCATCAGGGGGCGGAGTGTCATATCCGCCTCGTTCCTGCCGGCTATGCCACGTGTTTCCCCGCTCATAACCGGACTCTCCGGACTTTCGTCGGAGAGGCGGGAATATACCGATTCCAGACCTTCATAATTTATTATTTCGTTGTATGCGAACTGGCTGACCTTTGCATTTGCGACGACAACGAACCGTTTCCTGCCGGAGCGGGAGACTATCTCTATCCTCTCTCCCGCGGAATCGAGATGCTGGTATGAATCCAGATTTCCGGCGGAGTCGTCCTCGTAGGCGAAGATATCCATGGAATTGGGAAAGCAAGAGGGGCCTCCGGAGCGCACTAGACAGATATCAGAAAAGCAAGCATAGGATGGCGTGCTTCCGGAGTCCGCCTCTTTCCGGCACGACGTCGCAACCGGCAGAATTGCCGCGGTTAATAGACAAGATAACAGATGGTGCGAAGTTTTCATGGTGTCGGTTTTGTTTGCGAAACTAATTCGTATATTTGTCCCCGCCAAATGTTTGGGACGTATGGAGTGGAGGTTTTGTGATTTTTTAACGCTTTTTCCTTTTTTTTTATTAATTCAGCTTTTATCCCTAATTTTGTGGGACGAAAATTTGAGAGATGCTAATAGTTTTGGAAGGCTTGGACGGCGCAGGAAAGTCCACTCAGGTAAGAAAGCTCAGGACATATCTGGAGCAGAATGTGGAACGTTTGGAGTACATCCATTTCCCGCGTTATGACGCTCCTGTCTATGGAGGACTCATAAGCCGTTTCCTGAGAGGGGAGTTCGGCGGCAACGATGCAGTCCACCCCAATCTTGTCGCCCTTCTTTTCGCGGAAGACCGCCACGGGGCCGCTCCTGCCATAAGGAGGGCTCTGGACGAGGGGGCTACAGTGCTTCTTGACCGTTATGTCTATTCCAACATTGCATATCAGTGTGCCAAACTGCGCGAAAAGCAGGATAGGGATACGCTCCGGAATTGGATTTTCAACACTGAGTACAATGAGTTCGGCATTCCACGTCCTGACATCAACATTTTCCTGGATGTGCCCACTTCCTTCGTCGAGGGGAATCTGAACCGTTCCCGTCTGGGACGCGACCGCGATTATCTGGAAGGCAGCCGCGACATACACGAGGCGGATATGGAATTCCAAAGGACTGTACGCGACATATATCTGCAGCAGTGCGAGTCGGATCCATCTTTCATACGGGTGGTTTGTTCGGATGCCGACGGTTCAATGCTCGGCGAGAATGAGATATTCGCAAAGGTGAGGGCCGTGGTCGAAAATTCATTGATATGAGCACTTTTCTGAGAAAACTTTTCGGTGATATCATCGGTCTGGTCTTTTTCGTTGCGGCCATGACAAAACTGATGGACCCGGTAGGGACCGGGCTTATCGTGGATGCGTATCTCCTGAACTTCCATCTGGATTTCCTGCGACCCTTATCCATGGCTATGGGATTCGGGCTTTCAATGGCCGAGGCCATAGTGAGCGTGGGTATTCTTACCGGTACTTTCCGCCAGTTTTTTGCTTGGGCGGCAACGGCTATGATTCTGTTCTTCACGGGGATAAGTATCTGGCTTGTCATTGCGGATCCGGAAATGGACTGCGGATGCTTCGGAGAGGCCATTCCTCTGACACATTGGCAGACGCTGATTAAGAATCTGGCTCTGTGCCTGTTCTGTATTCCGGCTTTCGTTCCGTACAGCAGCTTGGGATATGCCCGGGTCCACCGTTATGTGGCTTTCGGTCTGGGCTCGCTGATGATACTGTTCTACGGTGTCTTTTTCTTGATTTACAATCCTTTGATGGAATGGTCGGAGATGAGGCCTTCACACACCGTCGTCCCTGAGGGCGAAATCGTGGATGAAAGGTGGGAGTATCCCATACTTCCCATTTGGGACGGGGACGGTACGGACTGTTCTTATGTCGCAATGGAAGGCGATGTGGCATTGTTCACCGTATATGACGTCGAAGGGCTGGATGCGTCCGGCAGGATGAAAATCGCATCTATGGCGCAGGATGCCGTCAATGCCGGCTACAACGCAGTGCTGCTGTCAGCAGGTCAGGTGGACATCCCCGGCCTGGATACCTACTACGCGGATTATAGGAAGGTCATTACAATGAACCGCAGCAACGGGGGAGTATCGTTCCTCCACGACGGATACATAGTGAAAAAGGCAGGCATCAATGCCTATCCATCCTTTGAGCAGTTGGAGGAATTGTATAAAACGGACGCGGTGGAGGCTTACATCAATTCAGCCACCCACCGCTCCATTGCGTTACAGGCATTTGCGCTTGTATTTCTCGCCGTAATTATTCTGATATAGTCCTTTACAGCGTTCTCTTGACTTCCACTATCTGGTAGGCTTCCACCTGGTCGCCTATCTTGATATCGTTGAAATTGTCGATGTTCAGACCGCAGTCCATACCTGTGAGAACTTCTTTCGCATCGTCCTTGAAGCGCTTGAGAGAGCCGAGTTCGCCGGTATAGACCACAATGCCGTCGCGAATGACGCGTACCTTGTTGACACGCTGGATCTTGCCTTCCTTGACGATACATCCGGCGATGGTTCCGACCTTGGATATCTTGAAGGTCTCCTTGACTTCCGCAGTTCCGAGAATCTCTTCCTTCTCTTCGGGTGCAAGCATACCTTCGATACCGCTCTTGATTTCGTTGATTGCATCGTAGATGACACTGTACAGACGTATCTCTATCTGCTCTTTTTCGGCCAGTTTCCTGGCATCCGCGCTCGGACGCACCTGGAAGCCTATGATTACGGCATCGGATGCCGCTGCGAGCAGAACGTCGCTCTCGGAGATGGCACCGACCGCCTTGTGGATAACGTTGACGACAACTTCCTCGGTGGAAAGTTTGATGAGAGAGTCGGACAGGGCTTCAATGGAGCCGTCCACGTCACCTTTGACAATGACGTTGAGCTCCTTGAAGTTGCCGATGGCGATACGCCTTGCGATATCGTCGAGAGTGGTGTGCTTCTGGGTCTTGATGCCCTGGATGCGCAGCAGCTGCTCCCTCTTTGATGCAATGTCCTTGGCCTCGCGTTCGTCGGCCATAATGTTGAAGGTCTCACCTGCGGTGGGGGCACCGTTAAGGCCGAGTACGGATACTGGTACGGAAGGACCTGCCTGGTCAACTTTTTGTCCGCGTTCATTGTACATAGCCTTGATTCTGCCCGTGAAGGGGCCTGACAGCATTACGTCGCCGACCCTCATCGTACCGCTCTGCACGAGTACAGTTGCAAGATAACCGCGTCCCTTGTCCAGAGACGATTCTATGACGGCACCGCTCGCTCGTTTCTTGGGATTGGCCTTGAGCTCCAGCATTTCGGCTTCGAGCAGGACCTTCTCCAACAGTTTGTCAACGTTGAGCCCCTTCTTTGCCGATATTTCCTGGCACTGATATTTTCCGCCCCAGTCCTCGACCAGTATGTTCATGCCGCTGAGCTGTTCGCGTATCTTTTCCGGATTGGCTCCGTCTTTGTCTATCTTGTTGATTGCAAATACCATAGGGACTCCGGCGGCCTGAGCGTGATTGATTGCCTCCACTGTCTGGGGCATCACGCAGTCGTCGGCTGCGACTATGATGATGGCGAGGTCCGTCATCTTGGCTCCACGTGCACGCATTGCAGTGAACGCTTCGTGGCCTGGAGTGTCAAGGAATGTAATCTTCTGTCCGTCAGGCATTTCTACGTGATAGGCACCTATGTGCTGGGTAATGCCTCCGGCCTCTCCGGCGATTACGTTGGACTTCCTGATGTAGTCGAGCAGCGAGGTCTTGCCGTGGTCCACGTGTCCCATCACTGTGATAACCGGCGGGCGCGGAACCATGTCCTCGGGCTTGTCGGCCTCGTCTTCGTCCTCGATGGCCTCGTTGAGCGATGCGGTGATGAACTCGACCTTGAATCCGAATTCCTCGGCCACCATCACCAGATATTCGGCATCGAGACGCTGGTTGATGGATACCATCAGTCCCAGATTCATGCAGGCTCCGATTACCTTGGTGACAGGTACGTTCATCAGGGTGGCAAGTTCGTTTACGGTAACGAACTCGGTCACCTTCAGCGTCTTGTCCTCTGCTGCGGCCTGCTCTATCTCCTCCTGCATCTTTTCGGCGACGGCATCACGTTTCTCCTTGCGGTATTTTGCACCGAAGTTGTTCTTGCCCTTGCCTTCGTTCATGCGGGCGTAGGTCTCCTTTATCTGTTTCTGTATTTCCTTCTGCTGTTCCTCAAGCTCGGCTTCGCTCAGTGCCGGACGGAAGCGGTCATTGCCTCCCTTGCCCTTCTTGCCCTGGTTCCTGTCGTTGCGGTTCTTGTCCTTGCGGTTGTTCTGATTGCCTACGTCAACCTTGGTGACATCCACTTTCTGGGAGCCGCCCACCTGTATCCTTTCGCGTTTCTTGTTCTTTGCGGGATGTTCGAACTGCGACAGGTCTATCTTGTCCACGACCTTGGGACCTGCGAGTTTCTGTGCAGTAGGGCTCTTGTCGGCAATCACCTTGGTTTCCGGTTCTGTGGCCACATCCTTTTCCGTTGCGTGGGCTGCAACTTTTTTCGCTGCGGGTACAGCGGGCTCCGCTACGTGAGCGGTAACGGGTTCCGGTTCAGTCTTGGGGGCGGGCTCTGCCTTCTTTTCGGGCTCCGGTGCGGCTGCAGGTTCGGGGGGGACCTGTTCTTCCTTGCGGGCCTTCTTCTTTCCTATGGCATCCAGATCGATTTTGTTCAGGACTTTGGGCCCCGACAACTTCTCAGCATGAATCTCCGTTTCTTTGACCTCCTTGACGGCAGGCTCTGCAATCTTCTTCTCCTCTTCCTTGACAATGGGCTGGGCTGATGTCAGATTGCTCTTGATGATGATTTCCGGTTTCTCGAAGAACTCTTCCTCTTCTTTGGCCTTCTTTGCGGAAGGGCCCTCAATCATCTCCTTGAGTTTGGTGCTGACTTTGTCCGCCTCGAGTTTGGCCTTGAGGTCCGCACCGAATTTCGCTTCGAGCTCAGGTATTATTTCATCGGAAACCTTTGCATTGGGGTTGTTCTCCACCTCAATGTTCTTGCTTTCCAGAAACTCCACGAGAGTCCCGAGTCCTATTCCGAATTGTTTGCTGAGTTTGCTTAGTCTTATTTCTGCCATATGATTTTATCCCCCTGTTGATGCTTTTAGTCTTCAAATTCGCTCTGGAGAATGCGGAAGATTTCTTCCACAGTCTCGTCCTCGAGGTCAGCCCTGCGTACGACATCCGCGCGATCCAGAGCCAGAACGCTCTTGGCCGTGTCGCATCCGATGGCTTTCAGACGCTCGATTACCCAGGTGTCGATCTCGTTGTCGAATTCGTCGAGAAGGACGTCTTCCTCCTCCTGCTCCACCTGTTTGGGCTGATCGCGCCAAACCTCAATCTCGCGGCCCACGAGCATTGATGCAAGCTTTATGTTGCAGCCTCCGCGGCCAATACCTTTCTTTACCTCGTCGGGAAGCATATACACTTTGATGGGCTCATCCTCGTTGGGGCTGATTACCGTAGCCGAAATCTTTGCGGGAGCAAGTGCGCGCTGGATCAGCAGTTGTTTGTTGGCGGTCCACTGGATGACGTCTATGTTCTCGTTCCTGAGTTCGCGCACGATACCTATGATGCGCGTACCTTTCACGCCTATGCAGGCTCCTATCGGGTCCACGCGCTCGTCATAGCTCTCCACGGCGACTTTTGCCCTTTCGCCGGGTATGCGCACAACTTTCTTGATTGTGATGAGCCCGTCATATATTTCGGGGACTTCCTGTTCGAAGAGCTTCTCGAGGAAGTCGTCTGAGATTCGGGAAAGAGTGATGAAAGGAGTGTTGTTGCGCAGTTCCACGCTCTTGATGATGGCCTTCACGCTGTCTTTCTTCTTGAAGTGTTCGCCGGGAATCTGCTCCGTCTTGGGCAGGTGCAGTTCGTTCTCCTCGTCGTCCATCAGCAGGGCTTCCTTCGTCCAGGTCTGATATACCTCGCCGGTGAAGAGTTCGCCCACCTTGTCCTGATATTTGTTGAACAGGTTGGCCTTCTCTATGTCCAGAATGCGGCTCTGGAGGGTCTGTTTGAGGTTCAGTATGCCGCGGCGTCCGAAACTGTCAAGCCCTATGACCTCCGCGAAATCGTCTCCGACCTCGAAATCGTCACCATTCTTGTTGGCCTCCTCCACGCTGATTTCCGTTGCGGGGTCTTCCACTGTCTCCACGACGGTGCGTGTGCGCAGAATCTCGCAGTCACCCTTGTCTATGTTGATGGTGACGTCAAAGTTGTCGGCGGTGCCGTATGTTTTTGCCAGCTGTGACTTGAAAACGTCCTGCAGTACGCCTGACATGGTGGCGCGGTCGATGTTCTTCAGATTCTTGAACTCCGAAAAAGCGTCTCTTAATGCTGTTTTTTCCATTTCTTTATATAAATCTTGTTTTATTCTTCGTCATCGTCTTCGTCTTTCTTCCTTGCGGGACCGGGGGATGTGACTGTCAGCGAGTAATCCTCCTTGTCCTGGTCGAAGATGCCGGTGAAGGCCCTGTTCACCTCCACGCAGTCGTCAAGTGTGACCGCTCCGCCAGGGGATGCGATGGTAATGGTGATGTCGTTGTCCTTGGTGATTTTCACCTTCAGAATCTCCAGTCCCCGTGCAACGATTACCGGGTTCAGTGCATCTTTAATTGAGTCTGCGTTCATTGTTGTTCCGGCGTTTTTGGTAAAACAAAAAGAGGACTTCCGTCCTCCTGTATCCATCTTCACTGATGCAAAGGTACTAAAAATTCCCAAATCACCGAAATTTATTATTATTTTTGTACGCAATTAGAAAAAGGTTCGAAAAATATGGAATATTCAGCAAGGCAGATAGCGCAGATTCTCGGGGGAAGGGTCGAGGGGAACGCCGACGTGAAAATAAAGGGTTTTGCGCGAATCGAGAGTGGAAAGCCCGGAACGATATGTTTTTTCGCCAATCCGAAATATGAGAAATACGTCTATACCACAAAATGCGACGTTCTGATTGTAAATGAGGATTTCGTTGCGGCGGAACCGGTGCATCCCACTATGATTAGGGTGAAGGACTCCTATGCGGCCGTAGCCGCCCTGCTGGAGTATCACAATGCGCAGAAAAAGAAGATATGCCGTCACCGTGGCCTGCATTGCCAGATTTGTGTGTCCGCACATCTGGGCAGTAAGGTTTATGTGGGCGAGTTCGCATATATAGGCAGACACGCCAGGGTAGGCAGAGGTACGCATATCGGCGAAAACGTGTATGTGGGCGACGGCACGGTGATAGGCGAGAACTGCTTCATCTATCCGGGTGTCAGGATTTACCCCGGGATGGTCATAGGCAGCAATGTCATCATACATTCAGGTGCGGTCATAGGCAGCGACGGCTTCGGTTTCGCGCCTCTCGAGGACGGCAGCTACAGGAAAATACAGCATACAGGCAACGTCATTATCGAGGATGACGTGGAGATAGGTGCCAACACCACCATAGACAAATCCCAGATAGGCAGCACCATCATCCGCAAGGGTGTCAAGATAGACAACCTCTGCCAGATTGCCCACAACGTGGAGATAGGCGAGGATACCGTGATTGCGGCCCAATGCGGAATCGCCGGAAGTGCCAAGATAGGCCGCCGCTGCATGTTCGGCGGCCAGTGCGGTGTCGCCGGCCATATCGAGATTGCTGACGATACCAAGTTCGCAGCCAAATCGGGTGTGATGGGGTCCATCAAACAGCCGGGTCAGACATTTATGGGCGTGCCCGCGATTCCTTATCATAATTATATGCGCAGTTACGCAATGTTCAAGGCTGCGTCAAACAAGAAGGACTAGGAATGCAGCTTCAGCAGACACTACGCAAAAGTTACAAGTTCACGGGTAAGGGACTGCATACGGGCAAGCCTGTTTCAATGAGGCTCAATCCCGCACCGGTCGACACGGGCATAGTGTTCAAGCGCGTGGACCTTCCCGGTGAACCTGAGGTGAAGGCCCTGGCCGAATACGTTTCCAATACATCCAGGAGCACTACGCTTTCGGATGGCGAATGTGTGGTCATTACGGTGGAACATATACTGTCCGCTCTCACCGGACTTGGAATAGACAATGCATTGATTGAACTGGACAATGCCGAGGTGCCCATCCTGGACGGCAGTGCCAGGAATTACGTGGAGGCTGTTTCGAAGGACGGGCCCAAGGTACAGGACTCTCCCAGACACTTCATAGAACTCAAGGAAGAGGTTGAGATCATCAATGAGAAGACGGGCTCCGTTGTGCGGATAACTCCTGCGTCCAAACTTTCCTATGACCTCCAGATAGATTTCGATTCGAAGGTTGTCGGAGTGCAGACCGCGCATTGGTGTCCTCAGCAGGATTATGCCAGGGAGGTGGCTCCCTGCCGCACTTTCGTCTTCTTCCACGAACTCGAATACCTGCTTGGCAACAACCTGATAAAGGGCGGTGACGTCGACAATGCTATCGTCATTGTGGAAAATCCCGTGGGGCAGGAGCAGCTGGACCGTATGGGCGTTCTTTTCAACAAACCCAAGCTGAGAATCGATGAAAAGGGATACCTGAACAACATCAGGCTCAATTTTCCCAACGAGTGTGCCCGCCACAAACTTCTCGATCTCATAGGCGACCTGAGGCTCAGCGGAGGCTTCCTCAAGGCCAGAATCACTGCGGTAAGAAGCGGACATACCATCAATACAAATGCGGCGAAAGCCATTCGTGAACAGATAAAATACTGACTTATGACAAATATTCATCCTCTGGCCTGTGTGCATCCCAATGCAAAACTGGGCGACAATGTAACTGTAGGGCCTTACGCCTACATAGACGAATTCGTGGAGATAGGTGACGGTACCACCATAATGCCTCACGCTACGGTATTCAACTATGTGAAGATAGGGAAGGACTGCAACATATTCCCGGGTGCTGTCGTGGGTGCCGTTCCTCAGGACCTCAAGTTCGACGGCGAGGTGACCTATGTCGAGATAGGCGACAGGGTCAACATTCGCGAATGTGCCACCATCAACCGCGGAACGAAGGCCAGCGGCAAGGGAGTCACAAAAATAGGCGACGACACTCTGCTGATGTCATATACCCACGTTGCGCACGACTGCCGTGTGGGCAACCACTGCATCCTTGTCAGCTATGTGGGCATAGCAGGCGAGACGGACGTGGACGACTGGGCCATACTCGGCGGCAGTACCGTGGTTCATCAGTTCAGCCGCATAGGCACGCACTCGATGATAGGCGGCGGTTCCATCGTGAACAAGGATATTCCTCCCTATGTGCTCTGCGGGCGCACCCCCATCACTTTTGCCGGCATCAATATCGTCGGACTGCGACGTCGCGGCTTCTCTTCGGACCAGATACGCAACATCAAGGATATGTATGATATGATATACAATTCCGGGATGAACGTTTCAGATGCCTGCGAGAAGATAGAGGCGGGTTTCCCTCAAAGCGACGAACGCGATACCATCCTCAATTTCATACGCAATTCCAAGCGTGGAATCGTACGCGGACCGTCCAACAGCCAGAATATGAAGGGCGACCTGGAATAGACTCCGGACGTGGAAGTTCTGAGCATCGCATATTTCCCGCCCGTTTCGTATTTCTCCCTGCTGCTGCGGGGAGAAATTTTGTTGGAGGCCAATGAGAATTACCAGAAACAGAGCTGGCGTAACCGCTGCAACATTCTGACAGCCAATGGTGTGGAAGCTCTCCAGGTGCCGGTTGTCCACTCCGGCGGAACATTCCGTCATCCCATAAGGGAAATAATGGTGGACTATTCGCGTGACTGGCTCACGAGGCAGAAGAGGGCGATTGATTCGGCTTATATGTCTTCCGCCTATTTCGAGTATTACCGTGATGAACTCTATGCTGTGCTGGACGGAAAACCCGAGTCACTGTGGAATCTGGACATAGCTGTCATCAATTTCTTTCTTTCCGCTTACGGCAAGCCGAAAGTGGGCGAGAGGGGCTGTGACGGCAGTATAGCTGTCGGCCTGACCGATGGATTCGCCGCTTCGTGCCTTGACATACATCCGAAGCGGGAGGATGCCGTCTGGAACGCGCTGACGCGTGATGAAGGAAATAAAATGGGGAAGCCGTATTTCCAGGTTTTCTCCCCGAAATACGGCTTTGTCCCGAATCTCTCGATAATGGATTATCTTTTCAACGAAGGCCCCGGTCTTCAGGCCTGAATTAGTTTTTCCGGCAGCTGTCTGTTCTAGAATCTCCAGCCAAGCGTGCCCACAATGTTCAGCAGTTTCCTGTCGCTTATGGTCGTGGGACCGGGGATGACCGTCATGCCGTCGTCCGCTTCAAGATCCCCGTACACCTTCATTATTTTCTGTGGCTGCAAGGTCACTTTTGCCGCAATGTCGCAGAAGAATGAACCAGAAGAAATGTATCCGAAGCCTAGCGATATGCGGTGGAACTTTTCCGCATTGTCGCCTTTTCCAGTCTTGTCCAGGTTGTATCCCGCGCGTATGGCCAGAGACTGCAGGGGCTTGATTTCCATTCCGACGCGTATCCTGTTGGATGCGCCGGGGGCGTACTGTCCCTGTATGTCGGTATTCGCGCTGTCAAAGAAATTGTTGTCGGAGAAATTGACCGCCTTGAACCTCATAAGGTTGTAGTTGGCTCTTTCGTAATCCACGCTGACGAGGGCCACGTTGCTGAAAGTGTAGGCTATGCCGAGATTGAAGAGCATAGGCGACACCAGCTTGTAGGTCCAGTCGGATGACGGGGATGTCGCCTCTCTCAGGGATGTTCCGAAATGGTGTACCATAGAGTGCTGGAACGACTCGTTTATGCGTATCGACGTAGGCGTCTGTATCGCCGCCCCTATTCTGAGGCCATCGAGTGGTGTGAGAAGCACTCCGAATTTTCCATATATTCCGTTTCCCCTGGCCCTGTACGCATAATTGTAGGTAAGGTCTTTGAAGCCGGTCTGGAACATATCCTTTTCATCTGCGGATTCGCTGATGGCATCCTGCCGGTCATAGACAAGCGCGGTTATGCCAAGGTTCGCCCCGATGTAGAGTATGTCGGAGATGTCAGCACCGAAATTTATGACGTAGTCCGTCTTGGTTCCGTAGGTCCGGTGTCTGGTGCTCTGGTTTATCCTGCCTCCCATATAGATTTCTCCGGTGCTGGAAATATTGTCGGTGGTTCCGATGTAATAGTTCCCCTTGACGTCGGTCAGGCGGTCGATGGCTCTCGCGCTGTAGGCAAGGGAACATATATCGTCGCCGGACTCGTAGTTTTCCAGTTTCTCGGGCATTCTGGCATCGTAGTCGAGGGAGTTCGTGCAGTCGGCGAGATAGGATGCGTAAGATGATTTTTCGTTCCAGCCGCTGCCGTAGATGCCGCAGTTGAAGTCATTCGTGACGCTGGCGGTAAATCCGAAGGTGAAGCGTTTCAGCCCCGTGGAATTGCCGGTGTCGAACTTCAGGGTAAAGCCGGTGTTGGGGAATATGAACCTGCCGGAATTGCGTCTTGCAGTGTTCTGCATATAGTCCTGACTGTCTCCCTGGGTTTTGGTGATGCTCACGGATACGCCGGGAGTGAAGGATACTTGCGAATATGTGGCCACCGCACTGCCTGCGGGGTTGAACTGTATGGTGCCGATGTCTCCTCCGATCGCGGTGACGGCATTGCCCATACCCATGGTGCGTGCCGTTCCCGTATATTCGTTTCCGCTCCAGGTCACACCGTCCCGGATTATCCCGAACGTGTTGTACTGGGCGTTGCAGACCCCCGAAATGACGAGGGCCGCTGTCATTAAAGTCATTATCTTTTTCATAGTTGTCCGAGTTTCAATTGTTATCTTCGGCCGGAGCCGCTGTATCCGCCGCTACGCCCTCCTCCGCTGTATGAACTGCTGCTGTGACTCGAACTGCCACCGCTGTACGAAGAACTTCCGCTACTGTAGGAAGAACGGCCTCCTCCGCTGTAACTGCTGCTCCCGCTGCTGTATGAGGATCGGCTGCTTCCGCTGCTGGAGGAACTTTTGGTCCCGGAAGATGCTGCCCTCGTGTTTGCGGATGAACCTGAGCCGGTTTTGACGGATCCTGTTGATGCCGAGCGACCGTTGCCGGTATAGACGCTTCTGACGTTCCCCGTCCCGACAGACCTGCCCGTTTCTGTTGTTTTTGTTGACCTTGTGAGACCGGTGCTGCCCAGTCCTGTGGCCGTGGTCACTCTTCTGGGTGCATTTGTTCCGGAAACGCTCTGTGTCTGTCTGCGGCCGGAACCCGTGCGGCCTGTAGCATTTATGCCGCTGCGTGACATTCCGTGGCGGCCTCCGCTTGTCGCAGTCGCGTAATTTCCGCGGGGAGCGACATACACGGGTCCGTGGTAGTGTATGAAACCTCCGCCGTGATGGTAGTAGTCCCAATGGCGGTAAGGATAGTATGCACCCCAGGCGTAATAAGGCCCCCAGGCGTAGTAAGGTCCCCAGGGATGACGGTATCCCCAGAAGGGGTCCCAGTAGAGGTCGGGATAAGCCCAGGAATGGAAGAACGGGTAATGTGCACTGTAGTAATATGACCTCCAGAAAGGACTCCAACGCCAGTTCCAGTCCCAGTATGGGCTGCCCGGCCAGGGGTCATAGGTGTTGATTACAATAAGTGGTGCTCCTTCGATGTCGCTGACGAAATTGCCGACCGCGTAGGCCGGCTTGATACCAAGGCCGTTTTCCTTGTTGTAGATGCTTGAATTGCGGGTAGCTGCAATGAGATTCGATTCATTCCCTACAGATGCTGCAACAGCTGCTTGTTCGGCCTTGCGCTCTGCACGGGAAGCGTACACTCCATCCTGGAATCTCTGATTCCCGGAAGAGGAACTCAGTCCCGCTCCGACACTGCATCCCGCAAGCGTCGAAGCCAGTAAAATCAGGGCAAAAAGGTTCCTTTTCATACTGTTAGGTAATTTTGTTTCAAATTCGTATATTTGCATCACAAAAAGGGTGCCGTATGTCAATATGACATATCCTTTCTACAAATTACGCAATAAAAACCGAAAAATTCAAGATAAATGGCAAAAGAAGTTACGAGTCGTGAGGAGAATTACTCACAATGGTACAATGACCTTGTGGTCAAGGCCGACCTTGCAGAACAGTCGGCGGTACGCGGTTGTATGGTCATAAAGCCTTACGGCTATGCAATATGGGAGAAAATGCAGCATATACTGGATGCCAAGTTCAAGGAAACCGGTGCCCGGAACGCCTATTTTCCTCTTTTCATCCCCAAATCGTTTCTTTCGAAAGAGGCCGAGCATGTCGAAGGCTTTGCAAAGGAATGTGCTGTCGTTACCCATCACCGTCTGAAAAAGGATCCCAACGGCAAGGGCCTTATCGCCGATCCGGATGCCCGTCTTGAGGAAGAACTTGTAGTTCGCCCCACTTCCGAGACTATAATTTGGAATACATACAAGAACTGGATCAGTTCGTGGCGCGACCTTCCGTTGATGTGCAACCAGTGGGCCAATGTGGTCCGCTGGGAGATGCGTACAAGGCTTTTTCTCCGCACGGCGGAATTCCTGTGGCAGGAAGGCCACACTGCCCACGCCACCTCGCAGGAGGCTCAGGAGGAGGCCCGCAGGATGGTGGAGGTTTATGCCGACTTCGCCCGCAACTATATGGCAATGCCCGTGATCGTGGGACACAAGAGTCCCAACGAGCGTTTCGCAGGTGCTCTCGATACCCTGACCATAGAGGCTATGATGCAGGACGGCAAGGCTCTGCAGGCCGGTACGTCACACTTCCTGGGTCAGAACTTTGCCAAGGCGTTTGACGTGCAGTTCGCAAACAAGGAAGGCAAGCTGGAATATGTGTGGGCCACTTCCTGGGGCGTTTCGACGCGTCTTATGGGAGCTCTGATAATGAGCCACGGAGACGATAACGGCCTTGTCCTGCCTCCCGCCCTGGCTCCTATTCAGGTCGTTATGGTTCCCATCTATAAGAGTCAGGAGGAACTTGCTGCTGTCGTGGAGAATATGAACGTCATCGCCGCAGAACTCAAGGCCAAGGGAATTTCCGTGAAGATTGACGACAGGGATACCTTGCGTCCCGGGTTCAAGTTCGCCGAGTGGGAGCTCAAGGGAGTGCCGGTGCGCGTTGCCATGGGCCCGCGTGACCTGGCTGCCGGTACGGCTGAAGTCGCCCGTCGCGATACTCTTACGAAGGAATCCGTATCGGTCGATGGTATTGCGGGAAGGATAGAGAAACTTCTGGATGAGATACAGAAGAACATATATGAAAAAGCTCTCGCATTCCGCAATGCCAACGTACGCAAGGTGGACAGTTGGGAGGAGTTCAAGACCGAGATACAGAAGGGTGGCTTCCTTCTCTGCCATTGGGACGGAACTGTGGAGACCGAGGAGAGGATTAAAGAGGAGACCAAGGCTACGATACGCTGCATTCCCATCGACACTTATGACAATGAGGAGGAAGGCAAATGCATCTACAGCGGCAAGCCCAGCAAGGGGCGTGTCGTATTCGCTATTTCATATTAATCCATTCATAAACACCATAGACTTATGAAGAAACTGATCCTTACCATTTTGATGCTTGTGCCGGCAGCGGCTTATGCCCAGGAGCCGGAGCTGTCTGACGCCCAGAAGGCCGCCCTCGAAGCGGCAGAAGCAATCAACGAAGTGAAAGCTCCCGAACCGGAGAAGGAAAAGCCCAACTATTGGAAGACATCCTACGGTTTCGACCTGGGTTTCAACCAGACCGCCCTCCTGAACTGGGCTGCCGGAGGATACAACACTCTGTCACTCGCCGCGGGCACCGACATTTCCGCCAATTTCGCCAAGGACCAGACAAGCTGGGACAACCGTATCCAGCTCGACTACGGTTTCCTCTGGTCCGCCGACAAGAAGAATCTGCTTCAGAAGAGCAAGGACCGCATCTATCTGGAGAGCAAGTTCGCATATAAGACGGGAGGAAAGTCCAAGTGGCGCTATACCGCTTCGCTGAACTTCCGTTCACAGTTCAGCAACAGTTTTGACAATTATCAGCAGGAAGATAAAGACGATCCCAATTCTCCGTGGTTCGGAGAGCTCAAGTCCGGTTTCCTCGCCCCGGCATACACCGACATCGCTCTCGGTCTCGAGTGGAAACCGACGGAATGGTTCAATGTCAACATCGCGCCTATTACGGGAGGCATTACGGCCGTCAGGGATCCGGAACTCCGCAAGAATTACGGTATGAAACTGAAGGATGAGACCCTCGACCCGGCAACTGCACCTGGTGACAGTTACCGTTCCTGCCTCTTCCAGTTCGGTGCGCAAATCAAGCTGAACCTCAAGGTGAACATCAATGAAAACTTCAAGTATGAGACCCAGGCCGTATTCTTTACGGATTATCTGAACAAACCTTTCGTGCACAACAGGATAAACTGGGACAATTCCATCTCCTGGACTCCCGCGAAGTTCTTCAAGGTAGGCCTTGCCACCTGGCTCATCTACGACCCTCTCGTAACAATCACTGACAAGAACGGTGTTGCCAGGACGAGCCTTGTACAGTTCAAGGAGTTCCTTTCATTGAATCTGACCTATACTCTGAAACCGGATAAAAAGAATAAATAGCCGGAATGAGGGTGGATCCTCATAAATGGGGCGAATCGGTTCTGCTTGCGGTCAGCGGCGGAATCGATTCGGTCGTTATGGCTGAACTTTTCCGGCGCTGCAATGGCTTTATCCCGGTGAAACTGGCCGTTGCCCACTGCAATTTCCATCTCAGGGGAGAGGAGTCCGATGCCGATGCGGCTTTCGTGAAGGCTTGGGCTGAATCCCATTCGCTGAAATTCCACCTCGCTGACTTCGATACTGCCGGATATGCCTCCGTGCACGGCATCAGCATTGAAATGGCCGCCAGGGAGCTCAGATATTCCTGGTTCGACAGCCTGTGCCGGGAAAACGCCTATGACGGTGTCTGTGTGGCTCATAATGCTAACGATAATGTGGAAACGCTTTTCCTCAACCTTTTGCGCGGTACCGGGCTCAAGGGCCTGTGCGCGATGTCCGAGAACGCCCGTAACCCTTATGGAGAAACCAGAGTGTTCAGACCTATGCTGGGTTATTCCAGGGAGGAGATTGAACGCTATGCGCGGGAAAACGGCATAGCGTATCGGACGGACTCTACCAATCTGGAATCCGAATACAAGAGGAACAAGCTCAGAAATGAGGTGTTCCCTCTGTTACGGCAGATCAACCCTTCGTTCGTGTCCACGATATCCCGCGATATCTCCAATTTCAAACAGGCTGAGGCCGTCATTGAGAGTTGTGTCACTGTGCCGGTGCCGGATGCCGATGGGAAATTGGACATCAGGGCCTTGAAATCGGGGCATCATTGGAAATATTCCCTTTTTCTGTTGCTTTCCGGATTCGGATTCCAGCCGGCTGTGACCGCCGAACTGGTCAGACTGTTGGAGGAGGGGGGAAACCGTGCCCTGGCCGGACACAGATTTGAGTCGGATAGTCATATTCTGGTGACGTCGAGCGATTGCGTGCGCATAGTGCTCCGCAACACCGTATGCTGCGGGCCTGAAGTGACGCTGCTGGAGTGGGAAGGATCGATGTCTCCAAAGACGGAACGTGGCGTCACGCTCGTGGATGCCGACAGGCTCGGCGGAGCGCCGCGCCTTCGAAAATGGCGGCCGGGAGACTGGCTCAATCCTTTGGGAATGAGGGGGAAGAAAAAGGTCAGCGATATGCTCACTGACCTTAAATATGATATCCTCCGCAAGGAGAATGTCTATGTTCTGGAAGGTGACGGCAGCCACGTTCTGGCCGTAATCGGCGAGAGGGTGGACTCTTCCGTCGGCATTTCCGCCTCTACAACCAAAGTCTATCGTATCTCGATGGAGTAGGGAAGTCTGGCATAGACTTTCGCCTCTTTGATTGCGGAAATTTCCCTGATAGCACTTGACAGACCTTTACCGAACTCGCCTGTGCCGACGAGATAATCGTCATTCGCCGGTTTGAACGATGCCATGAACATCTCCATCTGAGTCAATGGCGTAGGATAACTTACCAGACGGTACTCGGGACATCCGGCCTCGAGAGAAGCGTATTCCAATGCATCGGCAAGACCTCCGATACGGTCAACCAGACCGTTTGCAAGAGCGTCATTTCCTGTCCATACCCTTCCCTGACCTAGTGCATCGACGGCAACTGCATCCATTTTGCGTCCCTCTGCCACAATGCCGACGAACTGGTCATAGATGTATTCTATGTCTTTTTGGGAATATTCGATTTCTTCTGCGGTGAGCGGACGCATTGCCGACAGCATGTCGGAATGCTTGTTGGACGATACTGTCGTCACGTTGACGTGCAGCAGGTTTCTGGCGGTCTTGCTGAAATCGGGTATCATTCCGAAGACGCCTATGCTGCCGGTGAGGGTGGTTGCGTCGCTGAAAATGTATTTGCAGCCGGCTGATATCCAGTATCCTCCTGATGCGGCGTATGCTCCGTATGATGCAATGACAGGTTTGGCTGCGCAAAGACGATCAACTGCTTCCTTGATCTGCGAGGCGGCAACGACGCTTCCTCCGGGAGAATTGACGCGCAGTACAACGGCTTTGGTGTCCTCGTCTTCGCAAACGTCGTCGATGATGTCTGCGAACCGTTTGCCTGCAACCTGTTCCTGGCCGCGTCCATCTACTATTTCACCGTCCACATAGATTACGGCGATCTGGTCGTGCACCTTATAGTTGTTCTTCACCTTTATCTTCGCATAGTCGTACAGCCCTATGCTGTTGATTGCGTTGAAATTGTCTTCATCCTCTCCGGCCTGGGCGCAGAGCTTTTTCCTCATTCCGTCCACAGAAACCGCCTCGTCCACGAGGCCTTTCTCCACGAAGTCAGTGGCATCCACGAGTTCCAGATTGTCTATGAGGGCGTTGAATTCCTCCAGACTTCTGCCGGCCCGTTCGGCCATGGGTTCGGCAATGGCTTTCCACAATCCGTCCACCATAACCTTGTTCTGTTCGTAATTCTCGGGGCTGGCTGAGCTTCTGATAAACATTTCGCCGGCTGATTTGTATTTGCCGTGGCGTATGAGCTGCATGTTGACTCCGAGTTTGTCCAGGAGTTCTTTCAGGAACACCAGTCTGCCGCTGAGTCCGATCAGTTGGTTGAATCCTCCGTGATAATCTGCGATGTATATACGATCAGCCGCGCTGGCGAGGTAATAGCCGGCATTGGTGGGTGTCTCGATGTATGCTATTACGGGTTTGCCGCTCTGGCGGAATTTCACCAGCGCGGTGCGGAATTCCTCCAGATGCGAAACGTCCGTCGCCATGTCGGGGCGTATGTAAGCGAATTTGACGTTAGGGTCGGATGCCGCGGCCTCAAGTGCCCTGGTGGCATCCAGTATGCCTATGGTCGAGGTCTCGCCGGCCTTGAACCCGGATTGCAGGGCCTGGATGCCCGCGCCTCCGAATGCGGAAGACTCCAATGTCTGCTCTGCTATGACAATCTTGTTGAAGTCGATGTCAAGGATAGAGTTCGGTGCCACTACGGCCTTGCCTTTCTCTGCAGAACCGGCGGCTATTATCCCACCGAGCAGCATCGAGAACAGGATGCTGGTGATTACGCTGACCAGTATCACGCCGACACCGGCTGCGAGCGCTGTTTTCCAAAAACTTTTCATTTCTGTCAGGTATAAGATTTGTTATGTTTTATGGCACAAAAGTAGTAAAAAATGTGTAATTTTGTGGGATTATGAGAAAGTTTGTCTTTTTATTGCCGCTAATGCTTCTTTCGGCATCGGGCCTTTCCGCACAGGTGGATACAACCGCCGTGTACGGTGACAGAGCGGATACGCTTTCTACCGCCGTGGCCACAAGTGAAGGACCGGGCAACTATCTTTCCAAATACAAGGATATGCGCACGGAGGTTATCTCCGCCGCAGGGCTATGCAAGATGGCCTGCTGCAACCTTGCCGAGAGCTTCGAGAATAGTGCGAGCGTTACTGTGGGCTATTCGGATGCCGTCACGGGTGCGCGCCAGATACGGCTTCTAGGTCTCAGCGGAACCTATACTCAGATGCTGGATGAAAACCGCCCCGTGATGCGCGGGCTGGCATCCCCGTTCGGTCTGAATTACGTACCCGGACAGTGGCTTTCCAGTATACAGATAGCCAAGGGAGCTCCCTCCGTAATCAACGGCGTGGAGAGCATAACAGGCCAGATAAATATGGAACACCGCAAGCCTACCGACGAGGTGCCCCTGTTCGTGAATGCGGCATTTATGTCTGATACGAAGGCTGACCTTAACGTGGCCTCTTCGCTCCAATTGGGAAACGACGGAAAATGGAGCACCGCAATTCTCGGTCACGTGAGCGGCAATTTCAAGTCATTCGATATGAATGGCGACGGATTTTATGACGAACCGAAACAGATGCAGGTTAATCTGGCCAACAGATGGCTGTATTTCGATTCTGACGGTGTTCAAGTCCGTTTCGGTGTACGTTTTCTTCGTGACAGCCGTAATGGTGGTCAGACCCTGGCCGGCGGATGGCTGTCAGATATTGTGAACCAGTCTCTCAACGCTTATCTCAAGGTGGGTGTGCCTCTCAGTGAAGACAATTCCCGCAATATCGCATTCGTCGGGGATTTCAACGACTATACGATGAACAGCAGTTTCGGTTACAGGGAGAAGAACGGCCGTCCCTACACGTCATACGACGGGACCCAGCTGTCAGGCTTTGCCAATCTGCTATATCAGGATCAGACTTCCGAAGCTCATCATTTCACTCTCGGCCTCAGTGCGATGTACGACCATTTCGACGAAATGCTGGACCGCGTCGTACTCGGACAGACGCTTCGTGACGGAAGGTTCAAATCCAATCTTCTGGATCTGGGTGTATTCGGCGAGTACACTTTCCGCGCGGAGGACCGCTTCAGCCTGATAGCCGGACTTCGCGGCGACTGGTACAATCAGGACAGGAAATTCCGTGTCAGCCCGAGGCTTACTCTGAAATATAATCCGGTGGATCAGCTTGTTATACGCCTGAACGGCGGCCGCGGGCTGCGCTATGCCTGTCCCATAGTGGACAATATAGGCGTGCTCAGTACGGGGAAACAGTATTATTCCGGTCACAATTACGCAAGTGCCGCTTCCGGAACCCCTCTGTTTGAGACGCACCCGCTCGAAGATGCTTGGGTGTTCGGGGGCAATGTCACCGCATACCTGCCTTTCGGAGTCGGAGACAACACATACATAAGTTTCGATTATTTCAGAACCCAGTTCCGCGACCAACTGATTACGGACTACAATGCCTTCGTGAATGCCATAGATTTCTATATGCTCTCAGGACGCTCGTATACGAACACTTATCAGGTGGACTTCTCGGTCGAACCGGTCAAGCGATTCACGGTAACGGCCACGTTCCGCTATACCGATGCAAAGGTGTCATTGGTCACCGGAGGCCTGCAGGAGAGGCCTATGACCTCCAGGTACAAGGGAGTTCTCAATCTCCAGTACGCCACCAATCTTAACAAGTGGATATTCGATTTCACGGCATCCGTCAACGGCCCTTGCCGGCTCTACGATTTTATGAATGACGGCAAGGGCGGCCGGAGCAGCGTGTATCCGTTGCTTTACGCTCAGGTTACGCACCGTATGAAAGGATGGGACATTTATATAGGAGGGGAGAACCTGACCAATTTCAAACAGAAGGATCCTATAATCGGGGCCGCGAACCCCGCTCTTTCGGATTTCGATGCATCCTGCATATGGGGACCCCTGATGGGAATCAAGGGCTATATAGGGATCCGTGTCACTTTATGGAAAAAAGCTTAAAAATAGACGATAATGAAAAGATTTATTGCAATTTTCTTCCTGATGGTGCCCGCGCTGTGCCTGGCTGCCACAAAGGAAATCAAGACCGTGACCTTCAAGTCCAATCTTCATTGTGAGAACTGCGTGAAGAAGGTGGTGGAGAACATCTCCTTCGTCAAGGGAGTGAAAGACCTCGACGTGTCGCTGGAAAAACAGGAGATAACCGTCGAATACGACGCTGCCAAAACTGACGTGGAGACTCTTGCGAAGGAAATCAACGATCTCGGCTACAAGGCCGTCGAGAAGAAAAATGATGATGTCCGCCTGAAGATGGATGCCCCCGTTAAGAAGATAGATGCCCCCGTTAAAAGATAAGTGCTGATGTTCAAGATACTTAAGAAACAGTTCCTGACTTCCAATATCTGCAGGATGGAGGTTGAGGCTCCGTTGGTGGCCAATGCCGCCAAGCCAGGCCAGTTCCTGATGGTGAGGGCTGACGAAAAAGGGGAGAGGATACCCCTGACCATATCCGATTATGATGCCGCAGCCGGTACGGTGACCATTGTCACCCAGACGATAGGCGCTTCCACGACGAAGATCAACTCTATGGAAGAAGGCGAGTGCTTTGCCGACGTTGTAGGCCCTTTGGGCAACCCGTCCGAATTCATCGGCTGGGACAAAGACAGGATAGAAGCTTCGCGTTTCGTGTTCCTTGCCGGAGGTGTGGGCTCGGCTCCTGTATATCCCCAGGCTAAATGGCTTAGGGAGCACGGTGCAAACGTCACCGTCATTCTTGGAGCACGCACCAGGGATCTTCTCATATACACCGATGAATTGAAGTCGGTATCCGATGAACTGCAGATATGCACGGATGACGGCTCTTACGGCTTCCAGGGCAACATTCCCGCGCTGCTGGAGCATATGGTAAAGGACGAAGGCCGCAAATATACGGACTGCGTAGCCATAGGTCCTATGATAATGATGAAGTTCAGCGTGATTATGGCCACCAAGTTGAATCTCCCTGTCACAGTCAGCCTGAATACGCTGATGGTGGACGGAACGGGAATGTGCGGAGCGTGCAGGGTGACCGTGGACGGCAAGACCAGATTCGCCTGTGTTGACGGACCGGAGTTCGACGGTACCAAGGTGGATTTTGACGAGGCTATGCGTCGTCAGAAGCAGTATGTTTCACAAGAAAGGGGATTGAAGTAATGGCAGATAGAATCTCACGTACAGTGGCTCCCAATCAGGACCCCAAGGTCCGCGCCACGAATTTTGAAGAGGTTTGCCTCGGATACGACGAGAATATGGCATTGAGGGAGGCCTCCCGCTGTCTCAACTGCAAGAATCCGCGCTGCGTGCAGGCTTGTCCGGTGAATATCAGCATACCTGAGTTTATTTCCCACGTTGCCGCCGGTGATTTTGCCGGTGCCGGTGCCGTTATTGCCAGAGACTCGTCACTGCCGGCGATATGCGGGCGTGTCTGTCCTCAGGAAACCCAGTGCGAAGGCAGTTGTATAATGGGTATCAAGTTCGAACCCGTGGCTATAGGCCAGCTGGAGCGTTTTGTGGCCGATTGGAACAGGAAGAATGGTGCCCAGGCCAAGGCAGGCGGCAGTGACGTTGCTCCCAATGGTCATAAGGTGGCGATAATAGGCAGCGGTCCTTCCGGCCTTGCGTGCGCGTCCGACCTTGCGAAGAAGGGTTATAAAGTGACTATATTCGAGGCCTTGCATAAGGCTGGCGGAGTGCTTCAGTACGGCATTCCCGAATTCCGCCTTCCGAAGGAAGCGATAGTCGGGAAAGAGATAGAACAGGTCCGTGCCCTTGGGGTGGAAATCAAGACCGATGTTGTAGTGGGACGCACCGTGACCGTGGATTCGTTGCTCTCCGATGGCTTTGATGCCGTTTTTATAGGAAGTGGAGCCGGTCTGCCCCGTTTTATGGGCATACCCGGCGAGAATATGAACGGAGTATATTCAGCCAATGAATTCCTGACCCGGAACAATCTTATGAAGGCCTACCGCAGCGACTATCTGACTCCTATAAATGCGGGAAAGAAAGCTGTGGTCGTAGGCGGCGGCAACGTTGCGATGGATGCAGCCCGTACGGCATTAAGGCTCGGGGCCGACACCACCATAGTTTACAGAAGGACCGAGAAGGAACTTCCCGCCCGTGCGGAGGAGGTTCATCACGCGGCTGAGGAGGGAATACACTTCGCTATGCTGACCAACCCCGTGGAGATACTCGGCGACGAGACCGGTACGGTAAGAGCCATACGCTGCATCAAGATGGAACTTGGCGAGCCGGACGAGAGCGGAAGGCGCAGTCCTGTGGCCGTACCCGGCTCTGAATTCGAAATAGAGACCGAAACGGTGATAATGGCATTAGGCACTTCTCCCAATCCTCTGATAGCATCCACTACCGAGGGACTTGAGACCAACAGACGCGGCTGTCTCGTTACGACGGATGACGTGGTCACTACACGTCCCGGAGTGTTCGCAGGAGGCGATGCCGTGACAGGGGCCGCCACCGTCATCCTTGCAATGGGTGCCGGACGCAAGGCTGCCGCGGCCATAGACGAATACTGTCGCAAAGCATAATGGCAGACGAGGTAAGACTTGACAAATATCTTTGGGCCATAAGGGTTTTCAAGACCAGAAACGAGGCTACAGAGGCCTGCAATGGTGGTCGCGTGAAGCTTAATTCAGGCCCGGTGAAGCCGTCTAAGGCCGTGAAACCGGGTGATGAGATCAGCGTGCGCAAGGGTGCCGTACAGTTCGTTTACAGAGTTATTGCTCCGCTGGAGAAGAGGGTGGGAGCGGCTCTGGTGCCCCAATATGCTGAAAACCTTACCCCTCAGTCCGAATTGGACAAGCTCCGCGCTCCGGTTGAGACCTTCTTTATGAAGCGTGACCGTGGCGCAGGCCGTCCGACCAAGAAGGACAGACGCACTATGGAGGCTCTGTGGGATGCCATAGATTTCAACGATAACGATTAATATAGACAATTATGAGCTGGCTTTCAGTAATAGCAATCATTCTCGCCGTGCTGGGCATTGTGGGTTCGGTAGCTCCGGCATTGCCGGGGCCGCCTTTGAGCTGGGTGGCGCTGCTGCTTGTGTATTTTGACAGGGACGTTACGGGCGTATCCACGACGGCGCTTATCGTCTGGGCGCTTGTGGTGGTTGCCGTTACCGTCATAGACTATATTGTACCGGCTGCAATGACAAAAGCGGCAGGGGGGCATAGGGCAGCGTCAGCGGGTGCTGTCATAGGCCTTTTCGTCGGTATCTTCCTTACTCCTGTCGGAATGATTGCAGGCAGCCTGCTCGGAGCTTTTTTGGGTGAGTTCCTTGTCGAGGACAGGGGAGTGTGGGACTCTTTCAAAGCCTCCATCGGTGCATTTGCCGGCTTTATCGCCGGAACTTTTGTCAAGCTTTTGGTTAGCGCTCTGCTCCTCTGGAAAGTTCTGGCTGCTGTTTTTTGAATTCTGCGGCGAGCCTGAACATCTCGGGGCTGAGGTGGCAGTAGCCTCCGGGAGTCTTGTCAAGATAGTTCTGGTGGTATTCCTCGGCTGTGTAGAAGCATTCCAGCGGACACAGCTCGACGACAATTCCGCAACCGAGTTCCTTTTCAATACGGGAGAACTCTTCACGTAAGATGTCATAATCCATTTCATCTTCATAGTAAACCCCTGTGCGGTAACGCGTGCCTTCATCCTCACCCTGCCTGTTGAGGCTCAGCGGGTCGATTATCTTGAAGAAAAGCCGTACGAGTTCTTCCAGTGAAATCATTTCCGGATTGTATCTCAAGTGGACACATTCCGCGTGGCCGGTGGTATCGGTATATACCTGTTTGTATGTCGGGTTCTCAAGCGATCCGTTGGCGAAGCCCACTTCGGTGGACTCTACGCCCGGAATGAGCTTGAAGAATTTCTGTGCGCCCCAGAAGCATCCTGCAGCGAACCATATGTCACGCAGTTTGTCGTCTTGATTTTTCTTCCCGGGGCCGAAGATGCAATCTGCAATCTTCTCGAGCCACTTTGCGTCTGTAGAGTCGAAGGTTCCGAGCTCCTTGCTGTCGATGTCAAGAACGGCGACAACCTTGCCTTCATTTCTTACCGGTACTACGATTTCGCTGCGGGATTCGCTGGAACAGGCTATATGACCGGGGAATTCATCTACGTCAGGCACAATTACGGTGCGGCTCCCTGCCCAGGCTGTTCCGCAGACCCCTTTCCCGTGGCGTATCCTTGTACATGCGACAGGCCCCTGAAATGGTCCCAGAACCAGTTCTCCGCCATCAACCCGGTAGAATCCCGTCCACCAGAACCCGAATTCGTGATGCAGAACGGCTGCAATATTTGCCATTCTGGCAATAATGTCGCCGTCGCCTGCGGAGAGCGAACGTATCTGTGGCAGAAGTGCCGCGTATTTGTCTTCTTTTGCGTGCATATTATCCATTAAAGTGCAAAGATACGAAAAGCAGTGTCTGTTTTTGTAAATAATTGTTATTTTTGTATAGGACTAAATTATAAATCATCATACGTATGAGAAAATTGGCAATATTCCTGGCGTCAGCCTTCATGGCTGTTGCCACGGCGTTCGCCGATGGGGACTTTCGTCTGCATCGGTATGACTCTATGAACATTATGCCCGTCCATCAGGGGGATGTCGTATTCGTGGGCAACAGCATCACCAATATGCACGAGTGGTGGGAGGCTTTCGGCTGTCACGGCAACGTTCTCAACCGCGGGGTGTCCGGCTGTGTGTCGCAGGAGACGCTGGACAATATCGGAAGCGTGGTTGCTGGACGTCCGGCCAAGGTGTTCCTTATGGTGGGAACCAACGACCTCGCATTGAAAATCGACCCGTTTGCGATAGCGCGGAACGTGGAAATGATTATCAGGCGTTTCAAGACGGAAAGCCCCGGGACGGAGATTTACGTCCAGAGCATACTGCCCGTGGGTGAGGGCAATGCCCGCAAGGCGGAAGATATCATAATGCTGAACGGACTGTACAGCAATCTTTGCAAACGTGAAGGAGTCACTTACATTGACCTGTGGTCGAAGTTCGTTGAACCGGGCACGACTCACATCAATCCAGAATATACAAATGACGGCCTTCATCCCTATCCTTCAGGCTACAGGGTATGGTGCAATGAAATATCACGGTATGTCGGATATGACTGCGCCTATGCGGACAGGGACTCCGACGGCTGCGGCATCCCCTGGAGCGTTGGAATGAGGGCAGCCGCCTTTGATCTTCTGCCTCTGGATGAAGATGATATCGTGGTACTGGGTGACGAACTGGTCCACGGCGGGGAATGGCACGAACTCCTCGGCAGCCCGAGGGTAAAGAGCCGTGGCACGGGATGGGGCTTCGGCGGTCCGGCGATAGAGACAATTGTCGCCCAAATCCCCGCAATCTTCAGTTCGGGCAAGTCTCCCGCGCAGATTTACATCCACGCCGGAGCAGCCGAGGTCGCAAAGAATGAATCTGTCGGTGCGATAGTCGGCAAACTCCGCACTCTTGTCGATGCCGTTGCCGCCGCAGCACCGGAAAGCAGGCTGTTCCTTCTGTCTGTGCAGCCGGTTTACTCCGGTCATCAGAAAATTACCGATCAGATTGCGCTGAACGCCGGGATCGAGGCTATGGCCGCGGAAACCGGCATTGAATACGTGGACATTTACACTCCTCTTGCCGAAGGCAGGAAAGACGGCCTCGTGAGGGGGAATTACGTGTACGGCAAGGGATATGTCAAGATAGCCCGCATCCTGTCCGCATCGATGGGACTCAAGCCTGTCCCCGTTGTTTATGCGACTCGCGAAACGGCTTTCACCGGACGTGGAAACAAGGGTGAGACACTTGTGACGTTGACATTGTCGCTTGAAAGGAAGTTCAGGCTCCGCAAGCTGATGGTGGCTCTGGATTCGGATGCATCCGACGTCACGGCAATCGAGGTGAAATGCGGGGATGAAGTCATAGGAAAGGCGAAAGTCAGGGAAGGCAAAAAGATTTACAGGATACGCTGCCGCAAGGCCGTCAGGAATCTGACGGATATCAAAGTGTGCGTGGACATTGCACCGGATGCGGTGGAGGGCCACAGAATAAGTGCGGACATCGTCAAAGCCCGTGTCGGTCTCAGATGGAAAGAAATAACTCTTCCCGCTCCCGGCAGCAGGGAAATACTGTTGGGCCGCAAGGTCGTTCTGGGCCCCGGCGATTTCGGTTCGGCCGGTTACCGTATTCCGGCCATTGTCACCCTGCCCGACGGCAGTCTGCTGATAAGCGCTGACAAACGCAAGGACAATGACCTTGACCTTCCCGAAGATATAGACATAATAGCTCAGCGCAGTACGGACGGCGGTCTTATCTGGTCGGATCCGGTGACCGTAATCGAAGGCAAGGGATTCAACAGAGGCTATGGAGATGCAGCTCTGGCCGTTACGGCAAAGGGTGATGTACTCTGTGCGTTCAGCGGCGGTACAGGTGTCTGGGCTTCTACGCCCGAACACCCCCAGTGCAACTATATATGCCGCAGCACGGACGGCGGACTCACCTGGTCCGAGCCGGAAGACTGCACTTCAAGACTGTGGGGACCCAAGGCTGACAATGCCGAATGCCGTACATATCACAGCGCTTTCTTCGCCTCAGGCCGCGGACTCTGTCTGACAAAGGGCAGATTTGCCGGAAGGGTGATGTTCGTGGCGGCTGTCCATTCGGCTGAACTGGGCCGTTTCGACAACTATGTATATTACTCCGACGATGAAGGACACAGCTGGAAAGTCTCGAAGTGCGCCTTCAAGGGAGGTGACGAGGCAAAGGTTGTGGAACTCTCCGACGGAAGGGTTCTGCTCAGCGTACGCCGCAGCGGGGAGAGGGGATACAACATTTCAGAGGATGGCGGTCAGACCTGGGGCAAACAGGCCACCTGGCCGGAAATCTGTGTGAATGCCTGCGACGGGGATATAATCAATGTAGGCGATTCGCTTCTTCTCCAGTCCGTTCCCAACTCGATGAAACGCGAGAACGTCAGCGTCTTCGTCAGCCGCGACAACGGCAAATCCTGGCCGTACGTGAAGACAATATGCCCTTACGAGTCCGTGTATTCGTCCATGACGGTCCTGCCTGACGGCACGATTGGAATGTATTACGAAGAGAATCCCGAAGTATCTTTCGATATGGTTTACGCCAATTTCTCCGTGGAATGGCTTCTGAACCGTTCGGACAAGGAAAAGTATATTGAATTCCTATATGACAGCATGCCTCTTCCCGACAGCCTCGTGTATGAACGCGGCTGGTGGGAGAAGAATGTCGAAAAGACTCTTGAGGTCCGTTCCACTATGGGCTGGAACGTGCCGGAACGTGAGTTCAAGCACTTTGTGATGCCCTTGCGCGTGAACAATGAAGGACTGGATGATTTCAGACTTGCATATGCGGACGAACTCTGCACCCGCGTCAAGGGTATGTCGATGTATGACGCGGTTTTGGAAATCAATCACTGGTGCCACGAGCGCGTCACCTACCAGCCTTCCGACGGCCGTACTTCCGCACCTATGTCCACAATCAGGTACGGTTTCGGACGCTGCGGCGAAGAGTCCGTGGTCACCGTTGCCGCCCTGCGTGCAGCCGGCATCCCGGCCCGTCAGGTATATACGCCCCGCTGGGCCCATACCGATGACAACCACGCCTGGGTTGAGGCCTGGGTCGACGGCAAATGGCATTTCCTCGGTGCCTGCGAGCCGGAGCCCGCTTTGGATATGGGCTGGTTCAATTCACCCGTGTCAAGGGCTATGCTGCTGCACACCAAAGTCTCCGGCAACTATGACGGACCCGAGGACGTGATAGGCAGGAACGGTATATATACCGAAATCAACCTCATACGCAACTATGTCCCTGCAAGACGTACCGTGGTAACGGTAAAGGACACTTCCGGCAAGCCTGTGAAGGACGCTGCGGTGGATTTCAAGATTTATAATTACGCCGAATTCTATACCGTCGCCTCCGAGAAGACGGACGGAAAGGGTCAGGCCGGTCTTGATACCGGATTGGGCGATATTATGGTACTGGCCTACAAGGGGAACGCTTTCGGTCTTGCAAAAGCCGGTTCCGAGCAGTCCGAGGTCGTTCTGGACCATACATTCGGAGAAACCTTCAGTATGGACTTCCACATAATTCCTCCCGTCGATGATCCCCTGCCAGCATACGCCACTGCCGAACAGGTTGCGGCAAACGCGGCCCTTCTCCTCAAGGAAGACGCCATACGCGCATCTCTGCATCCGGGTGTCGTTAACAGCGGAACCATAGATGCGTTCAAGGCCCTCGGCAAGGGCAATGCGGAAATGGCCGCCGCCGTCAGGACCGTACTGAAGTCGATTACTGCCAAAGATCTTCGCGACATCACTTTCGACGTGCTTGAGGATGCGGTCAGCGACATCAGCAATCCCGACAGGTATGTGCTGTCTCCGAGAATCGAACTGGAGAAACTCATTCCTTTCCATAGGGAAATACGCGAGGGCCTGTCAGGAAAGGTGAAGACTTATCAGGATGCCCTCCAATGGGTTAAAGACAATATTACGACAGTTCAGGAGCGTAATCCCCAGATGCTTCGCATACCGCCCGTGGCCGTATGGCGTTCGCGAAAGTGCGATGACAGCTCGCTGGGTATTTTCTATGTTGCCCTGTGCCGCGCCGTAGGCATTCCGGCCCGTATTTCCTGGCAGAACGGTAATATCCAGGTTCGTGAAGGCGAGACCTGGCTCGACGTTGACCTTAAAGAAACTACGGCGCAGGAGAATCCCCGTGGATATCTCGCGCTGGACACCTCGGATGCCGGCGTGAAAGTGTCGGAGGCATATTTCGGACGCTTCTCCATCTCCAGGATAGAGAACGGCCCCTGCCGGCTTATGGATTATGAATATTCGGAAGAACAGCCTTCAGACAAGACTCCGCTCGAGGTTGGATACTATATGATGGTTTCTGGAACCCGTCTTGCAGACGGCAGCGTGCTTGCGCACGTACAGACCTTCAATGTTGCTGAAGATGAGACAGTTTCCCAGAAACTTGTGCTGTGGCCTGCCGAGGGCAAGGGTGAGAAAGTGGGAAGCGACGGCTGCATCGTAGCCCGTCTGGCCGAAAACGGTGAACCCACCACGCACGCCCTGCGACAGCTGGAGTCGGCTGCGCAGGAAATCAACGCCTGGGGCGGTCAGGTGAAGCTTTACGGCCCTTCCGAAGCCAGTCTGAAATTCTATAAGGGCTTCATTTCATCGCTTGGCAATGTCAGCTATGAAGTGGATTCCGACAATTCAGTGCTGGAAGGCATCAAAGCCCAGTGTGGCGGGGACGAGCGCTACCTGCCTTTCGTAAGCGTAAGAAATGCTGAGGGCAAGTCCCTGTATTTCTCCCAGGGATACAACACCTCCCTTAAAATCGGCATAACACAGACCATACGCTGATAATGAAAAATACCTTCAAGTTCCTGTTGCCGGTGGCTGCTTTTCTTGCCGCCGGCAGTTCCGTTTGCGCCAGAACTCAGGCATACAGGGGCTGGCCGGGACACGATGACATCTCCGACCTCAAGGCCTGCTTCGCCAATCCGCCCAAGGGGTACGGCAACGTGCCCTTCTACTGGTGGACGGGCGACCCGCTCGATTTGGGGAGACTGAGCGAACAGTTGGAAATCCTGTCTGATGCCTCCACCGACGGCCTGTGCGTGAGCTACAACCATACCCACGCCGATGTCGATACAGTGTTGAATGCTGCGGGACACGGCCCTTGCGGACGTGTGAGCGGAGGAGAGCCGCGCGTGATGTCACCGCAGTGGCGCGGGATATGGAACGAATTCTCGAAGAAATGCGCGGAGAAGGGTATAGGACTTGGGATGGACGATTACGTCATAGCCTGGCCCAAGAATGGTGAGTTCATAGACAGCATTCTGGCACAACCGGCGATAAAGTCATATCAGGGTGCTCTGATAAAGGTGAGGGTGGCTGACGGCAGGGTTCCGGACAACGCGCTTACCGTTGCCGGAAAGGTCAGGGACAGCACCGACTACATCTGTTCGGAACCGGCTCCCTGGTTGCATCCGGATCTGGGTGCGGAGATTGTGGACAAGTATTTCCAGCCCTTCGAAGACAATATGGACCCCGAGGCTCTCGAGGGTATGAATTATTTCTTTCAGGACGAACTGCAATATGACCTGAATATCAGATCCTGGTGCGAGGATATGCCCGAAGAATTCCTTCGCAGGAAGGGCTACGATATCGTACCTCTGCTTCCGAAACTTTTCATTGAGGATGCGTCACAGGCAGATGCCGAAGCCGTCAGGGTAAGGCTGGATTACGCAGAGGTGCTGACTCAGCTCGCGGAAGAAAGATATTTCAAACCTGTATATGAATGGAATGCATCCAGAGGGCTTATCTACGGATGCGACCAGGAAGGACGCGGACTGAGACCTCTGCGTTATCTGGACTATTTCAGGGCTGTCAGCTGGTTCACGGCACCCGGCAATGACGCCCCGGCCCGGGGAAGCAGTTTCCGCCAGACCAAGGTGTCCAGCAGCATAGCTCATCTGTACGGACGTCCCCGTACCTGGCTGGAGGCCTTCCACAGCATGGGCTGGGATGCCAACGGAGCCCTTCTGAAAACCCAGCTTGACCACCATATAATTGCCGGAGGCAACCTGCTATGCATGCACGGTCTGTATTACAGTACGCACGGGGGCTGGTGGGAATGGGCTCCTCCCTGTTTCCACTTCAGGATGCCGTATTGGGAGCATATGAAACTTTGGCTGAAATATGCCGAGAGGATGTGTTTTCTCCTCAGTCAGGGCAGACACGTGTGTGACATAGCCCTGCTGTATCCCACGGAAACGATGCAGGCCATACCCGGTACGGACGCGAACGGCACTTTTGCCGTTTCAGAGCGTTTGAGCACTCACGGGCTTGATTATGATTTCATAGATTACCGGTCGCTGCAGCACGCGGTTGTGGAGAATGCTTCCCTGAATATTGCCGGAGAGTCATACAGAATGCTTGTCCTTGTGGATACGCGTGCCATGCACAGGGAGAGCCTTGAGAAGGTGCGTGAGTTCATGAAGGCGGGAGGCATAGTGCTGGCTGTGGGGGAGACGATGCCTGAACTGACTGCAGCAGGTGCGCGGCATCTTACAGTTGAAGAAGATCCGGTTGCGGCGATACGCGGACTTATCAAGCCTGATTTCAGCACCTCCGGTGGAGAGGGCCGTGTACTTCACCGCAGGATAGGCGAGAGGGACGTTTATATGATTATGAACGTCCACAAGGGTGACAGCGTCTATTTCCGCTGCTCGGGTATGGTTGAGAGCTGGGATGCTATGGACGGCACTACGAAGGCCGTTCCTGTCATCTCGCAGGATGAAGACGGAACGTGGATACGTTATAACGGGGAATCAGACAATTCAATGCTGGTGGTATTCTCTCCGGGGACACCGTTGACAGCGGCTGAAAACGTGGAGGAGGGCCGTACCGTAACGCAGGCCGTGACGGGCGAGTGGGAGATAGCTGTCATCCCGACAATGAACAACAGGTGGGGGGACTTCCGCCTGCCCGCCTCAGATGAATACATAGGTGTAGAGGCCAGAGAGATGAGGTACTCCTTCGGCGGCGGTGAGCTGCTCTCCTGTTACGGTTACGGGCCATATATGGAGACCTGCGACGTGCCCTCTGACTGCGACTTGTCATCGGTCCTGTCCGGAGCCGGCTCCTTGGACTGGACTCCGTATGTCTGGTCCTGGCAATACGGAGTACCGGACAGCCCGGGAAGTCAGGGCTGGCACGGGCTCAAGTCCAAGGTCGATGCCCGTTTCCTGATTCTGGACCGGGGAGCCCACCAGCTGTTCCGCACCAAGGTGTATGCGCCTGCAGCCGGGAGATACCGCGTTGTGAGCGAAGGCGTGAGGCCCGACGCGATACTGCTGGATGGCGGGAATGTCGTGCCTGGAGAACTGACATTGGAGAAAGGGTGGCACGACCTTGTAGTTGCCTATGCATCCACACGCAAAACCGAATACAGCCTGACAGGTATGAGGAGCACTACTTTGGACAGGCGTGACAGGGGAATGGTCATGTTCTATCCCGCCGATGCCCCCGAACCTGAGGAGTACGGTATGTATGACAGCATAGTGGCTTCCAAATGGTATGGAACCCGATACCTTATATATAATATAAATCCGGATGGCGAAGAAGTTTCCTTCACTTTTGAAACTGCACCCGGCACGAAGGAGATGCGTTTCAATGTGAACGGAAAGGTCAGCAGGGTGGAGATTGACGGGAAACGTGTACCGTCGGCACGCAAAGGCGATGAATATACGGTGCATATCGCTTCTGTGAATCCGGGTGTCAGCATGGTAACCGTCCACGGCAGGGCATTGCCGTCATCTCCGGGAGCCGCTTTCTTCGGCAGTCCCGTCAGGATGGAGTGCGGCATCGGCAAGGTGCAAGCCGGTGACTGGACCCGGTACGGTGCCCTGCGGTATTTCTCCGGGGCCGTAAAGTATTCCAAAGACATCGTCATTGACGGCGTACATTCTTCTGTGATACTGGATTTGGGAGAGGTGGATGCCACCTGTGACGTGACGGTCAACGGCTTGCCTGCGGGAATCCTGATTGGCAAGCCGTACAGCGTGGACATCACCCGTCTGGTAAAACCCGGTGTGAACCGCATAGAAGTCAAGGTGTGCAGCAGCCTTTCCAACCACTATTCCACAATTCCTTCACCGTACCGGGGTACTCCCCACGCAGGACTTGTCGGGCCCGTCAATATCAGGATTTCCTATTAGATTTTTTTCTCGATTTCTCCTTTGACGTTAGGATTATCAAGCAAAATACTCGTTTTTTTGCGCTTTTTAAATAAAAAAATCAGGAATCGTATAGTTATTTTCAGAAAATGTTATAAATTTGACCCACTTATAGTATAATGTATATAAGAAAAACAACCTTTTTATTAACCAAAATTACTAACTAAATCATTTAACGTATGACAAATGCTAAAATGATTGGTCTTCGCTCCATCTTCGCAGCACTCGCAATGCTCTTCTCTGTAGTTGCATTCGCGCAGAACGTTACGGTCAAAGGTGTGGTGAAAGACGCACAGGGTGCTCCTCTTCTCGGAGCAACTGTCTTTGTACCCGGCACAAGCAACGGTACAGTTACCGATGTTGACGGTAATTTCACTATTCAGGTTCCGGCCAACACCGATCTGGAGGTTTCCTTCCTCGGATACACCTCACAGACTCTCAAGATTGGCACGACCGCCGGTTTCCAGACAATCGTTCTCTCAGAATCCGAGACCCTCAACGAGGTAGTCGTTACAGCTCTCGGTGTTGCTCGTGAGAAAAAGACTTTGGGTTATGCCATTCAGGATGTAAAGGGTGACGCCATCGTTGACGCTCACGAGACTAACATCGCCAATGCCCTCACAGGTAAGATTGCCGGTGTGAACATCGTACGTTCTTCCAACGGTCCCGCCGCATCTTCAAAGATCATCCTTCGTGGTAACAACTCCCTCACCGGTCTCAACCAGCCTCTCATCGTTGTTGACGGTGTGCCTATGGACAACTTCGTAGGTGCCAGCAACAATGACTTCTGGAACCCTTCAGCAGATATGGGTAACGGACTTCAGGATATCAACCCTGAGGACGTGGAATCCATGACTGTCCTCAAAGGCCCCTCCGCAGCAGCCCTCTACGGTTCACGCGCAGGTAACGGTGTGATTCTCATCACCACCAAGAAAGGCCGTCAGAATCCCGGTCTCGGTATCACCATCACAGGTACCGTTGCCGCCACCACAGAGTTCACCCGTCCCAGGATGCAGAATCAGTATGGTCAGGGTACCCTCGGTGAATACAACAAGGATTCATTCGAGAACTGGGGTCCCGCAATCACCGGTCAGTCAGTGGAGAAATGGGATGGCTCTAAAGCTCCTCTCCAGGCTTTTGACAACGTGAAGGGATTCTTCGGTACAGGTGTTACCGACACTGAGAACATCACCTTCTCACAGCAGTACGGCAAGACAGGCATCTATGCTTCCTGGACCCGTATGAACGATGTAAGCCAGGTTCCCGGCGCTACCCTGAAGCGTAACAACTTCATGCTCCGCGGCACTTCAACCTTCGGCAAGGATGACAAGTGGCATTTCGATGCAAAAGTTCAGTACATCAAGACTCAGGCAAACAACCGTCCTATCTCAGGTTCCAACGTCAATGCCAACTACATGTTGAAGATGTACACCACTCCCGTTTCCGTTGATATCCGCGATTTCAAGGATGCAATCGACAAGAACGGCGAGATGTTCTACTTCGGTCCTGCGGACAGAACCGGTTCCAACCCCTGGTGGTATGCCAAATACAGCACCAACCAGGACGTTCGTAACCGTTTCCTGATGAACGCCTCCCTCAAGTATGACTTCACCGAATGGTTGGATGCAGAGCTCAAGGCCGGTACGGATATGTACTTCACCGAGACTGAATCCAGGTTCTATGCAGGCAACAAGATTGCCGGTAGCGCAACAGGTTCATACGATGTAGGCGAAAGCCGCTTCTTCGAGAACAACTTCTCATTCCTCGTAAAGGCTCACAAGGACAATCTTTGGGGTGACTTCGGTGGAATGGTTCAGATTGGCGGTAACCTTATGGAGCGCGAGAACCGTGGCGTTTCTTCTTCACAGAGCCAGCTTCTCGTTCCCAACGTGTTCGACCTTGCCAATGCCAAGAAGGACAAACCCAGTACTTCAGAATCATACTCTCACCGCAAGATGAACTCCCTCTACGGACAGATCACTCTGAACTACGGTGGTTGGATATTCCTCGACGCTACTCTGCGTAATGACTGGACATCCACTCTTAGCCCTGCCAACCGTTCATACCTCTATCCTTCAGCATCACTCTCTTGGGTGATCAGCGATATGGTCAACAAGTACAACAATATGCCCGAATGGTTCACCTATGCAAAAGTTCGCGCTTCTTTCGCCGAGGTAGGTAACGATATGGATCCTTATCAGCTGTACAATGTTTACACTATGGGTACCGATCCCAAGAGCAGGCCTACACTCAACACCAACAGCACACTCTTCGACGAGAACGTAAAGAACGAGCTCATCAAGAACTGGGAGGTTGGTGCCGATATCCGCTTCCTTGACAACAGACTCGGTCTTGACGTTGCATGGTACAAGATGAACGCCACCAACCAGCTGATCAATCTTCCCATCGCTTCTGTTGCGTATTCAAACAAGAAGATCAACGCCGGTAACATCCAGAACCAGGGCTTCGAGCTCGTTCTCAACGCCGTTCCCGTGAAGACTTCAAACTTCCAGTGGAATACCAACCTGAACTTCTCAACCAACAAGAACAAGATTCTCGAGCTTGCTGACGGTGTTCAGGAGTACAGCCTCGGCGGATATGACAAACTCCAGATCAAAGCCAAAGTCGGCGGTGAGTACGGTGATATCTACGGTACCAAGTACAACAGGGTGGAAGATGAGAACAGCCCTTATTACGGACAGCTCATTCTCAACGGTGACGGTCTGCCCACATCCGACGGCAACAGCTATTATCTCGGCAACCAGAATGCCAAGTGCAACCTCGGTTGGAACAACAGCTTCAGCTGGAAAGACCTCACTTTCAGCTTCCAGATTGATGCCCGCATAGGTGGCAAGATGTTCTCCGGTACCCTCGGTGCGATGGAGAACGTCGGTACAGCTGCCTGGACAGTTGACGGCCGCGACAAGATGATTGTCGAAGGCGTTCAGAAGGACGGTGACACTTACGTGAAGAACACAACCGAGACTACTGCACAGAAATACTGGCAGCAGATTGCCGGCCGTGCAGGTTCCAACCTCGGTATCACTGAGGAGAACCTCTATGACGCTACCAACGTTCGTCTGCGTAACATCTCCATCTCTTACGGCCTTCCCAAGAAGCTGCTCAACAAGAGCAATGTCTTCCAGTCTGTAAGATTCGGTTTCTCTTGCACAAACGTAGCAATGATCTACAGTGCGATGAGAGGTCTTGACCCCGAGTCAGTATTCGCTACCAACACCAACGCTACAGGCTTTGAGTACGGTGCTGCTCCTACCTCACGTTGCTATGTGTTCAATATCTCACTTGGCTTCTAAAATTGTTTGAATATGAAAACAGCTAAAATATTTGCTTTTGCTCTCGGAGCACTTCTGGCAGTTTCCTGCGCGGACTTCGAAGAGATGAATCACAACCCCAAGGCTATCGGCGAAGTTGATGCTAAGCCTTACTGGTCTCTCAACAAGTCAATAATCGCTGACCAGCAGAACCCTAACGATGCAGAGCGCGTATTCGTTCTCTATTGGGCTGACATCGCCCGTCAGGACGGTGAAAGCGGTGCGGGCGGACGTTGCGTCGGCCGTTCGAATGACGAATGGGCAGGCTGCCTCTACAGCCTGACCAGGAATTGCGTTACTGCCGCCACCACTGCCATCAACCTTGTTGACAGCCAGCTTCCCGAACTTCAGGGCCACGAGGCCGAGTTCTTCCCCAACGTGAAGGCTGCCGCCCAGATCTGGAGGGTTTATCTTATGACCGAGTTCGTTGACTCATTCGGTTCTTTCACAACTGACTTTGCTGCCGCAACCCCTGAATATCAGAGCGTTGAGGACTGCTACAAGTTTATGTTCGCTCAGCTGGCCGAAGCTGTCGGTGCTATCAACACCAATGTGAATGCTTCTGATGATACAGAGAAGAACGGTGATCCCGCTTATGCATACGATCCCGTAAAATGGAAAAACTTCGGTATCTCCATGTGGATGCGCCTTGCAATGCGTCTTTCAGAGGTTGATGAAGCTACCGCAAAGGCTGAATTCGCAAAGGCTGCCGCTGCGGGTACGGGTATCGTAACTACCGACGGCACTTTCAGAATTCAGGAGGATGGCGGTTGGAACGACCTTTCAGGCGTTATGAGCCGTACCTGGGACTGGCAGTCACTTTCAGCTACTTTCGCAAACCTTACCACCAATTTCGGTGGAGCGAAGGCCGAGGACGTTCTTGCTGACAAGGACGGCCGTCTCTATCCCACTTCTCCCGATGTGGCAACCGTTTACGGACCTTACATCAAGGATGCCGCCAAGTATCTCGGAATCCATATGGCCGACTCACAGGGCAAGCTCTACGAGGAGTGCACGGACAACCCTACCAAGGGATATTTCTTTGATGGAATCCCTTCATACATTGATCCCCGCGCTCTTGCATACTTCAGCATTCCCGGTGACTACGACAACCGTAAGGAGACCGGTTACTGCACATTCCCCAGGGCTGAGGTTCCCGTATTGTCTCTCCTTTCAAACAGGGACAGCATCAAAATTGACGTCAGCTATGCATACAATGGTCTCCAGTGCGGTTTCGGTAATGATGACAATCTGCCTCATATCCCTCTTATCAACGATGATTACGGAACGACCTATCCTTCACTTCAGGAGAGGTATCGCAACAACAGCGAGTACCGCGTATTCTTCGGCCCTTGGGAGACTCATCTCCTCAAGGCTGAGGCTATCCTTCGCGGCTACATCAGCGGTAATGCGGAAGAGGAGTACAACGCAGGTATCAAAGCCAGCTTCGATTACCTCGGCATGTCATCTCTTGCTGACGCCTATATCAACAGCGAGAACTACAACCGCGTAGGTACATCAGTGAAGTTCTCTCACACGACAGAACCCGAGAACTACGATATTGAATACTTTGATGCTGTTGAGAAGGCAACCAAGACCACTACCTATGAGTACCCTGTTGCAAGCAAGACTCTCTATGGCAAGGCCCTCAACGACCAGCTCACCAAGATCATCACTCAGAAGTACATTGCCAATACTCCTTGGCTGCCTCTTGAGACTTGGTCAGACCACCGTCGTACAGGTCTTCCTTTCTGGGAGATTCCTTCAGCTTCAACTGAATATGCATTCCTTGACGGTTGGACGAAAGAATCATACAAGACCGGACAGAAGGCTACTTACTATCCCGGCCGTATGAATTATCCCGCCAAGTTCAACAATGCAAGCCCTGAGCAGTATCAGAACGCCCTCACCCTTATGGGCCTTTCAGGCGGCGAGAAGACCTGCGCTCCTCTGTGGTGGGCAAAGAAGTAATGATACTTTGATTATTACGCAATAATTGAAGAGTCGGATGTTCCGGCTCTTCTTTTTTTTTCATATATTTGTGTAGTTTGCGCGAAATGTGTTTTATGAGACGTTCAATTATTCCGATGCTGTTTCTTGCAGTGATTTCCTTTGGGCTTGATGCTCAGGAGCCGATATACCTTTTCCCCTCCTATACCGATGCCACCTTCAAGATAAAGCCGAATATCGTGACTAAAGGGAAAATCAATATCGACGCCAAATATCAGAAGGTCTATTATATGCAGGGAGCGGACGTGATGGAGATGACCAACTGTCCGATGATAGACACCCTCTACGTGGGCGGACGCAAGTTCGTATGGAACCAGAATTGCCTGTGCGAATATATGAGAACGGATTTCGGCGTATTGTACGTCAACTGGAAGTTGCGCGACACTCCTGCAGGCAAGGTCGGGGCGATGGGGACCGTGACCCAGCAGAAGGTGGAGGTGATGTATGTTCCCGGCCTCAATTCCGAACATTCTTTCGACAGCGCCGGCAAATATGAGGACAGGACAGACGTATGGACAGTCAAGAGCGAGAACACCTATTACTGGGTGTATAAAGGCATAGAATACCGTATCCGCCGTCCGTCGGACCTGTACCGGTATTTCCCCGGCAAGGCTGATGCCATCAAGGATTTCATGCGCAGCAGCAACATTACAATGAAAAGTGCCGAAGAGGCGGAGATGATATTCAGATTCATATATGAAAATTAGACTCTCCATAATTTATGCGGTGCTTGCAGTTTCCTGCTGCCCGCATAGAATCGTCGATTCTCCGGAATATCCTCCCATTTGGCCGGATTATATAGGTGTCACTGTCCCCGAAGGGATGGCTCCGCTCACTTTCGCCATGAGGGATGGCCGTGAATTCCGCGCGGAGCGGACTATGCGGGGTGACACCTTGTGGACCAGAGTGACTGCCTGGGAGAGGGGAGCGGAACAGGCGACTGCGTATGCTCCTTTTCCCATTATCGTCTCGCACGATGAAATAGATCCTTTCATAGCCTACAGGCTTATAGAGCCGGGCTACGAGAATTGGCACGATATGGGACTTTACCAGAGGGAGCTCTCTTCCTACAGGGAGACCCCCATCGTTACGAATCAGGCCAACAACCGGGGCTGCGTCAACTGCCACCATTTCGATGCCGGCAACCCTTCCAGATATATGTTCCACGCCAGAGGAACCGGTGGGGGGACCGTTTTCGTGGACGGAGATGAGGTCAAACTGGTAAACCTCACCAAGGTTGGCGTTGGAATGCAGGGAGTTTATCCCGCCTGGCATCCGGAAGGACGCTATCTGGTGCTCTCGTCGAACAAGACATACCAGAGGTTCTCCATTGCGGACAGCCAGCCCATAGAAGTCTTTGACGAGTATTCCGACCTTATTTATATGGACACCGTCACGGATTCCACATACCGTGTCCCCGGTGCCGCGGCCCCTGACAGGCTGGAGACTTTCCCCGCATGGTCCGAAGACGGTGGCACCCTGTATTTCTGTTCCGCCGTGGGCGATACGGTTTCCTGCGAAGACAGAGCAGGCATACATTATGCTCTGGAGTCGCTCCGCTTCGCTGACGGGAAGTTCTCCGGTACTCCTGAAGTGTTGTGGCAGTCCGACAGCGCTTCGGTCTCTTTCCCCAGGGTCAACGGCAAGTGGCTTCTTTTCACCATGTCCGCTTACGGTACCTTCCCTATCTGGCACAGGGAGGCGGACCTGTGGCTGATGAATCTCGAAACCGGGGAAATGCGGGTGGCGGACGAACTCAACAGCCCGGATACCGAGAGCTATCACAGCTGGTCTTCCAACGGCAAGTGGCTCCTTTTCAGCAGCAGAAGGATAGACTGCAGATACACAAGACTGTATATTTCCCATTTTGACGGAGAGGGCCATTTTTCCAAACCCTTCCTTCTGGCTCAGAAATCTCCCGAACACAACCAGCTGAGGTTGCAGTCATACAACGTGCCCGAATTCATAAAGGGCAGGGTGGAATGCAGACAGTCCGAAATCAAAAAGCTATTCAGATGAGGAAATTCATTTCACCTGTGCTGGTCGCTCTTGCGTCCTTCCTTACGACCGTATATTTCCAGCCTTTCACAGTGCTCAGGCAGGAAGGTCTCGGACTTTTCCTTAACACTCCGGATTTCTATCGCGACCTGCTGTTCGATTCTTTCCCCCTGTCCAATCTCATAGGCAGTTTCCTCGTTCAGTTCTACAGCAACGTCTATGCGGGTGCTGCCATAGTCGCAGCACTCACGCTGGCGGTGTATTTCCTCTCGCGTGGGATTCTTTCCAGGTTCGGGGTAAGAATCGATGCGCTGTCGGCGTTATGTGCCGGAGTTGCGTGGTTTTTCATTGCCAAGGCCGCAAGTCCGGCTATGGGAGTGGTCATTATTCTGATTTCCACCGCCGTTCTGCTCCTGTTGTCCGTATTCTTCAGAAAGAAAAAGCCCGGAATCGTATTGGTTCCTGCCGTTGACACAATCGCATCTGCTGCGCTTACGCTTGCCGCCGCGCTTGTCATAATTTTCAATCCGGCTATAAAGGAAGGGGAGAAGTGGAGTGCCATAGAGTTCGCCGCAGTGCAGGGGGAGTGGGATTATCTTCTCAAACGCGCTACGCCGGAAGAGGCCTACAAGGATATGCAGGTTGTTCCCTATGCCTTGCTTGCCCTCAATGCCACGGGCCAGTTGGCGGACAGGCTTGGCGAATATCCTCTGATGGAGAATTTCGGCCTTGATTACGGTGATGAGGTCACATACCGCAGAAGCCTTTTCGATGCTGTACTCTACAGCCGTCTCGGATGCTGGAACGAAGCTATACACCGTACCCATCAATGCGGGGACTATCTTCCGCACTGCACCTGTTTCCGCACCCTGCGTATGCTGGTGCAGCAGAACCATGCACTGGGAGACTCTCTGTTGGTCGTAAAATACTGCGACATACTGGACAAAAGCCTGCTTCACAAGGAGTTTACCACCTATTTCAGAGAAAATCCCTGCCGTCAGCGCGTACCCAATACACCGGAGGAGAGCTCCGTGGCACAGCTGATAACTACCAGGGACCAGATGGAGATAATGTTGCGTCTGGGGCGCGCCGGTATCGATTCTCCTATGGCTATGGAGCGTTATTACGCATATTATAAATTAAGGGACTATTTCAAAAACAATAAGAAATGAAAACAATGATCAGAGTCGCCGTTGCCGCGGCATTTCTGGCAACTGCCGCCGTTTCCTGCAGAACGACTACTGCGGCATCTTCTGAAACCCAGAAGCAAAAGGCGGAGAGGATGGAATGGTTCTCTCAGGCCAAGCTCGGAATCTTCATCCACTGGGGGATATATTCCCGTGGGGACTGGAGTGAGAGCTGGCCTCTGTACAACAGTCGTGTAACCCCGGAGGATTACTATGCCCAACAGGCGGATTTTACAGCTGCAGACTACAACCCGGAGGAATGGGTGTCGCTCATCAAAGAGAGCGGTGCGAAGTACACCGTCATCACCAGCAAGCACCACGACGGAGTCGCACTATGGGATACCGGGGTCGGGGAACTCAGCACTGTCAGGACCTGTGCCGCCGGAAGGGACGTTCTGACTCCGTTTGTAGATGAAGTCCGCAGGCAGGGCGGGCTCAAGCTCGGTCTGTACTACTCTCTTATTGACTGGTCACACAAGGATTATCCTTTCATGCACAGGGATCAGCCTGCTGTTTACGATATAGATAAAGATACTGAGCGTTGGCAGCGTTTCTGCGATTTCAATTTTGCGCAGATGAAAGAGCTTAACGACGCCTATCATCCTGATCTTTACTGGTTTGACGGTGACTGGGACTGCACGTCGGAGCAATGGCGCGCTCCCGAGCTCGTGGCTATGGTCCGCCGGACCAATCCCGGTGTGATACTTAATTCGCGCATCCAGGGCAATGGCGACTATGCCACTCCCGAACTGGGCGTGCCTGTCGTCAGACCGCAGGACCAATGGTGGGAGACCTGTATGACCATCAACGATTCCTGGGGGTACAGGAAACAGGACACTTATTACAAATCCAACATCACCCTGTTGCGTATGCTGGTGAACTGTATGTCCCTGGGCGGCAACCTGCTTCTGGACATAGGCCCACGCGCCGACGGTACCATCCCTCAGGAGGAGGCGGATGCCCTGAGATATATAGGCAGATGGGTGAAAAAGCACGAGGAAGCCGTATATCCTACCCGTGCCGGCATTCCCGACGGACACGTCCAGGCTTATACCACACTGAATCAGGCCGGGGACGTACTGTATGTATATCTTCCTTACACCCCCAATGAGACGGTTGAAGTGAAGGGGCTTAAGACTCGTGTCAAGAACGTCCGTGTAGTGGGCACCGACAGGACCCTCAGCTGGACGCTCTATAACGACATAGATTGGAGCGAGGTTCCCGGCGTATATTACATCGACGTCCCCGAGGACGTTGTGGACGAGGCTATTACCGTGCTTGCACTGGAGCTTGACGGCCCCCTCGAACTGTATCGCGGCTCAGGCCAGGTTATGACATTCAACAATTATTAGAAATTAGAATATGAAGAGATTTCTGCTTTTATTGGCGCTGGCTTTGCCCGTGACGGCTTATGCCAAGTCTTCTGCGCCCGTTTATGACGCGCAGCGCACAACCGACAGGATAAAGATTGACGGACGTCTGAACGAGGATGCCTGGAAGAAGGCGGCTTCCACTTCCCCCTTTGCTGACATACGCGGAGAGGAATATCCGGCTCCCACTATGCCTACGACGGTGAAGATGCTGTGGGACAACGACTACCTCTACATAGGCGCCACCCTTGTCGAGAACAATGTCACAGGCTCCATTACAGGCCACGATGACATCATATATCACGACAATGATTTCGAGGTGTTTATGGACCCGTGTGCGGATGGCAAACTCTACTATGAGATAGAGAACAATGCCCTCGGTACGGTTATGGACCTTGTGATGGAGAAACCGTACAGCGAAGGGGGCCAGTTCATTATGAACTGGGAATGCAAAGGCCTGAAACTCGCCGTACACGTCGATGGCACCCTCAACAATTCCAAGGATACCGACCGTGCCTGGTATGTCGAGATTGCCGTACCCTTCGATGCTCTGAAACGCGGTTTTGAGGACCCCAGGACACATAAAGTGTGGAGAATGAACTTCTCACGCGTGGAATGGCTCAAGAAGGGAGGGCCTGAAGAGAACTGGGTATGGGCTCCTACGGGCAAAGTGGACATCCACGTTCCCGACAAGTGGGGCTATGTAAGGTTCTGCGACGGTGACCTTGTTCCCGAAATGCCGGCCGACAAGGTAGTGAAGAACTGGATATGGGAGCGTCTGAAACCCTCCTGGACGGACGAGCAGTATGCCGCCCATTTCAGGAAAGCATACGACTGCGGTATCAGCGCAATACTGTTCGAAGGCTATGACGAGCGCATCTACCGCCTTTGCAAGGAGTCGGGTCTTGAGGCACATTATTGGCTGTGGACTTTGAACAGGGCCGATTTCCTGAAGGAACATCCCGAGTGGGGTGCCGTGAACCGCAAGGGCGAGTCCAGCTATGACAAGCCCGCGTACGTGGGTTATTACCGTTTCCTCTGCCCTTCACGTCCCGAAGTGGCCGAAGCCATAGCGGCCGACTATCTGAGGTGCGCCAATCTCAAGTACGTGGACGGAATGATGCTGGACTACGTCCGTTTCCCTGACGTGGTTCTCCCCGTATCCCTGTGGGGCAACTACGGCATAGACCAGAGCAGGGAACTTCCCGAATATGACTATTGCTATTGTGACGTGTGCCGTGCGAAATTCAAGGAGCAGACCGGACGCGACCCTCTTGAGGTACAATATCCCAACGAGGACCAGTCCTGGCTCAATTTCAGATATGATGCCGTAACAAGTGTGGTGACCAAGGTGTACAATACTCTTGCCGCTGACGGCAAGTTCCTTTCCGCCGCCGTCTTTCCCGGTCCTATGATGGCCAAGAGGATGGTACGTCAGGATTGGGGCAACTGGCCTCTCAAGGCTTACTTCCCTATGACCTATAACGGTTTCTACAATGAGGGTCCCGAATGGATAGGACGTTCCATAGCCGAGAGTGTGAAGGCTGTGGGCGACGGTGCGGCTGTCTATGCCGGACTGATGTTCCCCGACCTCAAGGGTGATGACCTGGAGAAGGCCCTTGACGCCGCCTATGACAACGGAGCTTCCGGCGTGTCTTTCTTCGACGGTCCCGACGATGCCGGCTTTGAAAGGCTGAAGGAATATATGGAAAAACACAACTACAAACCTCTGAGATGATGACGACTGTGAATATGCCCTGGGAAGAACGCCCGGAAGGCTGCAAGACTGTTATGTGGAGGTACAGCGCCAATCCGGTGATTCCGCGCAATCTGCTTCCCGATTCCAACAGCATTTTCAATTCGGCGGTGGTGCCCTTCGGAAAGGGTTATGCCGGTGTCTTTCGTTGCGATGACACCAATATCAGGATGACCCTGCACGTGGGCTTTTCCGATGACGGAATAAACTGGAAGCTTAATCCTGAGCCACTCAAATTCGATTGCGACATTTCCGAGGTGAAGGAGTGGGTGTACGGATACGACCCGCGTGTATGCAGGATTGAGGACAAATATTACGTGACCTGGTGCAACGGGTATCACGGGCCGACGATAGGAATCGCCTGGACGACGGATTTCAAGGTTTTCCACCAGCTGGAGAACGCCTTCTTGCCTTACAACCGCAACGGAGTGCTTTTCCCCCGCAAGATAGGCGGCAAATATGCCCTTCTGTCACGTCCCAGCGATACCGGACACACTCCTTTCGGCGATATCTTCTATTCCGAATCGCCCGACCTCGAGTACTGGGGACACCATCGCTTCGTGATGGGTCCTTCCGACTTCGAGAAGAGTGCCTGGCAATGCTGCAAGGTGGGTGCCGGCCCTGTGCCCATCGAGACGAAGGAGGGCTGGCTGCTTTTCTACCACGGAGTGCACCACACCTGTCAGGGATACAACTATTCTTTCGGAGCGGCCCTGCTCGACCTTGAGCAGCCATGGAAAGTGATTGCGAGAACAGGCCCGTACCTCCTTCATCCCGAAACACTGTACGAGTGCACCGGAGACGTTCCCAACGTCTGCTTCCCCTGCGCTTCGCTCCATGACCCGGCTACAGGCAGGGTGGCCGTCTATTACGGATGTGCCGACACTGTTGTGGGACTGGCCTTCGGCTATATCGACGAGATAATCAGATTCACGAAAGAAACATCGATTTTGTGAAAAATCTGACCGGATTCGCTACCCTTGCTTCTTTGACTGCCGTTGCGCCGTCTGCATGCAGGAACCAGCCCTTGGACGAATCCGAGGGCGGAAAGCCGATGAACATCGTGTACATAATGTGCGATGATCACTCATATCAGACTATCAGCGCCTATGACAACAGATTCATCGAAACACCTAACATAGACAGAATAGGCGCGGAAGGAGTGAGATTCACGAACAGTTTCGTGGCAAACTCCCTCAGCGGACCTTCCAGAGCCTGTCTTCTCACAGGCAAGCATTCGCACAGGAACGGGTTCACCAACAATGAGCACGGCGTCTTCGACGGCAGCCAGCAGACTGTACAGCAGCTGCTCCGCGATGCCGGATACACCACTGCGATGGTTGGCAAGTGGCATCTGGTGAGCGAACCTAAGGGCTTCGATTATTGGAACATCCTGACAGGCCAGGGAAACTATTACAATCCGACGTTCATCGACAACGGCGAGTACAAGGTGGTTCCCGGCTACGCCACCAATATCACCACTGACATTGCCCTCGACTGGTTGGAGAACGGCCGTGACAAATCAAAGCCTTTCTGCCTTTTCCTGCATCACAAGGCGCCTCATCGCACCTGGATGCCGGACCTTTGCGACCTCGACCTTTACAACGATGTGACATATCCCTTACAGGAAACCTTCTACGACGATTATGAGAGCCGGGAAGCGGCCGGGATGCAGGAAATGAGCATCATAAAGGATATGAACCTGGTCTATGACCTCAAGATGGCTGATCCGGAGAATGAAATCCATACTCCGGAGAATCCGGGGCTTGAGGGTGCCGGAAGAGGAATGTACACCCCGTCCGCCGCAGGAGAACTGGTGTCGGGGCGTATGACGCCCGAGCAGTTTGCCAAGTGGAACGCGCACTACGGGCCGATTATCCGGAAGTTCAAGCGGGACAGCCTGAGCGGCAATGCCCTTTACGAGTGGAAATATCAGCAATATATGCACGATTATTGCCGTGTGATTCACTCCATTGACAGGAACGTGGGAAAGGTGTACGATTACCTGAAAGAACAGGGTTTGCTGGAGAACACCATTGTCATCTACACCTCCGACCAGGGCTTCTATATGGGTGAACACGGCTACTTTGACAAGAGATTCATGTACGAAGAGAGTTTCAGGACTCCTCTGCTTGTCAGGATGCCGGACTGCTGCAAGGCGGCTCTGAGGGGTACGGACGTTGACGGCTTTGTGCAGAACATAGACCACGCCCCGACTTTTCTCGAAGCGGCCGGAGCCGTGATACCTTCGGATATTCAGGGTGAGAGCTATCTCCGTCTGCTGAATGGCAACAACAAGGGCTGGCGGGAGTCCCTATATTACCACTATTACGAGTATCCCGCAGAACATTGCGTGCGCCGCCACTATGGTGTGAGGACCGAAGGCTGGAGCCTTATGCACTTCTACAACGACATTGACGAGTGGGAGCTTTTCGACCTGAAGAACGACCCTTCCCAGTTGCACAACGTGTACGGCAAGCCCGGTTATGATAGGGTGACGAAGAAGCTTAAGAAAGAGCTTGTCCGTCTCCAGACCCTCTATGACGACCCCATTGAATCCGAACTGAAAAATTAAAAGAGGTTTCCCCAAAATAAAAAATGAATATGCCATACACAACTTCCGATATACAGCAGATTGTTGCTGCCCAAAAGACATTTTTCCGGACAGGGACTACTTTGGACGTTAAATGGCGTCTGCGCCAGTTGCGCAAATTGCGCGATGCCGTCATTGCGCACGAAAAAGAGTTTGAAGAAGCTTTGCATAAAGATCTTGGACGTTGCGCTACAGAGGCATATTTATGTGATATAGGCCCTATTGTGGTAGAAATAAACGAAATGCTCCGAGGACTGCGCCGATGGGCGCGCCCGGAGAAGCATTTTAGTGGCTTGATGTGCTTCCCGAGTATTATTACCAAGGTCTATAAAATGCCTTATGGCGTTACGCTCGTGATAAGCCCTTTCAATTTCCCGATTCTGCTTACGCTCGGAGTGGTCGCTGCCAGCATCTGCGGAGGAAATACGGTTGTAATCAAAGCCAGCGCCAAATCGTGCTTCTGTACGGAAGTCATGAAAAAGTTCATTGCCGAGATATTTCCTTCGGAATTCGTGACTTTGATAGATGGAGGGCACGACATTGCCGATATGTGTCTGGAACAAAGGTGGGATAAGATTTTCTATACCGGCTCTCCGAAAGTGGGCAGGCACGTTCTGGCCAAGGCTGCGGAGAATCTGACGCCCGTAGCCTTGGAATTGGGAGGGGAAACCGGGAACTGGTGCATTGTACGCAAGGACGCTGATATCAGAGATGCCGCTCGCAAGATAGCTTTTTTCAAACTTTGCAATGCCGGCCAGATATGCATAAATATCAATCAGGTGGCTGTCGCGCGGGAAATTGCCGGAGAGTTTCTGGAAGCTCTGAAGGATGCATTCCGCAAGCAGATTGGCGAGGATGCACAGGACAATGAGGAATATGCTGGAATGATTACCCGTCAAGCATATGACAAGTGCTCTTCTCTTGCCGATGAATATCGGGAACGCATTGTGTTCGGCGGTAAAGGAAATGCAGATGCACTGCGATATGCGCCAACAGTCATCTATCCTGTCGATATCAATGATTCAATCGTTCAGAAAGAACTGTTCTGCCCTTTACTGCCCGTTGTACCTTTCAGGGATAGCGAGGTCGATTCAATTCTTGACGTTATTGCAGGCCGGGAGCATCCTCTTGCCATGTACCTGTTTACCAAGAACATAAGATGGGCTGAACGTGTAATGAGTTCTCATCAGTACGGCGGCGGTTGTATCAACGAAGTATGCGTGCATATGATGGTTAAGGGCGTGCCTTTCGGAGGCGTGGGCCATTCAGGGATGGGAGCTTATCACGGTGAGTGGGGGTTTCGCGAGTTTACTCACGCCTCGACAGTCTTGAAAGGAAGTCCCTGTATGAATCTTTCTTTGCGGGAACATCCATACAGGGAGAAGAAAATTCTGCCACTGCTTCGTCTTCTGGAGAAATAAACCTGCATTCATCTGTACACGCACAACTGACTTTATCATTCGCATACCCGATTACGTTTTGTCCGGCAAATATTTGATTGATCATTGTTCTTTGTGCCGAGTTAATAATTTTTGTATATTTGCCCATATTTGATTTGAACCTATGCCTACAATTTTCATCGTTTTTGGATTTGTCTTCAAGTTTTATTCAGATGACCATGCTCCTATTCATGTACACGTGATAAAGGATGGTAAAGAGGCAAAATACAATGTCGAACCGATTGTAGTGCAGGTTTTTAATCACGGTTTCAAGAAGCACGAGATCTCAATGATTGAGAGCATAATTGAAGAGAATGTCGATGTCATCAAAGAAAGGTGGCAGGAGTATTTTGGCCAGGGGAAGTAATATGAAGCATTACATCACAAAAGTTTG
>JAZLKN010000064.1:0-7741 GCA_045597605.1 Candidatus Cryptobacteroides sp. | reverse complement strand
CCAGTCTCTTCGAGAAAGGTTGTCAATCGGGAAGAACAATTCAGCTGGTGCTTCAAGAATCATTAATGATACAATTGATGCCGGTCTGATAAAGATAGCGGATAATGACAATGAGTCAAAGAAGTTCTCCTCGTATATACCATATTATGCGTAATCTTATTTTCTCTGAAAATCCCTCTATGAAAATTGATGGTCTGCTTTGAAAGAATCCGTGCAAGTTTATCCGTTTTTGTTGCATTTTCGGGAAATAATGTCTTAATTTGCAACCAAATGACCGTTTCAGGCACATATAATTCTTCTGTTCCCGTCCTGACCTTGTGGGGGGGGGTATAAGTGCCTATCAATCAATAATTTATACAGCTATTACGGCGGTCTTGGGCTCAGGACTGCTGCTTCGTCGTGTCCGGACGGTTTCACCCGTTCCGGCGTAACTGGCTTTTTTCGTCAACGAATTTTATCAAACTTTTTACAAATCAATAATTTTTCCAAAAACAATGAAGGAAGTCAAAAACAAAGAACTGCAGGAGCGACAGAAGTACGTTCCTGCCAGCGTGAAGGTGATTGAGGTCACCGCGCAGAGGGCAATCCTTACGGTGAGCAACCCGGACGGTCCGAGCAAGTTCAACGGCAACGACCCCTGGGCGCCATCCTATTAACACAGATCAAAAATCATTCAAGCGATGAAAAGAATTACAGCAGCATTGACAGCCCTGACCGTCGTCATCGGTCTGGGCACATCCTGCCAGAAGGAGATGGAAAGCAGGCAGGAGATTTCCGGCAATGGTACCGGCCTCAAGGTAACCGCCACCATAGCGGACAACGGCACCAAGGTGTCCTATCAGGAGGACGGTACAACACCAAACCCCGGCCTCAAGCCAAACTGGCAGAAGAATGACATCATCATCGGCTTTGACGGTAATGATGATAGTAAAACCTACGGTTACAAAGTGACCGAGGTCAACGACGGTGTCGCCACACTGGCCAAAATAACGGAAGATAACGTGGATAAGGGCGAGTATAAAGGCTCATCAACGTCTGACCCTGCAGATGGCACCACGATGTATATGTTCTATGCTCCGGGAAAGAAACCGGCAGACATCAACAGCAAGAGCCTCACGGTGAGCATTGCTTCTCAGGCAAAGGAAGTCGTTCCTACCCTTATGATGGCTCAGGCCACTGTTGCAAACGGAAGCCTCTCGCTTTCGTTCACCAACAAGACAGCCATCATAGGCGTCAAGGCTCCGACGATGCAAGGCAAAAGCAAGCAGTACACCAGCCTTTCCCTGACAGGCTCCGTAGGACTCAACACTGAGGTTAAGTTCGACCTCAACGGCGGTAACCTTCAGGCTTCATACAAGACATCCGGGACCCTCACCAAGGCGCTTGATTTCACCTCCGACAGTGATGGTAAAGGCCCGGCTGTCATATACATCGTTGCCTGCCCGGCAACTCAGCAGGACCTGAGCTTCAAGTTCAACGGCACCGAGGAGTACTTCAACGTGAAGGATGTCGCGATTTTAGAGGGCAACTACTACCGTCTGGAGACTCCAAACACAGCGAAGCAGAAATTCACAGTCACCGTTGCAGAAGACATTACAGGCGGCACAATCACAACGTCTCCTGACGGCAGCGTTGCATGGGGTACCGAGGTCACCGTCACAGCCTCACCGTCGGATGGCTACGAGCTCGATGGTTCGATTGCTGTCAACGGTGCAACATCCTGCAATAGCATACCGGTAACCGACAACAAATTCACCATGCCTCAAGAGGCAGTCACCGTCAGCGGCAGCTTCAAGAAAAAGGACTATGACATAACGGCTACAGGGACGGAGACTTCCGGCACATACGCTGTAACAGGTGGAACATATACGGTTAAGAATAGCAGTGATACTGATGTCACAACGGCCCAGATTGGTGATGTCATCACCGTTACTCCGAGCCCTGCCGCAGGCTATTCAGGCGGAACGGTTACCGTCAATAAGACAGGCACCGAAGAAACGGTCACCTTCAATACTTCAAGCAACACTTTCGAAATGCCCGCTGCGCCCGTGACCATCACCGTCGCGTTCACCCACGACACCTACACAATCACCCCAAATATCACACCCGCTTCGTCAGGTAGTGTCACGTTCAAGAAATCCGGCAGCGATGATGGAATAACGCAGGCATTCTACGGCGATGAGATTACCGTTGTAGACACCCCGGCTGATGGCTACGAGCTTGAGTCCATCAAATGGAAAGAAGAAGGCGACACTGATGCCGACATCACTTCGATGAAGAAGTTCACTATGCCTGCCAAGGCTGTGACTGTGACCGTGACCTTCAAGAAGAAGGTGTATAGTTTCACTGTAGGTTCGAGCACGAAGGTTGTGTTTGCACCGGGCAACCTGTATGCAAAACTCTCATCTTCTACAGCGAGTGATTGGACCTGGGGCTTCTATGACAAGCAGTACAAATTCCATCCTGCCAGTATGGAAAAAATTTCCACTTCCGGCGGTTCAAGGACTGCCGCTTCAGGAGATACCGAGATTGACCTGTTCTGCTGGGGGTATAGTAGTAACTCTACAAACTATAATGATCAATCTACAAATAATGATTTTACAGACTGGGGAACCTCCAATTTAGGCTTGAGTTCCGCACCATACAGTGGGGGTTGGCGTACCCTCTCCAAAGATGAGTGGTCGTATCTGTTGAATACCCGCACAACAAATTGCATATTCGGCAGTACCACGAGTACTAGTGCCCGTTACCTCAAGTGCAAGGTCAAAGACGTCACAGTCAAGGGCGACACAGAATTAGATGTCTATGGTCTGATGATTTTCCCGGACACCTTCACTTGGCCGGCAACAGTCACAGCCCCGAGCGACACTTATGTTAACGACAATGATTTGGCATGGGATAGTGTCGGGTATTATAGTGCGACTGATTTCGCGGCGTTGGAAGGTTCAGGAGTTGTCTTCCTGCCTGCCGCCGGCCTCCGGAATGGTACCAGCGTGGGCGATGTGGGCAGCAACGGCGACTATTGGTCTTCTACGGCCGGATCTTCTGCCGACGCGTACTACCTGACTTTCAACGGCAGCAGTGTCAGTCCTGCCTACTACTACCATCGCAACGACGGCAGGTCTGTCCGCCTGGTTTCGGTTGTCCAGTAACTTTTGCATTCCAACCAAACAGTTGTAAAGCAAAAAAAACAACAAAACGCAAACCGATTTTTTCTGTGCTCAGCCGCCTCCCCCTGCAAAGGGAGGCGTGCTGCACAGAAAAATTAAAAAGATAGAAGCGTGTCAGGATTGAAGGAAAAATTGAAGGTGGAAGAGGCTCCCAGGCCGGATTCCCGCTCAAAGCGGACAGTCCGTTTGCTCAAGGTGGGTGCATTCGTGCGCGCATACGATTGGAGTGCTTGGTTGCTCAAGCGGAATGGTTCACCCCTGAACGAAGGCCTTGACACGAGTGATGGGGGTACTCACATATTCGTAGGATTTCCTTTAGCCAGCATAGACAAATTCATTCCCGAAGGTTGTGAACAGTTGTCTTCTGAAGACGGGATTCCCACGGAGTGGATATTCCCGGAGACCAGGTTCCCTCCGGAGGAAAGGTACGATATCCTCGACACGGAGTATTCCAAATGGCATTCTGAGACTCTTGCAGGACTCGTGACGGAACAGCAGGAGCGCAAGGAGAAGAAAAAGACGAAACAAGCCGGACAGAGGGCGGCGGAGGATGACACTATGCATATGGAGGTGTCTGCCCACCCGCTCAGACTCGCGGATATAGTTCGTCAGATAATGCGTTTCCCTATAGACAGCCGCTCCCCTCAGGAATGTGTTGATTTCATCCGTCAACTCAAGGACGAGCTTTTAGAACTGCTATGATACATCTTTGCAGTATAGAACATCAATGCAAAAGTTCACAGGCATCCTGTCTTTCCGTCGTTTTTCGGTAAAGAAAGATTCGCAGGCCACTTGCGGCTCCCAGACGTTCCGTGAGTGGTGAGTATCAGAGGATGTCGTCAACGTGTTCAGGAGTTGTCTTCCTGCCTGCCGCCGGCAACCGGAATGGAACCAGCGTGAACAATGTGGGCAGCAACGGCAACTATTGGTCTTCTACGGCCAAATCTTCTACCAACGCGTACAACCTGAACTTCAACGGCAGCAATGTCAATCCTGCCAACAACAACAATCGCAACAACGGCAGGTCTGTCCGCCTGGTTTCGGTTGTCCAGCACTTTTCATTGTGTTCTTGATATATGAAAACTGAATTTTGTTACGATTCTCTTCTGGACGATCTTCGTGCTGCATATTTTGATGCACGCAAGCGTAAACGTAATCGCAGTTACCAGATACGTTTTGAATCCCGTCTTGAAGAGAATCTCCTTGATTTATGCAATGATTTGTGGTGGCGGACTTATAAGGCAAGGCCGAGCGAGTGCTTCATAGTGACTGAACCGAAAAAGAGAGAAGTGTTTGCAGCTGATTTCAGGGACAGGATAGTCCATCATCTCTACTGCAATTACGTGTATGACCATTTTGTCCGTAATTTCATAACCGACAGTTATTCTTGCATAAAGGGACGGGGTACGCTTTATGGCATTCATCGTTTAGAACATCACATACGATCTGAGAGCCTTGACTATACAAGGCCGTGCTATGTCCTCAAACTTGACATACGCGGCTATTTCATGCACATAGACAGGAATCGCCTGCTTGGTATGGCGCTTCCTTTATTAGACAGGATTCAAAGCAGAGGTGATACGGAGTTGTCTGACGGCCATTTTGACTTCTTGAGATACCTGACTCGTGAAATAGTCCTCCTTGACCCGACACGAGGGTGTCATATCAAAGGCAGTCTGTCGAATTGGTCCGGACTGCCGCACAGCAAGTCCATGTTCCGGGCAGCCCCCGGCTGTGGGCTACCCATCGGAAATCTTACCTCTCAGATGTTTTCCAATGTGTATCTGAACGAACTGGACCAGTACATGAAAAGGGTTCTTCACTGCCGGCATTACGGGCGTTACGTGGACGATTTCTACGTGGTGTCTTCAGACAAGGATTGGCTGCTTGGACTGATACCTTCGGTGCGTTCCTTTCTGCGCGATAATCTCGGGCTTGAGCTTCAGGAAGGTAAAAACAGAATATGTAATGTCTACTATGGTGTTCCCTTTCTTGGGGCATTCATAAAGCCTCGGCGTTCGTATGTCTCAAACTCCACTTTGAGACGTATGCGTGGAAAGATTGATCTGCTTGAGCGCACCCTGCCTCAGCCCGATAAAGCGCATCTCCGTTCTTCGATAAGCAGCATAATGGGTCTTCTGCGTCAGCACAGCAGCTTTAATTTGCGTTTCACACTTATCCGAACCAGAATGAGACCTTTCCTTCGCTATGGCAAATTCGATACTGGTCTCACCAAGTTTATTCCATCAACCCCTCGGCCAAGCCCGTTTCGTCCTTCACGGTAGGGAGCCGTTGAGTGTGTCTTCAAGTCAGGGTCTGAACTCGGCATCGTTGGAGATACGTGGATGACTTTTACATCATAGACGGGTCGCGCGACAGACTTTCCGCAGCCGTCCCGCTTGTCGCGGATTTCCTGCACAGCCGGCTGCACCTCAACCTGAATTACCGGAAGGTGAAGATTATCCAGGCGGAGAGCGGTGTCCCATTCCTCGGAGCGGTCATTTCTCCCGATGGCAGGCATCTGGCATGCGAGAAGAAACTCTTCGAAATCAAGCGGGTACATATCAAGTGTATCCTCGTAACCGACCGGCACGGATGCTATGTCCCCTTCATCGGAGTCCTCCGATTCATCTTCGCTGTTCTTGTAATTGATACCCAACAGCGAGCCTGATTCGATATAGTCGTAACTTCCGTCCTCCACAAGGAACTTGATGGCAGTTCTGGCATCGGAGCATTCCTGTATTTCGTTCAAGAATATCACCGTCTTGCCTTTAACAAAAGGGCCATACCCCATAGCGGAAAGATTAAGGATAATGGTATCAGCATCGATATCACCGGCAAAAGCCTTCTTTGCTGCCGGCTTTTTTATGAAATTCAGCTCTATGAAATTTTCATAGTGAGAACGGCAGAACTCTCTGATTGTTGTGGTTTTACCGACTTGTCTTGCACCCTGTACAAACAAGGCTTTCTTATTGGTTCCTTTGAACCATTCCTCAAACTCAGTATTTATTTTCCTGTATAGCATTGCAAGTTTTTTCCAATGTTCAGGCATCAAATTTACTGCTTTTTTCCAATATATTCCTAATGTTATTGCAACTTATTTCCACCCATGTGCAGGACTGGTTATTTGAATTGAAAAGATTCAAAAAATAGTTTGCCTCTTCGGAACCGAATATGTGTACAGGTGCATCCTGACCGACGACTGGGACAACTCCGAGAATACCATCATTGAGTACTACAACAAGCGCGGAGCCAGCGAACGCAACTTCGACTGCCAGAACAACGACTTCGGATGGGCGCACCTGCCGTTCTCCTTCCTCAAGGAAAACACTGTGTTCCTGATTGCCACGGCCAATGCTTGAAGAAAATGAAAAACGGGTCCTAGAACTTTCTGCAGCGATCCGCGAGGGGGAAGAAAGCGGCAGGTATGATGATTTCGTTCCTGTAAAACATCTCAAAGAACTCAAAGCTGCACACTCCAATGGCTAACCCCAATAAGCATAAGACGTTATTTCCAGTTAAATCAATCCTATTCCGGGACGGTCAGGAAGACATATCATTCCGTCCTCGACTGTCATCCCGCTGAACCTGTCGTTGGATATCAGGAGGTTGCCGTCAAGGTCGGCGAAGTCCGCTTCTGGACACAAGTGTGACGCCGCGGAGACTGCGCAGGAAGTCTCGGTCATACATCCCAGCATCACTTTCATCCCCTCTGCACGCGCGCAGGCAATCATTTTTCTGGCCTCGCACAGGCCGGTGCATTTCATGAGCTTTATGTTGATGCCCGAGAACGCTCCCTTGATACGAGGGATGTCCTTGAGCCTTTGGACGCTTTCATCGGCGAATATGGGGATGGGACTGCGCTCCGTAATCCATGCGATGTCGTCCAGTCGGTCGATTGCCATAGGCTGCTCAACCATTCTGATACCGTTGTCTGCTAGAAATAAAATCTCGTCAAGGGCCTTGCTGCGGTCCTTCCATCCCTGGTTTGCATCCACCACGAGCGGAAGATCCGTTACGCTGCGCACTGTGCGTACCATCTCTGCATCGTTGTCACGGCCAACCTTGATTTTGAGCACCTTGAATTTCCCGGCACACTCCAGAGTCTTCTGTCTTACCACTTCCGGTGTGTCGATGCCTATGGTGAATGATGTCGGAAGGGTCTTCGCGGGGTTGTATCCCCAAAGGCGGAACAGAGGCTGTCCGAGCAGTTTACCCACGAGATCGTGCAGGGCAATGTCGATGGCAGCTTTTGCCGGGGCGTCCCCTTCGGAAAGGGAGTCCACATATCGGAGTATGTCCTCGATACAGCAGGGGTCGGGAAATTGCGACAGGTCCACCTTCCGGAGGAAGGCGCACACACTGTCCACGGTATGCCCAAGGTACGGAGGCATCGAAGCTTCGCCGTATCCTATGATGCCGTCGTACTCTATTTCCACCTGGACATCGGGAGTGGTGGTGCGGGAGGATGATGCGACGGTAAAGGTGTGCTTGAGCCGTATGTCGTAAGGGAACCATCTGAGCTTCATCCTTGCGCTGCTGTGGGCGGACGCCGTGGCGGGTGTTTTTTT
>JAZLKN010000063.1:0-27684 GCA_045597605.1 Candidatus Cryptobacteroides sp. | reverse complement strand
CGGATTCTGTGCCGGCGTGCTCGTCAGGGTGTGGGCGAAGGACTTCAAGTTCGCAGCCGGAGTGACGAACGCTGGTCCCGACATCCTAGAATACAGGCTCCCGGCCGCAGTCGCAGTCGCTGCCGGATATGCCAAGTGCATTGAAGAGGGCTTCGAAAAGCACAGCGTGGAGGCAGAACTTGACTTCAAGTACTTCCTGTATGGAGAAGCGGGCGGCTCGTTCGGAATATCGTACACCTACAATGACCTGCTGAGCGTCCGTGGAGGATTCCACGCCGGCGGCATCGTCGGGAATCACGCCTCGCTCGGCATTGGATTCAAGTTCAGAGGGTTCCACATTGACGGAACCTACCTCGCAGGAGGGCAGATCACCAACTCCTTCGGCATAGGGATAGGATACAAGTTCTAGAAAACAAGAAAACCTGCTGATTTTCAGCAGGTTTTTCTTTTGAAAAGTCGGGATGACTCGACTCGAACGAGCGACCCCCACGTCCCTAACGTGGTGCGCTAGCCAACTGCGCCACTTCTCGATTCCCGTTTGGGACGGCAAAGATAATCAAAAAAATTTGATTATGTATAAAAAAATTACTTTTGTCTGAAATAAAGTTGCAGGGGACAGCCTTTGAAATCGAATTTGTCACGCAATTTATTCTCCAGATAACGCTTGTAGGGCTCGCGGATATACTGGGGAAGATTGCAGAAAAACGCTATCGAGGGGCTGCGTGTGGGCAGTTGTGTGATATATTTTATCTTGATGTATTTGCCCTTCCATGCCGGAGGCGGATAATTTTCAATTTCGGGCAGCATCTCGTCGTTGAGCACTGACGTGGGAATCTTGCGGGAATAATTGTCATAGACTTTCGCCGCTGCATCCAGCACATCCAGCACACGCTGTTTCTTCAGTACGGAGGTGAACACTATCGGAAGGTCGTTGTGCGGGGCGAGACGGCTGCGTATGGCATCGATGTATTCGTTCATCGTGTGATTGTCCTTCTCTATGGTGTCCCATTTGTTCACCACCAGCACACAGCCCTTGCGGTTGCGCTGTATCAGATTGAATATTGCCATATCCTGGGCCTCTATTCCCGTAGCCGCATCTATCATCAGTATGCAGACGTCTGAGTTTTCGATGGCTCTGATGGCCCTCATCACCGAATAGAACTCCAGGTCCTCGTGAACCTTGGTCTTGCGTCTCATTCCTGCGGTGTCCACCAGCATGAATTCGTGGCCGAACTTGTTGAAGTAGGTGGCGATGGAGTCGCGTGTCGTGCCGGCGACCGGCGTTACTATGTTGCGTTCCTCGCCCAGCAGGGCATTGGTTATCGAGGATTTGCCCACGTTGGGTTTGCCGACGATTGCAATGTGCGGAAGGTCGGGATGTTCGTCCTTGTCGTTCTCCTCGGCGGGAAGGGCGGCTTTCACCGCGTCGAGAAGGTCGCCTGTGCCTCCTCCGTTGGCGGCAGAGATGGTATATATCTCTCCCAGACCGAGGGAATAGAACTGGTAGGCGTCGAACATCTTCTCGCCGCTGTCCACCTTGTTCACGCACAGTACCACGGGTTTGCCGCTTCGCCTGAGCAGATCGGCTATTTCGGAATCATAGTCGGTGATTCCCGTGGAGGCCTCCACCATAAAAAGCACGAGGTCAGCCTCGTCTATCGCCAGGACCACCTGTTTGCGTATTTCTTCCTCGAAGACGTCGTCGCTTCCGCTGCTCCATCCTCCGGTATCCACCACCGAAAATTCCCTGCCGCACCATTCGCATCGGCCGTAATGCCTGTCACGGGTGACTCCGGCCACTTCGTCCACGATGGCCTGACGCATTCCCACCAGCCGGTTGAAGAGCGTCGATTTTCCCACGTTGGGGCGTCCTACAATTGCTACTAAACTCATTTCATTCGTTTCCTTATTTAACCCCCTATGGTCCCCGAGGGGACATACGTGCCTACCCGGCACGGTCGCATACGCGACTTGTTGGCATTCGTTTCCTTATTTAACCCCCTATGGTCCCTATTCCTTGAAGAAGGCGCAGGAAGCGCAGCCTGCACTGTCCTTGCCCTTGCAGGAGGGCTTGTCCTTGCCGTCCCTGCATTTTCCCCACAGCTCCATTTCTTCCGCCTTGGCGCACTTGATGCCAAGTTTCTTCATCTGCTCATTGTTCTCTATCTCCGTTTCCGGGAAGTGCCCGTCCTTGCGGAAGATTATGTTGAAGCACAATCCTACAAGGCACAATGCGACAAGGACAAGAGCTGCAAGAAAAACTTTCATCCCGGAAAAGCTTTTACAGGCGCTGGAATATGGGCCCTATGCTGATATTGTTGTAAACGCTGTTTATCACCTCGGCGAAGAGGGGCGCTATGCTCAGCACCGTAATTTTGTCTGTCAGTCCGGTGAAGTCGTGGGGAATGGTATCGGTGATGATAATTTCCTTGAGGGAACTTCTGTTGATGTTCTCGATGGCGGCACCCGAAAGGACTCCGTGGGTTGCGCAGGCACGTACGCTGGTGGCCCCCATCTTCATCAGCACGTCGGCAGCGGTGCAAAGCGTTCCGGCGGTGTCTATCATATCGTCCACGATGACGATGTCGCGTCCTTCCACGTCACCTATGGCTGTGATGCTTTCCACCACGTTGGCCTTGGCTCTTGTCTTGTGGCAGATAATCATCGGACAGCCGATTTTCTTCGCATATGAGTTCGCCCGCTTGGCGCCTCCCATATCGGGGGCGGCTACGGAGAGATTCTTCAGCCTGAGTTTCTTTATATATGGAAGGAACACTGTCTGTGCGTAAATGTGATCCACCGGTACGTCGAAGAAACCCTGAATCTGGTCTGCGTGCAGGTCACAGCTCATCACCCTGTCGCAGCCGGCGGCGGTGAGCAAATTGGCTACCATTTTGGCAGCAATGGGCACCCTGGGGCGGTCCTTGCGGTCCTGACGGGCCCATCCGAAGTAGGGGATTACGGCTATCACCTTGTGGGCCGACGCCCTCTTTGCCGCATCTATCATAAGCAGCAGTTCGAAAAGGTTCTCGACCGGCGGATTGGTGCTCTGGACTATATATACCGAGGCGCCGCGCACGCTCTCTTCATATGCCGGCTGGAATTCGCCGTCGCTGAAAGTGAGCAGGTTGCTCTGTCCGAGTTCTACCCCTAATTTCTCTGCAATCTTTTTTGCCAGGGTTTCTGAGTTCCTGCAGGCAAAAATTTCCATTCTGTGTTCGTCGTGCATAGCAAAACAATTAACGGAAAAACTTCTTTAATAAACTACAAAAATACGGAAAATTTCCGAAATAGATATGCCTGATGTGAATTATTGCAAAAGACTTTCTATGTGTCCCAGAATATCGTCCTTCCCGGTGCCTTTGAGTGAGGAACTTACGAAGCATACAGGCGTGAAGCCTATTACGCCCGCAATCTGTCCCTTTATCTTCTCCACCTGTCTTGCGCAGGCCACGGGGCCGGATTTGTCGGACTTGGTGAATATGATGGAGAAAGGTATGTCGGACTCTCCCATCTCACGCAGGAATTCGGCATCCGAGCTTACCAGGTCGTGCCTGGAGTCGATCAGCACGAAAAGTTCCTTCAACTCTTCCGAATGGTTCAGGTAGTCGCGTATGACATTCTCGATGGCGGCTCTTTCCGACCTTGAGGCCTTGGCATAGCCGTAGCCGGGGAGATCGACCAGATACCATCCTTCGTTTATGAGGAAATGGTTGGCCAGTCTTGTCTTGCCGGGCTTGGAGGAAGTCATTGCCAGACGTGAATTGCCGCACAGGGTATTTATCAGTGAGGATTTTCCCACATTGCTGCGTCCAATGAAGGCGAATTCGGGAAGGTGCAGCGACGGCTTTTCGCCCACTTTCGAACTGCTTCCCGCAAATTTGGTCGAGGCGATTTTCATGATATTGCAAATATAACCAAATTTCGTTAAATTTGTTGCATATGGACACGCTCTGATATGGAGAAGGAATGTATGGACCTTTACAGCCTCCTGACACTGGTCAAGGAGGGAATTGAAACCTCAATCCCGGGCAACGTCTGGGTGAAGGCGGAGATTGCGTCCGTTTCCGTCCGCCGCAACGGGCATTGCTATATGGATCTTCTTCAGAGTGACAAGGGCTCCGTTGTGGCACAGACCAGGGCAATAATATGGTCGAACACCTATGGCCAGGTTGCACCGTATTTCCAATCGGTCACCGGGTCTCCCCTGGAAGCCGGTCAGCAGGTTCTGCTGTGCGTGCGGGTCAACTTCAGCCAGAATTTCGGCTTTTCCCTGATAGTGGATGACGTGGATCCTGAATATACCCTGGGGGATGCCTTGAGAGTGCGTATGGAAACGTTGGAGAGGCTTCGCCGCGAGGGCCTGCTCGAGACCCAGAAGGAACTCGCTCTTCCCCCTCTGCCGTACAGGATTGCCGTCATTTCGGCTCCGGATGCCGCGGGGTACAGGGATTTCGTCCGACATCTGGAAGGCAACAGGTGGGGCTATCGTTTCGATGTCAGTTTGTATCCTGCCACGATGCAGGGGGTGGGCTGTGCCGCTTCCATAGTGGCCGCTCTGAACGACATCACGGTATCGGGGACTGATTACGATGCGGTGCTCGTTCTTCGCGGCGGAGGCGGCAAACTGGACCTTGCCTGCTATGACGAGTATGAACTGTGTTCAGCGGTCGCCCTTCATCCTTTCCCCGTGCTGACGGCGATAGGTCACGACCAGGACGTGCATCTTTGCGATATGGTTGCCCACGAGGCCCTGAAAACCCCCACAGCGCTTGCCGACAGGTTCATCGACATATACGCGCAGGAGGATGCCCGCCTGAATGAGCTCAGGCTCAGGCTGAAAAATGCCGGAATGACGAGGCTGACCCTTATGCTGGGCCGTCTCGAGGTGCTGAAGGCCAGACTGGAGGCTGCAGATCCCCGACGTCTCATCGAAAAGGGTTTCGTGCTTGCCCTCGGTCCGGACGACCATCTGCTTAGGAAAGCCGCCGATGTCAGGGTGGGGGACATCGTGACCCTTATGATGAAGGACGGCAGAATCAGAACGAGAACAGAAAAAGTGGAATTATGAAAAGAAACGAATATGCAGCGACCGTAAGCAGGGTCGAGGAGATAATCAGAAAGGTGGAGAACCCCGAAATCGGAATCGAGGAATCCGAACGCCTGATAGCCGAGGCCGTCAAAATGCTCGACGAGTGCAGCGCCTGTCTGAAGGCGGAAATGGAAGAAATAAAGCTAAAGTAATGGATACAAAGATGATATACGAAAGTGACCCGTGGCTTGAGCCGTGGAAGAGTGTCATAGACAGCCGACATCGCAATATAGGGTTCCGTCTGAATTCCCTTGCGGATGCTTCGGGGCACATCTCGGGCAGAATGAACAACCATCTCTATTACGGTCTTCACCGTACGGACAAAGGGTGGGTGTTCAGGGAGTACGCCCCCAATGCTACGAAAATATACCTTCTTGGGGATTTCAACAATTGGAGACGCAATCCCTCGTGGGAATTGCGCGCCTGTGGGAACGGAGACTGGGAGATAAGGATTCCCGACGGCTTTCTCCGTCACGGCCAGCTGTACAAACTGTTTATAGAATGGCCCGGAGGCGGAGGAGAGAGGATTCCTTCATACGCCACCCGCTGTGTTCAGGATACTGAGACCAAGCTCTTCTGCGCCCAGGTATGGAATCCCTCCGAGCCCTACATATGGAAAAACGGCGGCCCGGGACCTCGCAAAACTCCGCTGGTGTATGAATGCCATATAGGAATGAGCTCCGGCGAGGAGAAGGTGGCGACTTTTGAAGAGTTCCGGGAGAACGTGCTGCCCAGGGTGAAGAAGCTCGGTTATGACACCCTTCAGATAATGGCTTTGCAGGAACATCCGTATTATGGTTCCTTCGGCTATCAGGTGTCTAATTTCTTCGCGTTGAGCAGCCGTTTTGGCACACCCGAGGAATTCAAGCGTCTCGTGGATGAGGCCCACGGGATGGGAATTGCCGTGATTATGGACATAGTGCATTCACACAGCGTGGACAACGAATTGGAAGGACTCGGAATGTTCGACGGCAGGGAGGACCTGTATTTCCATTACGGTCCTGCCGGGCGTCATCCTGCCTGGGGCAGCCGCTGTTTCGACTATGGCAAGAACGAGACCTGCTGCTTCCTGCTGAGCAACCTGAAGTTCTGGATGGAGGAATATCATCTGGACGGCTTTCGTTTTGACGGAGTTACGTCTATGATATATTGGGACCACGGTTTGGGCAAGGACTTCGGGAATTACGAATTGTACTTTAACAGTAATGTGGATGAAAGTGCCCTGGGATACCTGGCATTGGCCAACGTGCTTGTGCACGAGCTGAACCCGGATGCCATAACGATAGCGGAGGATGTGTCAGGGCTTGCAGGTCTTGCCGCTCCTTTCGCCGCAGGCGGAATAGGCTTCGATTTCCGTATGAGCATGGGTGTGGCCGACCATTGGATAAAATGGATAAAGGAACGTGATGACTGGGACTGGAGTATGGGTGAGATATGGTGGGAGCTGACGCGCAAGCGGGCGGACGAGAGGACCATAAGCTATGCTGAATGTCACGATCAGGCGATGGTGGGTGACAAGACCATAATTTTCAGGCTTTTGGATGCGCTGATGTATGACAGTATGTCGCTGGATTCGCAGAATATTCAGGTTGACAGGGGAATAGCCCTGCACAAGATGATACGCCTGCTGACTCTTGCAACGGCCGGAGACGGTTACCTCAATTTCATGGGCAACGAGTTCGGGCATCCCGAGTGGATAGATTTCCCGCGTGAAGGCAACGGATGGAGTTTCAAGTATGCGAGGCGCCAGTGGCAGCTGGTGGACAATCCGGACCTCAGGTATGCCGGCCTGAATGCCTGGGATGCCGCGATGATACAATTTGCGGGTACCGAGGGCTTCCTTTCGGAAAAACCTGCGGAACTGTGTATCAACGAGGGGGACAAAGTACTGGTTATTTGCAGAAAAGATTGTATCTTTGCGTTCAATTTCAACCCCTCCAAATCCTTCGTGGATTACGGGTTTGAAGCACCGTCCGGAAAATATGCCGTAGTTCTGGATTCTGACAGGAAGGAATTCGGCGGATTTTCCAGGGTGGATGACGGAATGGAGCATCTGGTCGTGGAAGGCAGGCTTAAACTGTATCTCCCGAGCAGATGTGTTCTTGTTTTGAAAAAAGTAAAAGAATGATATATGGCGTTTTTGAAATTCAATAAAGCTGAGCTTGTGAACCTCGAGTACTCGCTTCGCCGCGAGATTCTGGGCTCCAACAGCGCAGGGACCTATTTCAACACCAGTATAATTGCCTGCAATACCCGAAAGTATCATGGCCTGCTGGTTGTTCCTGTGCCCGCGTTCGGAGAAGGGAAATACGTGCTTCTTTCCGCTTTGGACGAGAGCATCATATTGAACGGCAAACCGTTCAACCTGGGCATTCATTGCTACGGGGATACCTATGAGCCTAAGGGACACAAGTATATAATCGACTTCGATGCGGACGGTGTGCCGGTAATCACTTACAAGGTGGGACCTGTGACCATAGCAAAGTCCATAGCCATGGCATCTGACGGCAATCAGGTTATGTTAAGCTACAGGGTGCTGAACGCTCCCGGCAAACTGTCTCTGGTGCTGAAGCCTTTCCTGGCTTTCAGGGGCACGCATGATCTCACGCAAGAAAACTCTTCCGCAAATACCGGATTCTCGCCCGTGGAGAACGGAGCGGCCTTCCGTATGTATGACGGCTTCCCCACGCTTTACCTACAGACCAGTCTCAAGGGTACTTACGGCCACCAGCCGTACTGGTACAAGGGAGTAACTTATTCCGACGAGTATCGCCGCGGATTCGACTGCCGTGAGGACCTTCTTGTACCCGGTTCGTTCACAGTGGATTTGCACGAAGGTTCCGAACTGGTGGTCTCCGCCTCCACTTCCCAGGTGGCTCCACGTTCCATAAAGGCCAAGTTCGACGGAATCAGGCGTGCTACGACCAACGTCGGCAGCCACAGGGACATACTCCTGAACAACGCCGCCAGCTTCAAGGTCATTTCCGGCGGCAAGAAGAAGATAGCGGCCGGCTATTCCTGGCTGGAGACGGGACTTCTGCGTGAAACCATCAACTCACTCGCAGGACTCACCCTTTACGCAAATGCGGACAAGGCGGAGTTCGAGGAAATACTTGACAACCTGATAGAGGCGGAAGGCGAGCGCCTGTATCGCAGGACTACCCAGATAGAGGCTCCTCTGGCTCTGACCGACACAATCCAGCAATATCTTGCTTTCGGAGCGGACGGGAAAAAGGTGTGGAAGAAATACGGCAGCGTGCTGAAGGGGATAATCGAGAGCTATGAGACCCGCGAGGAGACTTCGGTATGCCCCAACGGGCTGCTCTGGTGCCAGAAGGACGGCGTGGCCCTGACCTGGATGAATTCCTACATCAACGGGCGGCCTGTCAACGAGCGCGCAGGTTTCCAGGTGGAGACCAATGCGATGTGGTACAACGCCCTGTGCTTCGCAATTGAAATGGAAGAAAAATATGGTGCCAAAGCATCAGGATTCTGCAAAAAATGGGCTCCGGTGCGCGACCTTGTCAAGGAGAATTACCAGAAAACTTTCCTGATTACCAGCCGCAGGGGCTATCATATGCTTGCCGACTATGTTGACACTTACGGACAGCATTCTGAATGCCGTCCCAATATGTTGTGGGCTGCATACATCCCGTACACTCTGGTGGATCCGGAGGTTCAGTCAGACATCATCGCCACGATTGACAAGGAACTCGTGACACGCAGGGGCATACGCACCCTGTCGCCCCGCAGCGTTGATTATCGCGGCGTATACGAGGGTTCCCAGCACGAACGTGACCTGGCATATTACAACGGCTGTGCACGCCCCGACCTGTTGGGAATGTGGGAGGACATATGTTTCCGTATGGTGGGCCCTTCATTCGCGGGACGTGCCAAATGGCTGACGGAAGGCTTCTTCGAGGACGTGAATCTTCACGGTGTGGGCTCGTTCAGCGAACTTTATGACGGAGAACCGCCTCACGAAGCACACGGGGCCATTTCAAGCGCCTGCGCCACCGCTTCGCTGATGCGCTGCATATATCTTATGGACAAATATTCAAAGGAGGATTGCAAATGAGAGTGCTGATGTTCGGTTGGGAGTTTCCTCCCCACATTGCGGGCGGGCTTGGAACTGCCTGCTACGGTATGACCAAAGGCCTTGCCGCCAACGGCGTCGAGGTGTTGTTCGTTATGCCTTCCGCCTCAGGCGATGAGGATCAGAGCGCGGTACGCATACTCAATGCAAGCGACACTCCGGTCATCGAAAACGTTCTTGATGACGTCAACGAGTTCATCGACAAGGTGCAGTTCTTCCGCATAGGCACCAATATGATACCGTATGCCGATCCCGAGGACTTCACCAGGATAATCGAGAACGAGAAGAAAATGCTCGAGAAGGATTTCAGGATTCAGTTCGGCAAAAAATACAAGTTCAGCGGAAAATACGGTGCCAACCTTATGGAGGAGGTTGCCCGCTACGCTATGGCGGGTGCCACGCTGGCGATGGAGCACGCGGACGAGTTCGACGTGATACACGCCCACGACTGGCTTACGTATCTTGCCGGAATGGCTGCCAAGAAGGTTACGGGCAAGCCGCTTGTGGTCCACGTCCACGCCACTTCTTTCGATCGCGGCAGCGAGGAAAACATAGACACAAGGGTATATAGCCTGGAGCGTCGCGGAATGGAGGCGGCCGACAAGGTAATCGCCGTGTCCGAGCTGACGCGCAACATCTGCATAAACAGGTACGGCATATCTCCGGACAAGGTGGTTGCCGTGCACAATGCCGTGGATTTCAGCGGAAAGGGGACCGTCGATGCGGAAAGGGGAGTGAAGGACAAGGTTGTCACTTTCCTTGGGCGCGTCACTTACCAGAAAGGTCCTGAATATTTCATCGAAGCCGCAGCCAAAGTCCTCAAGCGCTGTGACAACGTCCGCTTTGTGATGGCCGGCAGCGGCGATCTGCTGAACCGCTGCATCAGGCACGTCGCCCGTCTGGGTATCTCGGACCGCTTCCACTTCACAGGTTTTCTGCGCGGGGCCGAAGTGACCAGGATGTTTGCGCTTTCGGACGTTTATGTGATGCCGTCCATCAGCGAGCCTTTCGGCATTTCCCCTCTCGAGGCGATGCAGACGAACGTACCTTCGATAATCTCGAAGCAGTCCGGAGTGGCCGAGGTGCTTGATTATGCCCTGAAGATAGACTTCTGGGACGTGGACGCGATGGCGGATGCCATTTACGGACTGTTGAATTATCCGGCATTGTCCCACGTTGCATCAACATACGGATATGAGGAGGTGAACAACCTCAAATGGAATGCGGCCGCAGCCAAGATAAAGGCGGTCTATGAATCAGTTGTAAATAAATAGTCCAAAAGATATGAAACCCAGTATTTGCTTGACATTCAAGGTCCACGAACCGGCCAGGCTGCGTCTGTACCGATTCTTTGACATAGGAAAGGAATCACACTATTACGATGATTTTGCCAACAGGAGTGCTGTCGTAAAGGCGGCCTCCAGTTGCTACCTGCCGATGAACGAATTGCTGCTGAAACTCGTGAGGGAGTCCAAGGGCAGGTTCAAGGTGGCTTTTGCCGTATCCGGAACCGCCCTCGAACTGTTCGACCGCTACTGCCCCGAGGTTATCGACGGGTTCAGGGAACTGAACGGGACAGGATGCGCCGAATTCCTCTGCGAGCCTTATTACCACTCGATGGCGGCTGTGGGTGACGATGCGGAATTCCTTCATCAGATCAAGAAACAGAAAACCGCGTTGAAAACCTATATAGGTGCAGAGGCCAAGACGTTTGTGAATACCGATATGGTATATACCGATGCGATAGGCGAGAAGGTGCAGGAGGCCGGTTTCAACGCCATACTGACCGAAGGTGCCCGTCACATATTGGGATGGCGCAGTCCCAATTATGTTTATAGGGGAGCCTATTCTCCCAAATTGAAACTTCTCCTTCGCAACGCGGGCCTCAGCGATGACATTTCCCTGCGTTTCGATTCGCACGAATGGGACGAGTGGCCGCTCACAGCCGAGAAATATTACGGGTGGATGTGCGGATGCCAGTGCGACCAGGTGGTGAACATCTGCTTGAACTACAAGCTTTTCGGCGAATATTTCAACAAGGAGACGGGAATCTTCGATTTCTTCGGATCTCTTGTGGACCTCGTGCTCAAGGATGGGAAATTCAATTTCGCCACACCTGCCGAGGCCGCATCCAAGACGGCCGTCGACAGCTTCGACGTTCAGGATCCCGTATCCTGTGAGGATGAGGAGAGGGATATGGCCAAATGGCTTGGAAATGAACTGCAGAAGGATGCGTTCAGCAAGCTCTATGCCCTTCGGGAGGAACTGTCCATAATCAACCTTCCCCAGTTGTGGGAGGATTACGGACATCTGCAGGAGAGCGACCACTTCTACAACATGAACACTAAATTTTTCTCTGATGGAGGTACACACAGATACGTGAACCCTTATGACACTCCTTACGAGGCCTTCATCAATTATATGAACGTGCTGGCCGATTTTGCCCTGCGCGTCCGGAATGAATCAAATTAATTTATCAGAAAAGAAATGGAATACAATCAACCGTCGTGGAACAGCGTTGTCGTTTCACGTCACCTTCCCGAGAAACTGAAAGATCTGGAGGTACTCAGCCGTAACCTCTGGTGGTGTTGGAACGAGAGCGCAAAGGACCTTTTCAAGCTTGTTGATGCATCGCTGTGGGAATCCACCGACAACAACCCTATAGAAATGCTCGGCCGTGTAAGCTCGAGCCGTTACAGAGAACTGGAACGCGACAACAAGTTCCTTGCCGAGCTGGGACGTGTGATGGACGAGTTCAACGGCTATATGGCCCTCAAGAAGGACAGAAAGGATCCGTCCATAGCCTATTTCTGTATGGAATACGGACTGGACACATCCCTCAAGATATATTCAGGCGGTCTCGGCATACTTGCCGGCGACTATCTCAAGGAGACTTCCGATATGAACGTGAATCTTGTGGGAATCGGCCTGCTCTACAGATTCGGCTATTTCACCCAGATGCTTTCCGCACAGGGTGCCCAGGTGTCCAAATATGATCCTCAGGATTTTATGAAGATTCCCGCGTCTCCAGTGCTGGACGAGCACAACAACTGGGTCACTGTCAGCGTGAATCTGCCCGGCCGCGCTCTCACCGCACGTGTCTGGAGGGTTGACGTGGGCCGTACCGAGCTCTATCTGTTGGACACAGACTTCGAGGCCAATACTCCTGAAGACCGTCAGGTGACTTATCATCTTTACGGAGGCAATTGGGAGAACAGGCTCAAACAGGAGCTGCTTCTGGGCATAGGCGGCATCCGCGCCCTCCGCAAGATGGGCATACATATGAGCGTGTATCACTGCAACGAGGGCCATGCGGCATTCGTCGGCCTCGAGAGAATCCGTGAATACGTGCAGGTTGACGGCTTGAACTTCAACGAAGCGTTGGAAATCGTCAGGTCATCTTCCCTGTTCACGACACATACTCCCGTGCCCGCAGGACACGACGCTTTCGATGAGGGTATGCTCCGCAACTACATCGGCCATTTCCCCCAGCGCATAGGCATAGACTGGGATACGCTGATGGGTATGGGAAGGATGAACCCCGGCGACCACAACGAGAAATTCTCGATGAGTGCCCTTGCAGCCAATATCAGTCAGGAAATCAACGGTGTATCCTGGCTTCACGGCAAAGTCAGTCAGGAGATACTTGCTCCCATGTGGACCGGCTATCTTCCCGAGGAAAATCACGTCACCTACGTTACTAACGGCGTGCACTATCCTACCTGGGCCGCTCCCGTATGGAAGGAAATACACGCAAAGGTCTTCGGCCCCGAGTTTGCGACGCACCATTATGACAAGAAGTGCTTCGAAGGCATATACCAGGTGCCTGACGATACAATATGGGAGACACGCAATGCGTTGCGTAAAAAGTTGATAGACGAGATTAAGGATCGTCTCAACGACCCCATTATGAGTGTACACTACACTCCCCGTCAGATAGTCACCATAAAGGAGACGCTCAGGGATGACGTACTGACCGTAGGTTTCGCCCGCCGTTTTGCGACCTACAAACGTGCGCATCTGCTGTTCCGCGACCTTGACCGTCTGAACGGGATAGTGAACAACCCCGCGCATCCGGTACAGTTCATATTTGCCGGAAAGGCCCACCCCGCCGACGGTGCCGGTCAGGACCTCATCAAGATGATAGTCGATATTTCCAAGCGCCCCGAGTTCATAGGCAAGATAGTATTCGTACCCAACTATGACATAACGCTCGCAAAATTCCTTGTACAGGGAGTCGATATATGGATGAACAACCCTACGCGTCCTCTGGAAGCTTCCGGTACGTCCGGAGAGAAGGCGGCCATGAACGGTGTGATGCATTTCAGCGTTCTTGACGGCTGGTGGGTGGAAGGCTATCGCAAGGATGCCGGTTGGGCCCTTCCCCAGGAGCGTACCTACGATGACCAGAACTATCAGGACGAGCTGGATGCAGCCACGATTTATGCCATTCTCGAGGGGGAAATCGCTCCCGATTTCTACGAAGTGGATACCAGGCTGGGATATTCGCCCCGCTGGATAAAATATATCAAGAATACCATTGCGCAGGTTGCGTGCAACTTTACGACCAATCGTATGCTCACAGACTATGTGGAGCAGTATTACAAGCCGCTTTCACAGCGCAAGGCCCTGATGAGGGAGAACGGTTTCAGGCAGGCCCGCGAAATCGCGGCCTGGAAGTCGATGGTCACTGCCGAATGGTCGGGCATAGAAGTTCTGTCTGTGGTCAAACCTGACAGCAACTCGGCATTGCAGAACGAGTTCCACAGCGAGATAGTTCTCAAAATAAACAAGCTCCAGCCGGAGGATATAGGCGTGGAGGTGCTCTTCGCCACCATTGACCGGAAGGGTGCACTGCACATCCAGCAGGCCATACAGTACAGATGTGACGAGTTCAAGGATTTCGTCGCCAAATATTCTGCGGATATACGTCCCGACCACTCGGGCGCATATCAGGTAGCGGTCAGGATGTATCCCAAGAATCCCATGCTGGCATCACGCCAGGATTTCGATCTTGTAAGATGGTTGTAACCGCCGGCTTTTTCGATGGTGTACACATAGGCCACCGCCGCGTTCTCGATGTCCTTCTGGGGACAGGTGAAGCGGCGGCGGTCGTGACTTTCTGGCCACATCCCCGCGTAGTACTCCAAAAGGATGCCGATACCCTCTGCCTGCTTGATTCTCTGGAGGAAAAGGAAGCCGGTTTGCGTACCGCAGGTGTAGGTGACATAAGGCTCGTGGAGTTCACGAGGGACTTCGCGGCTTTGTCGGCGGAATCTTTCATAAGGCGTTACCTGATAGACGGGATGGGCTGCACGCATCTGGTGTTGGGCCCTGACAACCGTTTCGGGAGCGATGCCCTCGACACTGAGGCGATTGCCTCTCTGGCTTCGTCAATGGGTTTGAAGACAAGCATTGTCGAGCCTGTGTTCATGGGCGGTGCAGCTGTCAGCAGCACTCGCATACGTGTGGCTCTCGCGGCAGGCGACATCGAATCCGCCAACAGGATGCTCGGTTATGATTACGGCCTGTCCGGCATAGTGGTGAGCGGAAACCGTCTCGGCCGTACCATAGGATTCCCGACGGCGAACGTCAGGCCTTCATTCCCCCTCAAGGCAGTCCCCGCCAACGGTGTCTATGCCACGAGGGTAACCGTGGACGGAAAGGCCCATATCGGAATGACCAACATAGGGGTGAGACCTACAGTGGGCGGAGGAGGCGGAAGAACCATCGAGACGCACATTTTCGATTTCGACGAGGAGATTTATGGCAGGGAGATACGCATCGAGTTCGTTTCCAGGGTGAGAAATGAGCAATGTTTCCCCTCTATGCAGAAACTTGCCGACCAACTGGCACAGGATAAGAAAATAATTTTATATATTTGCAAACAGTGATTGACTTCAGGGTTCCTTTAAGCGTAAGCGGAAGGGGCTCCTTAATTTTTTAACGTTTTTATTATGGCAATTCATTATATGACCCAAGAGGGTTTCGACAAACTGAAAAAAGACCTTGCCGATGCTCTGGCGCAGCGTCCAGTGATATCTGCGGCTATTGCTGAGGCCCGTGAGAAAGGGGATTTGTCCGAAAATGCGGAATACGAGAGTGCGCGTGAGGCACAGGGCCTTCTCGAGATGAACATAGCAAGGCTTCAGGATCTTGTTGCCAATGCCCGAGTCATAGACGAGAAACAGCTCAGTACGGACAAGGTGGGAATGCTTTCCAAGGTTACCGTGAAGAACCTGTCTCTGGGTAGGGAAATGCAGTTTACGATAGTCGGGGAGCAGGAGGCGAATTTCGCTGCCGGCAAACTGGCTGCCACAACGCCCATAGGGAAGGCCCTGATGGGGCATAAGGTGGGAGAGGTCGTTGAGGCTCAGGCTCCCAACGGGGTGATGAAGTTTGAAATTCTGGACATTTCTCTGTAATCGTATGTCAACCGTTTTCACTAAGATTGCAAAGGGCGAGATTCCTTCCTGGTGTGTTGCCCAGTGCGAGGATTACTATGCCTTTCTGGACATAAATCCCATGGCGGAGGGCCATACCCTCGTCATCCCCAGAAACGTGGAGAAGGACTATATCTTTGATCTTTCCGACAAGGATTATGCGGGATTGTGGGAATTCGCTGCAAAAGTGGCCAAGGCCATAAAGAAAGCCCTGCCTTGCGCCCGCGTAGGCGTGGCGGTTCTGGGAATGGAAGTTCCTCATACCCACATACACCTGGTGCCTCTTCATACTGAGGCCGATATGGATTTCCGCAAAGAAAAACTCAAATTATCGCCGGAGCGTTTTGCACAGATTGCTCTGGCAATCAGAACAGAATATGAAAAATTATAAACTTGCAGTCCTGGCGCTTGTTATGGTCGCCGGGCTTTCTTCCTGCAACAGAGCGGTCATTGAAGGCCGTTTTGCAGAGGTGCCATCTTCCGGCATCGTTGTTGCCAAAACGCTTGACGGTGCGTCAATGAAGGTTCTCGACACAATCAAGATCAAGGGAAACGCTTTCAAATATTTCATCGGTCTCGAAAAGAACCAACCCGAATTCCTGTATCTGTACTGCGGGGATGTGAAGGTTGCTTCATTGCTTCTGAATGTGGGAGACCGCGTCAGTGTGGAATGCGACACTCTCGGCACGTGGACTGTTTCAGGCTCCGAGGAATGCGAAAAACTTCGCGGGAACGAGCTTGAGCTCGCCGCCTTGAACTCACGTCCCGGCCTGACAGTGAAACAGTATGTTGAATACTATCGCAAAATGACCAGATATGTCATGGAGAATTCAAGTTCCATGACCGTCATTCCTGTGCTTTTCAGCAAGATAGGCGATACACCCGTGTTCAGTCAGACCAACGATGCGGTAATATTCAGGAACGTTACCGATTCACTGACCCTGAGGTATCCGGATTCCAAATATGTCAGGATGCTTCTGAACGAGACAAAGATCCGCACCGACCGTATGGCACTGAAGACCCTCATCGACAATGCGGACTCCAGGAGCTATCCCGATGTGAAGCTTCCAGGTACGGACGGGCAGAACCATTCCCTTGTTCAGTATGCTGACGGCAAGCCTGTGCTTCTTGTGTTCTGGGACGCTACCGATGCGCTCAACAAGATGTTCAATATCGAGGTTCTGCTTCCTCTTTACGAGAAGTATTCGAAAGCAGGTTTGAAGATATATGCCGTCAATCTCAATGCGGACAAATCCACCTGGGCGATGACTGTAAAAGAACAGAAACTTCCCTGGCTGAATGTTTGCGACAGCTACGGCAAGAGTGTGAATCTGTTCGGTGTGACCGAAGTGCCTACAGCCATGATGCTGACGGATGATGGTCCACAGAGAATCAGCGACATCGGCAAGCCATCATTGGAAAGGGCGATAGTCAAAGTGCTGAAATAACGCGATGGATTGGCGACGATGACGAGCCTGCCGTGTTCCAGGCCTGAAGTTTCACTTCGCCCGTCCCGCTGCACCTGCATGTGACTGTCCTGCTCTGTCCGGGCAGCAGGGAAATGAAGTTGTCTGACCAGAAAGCCGGCACAATCAGATTGCCGTCGGCTCCGGTCAGCTGGAGTATGTTCTGGAAGGAGACGGTATTGGACGTATTCGTCAGGGTGACGGTGTATTTGTCGGCCGTCCTTACCACGTTCATTTCCACCTTGGCTTCGGGAAGGGCCGATACAAAACTCAGGTCGCTGTATTTGCTGATGGGAGTCATATACCAATTGGCCTTCTTCCAGTTGTAGACGTTGTTCTCCGCGGGGAGGCAGTAGAAATTATCGGCAATGGTTTCTCCGTTTCCGTCGGTGAGCTCCAGAGCCAGGAATATTCCCCGGGCACGGTCAATGGGAGCCACCTTCACGGCCTTGTTGTCGGCGGCGGCAACCGGAAGCGAAATGTCGGATACCAGGGTGGATGATGCGTCGCATATCCTGATTCTGGCTGTCGCGGACACGTCGGCTCCGGATTCGTTCACGGCATATACGCAGTTGTCCTTGTAGTTGAATATCAGCTGGACGGGAGTGCAGGCCTTGCGGGTTCCGTAGTAGGCTGCGGTAGGCACCATATACCAGTCATACTGCTGCCAGTACAATGACGGCCAGGCCGAGTTGAGCATCCACTGGATGATGCCTGTGGATGTGGGGATGTTGCAGCGGAAAGCTTCGTACATGGCCCTGGTGGCATCGTAATCGATAGCGTGCGCCCTGTTTACGTACTCCACAAGGGTGGTGGCCTTGCCGAAGGTTCCGTTCATCACCTCCGTCATCACCTGAGTGTTGTTCATTGCGGATGATGAACTCGTGCAATGAACGTCCCAGTCGCGGCTCAGCGGCCACAGGGAGGATTCGGGCATCATCCGTCTGAGGGATGGCAGCTGGGGAATGTTCATTCCGACGCCTGTTTCGGTATTGAATCCGAATGCTCCTCCGCTTTCCGCGTCCACGTACCAGTAGTCGGGACCGACGTAGTCGTACGGACCTTCCATCTTGGTTCCGGACGGACCTCCGTATCTGCTGGTCAGATTCTTGGCGGAGCAGACATACGGGCGGTATTCATACTCGTCGTATATCTCCATATAGCGTTTTTCGAGTTCGGGGCAGGGTATCCTGTCGCTGCCGGTCAGCCAGCAGATTATCGAAGGATGGTTGTGCAGACGTATCACCTGGTCGTGAAAATACCTGACGGCCATATCAATGGATTCTTCGCTGCTGATGCAGCCGTAGCCATCCGTTTCGGGCAGACCGCAGTAGTCTTCCCATTCCCATTGGCAGCTCCAGCCCACCATGGCCATAAGACCCAGCGAGTCGCAGCAGTCGTAGATGTTGTCGTCCTTGCCCCAGATGTTCTCGAACCTGATGCAGTTCATTCCCATATCCTTGACGTATTCGGCCTGAAGCAGATTGGTCTCGTGGGTGTCCCTGAGAAGGAGCTCGTCTGTCCATCCGGCACCCTTGACCAGCACTCTGCGGCCGTTGAGGTAGAACTGACGGAAATTGTTCTTCACCTCGCTCGTTATGCTGCGTACACCGAAACGCACGTTCCTGCCGTCGGAAAGCCTTCCGCCTTCCGTGAAGCTGACGTTCATATGATACAATTCGGGCGTGCCCAGATCCCAAGTCCACCATACGCGTGGCTTTTCGATATGGAGTATAGCCATCTTCTCGGGAGTGAGGCCGACTTTTGTCCCGCCGGCCGGTACGCTTACCGGAACGGATGCCGTTCCGTTTTCGTAGGTTACCGTAAGGACGCCCTTTATAGTTTTGTCCGTATTGTTCGCCAGCGTTACGTCCACGTTCAGATCGGCGCTTGAGAAAGTTTTCACGTCGAGTTCAGGCTTGACGAAGGCATCCATTACGCTGACCCCGCCCGTGGTCCTGAGCACCACGTCGCCGGTGATTCCCATACTCTCTCCCAGAGGACGCGGGTTCCAGTCCACGAAACCTATGTTCAGGTCGCCTTTCTTCGCCCTGTACACGGTAACCTCCAGGATGTTGTCCCCCTTCTTGTTCAGAAGGTCCGTCACGTCGTATTCCCTTACGGTGAAAACGCCCGCCGTAGTGTCGGCGTCAGCTATCTTGCGTCCGTTGAGAACAATGTCGGCATAAAAATCTATGCTGTTGAATATCAGTGTGTTGTGAATACCTTTCCCGGTTTTTGCGCTGAAGCTTGTGGTGAAAGTCCATCCTTCGTCATAGATGCTTTTGTCCAATTTGGAATAATTGTCGGCATAATAGATGTCCGCAGGCAGTTTGCCCTTCTGGGCGAGAGCTCCGGCTACGGTGGCCGGAACTTTGACATCAATGATTTCGTTGGAGTCATTCTTCCGGAGTTTCCACGAAGACAGGGTCTGCTCTTTCGCACCGGCGATTACAGCGATGCCAACAAGCAGACAGAGGATTAATGTTTTCTTGTTCATAAGAGTGATGCGCCCAGAATTGCGGCGTCCGATAGGGATGAATATTCTATTTTAAGTTTCTTTATGCTTTCGTGGAAAGGGAAGGTGCTCTCCAGACGGCTGAGCATTTCGCTTTCGAAATACCTGGCGGCGTTGGATATGCCGCCGCCGAAGACTATCATATGCGGGTCGTAGGCGCTGACCACAATGCACAGAAGGTCGGCAAGATAGCGTCCGTATTGACGGAACGTTTCCAGAGCCTGTACGTCACCGTTTTCCGCTCTTTCGCAGAATTCGGCGGGTGTCATCCCCCTGTCGAGGAAATAGTTCTTGCCGCACCAGTATTCCAGCGGCTTGCCGTTGTATGGCAGCCAGGCCAGTTCGCCGTATCCTGTGTTGGCTCCGTTGATGATTTTACCCTCGTTCACAACGCCTATCCCGACACCGGTACCTAGGGTGATGCCTACGAAAATCCCCTTGCTGCCGTCGCCGCACATATGCGCCGCCCCTATTGTGAAGCAGTTGGCATCGTTGTTGACGCTGACCGGCACATTGTAGCGTTTCTCCAGTTCTTCCTTGAGGTGAACTTCCTTCCAGGAGGGGATGTTGGCCGTGTCATATACTATTCCTTTCTCCACATCCACAACCGACGGCACACCGACGCCGATGGAACATATTCCGTCGATATGCCTGTCGATTATGAAAAACAGATACCCGAGTGTGTCTTCAAGTGCGTCGTCCTTGCCGAATGAGGGGTATGATGACACCGAAAGCAGTTTTCCATCCTTTACAGTCCCGACATTTAAAGTCGTTCCTCCTATATCTATTCCAAGTTTCATTTTCTGACGGGTATATATGCAAATATATATCTAAAAACCATCCCGGCAGAGAGAGATTTGCGTATTATTTATTGCGATTTGCGTAATTCATTTTCGCGGAATTCGGAGGGAGTGCATCCTTTGACGGCCTTGAAACGCCGGCAGAATGACTTCGGGTCATCTTCATTCAACCTGAAGGAGATTTCGGCAATGGTTTCGTTGCTGTTCAGCAGCAGATAAGCGAAACGCTCTATCCTCTGGCGTAAAATGTATTTGTATACGGTCTCTCCCGTGGCCTGCTTGAACCGTGTTTCCAGCAGTCTTCTGGACAGAGGGACCTCCTTGAGTATGTCCGGTACCGATATCTTCCTTTCTATATTCAATCCGATGAACTGCAATGCCTTGGCAACCTCCTTGTCCTTGGTCGCGAATACCGACGTGGACATTCTGGTAACTACTGAAATGGGCCTCAGGATTATGTCTTCACCATTGTACGAAGGATCCGATATCATCTTTACGGCCATATCCGCGGCATTGTATCCGCCCAGCTCTATGTCGACTTCTATTGATGAAAGCGTGGGGGAGGAGAGGGTGTCCAGCACGGTGTCGTTGTCCACGCCGATTACCGAGACTTCGTCGGGAATCCCTATTCCGTAATTGTTGCAGGCATTGAGCAGAAGGTTTCCCTGGTTGTCGTCGCAGGCCATTATGGCAATTGGTTTCGGGAGTTCCTTAAGCCATTTTGCAAGGCCTGGCTCATTATAGCGCCATCTGTCGTCAAGAGCTTGTGAATCATAGACATACAGTCTGTTGCCATAGCCTGCGGACTTGATTCTGGAGGCAAATCCCTCAAGCCTTTCGTCGGACCAGCAGACTCCTTTGTAACCGAAGAATCCGAAATTGCGGAAACCTCTGGTCAGGAAGTGGTCAGCAGCCATCTCACCTGTCTGGATATAATCAGCTGTAATATTGGGTATTTCCTTGAATTTCACGAAATAATCCTGGGCAAGGGCCACTATGCCGTTCTTGCGGAACAGGGATACGTCGTCCCCTTCGTCGAACTGGCCTATCACCACATCAGCTTTCCACTGCTTGCACCATTTGATGAGTCCGTTTATGCCCAGCTCCCTTTTGTGGAAAAGCGGCATTCGGTAAACCACCCATCTGTCCGATTCCTTCGAATAGTTGATTACTCCCCTGAGCAGTCTGTACGCAAACTGCTCCGTATAGTCCGTGATGAAAACAAGTCGTGCCATGTCGGTTCCGCGTATTTATCCTGCAATGCCTTTCATAATCAAGCTCTTGATGAACGGGAACACCGCATTGGCACCCTCTTGCAGACTGCCGTACATAAAAGATGCGTCCAGCGTTTCCTTGCCGACAAGGGTTACGGTGTTGTTCACCATATCGAACAGAAGTACCAGAAGCCCGATGACAAGGGCCTGTTTCAGTATGCCCAGTATGATTCCGAGTATCTTGTCTGTGGCGCCTCCGAGAATATCCTTGGAGATTTTCTTGATTATGGCTCCCAGAATGCGCAGGGCGATGTAGGCTGCGATGAAGATGACCACGAACGCCAGTATGCGGGCGGTATTGCCGGGCAGGGTGACAAGACTCTGGATGAAGGAGCCCGCTGACGTTGCGAATTGTGCGGACACCAGTGCTCCGAGCCAGAGGGCCGCAAGTGTAACAATTTGATGAATAAATCCTTTTGTCAATCCGGTTATCAGTCCCGGAATCAGTATGAGCAGCAGGAGAATTATGTCGATTGTGTTCATAAATTTTGTATATTTGCAAATTGTTCGTTTGTCGATTGCAAAAATATAAAAAAATCATATGAGTTTCAAAGAATATAACGGATTGGACCTTGTGGGATTGAGCGCCGAGGTGCTTCAGAAATGGAAAAGCGGAGATGCCTTCGGAAAGGCCCTCGAGCTGCGGGATGGTTGCCCTGAATTCGTTTTCTTCGAAGGCCCGCCTTCGGCCAACGGCCGTCCGGGCATACATCACGTGATGGCGCGCAGCATAAAGGATTCCATCTGCCGTTACAAGACGCAGACCGGTTTCACGGTTAATCGCCGTGCGGGATGGGATACCCACGGTCTGCCTGTTGAGCTCGGAGTGGAGAAGAAGCTGGGCATAACCAAAGAGGATATAGGTTCCAGGATAAGCGTGGAGGAGTACAATGCCGCCTGCCGTAAGGAGGTTATGAAATATACGGCCGAATGGGAATCCCTCACGGACCGCATAGGCTACTGGGTGGATATGAAGGACCCGTACATAACCTATGACAACCGTTATATCGAGACTCTGTGGTATCTGCTCAAGGACATATACGGCAAGGGACTTCTGTACAAGGGTTACAGCATACAGCCCTATTCTCCCGCCGCCGGCACGGGCCTGAGCACTCACGAACTGAACCAGCCCGGGTGCTACAGGGATGTGAAGGACACCACCTGCACGGCGCAGTTCATCCTTGCCGGCAAGGGTGCCTGCACTTCAGCCGCCGTGGCAGACGCCTTGAAGCTGGCCGAAGACACCGGACTTCCCGTGCATTTCCTGGCATGGACCACAACTCCCTGGACACTGCCTTCCAATACGGCTCTCTGTGTGGGCCCCAACATAGATTACGTGATGGTGAAGGCCGCCAATCCCTACAGCGGCGCGCCGTCTGCATATATCCTTGCGAAAGCCCGTCTGGAGGCGGTATTTGCAAAAACGGAATACGAAATTTTCCCCTGCGAATTCAAGGGCGGCGAACTGGTCGGGCTTGAGTACAGGCAGCTCATTCCCTGGTTCAACCCCGGAGAGGGTGCGTTCCGTGTGATTCCCGGCGATTACGTCACCACCGAGGACGGTACGGGTATCGTACATATTGCGCCCACCTTCGGCGCCGACGATAACAAGGTGGCCAAGGCTGCCGGAGTGCCGCCCCTTCAGGTAGTTGACCGTAATGGGGAGAAACAGGCTCAGGTGGACCGTCAGGGCCGCTTCTACCGCATCGAAGACCTCGACGGGGAATGGTGCGCTTCCAACATGTCGCCGGATTACGCCGAATGGGCCGGCCGCTACGTGAAGAATGCCTATGACGACAGCCTCCCCGCAGATGCCCCCACCCTCGACGTGGACATATGCGTGATGCTCAAGGGCCAGGGCAAGGCTTTCAAGATAGAAAAACATACTCATACATATCCCCATTGCTGGCGTACTGACAAACCTGTACTGTATTATCCTCTGGATTCCTGGTTCATCCGCACCACTGCGGTACGCGAGAAGATGATGCAGCTCAACGACTCCATCGACTGGCGTCCCGAGGCAACCGGTACCGGAAGGTTTGGAAAATGGCTGGAGAATATCCAGGACTGGAATCTGAGCCGCAGCCGTTATTGGGGCACTCCTCTTCCTATATGGCGCACCGAGGACGGAAAGGCCGAGAAATGCATAGGCAGTCTTGCCGAGCTTTACGCCGAGATAGAGAAGGCGGTTGCAGCGGGGGTGATGGACAGCAATCCTCTCAAGGAAAAAGGTTTTGTCCCTGGGGATATGTCCAAGGAGAATTACGACAGAATAGACATTCACCGTCCCTATGTGGATAGGATATTCCTCGTGTCTGAGGACGGAAAGAAGATGGTGCGCGAGACTGACCTCATCGACGTGTGGTTCGACAGCGGTGCAATGCCCTACGCCCAGGAAGGCCTGCGCAATCTGGGCGGCGAATGCTTCGGGCGGACGGCTGACTTTATCGCCGAGGGTGTTGACCAGACACGCGGATGGTTCTATACCCTGCATGCCATAAATACGATGGTCAGCGGGAAGGCCGCCTACAGGCGTGTGATTTCCAACGGTCTCGTTCTTGACAAGTACGGTGCCAAGATGAGCAAACGTCTCGGCAATGCCGTGGATCCCTTTGAGATGCTTGACAAATACGGAGCCGATGCTATCAGGTGGTATATGATGACCAATGCCCAGCCCTGGGACAATCTCAAGTTCGACGAGGCCGGAGTTGATGAGGTGCGCCGCAAGTTCTTCGGAACGCTGTACAACAGCTATTCGTTCTTCGCACTCTATGCCAATGTGGACGGGTTCGAACCGGATAAGAAATATGAAGCTAAGGCAGAGCTCTCGGAGCTTGATTGCTGGATAATCAGTCTCATGAATACTCTTGTGGCCGATGTGAGGGCTGCCTATGAGAATTATGACGTCACTCTTGCCGGCCGTCTCATACAGGATTTCGTATGCGATAATCTCAGCAACTGGTACGTGCGTCTGGGACGCAAACGCTTCTGGGGCGGAGGGATGACTCCCGACAAACTTGCTGCATATCAGACCATGTACAAGGTTCTGGTAACGGTGGCGCAGCTGGGTGCCCCCATTGCTCCGTTCTATATGGACAGACTTTATTGCGACCTCGTTCCCGATGCCGACAGCGTGCATTTCACCCTTATGCCCGAGGTGGATGCCGCGGCCCAGGACAAGGAGCTGGAAATACGTATGGACCTTGCCCAACGTGCTTCGTCGATGGTGCTGGCACTCCGTCGCAAGGTGAACATAAAAGTCCGCCAGCCTCTGGCCAAGCTGGTCATACCCGTTCTGGATTCCAGGACAAAGGATCGCCTCGAAACAGTGAAACAGCTGATACTTGGGGAGGTAAACGTCAAGGAAGCCGAGTTTGTGGACGATTCCGCAGGACTGGTGACCAAGAAAATCAAGCCCAACTTCAAGACCCTCGGAAAGCGTTACGGCGTGCGTATGAAGGAAATTGCCGCGGCATTCGCCACTTTGGACCAGGCAACCATCAATGCCATCCAGAGAGCGGAGGCTGAAGGAAAGTCCTTCACTCTTGCCCTTGCCGGCGGTGATGTCATACTCGGCATCGGCGATTTCGAGATAAACAGCGAGGATATGCCGGGATGGCTTGTTGCCAGTGATGGCCCTCTCACTCTGGCTCTGGAGGTCACTCTGACTGATTCCCTGATAAGGGAAGGCATTGCCAGGGAACTGGTCAACAGAATCCAGAATCTTCGCAAGGATAGCGACTTCAATGTCACCGACAAGATCAATGTTTCAATCTATGCCGAAGGTACGGACTACGGACAGATTGAGGATTCGCTTTCAGAATATAGGAATTATGTCGCTTCGCAGACACTTGCCTTGAGTGTCGAACTTTCCGCAACGGAAGTCGGCGGTGCAAGTGTGGAATGGGGCGAAGGAACAATAGACATCAAAGTAACCAAAAACTAACGGATATGGCAGAAAAAAACACAACTGTTCAACCGAATTTGAGATATAGTGACGAGGAACTTCAGGAGTTCAAGGAGATAATCCTTGAGAAACTCGAGGCTGCAAAACAAGAGTACAAAACACTGCGTGAGGCGGTTACCGGCACGGGTAACGGCACGGATGACACCACGCCCACTTTCAAGCAGATCAATGAGGGAGCGGAGAGCCTTTCCAAGGAGGAAGCCGGCCAGCTGGCCCAGCGTCAGTACAAGTTCATCCAGAACCTTGAGGCGGCGCTTGCCCGTATCGAGAACAAGACCTACGGTATCTGCAGGGTCACGGGCAAACTGATTCCCAAGGAAAGGCTTCGCCTCGTTCCTCATGCAACCCTTACCGTTGAGGCCAAGGAAATGCAGAACAAACGTTAGGACATGGCGCGTATCAAGGCCTCCGGGCTTGTTGTTCTGGGTACAGCCCTCGTTGTTCTTGATCAGGTCACCAAGATTCTGGTCAAGACGGGCATGTCTCTTGGCGATGCCATCCCTGTGATAGGAGATTTCCTCCGCATCTGTTTCGTGGAGAATGAAGGTATGGCCTTCGGTCTGGCCTGGGGCGGAGCTGTGGGCAAGATACTCCTGTCCGTTTTCCGCATTGTACTGTTCGGATTCCTGTGCTGGTGGATAGCCAAACTCCTCAAGCCCGGCAAGGAGGGGGAACCCACACCCACGGGCGTACTTGTTGGTTTGACGCTCATTGCTGCAGGCGCGTTGGGAAATATAATAGACTGCTGGTTCTACGGATTGATTTTCGACTACGCTCCCTTTATGATGGGCAGGGTAGTGGATATGATTTCCTTCAGCATTTTCCCTCCCGTTTTCAATGTGGCTGACAGCTGCGTGACCTGCGGGGCAGTCTATCTGGTCTTGTTTCACTGGAAATACTTCTCCAAGTAGCGGGGCGGGACGATAAAAGAGCCATAGCACTTCCCGGCACATAACCCATGATAAAACGTGCCGGGAAGTGCTATGGCTCTTTTATCGTTCAAACTGTGGCTCCCAGAGATGTTCTTATGTCCACATTGAACTAGATCTTCAGCCTCTACCACCTGTCGTAGTGAATCTTCTCAGGTTTCCACTTGTCCTTAGGCTCGGGATTTTCGGCGGGGAAACCTATGGGAATAACGCAGAGGGGTGATATCTCTGAAGGTATGCCGAGCACCTGGCGCACTGCGCCTGCTCTCTCAGCATCCGATGCGGCAGTCCATACGGCTCCGAGCCCAAGGGCGTGGGCGGCCAGAAGTATATTCTCCGTGGCAGCTGAAGCATCATCCACCCAAAAATTGTTTGTAACCGTTTCTCCGGTTGCGTTCAGAGTGATTGTAGTCTTTGCACAGACTACGATGGCTAGAGGGGCCTGCACCAGCATCTTCGCATACTTGAGTCTTCCGGCCAGGCTGTCGAGAACCTCGCGGTCCTTTACGACCACGAACTCCCAGGGTTGCCGGTTCATTGCCGTAGGTGCGGCCATTCCGGCCCTGAGCATGGTTTCAATCATTTCGTCGGGGACAGGCTGATTGGTGTAGGCACGCACGCTGGTGCGTGTGAGGATGTTGTCCATAACGGTGTCAATCACCGCACTTTCAGAATTTTTCATGTTTTTGCATCCCATAATCAAGGAAATAAAACAAAGGAGTAAAGCATATTTTTTCATATCCGGCAAAGTTAGCATTTATTTTTTTGTAATTATCAAATTATTATCTACCTTTGCAGTCCCTTGATGGGAATTTGGAAAGTTGGCCGAGTGGTTTAAGGCGGCAGTCTTGAAAACTGTTGAGGTGAAAGCCTCCGGGGGTTCGAATCCCTCACTTTCCGCAGGAAAATGGCTCTGAGATATCTCAGAGCCATTTTTGTGTTACAGTGTAACAAAAAATGGCTCAGGGGTAAAACCCTGTGTTTGAAGCCCTACTTTTGAAGTTCAGATATATCTTTTAAAGTCCTTGATAGGAGTGACTTCTCAGGCATATATTTTTGATAGCCTGTAGAGGAAATATTTTGTATCGGACACCCCTCT
>JAZLKN010000062.1:0-7432 GCA_045597605.1 Candidatus Cryptobacteroides sp. | reverse complement strand
AGTTCCTCCACATTCTTCTCCAGATAGTTCGCTATCCTTTGAAACTCATCAATTGCGATGATGCAAGGTTTGTCGGCCGATTCAAGAAAGGCGAAAATTTCATCCAGGGTGTAGTCTGGAGAGTCGATGTCTCCCAGCTTGATGTTGAATGTAGGAGTTGCGTTTATCGGGTCATACCCGAAACTTGCAGTCAGTGATTTCAGAGTCGAAAGGAACATCCGTTTCAATTTCTCGTTCCTTTGTGCTACAGTTGCGAACGCCGCGTTGCCCAATTCCTTCACGAATTCCTTTGTGGAAGAGGTGTGTAGAATGTCGATGGAAATGGTATAATAATTATCCTTGACTTCCTTCAAGTCGAAACAATGGTTAATCAACCCTGTCTTTCCGATACGTCTCTGCGCTATCAGGACGACATTTTCCTGATTTGTAATACTCTTCAGCAGGAGTTCCGTTTCCTTCTCCCTGTCACAGAAATACTGGTCAGGGATGCGGTTTGTCAGATAAAATGGATTTGTCTTCATAATGCAAATATAGCAATTATTTGAATAACATTATTTATTTTACATAATATTCTCTTCTCCTGCCTGATGCTTGAAGAAGGCAAAATTAATGTCTTTGGAGTCCAGATATGACTAGGCCGCCTAAGCATATGAGTTGCGCGGACGCGAGTCACTCGCGTTTTGTGGCTAAGATAAACGTGAGAAAATATTCCTACACATTATTTACGAAATTGCTATGAATTTACCGCATATTTATTAACTTTGTGCTATAAAAACATGGCAATATATGGAGACACTTTACGCAGCCTTCTATCAAAACCTTGAGTCCACCCCTATGGACTTTTTCCGTGATTTTCATGACAGCATAAATTGGGAGTGCCGAATCATCGGGCTGATGGGGCAGAAAGGCGTTGGCAAGTCGACGCTCCTATTGCAACACATCAAAAGATACGAAAACCTAAAGGAGACCCTGTACGTCAATGCAGATGACATATATTTTGCTGCGCACACACTTCTTGATACAGCAAAGACCTTCTATGCAAATGGCGGGAAATCCCTTTACATTGACGAAATCCACAAGTACAAGGGGTGGAGTACTGAGATCAAGAACATGTATGATAGTTTGCCATACCTTAGGGTCGTCTATTCCGGAAGTTCTATCCTGGACCTTGAGAAAGGAGGCGCAGATTTGAGCCGAAGGACCATCGAATATCATATGCCCGTGCTTTCCTTTCGCGAATATCTGAATATTAGGAACAGTTGGAATCTCAAGAAGGCCACGCTGGATGAAATACTTTATGGAAAAGTGGATTTTCCGTATGGCGAGCATCGTCCGCTTGCTTTTTACAAGGATTATATCAAATCCGGCTGCTATCCATATTTCGGGGAGGCGGAGCAGATGACTCGTATGCGCCAAGTCATCAATACCACAGTTGAAGTGGATATCCCAAAGTATGCAGGAATGACCATAGCCTCTACACAGAAGCTGAAGAAGTTCATGTACTATATCTCTCAGAGCGTACCGGTCAAGATTAATTTTGCCGATATGGCCAGAGATCTTGAGATAGACAGGAATGAACTGTCGCAGTATCTTGTATATCTCGAAAAGGCAGAACTCGTCTCCGTTTTGAGGATGAAGGCGAATGGTGACACCATCCTTCGCAAGATGGACAAACTGTATTTGCATAATCCCAATATGATGCATACGCTGGTAGGAGGGACCCCCAACAGCGGGAATGTGAGAGAAACGATGTTCCTCTGTTGGACGAAGTATTCCTATGACGTGGTGGAGTCTCCAATATCAGATTTCGAGATAGATAATATAACCTTTGAAGTTGGCGGCAGGAAAAAGGGAAAGAAGCAGATTGAAAGTGCAGAGAAAGGATATGTCGTGGCAGACGATATCGAATATGCCTTCCAGAACAGGATTCCGATTTGGATGTTTGGATTTTTATATTGATTATCAAGTCCCTGACAATAGTGAGACATATGTCCTTTCAGCATATCAGTCTTCAGTTATAGCTAAGCCGCATAAGCATATGAGTTTTCCACGGCAGAAAGTTGCGCAGACGCGAGTCACTCGCGTTTTGCGCAAAACAGATATGTTTATCGGCCTGAGTCTATCTGTCTATAAGCCATAATCGAGAATTGATTCATCCGTCTGGACAGACAAAGCGGAATGCGTAAGCGCAGATGAATTATTGTACGGACGCAGGTGGGGGTAATTTTCTGACAATTTTTAAGGCCGCGTTTTGAATTCAACGAAATCACTGAAGAGGCCTTAGGCGGATTATTTGGGAACAGGACGAAGAATGGTCAATATGCATTGTAAAATTATAAGAAATAAAGTAACTTTGTCAATTATAGCCTGATTCTTATCAAAACCATAATATTCAATGAAAAAAATCATTTACGCAATCGCCATCCTTATGGCAGTCAGCTGCAACAAGGCGGCTGACACCGTTGTTTTCGGAACCATCCGCACGGCGGACGAGGGCAACCCTGTAGCTGAAGCCGTCGCTGTCAAGGACGGCAAGTTCATTTACGTAGGTGACAAGGCCGGGGCCGAAGCCTATGTTAAAAAAGGCGCCACCGAGGTAATTGACCATACCGGCAAAGGTATGGTGATGCCGGGTTGTTACGACGGCCATGCGCATTACATTATGCCTATGGCTCTTGCCAATATGAAAGGCGGTGTGCTTTTCGATGCCAATGACGACAAGGCGGCGGTTCTGAAGAAAGTCGACGCTGCCGCTCTCGAAGCCGCCAATGCCGGGAAAAAGTGTCTTTTTGGCTTCGGATGGAATTTCTACATCATCAGAATGTCCGAACAGGAACAGATCTCCCTGGCGGAACTGGATGCCGTGTCGCACGGACTGTCCGTGGCGTTGTTCGACTCTGGCGGACACAATATGTACTGCAATTCAGAATGTTTCCGTCGTTGCGGCATCATCGATGACAAGGGTAATGTGCTCATAAAGAAAATACCTGGCGGACTGCTCGAATTGGATGAAAAAGGACATATTACAGGATTCATAGATGAGCGTGTAACGGGTTATCCTATGCGTATGGGAGGTATCATCTACGACGAAATCATAGATGATGAAGTTGCGTGCATAGCACTTGAAAAATCTCAGGAACTGTTGCTTTCAACAGGTTTTGTATCGTATATGGAAGGCTGGTCGAACTGCCTCCATCCAAGCAAGTTCTATGAGGTCGCCAACCGTTTCGACAAGGAAGGCAAGCTCAAACTGCTCCTCTCAATGTCCTACGAAGTGGAACCCTGGCAGAAGGATATGAGCGAACAGATTGACTATCTTGTGTCCCTCAGGGAGAAATATGGTACATCACACGTGCGTCCGCAGTATCTTAAAGTCTTTATGGATGGTTGTGTGGAGTCCTTTACCGGGTCGATGTTCAAGCCATATGTGAATGGCACCACTTATAACAGTCACTGGGCAGTGTACCGCCTCGCGGATATCACCCGGGAGTGCAACTCCAAAGACATAACCGTACACACTCACACTATGGGAGACAAAGCCATCGCCGAAGCCACTGATGCATACGTAAAAGGTGGAGACGGCGAGCATCGCAATTGCCTCGTGCATCTTCGTAACGTTCGCCGGGGAGATTACAAACGCTTCGCGGACAACAACATCGCCTGTGTGGCAAGTCTGACCTGGCACGTCGGGGCTTCTGCCGAGGAAGAAGCAGTAATGGCATCCCTTGTTGACGAAGAATACGTAAAGCACGCATATCCCATCAAGTCATTCTTCGATGCAGGAGCTAAGGTTTCAAGCCATTGCGATTTCCCTGCAAACGGAACCTGCCCTCAGGATCCTTTCGGAATTATGGAGATTGCCGTAACAGGGCAGATGGTTAATCCTTATACAGGTGCAGAATATCCCGCATTCGACACGGAGGAACTCATCACTCTGGAGCAGGCACTGCAGGCACTCACCATCAATGGAGCCTGGCAACTCGGTCTGGACAACGAACGCGGAAGTATCAAGGTGGGTAAATATGCCGACTTCGTGCTTGCTGACAAGGATGTGTTCAATTGTCCTGTGACCGACATCCACAAGACAAAGGTTGTCTCCACCTGGTTTGAGGGAGAGAAAGTCTATCAGGCAGCAATGACCAAAGTGGCCGACTACCTTTATGAATTCGAGGCGGAAGGTTACGGCACTGAGGCTCCCACAACACTCCTGACAAATGACGGCCCCGTGACGTTCGGCTGCAGCGCTGTCAGGAACGGCAACTTCTACGGAAGAAATCTCGACCTGAGCATAAATGAAATATGTGAATTCATAGTCAGGACGAAAGCCACCGAAACCCGCAAACACGCATCAATCGGTGTGGCAAACCCTGTGTTCCGGAACATTACGAATGAAGCTGTCCTGGCCGGGCTCACGGAAGAGGAGCTGAATTTCATCCCGTGGATGACAATGGACGGCATAAACGATGCCGGACTGGTGTGCAATATCAATGTCGTGAATATGTATGACATAGAGAAGAATATACACTCTCACACCAACCCCGGCAAGCCTCAGATAATGGTTATGAATCTGGTCCGTGCACTTCTTGACAACTGCGGCAGCGTTGAGGAGGCAAAGACATTCATCGCAGGTCACGACATCACCCCTATTCCTGCAGAATTGGGAGAAATGTGGGACGGGCATATTATGATTGCAGACGCTGACAACACTGTGATTGTCGAGTTCACGGGAGATCAGGACTCGCCGGTGAACTACATCGAGACAAATATAATGACCAACTTCTACAATCATATGTATGAAGCCGCCGGGGATTATCCTCAACACGCTTGCGGTGTGGAAAGATACGAAATCCTCAAGGCCGGTTACGATGGCGGCAACACTATGGAAGGGATGTGGGAACTTATGAAAAGTGTGCAATATACCCAGACATACAAGGAGTCAACTCAGCCGTTCTGGTGTTCGGAATACTATGACGTAATTCCTTCATTTGACGAGCATTCACGAGAGTACTGGACAAAGGAAAAGGTTCTGGCGCAGGAAATGCCTGCGACTGAGGTGGAGGCATACAAGGTATATGAGAAAACCGGCGAGTATGACCCCGAACTGAATCTGTGGTTCACCGCTCACAACAGCATTTATGACATCGCGAACAGGAGCCTTTGGGTCACGGTACGTGAGAAGTATGAACAGCATTACAATTTCAACCTGTAATTTTCTTTATAAACAGCATCGATATGAGACGAATCAATATTCTGGTGGCAGGCCTACTCCTGTGCCTTGCCGCACTTTCCTGCTCCGAAAAGCAGAGTAATCCCGTGGCCGTCTGCGAAAACGGACAGTTCGTGGGATATGTGGAAGACAACGGTGTGCTCACCTTCAAGGGAATCCCTTTTGCCAAGGCTCCTGTGGGAGAACTCAGGTGGAAGGCTCCGCAGCCGGTGGAAGCGTCGGATGAGGTTTTCGAGGCAAAGACCAACGGTCTCCCGGGACTTCAGTCATACGACGAGGGCGAAGCTGCCAGTCACGGAGAACTCAGCGAGGACTGCCTCTATCTGAATGTCTGGACAAAGGACCTCAAAATGCAGAAGGACCGTCCGGTAATGGTCTGGTTCCACGGAGGCTCCTACGGTTGGGGCGGCACCATAGACCTTCTCTATGATGGAAAATACCTTGTTTCAGAGTATCCTGATGTAGTACTGGTTTCCGTGGAATACCGTGTCAACGCTATGGGATTCATCGATTTCGTTGATGTTCCCGGAGGCGAGGCATTCCCTGATGCGCCATACCTTGGAATACTTGACCAGCAGCAGGCACTCCGTTGGATTCAGAAGAATATCAGTGCATTCGGTGGTGATCCCGACAACGTGACCATCTTCGGAGAGTCTGCGGGAGGCGGCTCCGTCAGTGCCCATCTGATTGCCAAAGGCTCTGAAGGTTTGTTCCGCAGGGCCATTCCTATGTCCGGAGAGATATGTCTGGAGCACACGCCAGAGAATTACAAGGCGACCGGACAGGCAGCCAAGTTGCTTGCCGCTACAGGCTGCAAGGATATGGATGGTCTGATGGCTCTTTCTGAAGAGGATATTCTCAAGGCTCTTAACACAGAAGCCGGTGGAGTGAGTGCTGAAGGGGTAGGTGGACACGTGGGGGACTACAACAACTGGCCTATGCGCAGTGACGAAAGGAGCATACTCCCTTCAGACGGTTACAAGGCTATTCTCGAAGGAAAATCCAAGGACGTGGACGTGATGATAGGAACCGTGGCCGACGAGATAAGGTACTGGGCGCATCTTCAGTACGACCCTACGGACCAGACCGGTCCTCTTGCTTTCTATTACGATTGGGCAAAGGCAAAAGTGGCTGGAATAAAGAAGATCGGAGGCCCCGAGACTGCCCGCCGCATAGACGAGAGCCTTGAATGCATTGACCCCGACAGCGATGAGTGGGACGAGAAGCATCCCGGAATATGGAAATACACTCAGATACTGACCGACTACAATTTCCGCCTGGGCAGCATCACCATAGCCCAGAACCACTCCGAGGCCGGTGGCAAGGGAAAGACCTATATGTACGTTTTCGGCAAAGGGTTTGAAAAGGGAGCAAACCACGGGGAGGATTATATGAAGGCCTGCCACGCCTGCGAGCTCACATACGCATTCAACAACCTTGCATACGAAGACGGCGCTCCTTTCGATCCGGTCCTCACCAAACGTTTCAGCAACATCTTCGTGAATTTCGCCCGTACCGGCAATCCGAGCATAGAAGGCCTGGACATTCCCGAGTATGAGAAGAACGACCGCAGCACCATCATTGTTGGACGCGATTCACAGATATACGTTGAGAAGAACCCTCTCCCGAAAGAGACGGAACTCCTGCTGCCGACTTATTATGACTTTTTCCTGAAGAAATAACCAAAACTCATTACACCGATGAAGAAGATATTTTTTACGCTGCTGTTAACATTTGCCGCTTTCTCCGCGAACGCACAGTTCCATTTCGGAGGACAGTTCAATATCAATTTCGGCAATCAGCATACCGATTACTCCAACGGTTTCGTGGATAACAAGGAACTGGCGTATATAGTCAACTTGAGACCGAAAGTGTATTGGAACATCGGTGAAAAGATGCAGGTCGGAGGCCGGATAGGCTTCGCTTTCGGACGCATGGCTACCGGATTGGTATATGACGAGAAGAAGAAAAGCGGTTCTGAGGAGGCTGCTGTCGAAGTGAACAGGGCAGTCGGCTGGTCCCTGTCTCCTTTTTTCGGATATAAAGTATTGAACTGGAAGATAGTAAGAAGCTGTTTAAATTTCAATCGTAAATTTTATTATACATGAGCCGGCAGAAAGCGAGTTGAACCATCGCTACCCCCGTTTCTGAGTAAAATTCATAGTCCATGGCAATCCTCCTGAAGTTTTCCAACCACGAGAAAGA
>JAZLKN010000061.1:0-12705 GCA_045597605.1 Candidatus Cryptobacteroides sp. | reverse complement strand
ATCGACGGCGGCCTTATCGGAGGCGCAGCCCTGAAGGCTCCCGATTTCATCGCCATCGCCCAGTCATACTAGGCTTACTGCCTTCGGCTGGCAAAAAAGTCGGAAACGATAGATGAACAGTCGTCTGCGAGAATACCGCAGGCGACTTTCGTTTTGGGATGCAGCAGCGAGGGAGAAAAGAGGGTGTAGCCGCGCTTGGGATCGGCAGCACCATAGACCAGGCGTCCGAGTTGGGCCCAGGCAAGGGCGGCGGCGCACATAGGACAGGGTTCCACGGTTACATAAAGGGTGCAATCAGTAAGATATTTTCCCCCTATTGTGTTGCAGGCTGCCGTCAACGCTATCATTTCGGCGTGAGCTGTAGGGTCGGAAAGTCTCTCTGTCATATTGTGGCCCACTGCGACAATCCTGTCACCGCACACTACAACTGCCCCAATGGGTATCTCCCCTTCCCGGGCAGCCTCCTGAGCCTGCTGAAGCGCAGCCCTCATATAGCGCAAATCCATATTTTCTTCCATACCGCAAAGGTAACAAAAAAAGGTTGACATAACTGCCAACCTTCCTCAAAAAGCATCTTGTACTTTTAGAAACGGTCCTCTGAAGAAACTGTCAATTTCTTACGGCCATGGCGACGACGTGCTGCAAGCACCCTGCGTCCGTTAGGAGTAGCCATTCTCTCGCGGAAGCCGTGTTTGTTGCGACGCTTGCGCTCTGAAGGTTGGAATGTTCTTTTCATATCTGTATTTTTTTATTTTGCAAAATTGGGATTGCAAAGGTAAATTAAATTTTGGAAATTCCCAAATTAACTACAAGTTTTTCGGCATAATATTCATCCTCAAAGACATTGCTCAGCTTCCACTGGCTGACCTCCGGCATTCTTTTACCGAAACGGGCGCGGCAGGCAACCAATTCGTCAGTAAGGTCGCCGCCCTTCAGATAAAGTATACCCCCGTTGTGTCTGCCTTCAACGAACGGAAGGAATTTGTCCAGAGAGGTCACGGCTCTGGACACCACATAGTCCCATCTGCCGTCAAGGTCCTCCGCCCTGGACTGCACGCAGCGCACGTTCTTCAGGCCAAGCGCAGAAGCAACCTCCGTTGCCACCCGCACCTTCTTGCCTATCGAATCGCACAAAGTGAAACTCACCTTAGGAAACACCGCGGCAAGGGGAATGCCGGGAAAGCCTCCCCCGCACCCCACGTCAAGCACACTGACGCCTCCCCCGATCCACCTCTCGAAAACAGAAGGGAGTTCTGAAGACAGATAGAGCGCGATGCCGAGAGAATGCAGGATATGGTGCTCCCACACATTGTCTATATCCTTCCGTGAAATAACGTTGATGCGTTCGTTCCATATGCGGTACTGTTCGCACATCGGAGCGAAATCAAAGGAAGTTATGAATTCGGGAAGTACCATCTTACACTTCATTTTCTTCATCATCCAACTTCTTGAGCAGCAGGGCTCTGCCTCTTTTCACACGAGTCCTGACGGTATTCAGCGGAATGTTGAGTTTCTCCGCAACCTCCTGATAGCCGTAGTTGTCCAACAACACCATCCTGGCAACCTGACGATAGGCCTGCGGCAAACCGTCTATCGCAGAAACCACCTTCTCATACTCCTGACTGCTGATGACAGCCGACTCCGGATTACCCACAGAAGACACAATATCACAGATTCCCGACCCGGCATCATCGATTGAATTCATCGGCATATTGACCTTCGCACGCCCGCTCTTCTCTATATGGTCGAAAGCCGTATTGCGGGCTATGCGGAAAAGCCAGGTGCTGAACTTGTATTCCGGATTGTAGGTGGAAATCTGGGAGAAAGCCTTCTGGAAGCTCTCCAACACGACATCCTCCACCTCCTCACGTAGGGAAATGAAGCCGGCGACGTGAAGCGACACACCCGTCTTGTAACGGTCATAGAGGACCAGGAAAGCTCCCTGCTCCCCTTTTGCTGCATATTCCACAAGCCGGATGTCAGTCAGATCAGTGAGCTTCGAGCCAGTTTTTGCCATAATTTATCTCAACGGTCAGAGGAATGGACAGCGACAGAACGTTCTCCATTTCCTGTTTTATAATTTCAGTCAGTCTTGAAACCTCATCCAGAGGTGCCTCGAACACAAGTTCATCGTGAATCTGGAGCACCATTACGCTCCTGAGTCCATCCTGACGCAAATGCCGGTCCACCCTGTTCATAGCCATCTTGATGATGTCGGCGGCCGTACCCTGTATGGGGGCGTTCACCGCGTTCCGCTCGGCCAGGGACCTTGCGGTGGCATTGCGGGAATTGATGTCGGGAAGATACCTTCTGCGACCCATCATTGTCTGGACATAACCCCTCTCCGAGGCCTCTGCCCTGTTCCTGTCTATCCAGGACCGGATTGAGGGGAATGAAGCGAAATAATCCTCTATCAGTTTCTTCGCGGCCACGCGCGGGATATGCAGCCTCTGGGCAAGACCGAACGGTGAAATACCGTACATTATGCCGAAATTGGCGGTCTTGGCCATACGCCTCATATCGGAAGTGACCTCTTCAACAGGAACGCCGAAAATCTTCGAGGCCGTTATGGAATGTACGTCCATATCGTTACGGAAAGCCTCGAGCATATTCTCATCCCCACAGAAATGGGCCATCAGCCTCAACTCTATCTGGGAATAGTCAGCCGACACTATCACCCTGGAATCGTCCGAGGCGACAAAAGCCTTTCTTATCTCGCGTCCCCTCTCCGTACGGACGGGTATGTTCTGGAGGTTGGGTTTCGACGAGCTCAGGCGTCCGGTGGCGGTAAGCGCCTGGTTGAAAGTCGTGTGCACGCGTCCGTCACGGGGAGATACCCAGCTGCCGAACGGCTCTATGTACGTACCGAGCAGTTTCTTCACAGCACGGAATTCCAATATGTCATAGATAACGGGGAACTTCTCTGCATACAGCGCAAGAGTCTCCTCATCAGTGGAATAGGCGGCTCTAGCGTCTTTTCTTGGCTTGACGGAAGGGTCTATGCGCATCTTCCCGAACAGAACGTCACCCACCTGTTTGGGAGAAGCCACATTCAAATCCGGGCTCTCCGTCTTGAGACGCACGCAATCCTCGATTCCGGCCAGTTCCCCGCGCAGGGATTCCGCATAGTCGTCGAGTATCCCCATATCGACACGGACTCCGTTTTTCTCCATACTCGCAAGAACCCTGATGAGAGGCTCCTCGATATCGGAATACAAGTTGCCCATAGAAAGAGATTCAAGTTCGTCATTCAGGGCCCTGTCCAGCAGAAGGGCCACGGCGACTTCTTTGGAACGGTCCTTCGTCCTTTCCGGAAGCGCTTCCGGGATGTCGAACAGGCCGGGTTCCTCCGCCTCCTGTACCTCAGCTTCCTCCTCCATATTGTAGCCGAGATAGCTGCGGGAAAGAACTTCGATTTTATGGGACTTTTCCGGATTGACCAAATAATGCATCAGTTCTATATCCTCCAGACGGCCTTCCAGCATTATACCGCAGGAGTCCAGGAGATGCCAGGCCTGTTTTAGGGAATAACCGGTCTTGATTATGGAACTATCCTCCAGAATGCCCCTGAAGGACGCTGCCGGTCCCGATGACACGTATATGCCTCCATTATTGCCAACAGCCACGGTGACATTGCCGGCCGTCGCGCCCGCACCCTCACCCACAGAGTCCACGCACAGCGAACATCTGCCATATGAGGATGCCCTTGAGCAGAGCTCCTGAACAGGAACGACGGTCCATTCCACAGTCGTCCGCGGTTCCGTCTTCACGACCTGCCCTTCGGAGAGGTGTATATATTTCCTGAGTGAGCTGAACTCATAATATTCGAACAGTTCCGCTATGCGGGCATCGTGTTCGGTCTTGAGCAGCATATCGTCCGAAGTGACATCAAGAGGGATATCCGTCTTAATCGTGACCAGTGTCTTGCTCAATTCGATATGGTCCAGCGCATTCCTGAACATCCCGGCCTGCTTCGGTGACAATTCGTCAAGATGGGCATAAATGCTTTCCAAGCTACCGTATCGGGCAATCAGCTTTGCCGCTCCCACTTCGCCCACTCCTTTCACGCCGGGCACGTTGTCAGCCGTGTCTCCGCAAATAGCAAGCATATCTATGACCTGGGACGGCGACGATATTCCAAGCTTGGAACACAGTTCGACGGGGCCGACTATTTCCTTGTCGGAGCCACCCTTACCGGGCTTGTACTGGTATATCCTGTCGGAAACCAACTGACCGAAATCCTTGTCCGGCGTCACCATATAGACGGTGAAACCTTCGACTGCGCTGCGCACCGCCATCGAGCCCAGAACATCATCACCCTCGAAACCGGGCACCATAAGCACCGGCATTCCCAGCCCCCTGCATATCTCCGTCAACGGCTCAAGAGCTTCGATGACCAGCTCCGGAGTTGCCTGACGCGTACCCTTGTATTCCGGGAAAAGCTTGTGCCTAAATGTTTTGCCTGGAGGGTCGAAGCACACCGCCACATGAGTGGGCTTCTCGTTCTCCACCATCTCCAGGAGGTATTTGGTAAATCCGAAAAGTATGGAAACGTCCTCCCCCTTCGAATTTATCATAGGATGGCGCAGAAATGCGTAATACATCCTGAAAATCAAGGAGTGGCCGTCTATCAGCAGAAGTTTCCTGTCCATAGGATCAAACGAACAGCGAGGTGAATTCGAACTTCCTGACGTCAAACAGGCCCTTGTCCGTTAGCTTGAGGTTAGGTATGACCGGAAGGGCCATGAATGCCATTGTCATGAAAGGCGCGTTGAACGGACAGCCCTGCGAACGCGCCATTGTCTTGAGGGCCGAATACTTTATGGCAATGGTATCACCGTCCAACGGAGACATAAGACCCGCAACCGGCAGCTTTATCCCGCTTATGGAATGGCCGTCGCATATGAGCAAACCTCCTTTGCTGTCTATAAGTGTGTTTATCACACGTACAATCTCGTCGTCGGAAACGCCTATCGCTATTATGTTGTGGCTGTCGTGCGCGATTGTAGAGCCTATGGCTCCTGTCTTCAGGGAGAAACCCTTTATGAACGCCACCTGAGGGACCGCCTTGACATACCTGTTGTAAACCACTATCTTGAGAATGTCGTTCTCCACATCCTGCACGACATATCCGTCCTCCATCTTGGGAGTGATTGTCTCCATTCCCGTGCGGAGCGAAAGGTCCTCCGCCACAATTACCTTCATCCCACCTGTCCCGTCATACGGCACCTTCAGGTCATCAGCCGTGATATATTCCGCCGAGAACCGGTTGGGAAACTCCTGTTCCACGGTATTGTCCCGTACAAAGTCATCCTTGCACAATGCGCCGTCACCATATACCCTGATGCCATCGATATAGGTTTCGAGCACGTTGAGCTCCTTCAGATTGTCAACGACTATGAAGTCGGCGTTGTCTCCCGCGCGCAGAAGGCCGCTACCGAGTCCGTAATGCAATACGGGAGTGACGCAGGCTGCGTTCAGCACATTCCACAGGGGATATCCCTGAGCCAGGGCATCCCTGACCATAGCATCTATGTAGCCTTCCTTGAGTTCATTGGGATATTTGTCGTCACTGCAGAACATCAGCATGTCCTCCGACTCGGCCAGAAGCGGTGACAGTGTACCGAAATCCCCCGCAGCGCTGCCTTCGCGTATCTGCACCAGCATTCCGCAACGCAGCCTGTCCCTGCCCTCTTCCAATGACACACACTCGTGATCCGAAGTAATTCCGGCTTGGGCATACCTGCGCAGGTCATCACCGCACAAGCCGGGGGCGTGACCGTCAACGGGCTTTCCCGCCCTGCGTGCCGCGTCGAGTTTCGCCATACATTCACCGTCTCCGGTCAATACACCGAAAGCGTTCATGAACTCGGAAACACCATAAACCTCATCACGTTTCAGCAAAGTCTCGATATCCTTTGAACCGACAACAGCTCCGGCGGTCTCAAAACCGGTACAAGGAACGCACGGCGGTGCTCCGAAATTGAAATGGAAATGTACCTTGCGTCCATTCCTGACCATAAATTCGAAGCCTTCGAGACCGGTCACGTTAACTATTTCGTGAGGGTCGGTCACCACAGCCACCAAGCCTTTCGTCACGGCCAGAGCCGCATAATTTTCGGGTGTAAGCAGCGTACTCTCAATGTGTATGTGAGAGTCGATGAATCCCGGCATTATGTATGGAGCGTCACCGGGAACGCTCTCCACTTTGACGGAAACTATCTTGCCGTCAGCAACTTCCACCGTTCCGTCAAACTGCACCTTGTTGACGGCATCCACAATGTGTCCGGATTTTCTGTATGAAGCCATAGAACATGAAGCTTTACGCTTTTTTGGTTTATCTTTCAAAGATAAGAATTAATTTTGGTAAATTTGCACAAAAACAATAGCGTGGATATGAGTGATGTCAAAACGAAAGCGGTTGCCGTCTATCTGGGTTCATCCAAAGGCAATTCGCCGCTGTTCAGGGAAACCGTACGCAAATTCGGCCGCAGTATGGCCGAAGCGGGAATCGAAGTCATTTACGGAGGGGCCAGCGTCGGCACGATGGGCATACTTGCAGACAGTGTCCTGGAGGCCGGAGGCAACATTACAGGCGTGTTCCCTACCGGCTTCGGAGGCAAACGCGAGGTACAGGCGATGAATGTGGAAATTCTTCAGGAAGGGCTTACGCAGACCATTTTCGTCAAGGATTTCGCCGAAAGAAAAGCTACGATGGAAAGGCTTGCGGACTGTGCAGTCGTCCTGCCCGGCAGTTACGGGACAATGGACGAAATGTTCTCATACGCCGTCAACAACGAGATAGGCCTCCACGACAAGAAATGCTACATTCTGAACATCAACGGCTATTATGACGGACTGGAAATGCAGGTAGCTTCAATCAAACGCAACGGATTCCTGAAAGAGGAGGCCGACATGCTCCGTTTCTGCCACAGCATCGACGAACTGATTTCAAAGATAACAGACTGACATCATGAAAATGAAAAATCTTGAGGCCGCATTGAAAGCCGAGTTGGAGGGCAACATCCTTCCTTTCTGGATGAAGAGGATGCAGGACCCGGAAGGCGGATTCTACGGGCGCATCGACGGAAACGGGAATCTTGACGCTTCGGCACCCAGAGGAGCCATTCTCAACGCACGCATCCTGTGGACATTCTCCTCGGCCTTCAGAATATTGGGAGACGGTAAATATCGTGAGACGGCCGACAGAGCCTTCGCCTACATCCGTGACCGTTTCATAGACAGGGAATACGGAGGGGTCTACTGGAGTCTGGATGCCGACAGCAAACCGCTCGATGACAAAAAGCAGTTCTATGCGATAGCTTTCACCATTTACGCCCTGACGGAATACAGCAGGGCATGCAAAGATTCCGACGGAGCTCTCGACCTCGCCATCAGCCTCTACAGGGATATCGAGAGGCATAGTCTCACTCCCGATGGAGGCGGATACATTGAAGCCTGCACCAGAGATTGGGGTACTATAGCCGATATGAGGTTGAGCGACAAAGACCAGAACGATGCCCTGACGATGAATACGCATCTGCATATTCTCGAGGCATATACAAATCTCTACCGCGTATGGAAAGACCCTCAGCTGAAGGTTTCTCTGGAGCGTGTCATCAATATTTTCCTGAACAGGATAATCCGGGGGAACGGCCATCTCGGCCTGTTTTTCGGCGAAGACTGGGAAGCACATTCCACCGCTTTCTCCTATGGCCACGATATCGAAACGTCCTGGCTGATCTATGAGGCGGCCCAGATACTGGGAGAGCAGGATATCATAGAGAAAATGAAAGAGGTTTCCACCGGAATGGCCGTCGCTGCACTCGAAGGATTCACTCCCGAGAACGGGATGGAATATGAATTCGACCCTGCAGACGGACGTCGCGACTCATCCCGCGAGTGGTGGGTCCAGGCCGAAACGGTCGTGGGCTGCATCAACCAGTACCAGTTGACGTCGGACCCCATCTGGATGGAAAGAGCAGTGGCCCAATGGGAATTCATTGAGAAGCACATTTTATGCCCTGACGGCGAATGGTATTGGGGCGCAGTTCCTTCAAACGGCGGTTTTGCACCCAACACGGATGGAGACAGGGCCGGTTTCTGGAAATGCCCTTATCACAATTCCAGAATGTGCCTTGAGGTCATCGAAAGAAAATAGAGCGGATTCAAAGGAGTACAACTATTTCGATTAGTGAATTATTGCCTAATCCCTTCGGTTTATGCCTAAAGAATAACAAATAATAGGCAGAAAAGTATTGGATTAGGCAGAAAAAGAGTATTTTTGCAGTGTAATAAGGAGGATAACGATATGCACGTATTTGATTACAAGGAGAGACCGGAGAAATTGCTTACTCCGGAAGTCGTGAACCAGATTGGAAAGCTTCACGAACTGAAGGGCCGCCAGGAGTTGTTCATTGAAGCGGAGCCTGATGTGCTGACTTCGCTGTTGGAGATTGCCAAGATTCAGTCAACCAAGGCATCAAACAAGATTGAGGGCATCTGGACGAGCGATGAGCGTCTGGAAGCCATCGTGAAAGAAAAGTCTGAGCCGAGGAACCGCAGTGAGGAAGAGATCTCCGGCTACCGCGACGTGCTGGCCACTATTCACGAGAACTACGAATACATAATGCCCCGTCCCAATAATATCCTCCAGCTTCACCGGGATTTGTACAGCTTCTCTTCAAGTTCTGCGGCCGGAGCATACAAGAACTCCGACAATGTGATTGCAGAGACCGGAAAGGACGGCAAATCAAGAGCGAGATTCATCCCGGTCCCGGCATTCCAGACCGCGGATGCAATGAAGCAGCTTTGCAGTAACTTCATAGGAGCCTTGGAGGAAGAACGGTTCGACCCGCTCGTGCTCATCCCTATGTTTATCCTGGATTTTCTCTGTATCCACCCGTTCAATGACGGCAATGGCCGTATGAGCAGGCTTCTCACCCTTCTTCTGCTGTACCGGAGCGGATATATCGTGGGCAAATACATTTCAGTGGAGATGCTCATCGAGAAGAGCAAGGAAACCTATTACGAGGCTTTGAAAGAGAGTTCCACCGAATGGCACAATTCCGAAAACGACTATCTCCCGTTTGTTAAATACTATCTGGGAGTGGTTCTCAAAGGATACAACGAATTCGAGGACAGGGTTGAATATATGCGCCACGCCGGTATGAGCAAGCCTGATAGGGTGAAGGCCGTATTCGACCGCAGAGTCGGCAGGATAACCAAGGCTGACATAGTGGAGCTGTGCCCGGACATCAGCCTTGCTACAATAGAAAACACTTTGAACGCTCTTCTTACCAGCGGCTATATAGAAAAACACGGCAAGTCCCGCGGAACTTTCTACACAAAGAAATAATCACCTCACGGATTCTACATCGTGGAATTCGAGCAGAAAGGGAAAGAGAGGGCGGTATGGCGAGAACCTCCTGAAGAAGTTGGAAGATGCCGTGAATAAAAAAGGAATCACGGAAACGCTATTCAGAAACTCACGCAGATTTTACCGCATTTATCCGCAACTGCGCATGATATCTGTTGTATTATGATTACAAATGTAATAATAAATACTGAGCCACCAAACATTTCGGAATCTCGCTGCGCAAGGCAAATTGCTTGAACACCAGTGATCTTGAAATCACCAAACTGAAATAAGCGAATGGGAGGTCGAATCTCACGGACTACTCACTACGGTTCGTTAAGGAGGAATGCCATATAGAACGGAATGGTAAGAAGTTTGTCACTACGGCCCACGTTGTAATCTCCCAACTTTATGGCAGAGTCCACATGATAGATGTTATGATTCTTCAAGATGGTTTTGGTACTCTTGGTATTGCCTGTTGTCGCCTTAATCTCCACTAGTGTGCATTTACCTTTGTAGCGCATAAGAAAATCAACCTCCAGACCGGAATCCTTGTGGAAGAAATAAAGATTCCTGCCCATCTTGGTGAAAATGTCCGCGAAGAGGTTCTCAAAGATGGCTCCCTTATAGCCCAGAAGGTTGCCGTTCAAAATATCAGCTTGAGTACCATACTCAAGCATTGAGACGAACAATCCCATATCGCCCATATACACCTTGAAATAATCATTGACGGCATTGCCATCCAGAGGGAGTTCTGTGATATGGGTATTGTAGCAACGCTTGATGATGCCGGCATCCTCTATCCATTGCAAACAACTGATGTACTCAGATGAGCGGCCACCCTTTTTCACAACAGAGTACTGAAACTTCTTGTTCTCCTTTGCCAGTTGTCGTGGAATTGACTCGAAACACTCACGGATTCTTGCTTTGTCCGCGTCAGCCGCATACTTGACCATATCGTCCTTGTACTCCTCCACAATGTTCTTCTGGACTTCGTACACATCACTTATGTTATTGGTCTCAAGAAAAGTATTCACCACCTCTGGCATACCGCCTACAACAGCATACTTTCTGAACAGATCATTCAAAGGAACGTGCAATCCGTCCGGAACAGGGGTCTCCTCTTTGAAGTGCTTCTTTATCTCGTCAATTATCGCATCGGAAATGCCGTTGGCCCAAAGGAACTCCTCGAAATCCAGTGGGTACATATCTATTATCTTCTCATAGCCGACCGGCACGGATGCTGTTTTCTCCTCTTTCTCCTTGTTTTTTTTCTCGTCGCCATATCCCTTGACACCAAGCAGAGAACCGGTACCGATGATATCGTACCTGCCATCCATATTGAAGAACTTCAGAGCTGTTCTCGCATCCTTGCAGTCCTGAATCTCATCGAGAATGATACAGGTCTTGCCCGGAACGAACTTGACTCCGCGCATGGCGGCAGAGATGTTCATCAGGATAGTATCGACATCCTTGGCATCCTTGAATGCCAGTTTGAGTCCCTCCTGCTTCACGAAATTGATATAGACCACATTCTCATAATTGCTCTCGGCAAAAGCCGTCACGGAGAACGTCTTTCCACACTGGCGCACTCCGCGCACTATCAGCGGCTTCCTTCTTGCCGCCATTTTCCACTTCACGAATTGATCTTCAATCTTTCTTCTCAGCATAATTGTATAATCTGATTACAGGGCAAATATACAAAAATCTAAGCGAGTTCTTCGCAGTTTTTACAAAAAAACAAGCGACTTTTCGGAGAAATCTTACACTAATTCAGCTTTCGGCCTCCAATCGTGGTGTTTCAGCCAGATGAAGCCTTCGTCTCTAGTGATGACGGCAACTGATGATTCATGAAATTTATGTATTTTTGTGATGATGAATGTATCTTTCCGGAATGGATATCTATGACATTATGAAAATCACGGGGCACACGTCCCCCGCTATGCTCCGCAAGTACATCAAGGCCGAGAATCTGACGGTGGTCGAGAAGATTACGGACAAGTACGATTATTTCGATTAAAGATTTGAGAGTGTCCGAAAAAAACCGTATATTTCGGACACTTTTTAACAAATACTCAAGTGGAAAGCATTGCTAATCAAATAGAGAAGCGCATTGAATCAAAGAAACGCGGGACTTTTGTATTTTCCTCGGATTTCGTTGATCTCGCGACTCCGGAAACGGTAACGAAGGTCCTGCAGAGGATGATGAAAGCCGAGAAGATTATACGCATCTGTCAGGGTGTGTATTACTATCCTCGCATCGACACGAAATATGGTCTGGGCGTAATCAAGCCCACCACAACGGAAATTGCGTTGGCCATCGCAAAGCGTGACGGTGTGGATATCTGCCCTACCGGTTCATACGCATTGCATGCACTTGGATTGAACACTCAGGTTCCGGCCAATGCCGTGTTCATCACCAACGGTTCGCCTCGCAAGATCAATGTGGGCCGCAAGAAAGGAATCCTCTTCAAGCACAGCGACAACGCGCATAATTTCGAGTATAAGAGCAAGGAAATGCAGCTTGTGGTTGCGGCGCTCAAGGAGATTGGCGAAGGTCTGGCCACTGAAGCTGAACTTGCCGCCATCAAGGAAATCGTCAGCAAAGTACCCGAGAAGCAGTACATTCACGATTTGCGCCTGGCCCCTAATTGGATAATCAAACTATTGAAGACGATATGAAGTTCATAGACTTACCTGTAAGGAATCAGCAGGATTTCATTAGGACGATGAGCGTAGAGACGGACATTCCGGAACAAATCATCGAGAAGGACTGGTGGGTGTCGGCGGTGATGAGGGCAATCTTCGCTCTGCCATACGCTGACGCGATGTCTTTCAAAGGTGGTACGAGTCTCAGCAAGTGCTGGTCTCTGATAGAGCGATTCTCCGAAGATATCGATGTGGCCGTGTCCCGGGAGTTTCTGGGCTATGGCGGTGAATTGTCACGGACGCAAGTCAGTGACAAACCTCGCAGGGCCGCCTGTGCGTTCGTTAGGGAAAAGCTTCAGTTCGATATCCGCGATAAGATGATTGAGCAGGGCGTGAACCCTGACAAGTTCAAGGTTGATGTTGATATCACGCCGGTCACAACGGTGGATCCGGAAGTTATCTATGTCCATTATGACACCGAGTTCGATCTGTTGCCATACGTAAAGAACTTCGTGAAGATTGAGGTGAGCGGACGTTCGATGAACGAACCCCTTGAAGACAAGGAGATAAGGTCGATGATTGAGGACAGGTATCCTGATTCCGCTTTCGCCGAAGGTAAATTCACTGTACCGACCGTGAAGCCGGAGAGAACCTTCCTTGAGAAGATCTGCCTGCTGCATGAGGAGTTCCGGAAAGAG
>JAZLKN010000060.1:0-11004 GCA_045597605.1 Candidatus Cryptobacteroides sp. | reverse complement strand
ACGGTGAGCACGTCACCGAGACTGCCGAAGATTTCCTTCGGCGCACACCAGAGGAATACCGTAACCAGCAGCACTATGGGCAGCAGGATGCAGTATTTTACGTTAATTTTTTTCTCCATGATAAAGTTTATGTTTAATACTAAAAAATTTGCGCCACTTAAAGCGGCGCAAATTTAATCATTTTTTTGCAGAAAGCATTATCTTTTTCCTCAATAACGGGCTACCTTTATTATTGTCTTAGGAATGTCAGTATTGTCCCTGCAGGCGGCTATTTTTTCCGCCCCCACACCTATTGAAAATACCGGAACCTGCGCACCGGTGTGGCTGTACCTTGTCTGCTGAAACCCGGCCTTCCTCGCAAGCAGTGTCACTGCAGCCCCTGCCAGACGCTCATTGGCCGTATAAAGGGTCTTTTCCGTGCTTGACACTCCTTTGGCGACAGTGGTCTCGAATATTTCGCGGAGCCTGTATTCCTCCTTATAATCCACCTTGACCTCCTTCCACAAGCCGAGGGCATCGGAAATGATGGCCTTGGCCTCGCCCCAAGTAGGTTTCTTCTCTGATTTGGACAGTTCCACAAGGGCCGCCGACAAATCACCCTGAGAGATTTTCTGGTTGAGAAGGACTTCAGGATGAACAGAGCGCACATCACTGCCTACAGACAGTCCGGATGTCTCGTGATCGGCTGTCACAACTATCAGGGTCTCATCGGGATGAGCCTTGTAGAACTCCACCGCCATCGCGACGACACCGTTCAGGTCATTCACCTCTTCCAGCAGGGCATATGCGTCATTCTCGTGTCCGCCGTGGTCAATATTGCTGGACTCCACCATCATAAAGAATCCCTTCCTGTGATATTGCATCATATTTTCCAATGCGGCACGGTAGAGATCGCCCAGACGGACTTCGGGGTTCTGTATCGCATACGGCACATCGCTCCTGTCCTCATAGGCAAGGCATATTGTCCTGGGACTTTTGGCAGCATCCTTGAATGCATCCTTGCCGACAAGTACGTTCCAGCCGGCCTGGCGTGACCGCTCTATCCATCCGGGGCCGTCAATCTCGGATTTGGACTGCAGATTGAAACCGCCGCCGGCAAAGAAATCGGCCGCGCCATCGACTATCTGCTGATTGAGTTCATCATAATTGTTTCTGTTGTCCGCATGCCCGAAGAACGATGCAGGAGTCGCGTGGGAAATGCCGGCGGTGGTCACAAGGGCCGTGCCATAGCCTGCCTCGCGCGCATATTCGACCATATTCTTCAAATCCCTGCCCTCAGGGTCGCGTCCTATCATGCCATTGTTGGTCTTGCACCCGGTCGCAAGCGCGGTACCTCCCGCCGCCGAATCGGTGGTCAGATCATTTGCGGAATACGATGTGACGAAGGCTCTGTAGGGCAAACTGCTGATGGTCTGGGGCTGAGGGAATTTCTGCCCGTTCCTGGCAGCGGCCAGCAGATCCGCGCCATACACGGCGTTGATACCCATTCCGTCACCTATAAAATAAAAGATGTATTTCGGTGCCTTTGCCCAAGCAATCGAGAAGGAGACAAAGAATACCGCAATCAAAATAATGACTCGTTTCATAACATTTTTAATTTGTTGGTTTTCAAACTCCAAATTTAAGTATTTTTGACTACATTTGTGTTCAATTTTGACAAATTATAAAAAATGGATCACAAAGTGACTGACGTCAAGGACGTCGTGATACGCTTTGCCGGCGATTCCGGAGACGGAATGCAGCTCACAGGAACTCTGTTCGCCGACTTGTCCGCCTTCTATGGCAATTCCCTATCAACCTTCCCCGACTACCCCGCCGAGATACGTGCACCGAAAGGCACGGTGAGCGGAGTTTCCGGTTTTCAGGTGCACATAGGTTCGCAGGACGTAAACACTCCGGGCGACATGTGCGACCTGCTGGTGGCGATGAATCCCGCAGCCCTCAGAGCCAATGCCAAGTGGGTGAAGCCAGGCGGAATGGTAATTATGGACGAGGATACGTTTGACGACAAGAATATGGCTCTGGCCGGTTTCAAGGCCGATGAGAATCCTTTCGAGACCCTCCATATCGAGGACCGCGTCTTGATAGTCTCCCCCATCACAACGCTCACCAAGGAAAGTCTGAAGGACAGCGGACTGGACAACAAGGCCATACTCAAGTGCAAGAATATGTTCACCCTCGGAATGGCCTGCTTCATCTATGACCGTCCCGTGGATTACATATACGGATATCTGGAGAAGAAGTTCAGCAAAAAGCATCCCGAGGTCATCGCGCCCAACAGGAAAGTGCTGGATGACGGATACAACTATGCATCCAACATACACGCCATCCCCAGTATGTACCATATCGCCGCAGCCAAACCGGAAAAAGGTCTGTACCGCAACATCTCCGGCAACCAGGCTACGGCGTGGGGACTTATGGCGGCCGCCGAGAAATCGGGTCTAGAACTCTTCTGCGGCTCGTATCCCATAACTCCCGCCACCGCAATACTGGAAGAACTTGCCCTGCACAAATATCTTGGAGTCAAGACAATGCAGGCCGAGGACGAGATTGCGGGCATATGCACTGCCATAGGTGCGGCCTATGCCGGCGACCTTGCCGTGACAACCACCTCAGGCCCCGGACTGTCGCTCAAATCCGAAGCGCTCGGTCTTGCCGTGATGACGGAGTTACCTCTGGTCGTCGTGGACGTTCAGAGGGCCGGACCGAGCACCGGTATCCCCACGAAGACCGAACAGACTGACCTTTTCCAGGCAATGTACGGCCGCAACGGAGAGTGTCCGATTCCAATAGTCGCCCCCCACAGTCCCTCAAACTGCTTCGACGCAGCATTCGCCGCAGCGAAGGTGGCCGTGGAGCACATGACACCGGTGATAATGCTTTCCGAAGGTTTCCTGGGCAACGGCTGCGAGCCCTGGAAGATTCCCCAGATGAAGGATTATCCTTCAATAACTCCTCCTTTCCCCAAGACCGAGGTTCCCGAGACCGAAGGCGGCAAATTCCATCCCTTCGACCGCGACCCCGAGACGCTGGTGCGCACCTGGGCGCCTGCCGGAACCAAGAACTACGAGCACAGGGTTGGAGGATTGGAGAAGAACCATTTCGGTTCCATCTCATCAGACCCGGCAAACCATCAGCTTATGGTGGATGAGCGCCAGAAGAAGGTGGACCTCATAAGCAACTACATCCCCGAACTGAAGGTGAAGGGCGATACATCCGGAGAACTGCTTATCGTGGGCTGGGGCGGCACGTACGGCCATCTGCTCAGCGCATATGACGCATTATGCGAGGAAGGCGTGAAGGGTGTTTCCCTGGCGCATTTCGACTGGATCAACCCCCTGCCCGCCAATACCGCCAAGGTTCTGGGCGCTTTCAAAAAAATACTCGTATGCGAGCTCAACAGCGGCCAGTTCGTGAACCTGCTGCGGGCTAAATTGCCTAAGTTCACCTACCTGCAGTGCAACAAGGTCGAAGGTCAGCCTTTCCTTGTAAGCGAAATTGTCGATGCCGTCAAAAAGAATCTGTAATTATGGAAAAACATTATACCCAAAGCGATTTCAAATCCGACCAGCAGGTACGCTGGTGTCCAGGTTGCGGTGACCACGCCGTACTTGCAGCCCTCCAGCGCGCCCTCCCGGACGTGGCCGGTCTGCTGGATTATGAAAAGGAGCGTTACGTGGTCGTATCAGGCATCGGATGCTCGTCACGCCTTCCCTATTATATGGACACCTACGGCTTCCACGGAATCCACGGCCGAGCCACGGCCATTTCCACAGGGATAAAGGTAGCGAATCCCTGGCTCACAGTATGGCAGGCCTGCGGTGACGGTGATGCCCTGGCCATAGGCGGAAACCACTTCATACACGCCATCAGACGCAACATCGACATCAACATAATCCTGTTCAACAACCGCATATACGGCCTTACCAAAGGCCAGTACAGTCCCACCTCGAAATTCGGTGCCATCACCAAGACCTCACCCTACGGTACGGTCGAGAAGCCTTTCGAGCCCGGTTCGCTGGTACTCGGAGCCAAAGGCACCTTCTTCGCGCGCGGCATAGACGTGATGCTGCAGCTGAACGAGGAGATAATGACTGCCGCAGCCGCCCACGACGGATGCTCCGTAATGGAGATGCTCACCAACTGCGTGATTTTCAACGACGGAGCCCACAAGGACATAGCCGACCCCGCTGTTCGCGAGGGCAGGACCATAGTGCTGCGCCACGGTGAGAAGATGATTTTCGGCAAGAACCGCGACAAGGGTCTGGTGCTCCACGGAATGGGTCTGCGCGTGGTCACGATAGGCGGCGAAGGCGGCTTCACCATCGATGACGTGCTTACCCACGATGCCCATCGCGACGACCGAGGCCTGCATATGATGCTGGCCAATATGAAAGGGCCCGAGTTCCCCGTGGCGCTCGGAGTAATCCGTGACGTCCAGGATCCGACCTACGACGACGGTGTCCGCGACCAGATAGCGGACATAAAAAAGACCGCCCGCATCAAATGCATGGACGATCTTCTTCAGAGCGGCTCCACCTGGGAGGTGCGGTAAGGGCTAAGTAAAAAAGTTGCCTGTGGCACTGCACTTCGGGAACGTTTTAACATGAGATATTGTTCCCGAAGTGCAGTGCCACAGGCAGCTTTCCGTTTCGCTTATTTCATCCTCAGAGTTCGGCCTCTTCCACGGCCTTGAAATACTTGTAGGAATTCAGTCTGCACTCACCGATGGCAGCCTCGTCACAGACTATGGTGCCGGCGGGATGCAACTGAAGTGCCGATACTGTGCACACGTGGCTGCAAGGACCCTCTATGGCATCGCGCAGGGCACGGGCCTTCTTGGGGCCGTAGGCAAGAATCACCACTTCCTTCGAATCGGTGACCGTGGCGACACCTACCGACAGGGCCTGTTTGGGCACCTTGTTCATATCGTTGTCGAAGAAACGGCTGTTCACTATGCGCGTGTCCTCGGTAAGAGTCACCACCCTTGTGCGTGAGTTCAGCGAGCTGAAAGGCTCGTTGAACGCTATGTGTCCGTCTTCGCCTATTCCACCCAGGAAGAGGTCTATTCCTCCGGCAGCGACAATGGCCTTCTCGTAGTCTTCGCACTCTTTGGCGAGGTCCGGAGCATTCCCGTTGAGAATGTGTATGTTCTGCGCAGGTTCGTCAATCTGGTCGAAAAGATATTTGTGCATGAATGAATGATAGCTCTCGGGATGGCTCTCCGGCAGACCTACGTATTCATCCATATTGAAGGATATCACGTTCTTGAAGCTGACCTTCCCCGCCTTGACCAGACTTATGAGTTCCTTGTAGGTCTCTATGGGGGTGGAACCCGTGCACAGGCCTATCACAAAGGGTTTGTCAGTCGTTTTCGCCTTTGCGTTGATTTTGTCCGCAATATAATGCGCGGCCCATACCGAAGCCGTCTTCGCATCATTTCTGATAATTACTTTCATAACTTTATCGACTATTACTGCAAACAAAGTTAGACATAATTTCAATAATATTTTTATTTTTGTACCACAAAAAAACAAGCGTTATGAAAACAGAAGAAATAATGAACTACCTCCAGGCAAAATATCCCGGAGAAGCCGAATACCATCAGGCAGTGCGCGAAGTGCTGGAATCTGTCGAAGAAACATACAATCAGCATCCAGAGTTCGAGAAGAACAGGATTGTGGAGCGTATGGTAGAGCCCGACCGCATCTTCACCTTCCGCGTGACCTGGGTGGATGACAAGGGCGAAGTTCAGCATAATACCGGCTACCGCATACAGTTCAACAGTGCCATTGGTCCCTACAAAGGCGGAATACGTTTTCATAAGGCAGTAACGCCCTCGATGCTGAAGTTCCTCGGTTTCGAGCAGACATTCAAGAATGCCCTCACAACCCTCCCTATGGGCGGTGCCAAGGGCGGTTCCGACTTCGACCCCGTCGGGAAATCCGATGCTGAGATAATGCGTTTCTGTCAGGCTTTTATGCTGGAATTGTGGCAGTGCATAGGTCCCGATCAGGATATTCCGGCCGGTGACGTTGGTTGCGGCGGACGCGAGATAGGCTACCTCTATGGTATGTACAAGAAGCTGGCCCGCGAATACAACACCGGTGTCCTCACGGGCAAGGGTTCAACATGGGGCGGTTCGATACTTCGTCCTGAGGCCACAGGATTCGGTGCGCTTTATTTCACTCAGCACCTGCTGGCAAAGGCCGGCAAGGACATCAAGGGCAAAAAGGTCTGCATCTCAGGTTTCGGCAACGTGGCCTGGGGCGCCTGCACGAAGGCTACCGAACTCGGTGCCAAGGTGGTTGCCGTTTCCGGCCCCGACGGAGTCTGCGTCATCCCTGACGGCATCACAACGGAGATGATTGACTATATGCTGGTTATGCGCGCATCCAACCGCAACAAAGTACAGGATATGGCCGACAAATTCCCCGCCCGGTGCAGTTTCACCCCCGGCAAGAAGGCCTGGAGCGTACCCTGCGACATAGCCCTGCCCTGCGCATTCCAGAACGAACTTGCTCTGGAAGATGCGAAACAGTTGATGGAGAACGGCTGCTGGTGCTGCTGCGAGGTGTCGAATATGGGTTGCCAGCCCGAGTCCATACATTTCTTCCAGAACAGCGGTATGCTCTTCGCTCCCGGCAAGGCGGTAAATGCAGGCGGCGTGGCCACTTCAGGTCTTGAGATGACGCAGAACGCCACTCACATCAGCTGGAGTGCCAAGGAAGTGGACGAGAAGCTCCACTATATTATGGAAAGCATACACGAGCAGTGCGTCAAGTTCGGCACGCGCGAGGACGGAACGGTGGACTATGTCAAGGGCGCCAATATCGCCGGCTTCATGAAGGTAGCCCAGGCGATGCTGGAACAGGGTCTGGTTTAACAGTCGGTCAGCTAGTCGATCCAAGCCCTGATCTTGAGGCCGTCGCTGTCCTTGAACTCACCGCAAAGAATGACAATGGCGTCAACGAGTGCCCAGAGTCCCAACCCTCCGAAGGTCAGAATCATAAAAATACCTGATAATATCCGGCCGACATAGAAACGATGAACGCCGAATACGCCGAGGTACCAGGCCAGGATAGCTACCACCAGCCTGCTCTTGGGGCTGACGGGTTGAAGATTGCTTTCGGTGATTTCCGCACCGCATTTAGGACAAGTAGCCATAATAACTGTGTTTTAATGATTATCTGCCGTAAAGGTATATATTTTTGAGCACAACGGCAAGGCCACCGCTTCAGGGGACTTGGGATTATGGGTTATGTCCCCCGAAGTAGTGGCCTTGCCGATTTTAGAAGAGCGAAAGCCTACTGCTCGTCGGGAGTGTTATCGTCCTGAGGGGCACCCTGGCCTGCACCCGCATTGGGGTCGAAGCCCTGTCCTCCCTGGCCCTGAGCCTGCTGTGCGGCCTTGGCCATATCCTCGGACGCTGCGTGCCAAGCCTCTTCAAGCTCCTTGTTGAACTTGTCGATATCGGCGATATTTCTGGCTTTCACAGCCTCCTTGAGCGCGTTGTTGGCCTTTTCGATTGCCTCCTTCTTCTCTGCGGGAATCTTGTCGCCGTAATCCTTGAGGTTCTTGTCGGTCTGGAAGGTCATTGCGTCCGCAGTGTTGATTTTGTCGGCAGTTTCCTTGGCAGCCTTGTCGGCTTCCTCGTTTGCCTTGGCCTCATCGCGCATACGCTTAACCTCTTCCTCTGACAGGCCGGTCGAGCCCTCGATGCGTACGCTCTGCTCCTTGCCTGTGGATTTGTCCTTGGCGGTAACGTTGAGGATACCGTTGATGTCCACGTTGAATGTCACCTCGATCTGAGGTATTCCACGGGGTGCGGGAGCGATGCCGTCGAGATGGAAGTTGCCAATGGTCTTGTTGTCGTTGGCCATAGGACGCTCGCCCTGAAGCACGCGGATTTCCACTGAAGGCTGGTTGTCCGCTGCGGTTGAGAACACCTGTGACTTGGATACGGGAATGAGAGTATTGGCTTCGATGAGTTTGGTCATAACGCCGCCGAGAGTCTCGATACCCAGTGACAGAGGTGTCACGTCTGACAGTACGACGTCCTTGACGTCACCTGCAATCACACCGCCGTCGATAGCTGCGCCTACTGCGACTACCTCATCGGGGTTCACGCTCTTGTTGGGCTCCTTGCCGAAGAACTTCTTCACGAGTTCCTGGATGGCGGGGATACGAGTCGAACCGCCCACGAGGAGAACCTCGTCAATGTCGGATGTGCTGAGTTTGGCGGCAGCAAGGGCCTTCTTGCAAGGCTCGAGAGTGCGCTGGATCAGGTTCTCTGCCAACTGCTCGAACTTGGCGCGGCTGAGAGTCTTCACAAGGTGCTTGGGCATACCGTCAACAGGCATTATGTAAGGCAGGTTGATTTCGGCCTGAGTCTGGCTTGAAAGTTCGATTTTGGCCTTCTCGGCAGCCTCTTTCAGACGCTGGAGAGCCATAGGATCCTTGCGGAGGTCGATACCGGCATTCTCTGACGCGAACTCGTCTGCGAGCCAGTCGATGATTACCTGGTCGAAGTCGTCACCGCCGAGGTGAGTATCGCCGTTGGTGCTCATAACAGTGAAAACACCGCTCATAAGATCGAGGATTGAGATATCGAAGGTACCGCCGCCGAGGTCAAACACTGCCACGCGCATATCCTTGTCCTTCTTCTCGAGACCGTATGCAAGGGCTGCCGCCGTAGGCTCGTTGATGATGAGCTTGACGTCAAGTCCTGCAATCTGGCCGGCCTCCTTGGTAGCCTGACGCTGTGAGTCGGAGAAGTATGCGGGAACCGTGATTACAGCCTCGCTCACTGTTGTTCCGAGGTAATCCTCCGCAGTTTTCTTCATCTTCTGAAGAATCATCGCGGAAATTTCCTGGGGACTGTAGAGCTTGCCGTCGATGTCCACGCGGGGGCTGTTGTTGTCCCCTTTGGCAACGGCGTAGGGTACGCGTGCGATTTCCTTCTGAACCTGATCATAGGTCTCACCCATAAACCTCTTGATGGAGAAGATGGTCTTCTTGGGGTTGGTGATGGCCTGACGTTTTGCAGGGCTGCCTATCTTGCGCTCGCCGCCTTCGGTGAAAGCGACTACCGAAGGGGTAGTCCTCTGGCCTTCATTATTTATGATAACGGTAGGCTGGTTGCCTTCCATTACAGCGACACATGAATTGGTTGTTCCAAGGTCGATTCCGATAATTTTTCCCATAATTCTTTATGTTTTGATTTATTTTTCCGTTTTCATGACTCATCGTCACGCCGCTATCATAGGCGAAACTTGTGCCATAGCCCAAGTTCTGCCATTTTGTCAGTTATCTTGTGTTTTAGAAATTTATTGTAAATTGCAGTGGATTTCGAATAAGCTGTTTTTATGGATGCAATCGTAAAGAGAGATACCTATCTTAACCGTTTGATAATAAGGAAGGATAATGGCCAAATCAAAGCGATAACCGGTCCTCGCAGGTGCGGTAGGTCTTTCATTCTTGACCCTATCTACAGGAACTATCTCATTGTATAACTCGATATTTTCGGATTATAGCTCATTTCCTTTTTCCCTCACAGAACGCTGTCTGTAGCAGGATGTGTCAAAATAGGCGTCCAGAGAATGTGGTCAAATCGCACCTGTAATATACTGTTTATTAGTTTGTTATAATGTTCGCAGTACGTCCAAATCATCCGTATGGTGGAATGTTTCAGATTACGTCTTGAATCGTTTTTGTGCAGTTAGAAAACTTCTTACTTTTTTTGAATTTTGCAATAATCGATGACAAATTACTTGCGTAAAACTTAGAATTATAGTAAATTTGCACCTATACTCCCGATATTCATAAGAAATATAGGAACGGAAGACTAATATTCAGGTCTATGTACAAAAGATTATTTGATATTGAGAAGCAGCTTGATGAAGCAATGTTCCTATTTGGAGCACGTCAGGTTGGAAAATCAACATTACTTCAAGAACGATTCGAAGATGCTGTTTACTATGACTTGCTTTTACCAAACATTCGAAAAAGTTTCAAAAGGAATCCGGAACTCTTCAAGGAAGCTCTTTCATCAAAGCCTGCCGGGACTCTTGTAATTGTTGATGAAATCCAGAAAGTTCCCGAGCTGCTTGACTTGGTGCACTGGCTGATGGTAAATAAGGGCTTGCGATTCATTCTCAGCGGATCAAGCGCGCGAAAATTGAAGAAATCCGGAGCTAATACACTCGGAGGACGAGCTCAGCCTCGGACACTATTCCCCTTAGTCTGGCCGGAAGTATCCGATTTCCAGATAGACAAGGCTGTCCAAAATGGAATGATACCTCGCCATTATCTTGCGGATGATGCCACCGACAGGCTTGAAGCATACGTTGACGTATATATCAAGGAAGAAATCCTGGAAGAGGCTTCAGTGCAGGATATTGATGCATTTGAAAGGTTTATGGAGGTTGCCGCCATCTCCGACGGAGAAATGCTGAACTATTCAAATATATCGACTGATTGCGGTGTGTCTGCAAAAACCGTCAAATCATACTATCAGATTCTTTATGACACTATGCTGGGATACGAGATTCCTGCATACAGAAAAGTCATCAAACGTCAGATTGTCCAGGCTCCGAAGTTCTATTATTTTGATGTGGGACTCTCCAATTATCTTATGGGCAGACATAACCTCAAACGTGGAAGTGATGACTACGGCCATGCCTTCGAACACTTTGTAATGCAGGAGATAATTGCATACAAGGGATATTTCCGCCGTAAAGATGAATTATCGTACTGGCATACATACAATGGAAAGGAAGTGGATGCTGTTATCGGTGATGCTAAGGTTGCTATAGAAATAAAATCCTGTGAGCAAGTCAAGACGAAGCACAAAGCTGGGCTTAAGGCCTTCAAAGAAGAGCACCCGGAGTGCCGTCTGATTCTTGTATCGCTTGACCCTATTACCAGAGTATCCGGTGATAAAGAACTGATTTATGTAACAGATTTCCTAAGGATGCTTTGGAATGGGGAGATTTTCTGATC
>JAZLKN010000059.1:0-31487 GCA_045597605.1 Candidatus Cryptobacteroides sp. | reverse complement strand
TCCGTCCGCCACTGCGGAGTATCACCTGGACGAAGGCTATTCAGGAAAGGGCTTCCGTGAGTTCCTGGAGTCGAGAGGCGTGAAAATTATCCGTGTAAGCAAGGAGGATGCCGACCACTACGCCAACAACTTCCTCACCATAGATGCCCGCCACATTATGTCAGTTGCCGGGCAGAGCAAGTCTCTTGAAGCAGAATATACCAAATACGGCGTGCGTGTGGAATGGGTTCCGCTCGACAATCTTATCGGGGGCTACGGTGCTGCCCACTGTATGACTCAGGTTCTCAATCGCGGTAAATAAACGCACCGTCGCACCTCACGGCACATAACCCATGAAAAAACTTCAGGCGTAGTTTAAAGTGTCAAAATAAAATGCAAGAACGGCTACCAACCAGGCCATGAACCGGGACCTGAAGGAGTTGTGCAAACTTTCCGGAATTGACCAGGAGGAGCGCATCACCACATACAAGGGCAACGAGCGTATTGATGAAATCAAATACAAATGGGAACTGTTATGAAATGGCAAAGATGAATTTTATGGACTGACGTCGATAACATAGAAAGTTGCAGTGCCGATAGTTGAGACCTATAGCAGTTATGCTTCAATTATGCATAATGCCGTTTATAACAAATTAGCAGGCCGTTATGACCTGCTAATTCCCACGAGGGAAATGAAGTTTAATGTTTCGTGTCCTTTGGAGGGCAAGAATCGGGACCATAGCTATTGGGGTTTTGAATCTTTCCATCTTTGCCGTGAGGGATAAGCTCAAGTCCGCTCTTTTTTGCCACCTCGCGGCTCCAGTCTATGGCCTCTTTTTTTGTTTCGAAATGCTTTGAGGCTCTTGCCGAATGTGGCTTCTTTGCGTCCCATCCCCCTCTGTCTGGATTAGAAACAACATGTATTTCTTTCCTCATACCGATATGGGCTTAGAGATTAGTTATGTGCGGTGGCCCACCGATTCCGCTACGGTGTACTTACTTAGGGCGTTACGTACCATTTGAATGCCAAAGGCTACCTCTCAATATTCTTATTTCCTTGAGAAGTGATTTTGCAACATAGGCGATTGTCCTGCCTGGAAGCATTATTTTCCCACTGAAGTGGACGGAGGTTGGAAAGGTTATCGGAACCGCCGTTGGATATAGGAGTGATATGATCAATCTCCCATCCAAATTGGCTTGATCTATCTCCATAGAAAGACCAACCTATCCATGCACCGCATTGGTCTTTACGCCAAATTGCAGGATCGTTGTTGCCAACAATCTGAGCCTTATTCCAGACTGCAAGTTTTGTTTCTTCGTTGAAATTCGCCATTTCTACATATTGTTCTAGTTAAATATCCTACATCCATGAGTAGTACATCGCAGCTTATAATAATAGTGGTGCAACAGCTGTAGAGGCTCCAACTCCTGTTTCGTAACGACAAATACTCTGCCAGTGGCAAAATTGATGTCAATTTGTCATGTAAAAGCGCCAATAATGACGAACTTTTCGTTATATAATAACATGATTATGAAAAAATGTCAGTAGAGATATTGGAATGTGACGAAAAAGTCGTATTTTTGCGTTAAATCAATAATGAAATATATAATGCTATGCTAATCAGAGTCGTCGCCACTAATTTTAGGTCATACGGGCAAGAAACGGAGTTTAATATGCTTCCATCGGGGAATGTTCGCAGGAATGAATGGCATGTGTACGGAGACGGTACTGGAGCGGCCGTCCTGCGCGCAGCGGTAATCTACGGTGCCAATGGTGCCGGAAAGTCGTGCTTGGTAAGAGCAATCGGGAGACTTCAAGAAATGGTGCGCTACGGTTGTCTTCCCCAAACAGCAACGCGGGATGCAAATAGATATAGCGGCATGAAAAATCCGGTATCACTGGAAATGGAATTTAAGACGAGCGTTGGACAGTATTCCTATGGCGTAAGTTATCGCGGAAACGTATGTGTGGAAGAATGGCTATATTCTACCGGTAGGACTGCTAAATGCATTTTTGAACGAAAGTTAAATCCCGTTTCTGGTAAGACATCCATTAATTTGTTGCCAAACAAGCGAGATAATGCCAAAAATAAGTTGCTTGTTTCATTGCTGGAAGAGAATCTGCTGAAAAGTAATGAACTCTTATTATCAAAACAGGACGTGATGAAAAATGCCCAGATAACAGATGCCTACCGATGGATTGTAAGCAAATTGATTGTGATATATCCAGAAACTCACTCTACATCGATTTTTGACAATAGATACTCTAACGAAACATTTAAGCGGCAGTCAGAAAGCTTGATTGCAGCATTAGATCTAGGTATAAGTGAGCTGACGTTGAAAGACGAGGATTTGGAGACATTCAAACTTAGTATTGCAGAATGGCCAGAACTAGTACAAGGTGTGGACAAAATAGTGAGAAAACTGTCACGGTATCCGGATGACGGACAGAAAGCATTGCTAGAAACGGGCACATTTACCATTAGCATTCGAAAAGAAGGTGATAAGTATCATGTGCGCCGGGTAAAATCGGTTCATACCGTGAATGGGAATAATTACGACTTTGAACTGAAAGAAGAGTCTGATGGAACACAACGAATCTTTGATTTTTTACCTTTGGTACATGGGGTGAAAGATGAACCTTATACCTACGTCATTGATGAACTGGATAGGAGTTTGCACCCTACACTTGTTAAGGCATTAGTAAAACGGATTGTGATGGACAAGGGTATGAAAGGTCAGTTGATATTCACAACACACGATGCCGGGCTGTTAGATGGAAACATTTTCCGGAATGATGAAATTTGGTTCGCAGAGAAAGATCGCGATACTCAAAGTACGAATCTCTATACGCTGGATGAGTTTAAGCCACGTACAGACTTGAATATAGAAAAAGGATATTTGAACGGAAGGTTCGGGGCTATCCCGTTTTTAGCGGAATTGAATGAACTAAATTGGGAATGATATGGGGTTTAAGGAAAGAGGATATACGAGGGATGTTCCTCAGGAGAAGGTTCGTGACTACTCTTTATTTGCTATCGCCTGCGAGGGCTCAGAGAGGGAACCAGAATACTTCAAACCGTTTGATGGTATCGATAGGATTAAGGTTGATATCATAGAGCCTGAGATTGAGGAAGAGGAAGGTGGCCAGACCACAAGAACCGGTTCGTCTCCCTCACATGTATTAAAGAGGGTTAAGGAGTATGTTGACAAATACCAGTTGTGTGCGGAGAGTGGCGACTCTTTGTGGTGCGTAATCGATGTGGACCGATGGCCACAAGAACAGATAGAAGACTTGAATGCATTTTGTGCACAGCGAGAGAATCGGCAATTAGTGATTAGTAACCCCTGTATTGAGATATGGCTTCTTTATCACAGGTTGGCTGATCTTCGTATCCTAGGGATTGAAACTGCCCAGGATGCGAAGCGTGTTCTTAGTGAAATTGAGGGAGGGTATTATTATATTAAGTTTCTCCCTCTAATGTTGGATGCGATTAAAAATGCATCAACTGCAGATAAGACTCCCGACAACTATATGCCAAAACTATTGGAGACAAAGGTTTACAAACTAGGGGATGCGTTGTATAAACGAATGGGGAAGGTTAGATTTGAGCAATTTGTCGTTTCGCTGCAAAAGATGGAGCAGGACATCTCTAGAAGGCGAACGCGCCGGCAGAGAAGTGGACACGATACGGAAAGGTCGGGCAAGCAATAAATGGCCGGAGCCCGTCATACGTGAACTCTATGACCCCGAACAGGTAGAATTGACATTGTTTTTAGGTGGTACTACACAGAAAACTACCACAACTACACCAGAAACTACACCAGAAACTACACCAGAAAAAATACTTTCATTAATACAGGGTAATCCGAAGATTACGATAGTTGAAATGGCCGTTGCTTTGAATATGTCTAAAGAGGGTATTATGTACAACATCCGAAAAATGAAAGGGACTATTATCAAGCGTGTCGGCCCTAATAAAGGCGGTCACTGGGAGATATTGAACTTGGAATAGTTCGGGCCGAGGATATAAGTGAAGTAAATCTTGAATATTTACTCGCGTATATGGGTATTTAATTGTGGCTCGTGGTGAAATTTGGGTCAAAAAATGGGGGTAACATTTGGGGCAACAAAAAATAAAAACGGCTTACAGATGTCTGTAAGCCGTTTTCTGGTGGAGAATAAGAGATTCGAACTCTTGACCCCTTGCTTGCAAAGCAAGTGCTCTACCAACTGAGCTAATCCCCCGTTATGTTTCCCGTGCCCGGAAGGCTTCGGAGTTGGTACTGGGTAGGAGAATCGAACTCCTATTGCGAGATTGAGAATCTCGAGTACTAACCGTTATACGAACCCAGCGTTTGGTTTGGGATTGCAAAGGTAGATAACTTTTTTAAAACTCCAAACTTTTTTTGTAATTTTGCGCTGTTTTGAAAGTCTATTTTGAAGTATATGTCACTTATTAAATCAATATCCGGAATCAGAGGAACCATCGGCGGCTTTCCCGGAGATGCGCTTACCCCTGTTGATATCGTGAGCTTTACCTATGCATACTGCACCCAGATGAAGGAGCGGAAGAAACCGTATGGCAAGAAATACAGGGTGGTTGTGGGCAAGGATGCCCGTTTGAGCGGTGAGATGGTGGAGAATCTGGTTGTTGGTACGCTGATTGCCTGCGGCGTTGACGTAATCAAAATCGGCTTTGCCAGCACTCCGACCACTGAACTGGCGGTGACCGGCCTTAAGGCTGACGGAGGCATCATACTTACCGCCTCTCACAATCCGAAGCAGTGGAATGCTCTGAAACTTCTTGACGAGAACGGAGAATTTCTCAATGCCGCCCAGGGACAGGCTATACTCGACTGCGCCGCTTCGGGACGTTTCGACTTCTGCGCTGTGGAGGATCTCGGCCACGTAACTGAAGAGGAGTACGTGAAGAAACATATCAAGTCGGTTCTGAAACTGGATCTGGTCGACAGACGCGCCATAAAGAAGGCCGGATTCAAGGTGGTGGTGGATGCCGTCAACAGCGTCGGAGGCGTGATAATGCCCAAGCTGCTCAAGGAATTGGGTGTGAAGGTGATACAGATAAACTGCGAGCCTACCGGCGATTTTGCCCACAATCCCGAGCCTCTTCCTGCCAATCTGACGGACCTTTCCAAGGCCGTGGTAAAGCATAAGGCAGATCTGGGAATCAGCGTGGACCCCGATGTGGACCGTCTCGCCCTGATTTGCGAGGACGGCGAGCCTTTCGGGGAGGAATACACTCTTGTGAGTGTGGCGGATTATGTCCTCAGCGCCATGTCTGCCAAGGCCAGAAAGAAGGGCAAGGATATTGGAAAAGCCTGCAAACCCTACAGTTTTGCCACAAGCAGCAATCTGAGCAGTTCCCGTGCACTGCGCGATGTCACGGAGCGTCTTGGCGGGCACTATGAGGCGGCGGCCGTGGGCGAAGTGAATGTGGTTGCGAAGATGAAGGAAACAGGCGCCATCATAGGCGGCGAGGGCAATGGGGGAGTAATCTACCCCGAGCTGCATTATGGCCGTGACGCTATGGTGGGCGTTGCTCTGTTCCTGAGCAATCTGGCGCACAGGGGGCTGTCCGCAACCCAGCTCAAAGCTACTTATCCCGAATATTTCATTGCCAAGAACAAGATACAGCTCAGCGATTCCGCCCTTGTTGACAAGGTGCTTGAGGGCGTGCGCAATGCATTTGCAAACGAGGATATCAACACCGTTGACGGCGTGAAGATAAGTTTCGAGGCCGAACGCAAGTGGGTCCATCTTCGCAGGAGCAATACGGAGCCCATCATCAGGATTTATGCCGAGGCTCCGTCAATGGATGTCGCGGAGGAACTCGGCAACAGGGTCATAACCATTGCAAACGATATCATATCCCTCGAACAGTAAACCATGTTCTCTTTCAGGACCACAGCGCTTGTTGACCAAATGGACAGGGCCCTTCACGACGGGGCTGTGGGGTGTTTCTGTACCACGAACTGCTGGCGTACGGACCAGAACCGCTATATGTGGCAGATTTTCCAGCAGCGCGGCAACCTGAAGAAACTTTTCACTCCGAAAGAGGCGGAGCTGACCCCCGGAACGAACCATATCGCTTTTTGCAGGGCCGATCTTGAAGGATTGAATGCCATCGTCGTCGAGATTCAGGATGTGGGTTCGAGGTTTTTCAATTACACCAAGGACGTTCTGGCTCTGATGGAGGCGCTCACCGGGATGGAGGATGCGCCATCGATGTATGTGGTGGACCATATCAACCCTGCTGGCAGGGTGGTCGAGGGAACTATGCCAGAGAGTTCGCTACCGGGTTTCAGGGTAGAGCCGCATACGGCGAAAGTGGCTCATCGCCACGGTCTTACCCTTGGGGAACTCTGCCTCCTGTATTATAACGAGATAGGTGCAAAATTTCCGCTTCACGTAATATCAGCCCTTGCCACCGAGACAAACAAGAGCCTTCTTCCCTGGACAATAGCTCCGTGCAGCGACATCCCCGGGATGTTCACCTGCGAATTGTACAGCGGCGGGGGACTGTGGAACAATACCAATATCACTCCCGGCATAGGCACTTCACGCCCTTACGAATATATAGGTGCGCCTTTCATACGCCACGACGGCCCCGTTCCTCCCGTAGCCCGCGGCATAATGCTGCGTCCGTGTTCATTCACTCCTTCGGCGGGCCGATACCAGAATATGCGCTGTTTCGGCTATCAGCTTATGCTTGAGCCGGGCGGAGAATACCACAGCCTGCTCCATACGCTCGATCTGCTCCGTTTTTTCGAAGAGTATTATCCCGAGTTCCGGCTTGAGGAAGGATTCCGTTCAAAACTGGCAGACCCCACGCTGACGGATTATGTGCTGGGCCAGTGCACCGAAGAAGAAGTGCGTGAGTATGTGAAAGTTGCGGAACAGAAATGGATACGCAAGGCGAAGAAGTTCCTGCTCTACGAAGATCAGCCGTACCGCTGCAGGTAAAGAGTTTTTTTTCGTCCGTTTTTTTCATAATTGCAAAAATTGTTTTACTTTTGCGCGCTGTCCTGAAACGGACGGCACAGGTTCGTAAAGTAAAACCAATCCGGAAAATACCCGCCGGAGTAAACTGAATGCGTTATGATCCAGATTTTTTATAAATCAAACGGTCAGATGATGGTTTCCTGTTCGGAAGCGGATTTCACAGATATATCCAAGGATAACGTATTGTGGATAGACCTTCTTGCACCGTCAGGTGAAGAGAAGCGTGCCGCCGAATTGTTTCTGGACTGCTCGCTTCAGGCAAGGTCGAAGGCTGAGGAAATCGAGAGTTCTTCCCGTTTCATAGAGACTGAAGACGGCATCTTCGCCAATACTAACTTCATACTTCCGGGCCCTGACGACTACTCGATGGAGGCAGTCTCGTTCGTTCTCATAGGCAATACGCTCTCCACGATAAGGGAGATTCCCCTGAAGTCGTTCACGGATCTCCAGCGCCGGGTGGAGGCGTTCCCCAAGCAGTTCGCAAGCGGTTTCCAGGTGTTCCTGGCATTGCTGGAGCAGCGTGTCGACCTGGATGCGGATATGATTGAGGTGATGAGCAAGGAAATAGCTCAGCTGAGTCATAAGATAAGTCAGGGTGAGGAGGATATCAATGAAGATATACTTCTGGATATCAATCAGATGCAGGAGAACTCGATGGTTGTTCGCGAGAATATCGTGGACAAGCAGCGTATGGTCAGCAGCATGCTTAAGACCACTAAAGTTCCAAAAGCTCTTCAGCCCCGTCTGAACACCCTGCTCAAGGATATCGCCTCACTTATCAATCATACGAATTTCAACTTTGAACGTCTTGAGTATCTGCAGGATACGGTGCTCGGTCTGGTTAATCTGGATCAGAACAAGATAATGAAGGTCTTCACATTCATAAGCCTGCTGCTGATGCCCCCTACGCTCATAGCCAGTTTCTACGGAATGAACGTGCGTCTTCCGATTCTGTCGGCTCAGAATCATTGGGACTGGATTATCGTCGTCGGGCTGATGCTGGTATCCGTAGCGATAGTCTATCTGATTTTCAAGAAGAAAAAGTTGTTCTAAATCTTTGAAAATCCAAAAATTAACTATAAATTTGCACTCCTTTCGTTCAGGCGTGCCGCGTGCGCGTACCCGAAAGCATAACATAAAGTTCAACGCACTAATTGTTCAGGTAATTTAATTATGGCAAACGAAAACGAAATCAAGAAGGCATTGAATGCCTCAATCGCTCCCGAAGAATTCGACTGGGAAGCGTTCGAGAAGGAAAGTGTCTATGACACAGACCGTGCAGTTATCGCCGAGCAGTATGACAAGACTCTCTCCAAGGTTACGGAGAACGAGGTTGTCGAAGGTACGGTGACATCTGTCAACAAAAAGGAAGTTGTAGTCAATATCGGCTACAAGTCAGAGGGTGTCATCCCCACCACCGAGTTCCGTTACAATCCGGACCTCAAGGAAGGTGACAAGGTCGAGGTTTATGTGCAGACCGCAGAGAACAAGAACGGTCAGCTCATCCTCTCCCACAAGAAAGCCCGCGCAATGCATTCTTGGGATCTCGTCAATGAAGCATACAACAAGGACGAAATCGTCAAAGGTTACATCAAGACCCGCACCAAGGGCGGTATGATAGTGGACGTATTCGGCATAGAGGCCTTCCTGCCCGGCAGCCAGATCGACGTCAAACCCATACGTGACTACGATCAGTTCGTCGACACCACAATGGATCTCAAGATTGTCAAGATCAATCCCGAGTTCCGCAACGTGGTCGTTTCACACAAAGCTCTCATCGAGGCTGAACTCGAGGCACAGAAGATCGAAATCATGAGCAAACTTGAGAAGGGTCAGGTACTCGAGGGTATCGTCAAGAATGTCACCGATTACGGTGTATTCGTCGACCTCGGAGGTGTTGACGGTCTCATCCACATTACAGACCTCTCCTGGGGCCGTATCAATCATCCTAAGGAGATTGTCGAGCTCGACCAGAAGATCAATGTCGTCATCCTCGACTTCGATGAGGGCAAGAAGCGCATCGCTCTCGGCCTGAAGCAGCTCACCCCTCATCCCTGGGATGCTCTTGACAAAGACCTCAAGGTCGGTGACAAGGTTAAGGGTAAAGTTGTGCTCGTGCAGGATTACGGTGCGTTCGTCGAGGTTGAACCCGGCGTCGAGGGCCTTATCCACGTATCCGAGATGAGCTGGAGCCCCCGTCTCCGCATTGCACAGGACTTCCTGAAAGTGGGTGATGAGGTTGAGGCTCAGGTTCTTACCCTCGACCGTGACGAGAAGAAGATGTCTCTCGGTCTGAAACAGTTGGTCGAGAACCCTTGGGAGAATATACGCGAGAAATATCCTGTAGGCAGCCAGCAGTCAGCCACAGTCCGCAATGTCACCAGCTTCGGTGTATTCGCAGAGCTTGAGGAAGGCATCGAGGGCCTCGTGCATATCAGCGACCTTTCATGGAACAAGATCAAACATCCTTCAGAGGTTGTTGCCCCCGGCGACAAGCTTGATGTTGTCATCCTTGATTTCGACGAGGAGAATCATAAACTCTCACTCGGACACAAGCAGCTTCTTCCCAACCCTTGGGAGCAGATTGAGAAGGACTATCCCGTAGGTACAATCGTTTCAGGTAAAGTTACCGAGGTGGGCGAGAAAGCTGCTACGGTTGAACTTTCCGCTGACATTGAGGCTGTTTGCCCTCTCAAGGAGCTTGTGAAGGAAGACGGCACTACTCCCGTTGCCGGCGAGACTCTCGAGTTCAAGGTCATCGACCTGAAGCGCAACTCACGCAAGCTTACCGTTTCTCACCTCAAGACCTATGCGGCTCCCGCCCCCAAGTCTGAGAAATCAGAGAAACCCGCAAGCGAGGCGGATATTGCCAAGAAGGCTGTCAAGAAGCTCAACGAGTCTGTAGAGAAGACAACTCTCGGTGACCTCGATGTTCTTGCCGCTCTCAAGGATCAGCTTGCAAAGTAGGACTTTACCCGCTATATGGCAGGTAAGTTCACACTCAACATATTAGGGTCGGCTTCAGCAAAGCCCAACCTGAACCGTATATCAAGCGCTCAGTTGCTTCAGGCAGCTGAGCGCCTGTTTCTGATAGATTGTGCCGAAGGTACGCAGCAGGGATTTCTCCGTCAGAGCCAGAGGTTGAAGGCGTGGGCCGCCGGGGAACGCGTCCAGGGATTCAAACGCCTGTCAAAGACCCAGTTGGATGCAATATTCATTTCACATATACACGGAGATCACGTATTCGGCCTGTTTCCTCTGCTCAGCACTATGGCCTTGACCGGCAGGACAAAGCCTCTCAGGATATTCGGTCCCAACAATCTCGGCCCCGTTCTGACGTTTTACAAATCTTTCTGGGGGGAGAAGGACCCGTTTGCCACGGAATTCGTTCCTCTGAAGATGAAGGAGCCGGAAAAGATTGCGGAATATTCCGGTCTGGAGATCCTGTCCTTCCCTCTGAAACACGCAATAGACACCTATGGATTCCTTTTCAGAGAAACGGAACCCTGCCTTTTCAAGAAGGAACCGTACAAGCCACGCAGCTATGCATATTGTTCGGACACCGCACCTTTCCCGGAATTGGCCCTGTGGGTGAAAGGCGTGGATGTCCTGTATCACGAGGGTACTTATATGCCTGTTGACAGACTGAAAGCGGAAAACCGTTTCCACAGTACGGTGGAGGATGCTGCCAGATGTGCTCTCGATGCCGGTGCCGGTAGATTGCTGCTGGGCCATTATTCGTCTTCCATCAGGGAGGAGGATATACACGGTGCCTATCTGGATGCCGCGAAATCCGTCTTCAGCAATTCGACCGCCGTGTATGACGGGGATATTTTTGACGTTCCGATGCGGTTTGTCTAAGTTTTTTTCTTAACTTAGCACAATATATATTGTATATGTTATGAAGAAATCAGTTTTGCTGTTCGCTGCCTTGTTCCTTGCAGTATCTGCCGTGTCGGATACAACAAAGGAACGTGCGGAAGTCTATATCAAGACCTATTCTTCCATAGCTGTCGAAGAAATGCATCGCAGCGGTATCCCGGCGAGTATTACTCTGGCGCAGGGATTGCTTGAATCCGGCTATGGACAGAGCCCTCTGGCCGTGAAGGGCAACAACCATTTCGGCATAAAGTGCCATTCTGACTGGAAAGGCCGTCATATGAAATTCGATGATGACCGGAAGGGCGAGTGCTTCAGAAAATATTCAAACGCGGCGGAGTCGTATCGTGACCATTCCGATTTCCTGCGCTACAAGTCCCGTTACGCTTTTCTTTTCGATTATGAAGTGACGGACTACAAGGCCTGGGCGCACGGTTTGAAGAAGGCAGGCTACGCAACTGACCCGAAATATGCTCCGAAACTCATACAGATAATAGAAACATACGACCTCGGACGTTTCGACCGTTTTGACCCGTCATCCGAAAAGTCTGCCGTGGCCAAGGTGTTGCGTAAAGTGAAAAAACGTCCCGATATTCCGGATTCTCCAACGGTTCTGGAGCAACCTGAAAGGTATGTGGGCAATGCCGCTGCGGGAACTTTCGCTGTTTCCCTGCATCGTGAGGTCCTTGCTCTCAACGGTGTCCCTTTTGTCTATGCGCGTGAAGGCGAGACTTACCGCAGCATAGCCGCATCCTATGACCTTTTCCCCGGAGAACTCGCCTCATTCAATGATAGGAAGAACCCTGATACGCAACTTGTTCCCGGTGAGGTGGTCTATCTTCAGCGTAAGGCGAAAATGGCAGTGAAAGGTCTTGAAAAACATATATGCAACGAAGGGGAAACCCTTTACGGAATAAGTCAGAAATATGCGATAAGGCTGAAGAAACTTATGAAGATGAACGGAATCAGTCAGGATTCCGAAAAGCTGCGTGAGGATCAGACCCTTTATCTGCGGGTAGACAAGAGCATTTAGAATGAAGGATAAAGCCAAGACACAGCACTGTGCCGTCGGTATTGTCACCGTTCTGGTCTTTTTGACGGTAATCGCGTTGTTTTCAACCTGGTTTGTCGACAGCCGGCTTCATGCTTTCGGTGCGTCAGGTATAATACGCGTACTTCCGGATATGACAGCGGAGGAGTTTCTTGTTCAGGTTGACAGCGTGTTGCATCCTATCCACAGGCCGTCCGTAGTGCGTACTTTGAAAAGAGAGCTCAAAGAGTATAAACTGTGCCCCGGCTCATACCACGTGGATGAGAACTTTTCTGCCACCCACTTTGCACGTGCCGTCACGCACGGTTGGGAAAACCCTGTGAGGATGGTACTTTCCGGCAGTATGCGTACTGCAGAAGACATAGCCGAGAAGATTGCTGCACAGATGATGGTGGAGAAGGATTCTATGCTTAATGCTCTGGAAGACGATTCGCTTCTGCGAAAGTACGGAATGTCCCGTGACGAATTGTTTGCGTATATAATTCCGGATACATACCAGATGTATTGGAGTGCTCGGCCTGAGAAAATTCTGGCGAGACTGAAGAAGGAATATGATGCTTATTGGACGGAGGAAAGGGTGGCTGCCGCATCGAAACAGGGGCTCAGTCCCTATGAGGTCAGCGTATTGGCATCCATAGTAGCCGAGGAGAGCCATATTGCATCCGAATATCCCAAGATAGCAAGCGTGTATCTCACCCGTCTTCACAGGGGTATGAGACTGCAGGCCTGTCCCACGATATGCTATATGATGGGATACAGCATACGCAGAGTGCTCAATAAGCATCTTGCGATAGATTCCCCTTACAATACATATATATATGCGGGCTTGCCGCCGACTCCCATATGCGTCCCCGGCAAGAAGCATATCGAGGCCGTGCTGAACCCCGATCCTGCCGAATATCTGTATTTCTGCGCCGATTATCGTCTCAACGGAAGGAACGTCTTTTCCAAGACGCTGGCGGAGCACGAGAGGAATGCCTCGTTATACAGGAAGGCACTGAACGAGTATCGTGCGCCGAAGAAATAGAAGGATATGAAACGAGAGGAGCCTGTCAGACAATGGTTTATGGGCCTGTTGAAGGACAGGTGTTCCGTACCTGTGTCCGTTATCAAGGCGGAGACGGGCTTCAGGCTTGGGGATAAAATGTACCGTGCCGACATACTGGTGTGGGACAGAAATGCCAGACCGCTGGCCGTAGTCGAGTGCAAGGCTCCCGAAGTCCCTATCACGACAGCGGTTCTGGATCAGGCTGTACGGTACAACATGGTACTCGGTGTGAGATGGATATTTCTGACTAACGGCAATTCCGTCATTGCGCTGCATAAGGTTGACAATAATTTCGTTCCTGTCGAAGAACTCCCGGATTATGAAAGAATGCTCTCAGAATAGCGTTTTTGCTTCGAAATATCTGGACCATCCCATTTTCGGGATTGTTTCCGACGTGGCGGAGTCCATGGGACTTCGAGCTTTCGTCATAGGCGGGTATGTGAGGGACTGTTTTCTCGGAAAGAAAACCAAGGATATAGACATAGTGGTGGAAGGCAGCGGCACTGCCTTCGCGCGTGAGGTGGGCAGACGGGTGCATTCGCGGGTGTCCGTATTCGAGAACTATGGGACGGCGATGCTGCGTTACCATCATACAGAAATCGAATTTGTCGGGGCCAGACGCGAGTCCTATACGCGTGACAGCCGCAATCCCATCGTGGAAGACGGCACTCTCGAGGACGATCAGCTCAGACGGGATTTCACCATAAATGCGATGGCCTTTTCCCTCCAGAAGGAGGACTATGGGACCCTGGTTGACCCTTTCGGTGGTATCCGGGACCTTGACAAGGGTATCATACGCACGCCGACAGACCCTGACAGGACTTTCGACGACGACCCTCTGCGTATGCTCAGGGCCGTGCGTTTTGCCACCAAACTCAGCTCCTGGGAGAAATATTTCAATATAACCCCCGAGTGCTTCGCTTCCATAAAGCGCAACGCTTCCAGACTGCAGATTCTCTCGAAGGAAAGGATAGTGGAGGAGTTGAACAAAATACTCGTCACCGACCATCCGTCAATGGGATTCGACCTGATGGACAGGGCCGGGATGCTCCAGTATATACTTCCGGACCTGTTGAAACTCAAGGGTGTACAGATGCTTGAGGGACGCGCCCACAAGGAGAACTTCGCTCATACCCTGCAGGTTGTTGACAACCTGGCGGAAATGGAGGTGGAGGCCATCTCGCAGGGGCTGCTTCGCGATTACGAACCTGTGGAGAACGGTTTTGAGGAAAGTTTGCGCACAGAGCCCAACGTGTGGCTTCGCTGGGCGGCCCTTCTCCACGACATAGGAAAGCCGGCATCAAAGAAATTCGACCCGGTGACCGGCTGGTCCTTCCACGGACACGAGGTGATAGGCGGAAGGATGGTGCCGAAGATTTTCACGGCTCTCAAGATGCCGTTGAACGATAAGATGAAATATGTCCAGAAACTGGTATCCCTTCATCTGCGCCCGCAGGCACTTGTTACAGAGGAAGTTACGGATTCGGCCGTACGGCGTCTGCTGTTCGAGGCGGGTAATGACATTGAAGACCTGATGCTGCTCTGTAAGGCCGACATCACTTCCAAGAATGAGCATAAGGTGGAAGTTCTGAAGTCCAATTTCGACCTGGTGATGGGCAAGATACGCCAGGTGGAGGAAAAGGATGCCATACGCAATTGGAAAAATCCTATAACCGGAGATTACATTATGGAACTGTACGGGCTGCCTCCCTGCCGTTTGCTCGGAGAATTGAAGGATGCCATCAAGGAAGCCATAATGGACAGCGAATGTGACAACACTTTCGAGGCCGCCGATGCCCTCCTCAGGCAACTTGCCTCGCAGCGTGGCCTGGTTCCCGTAGATAAATCGTGATGGATGACGTAGAGAAATATATTTCCTACATATCCTCGCAGAGGAGATATTCTGCAAGGACAAGGGAAATATACTCTTCGATACTGGACAGATTCAGTACTTTCTCCCCTGATGCGATAACTCCCGCTTCGATAAGGAATTATCAGATATATCTCCTCGATACCGAGGGATTGAGTCCCAGAACCGTCAATCTGCATCTCAGTGTAATAAGCAGTTATTGCAAATATCTCATACGGCAGGGAATAATGAACTCCAATCCGGTTTCCCTGGTGGTCCGTCCCCGCCAGTCCAGACGTCTGCCCGCCTTTTTCAATTCAACGGCAATGTCTGCTTATATGTCAGAGGATAACGCCCTTGACAGGCGTGATTTCGAGCTGGATCCGGAAACCCCGGCAGAAAGGAAAGACACTTACTGGCTGTGCCTGCGCCGCATAATAGTCTGCACCCTGTTCTGCACGGGGATGCGCAGAGCCGAGCTGATATCGCTCAGACAAGGGGATTTCGACAGGGGCAGGGGAGTGATGCACGTCCGCGGAAAAGGTGACAAAATGCGTGAAATTCCGCTTCTACCCGAATTAATTGAAGAAATTTCATTATATTTACAATCAGTAAGACGCTTGGTGAATGCCGAAGTATCGGTGGCGTCGGACCCTTTGTTCGTGACCTGGTCCAATTCCCGTCTTTATCCTGTTCTGGTGGATAGGGCGGTGAAGGAGGAACTCGGGCAGTCGGGCAAGGATTTTGCGGGGAGAAAGTCGCCTCACGTGCTGAGGCACTCGTTTGCGACGGGGCTGATGGAAGAGGGGGCTGACCTCAATTCCATAAAAGAGGTTCTCGGCCACGCAAACCTCGCTGCCACACAGGTTTACACGCACAGCAGCATCAAAGCGCTCAAGAATATTTATGAACAGGCTCACCCACGGGCCACTAACAAAGGAGGTAAACATGGAGATTAGAGTTCAATCCGTCAAGTTTGACGCAGACCAGAAGCTTTTGGATTTCATTGAGAAAAAATTTTCGAAACTGCCCCGTTTCTATGAGAACATCGTGACCACAGAAGTTACGTTGAGCCTTCTTAATGACCACGAGAACAAGAACGTGAAGGTAAACGTGCACATCCCCGGCAACTCCATAGTTGTGGAGCGCAGCGCAAAGTCTTTCGAAACGGCCGTCAACGATTGCGCCGACATACTGAAGGAACAGTTGACACGCAGGAAGGAACTGATGCAGGAATAACTGATTCCCGAATAGATATATGGCAAAGGAAACGGCCGGCACTTCGGATTCGGCTTACCGCATAATAAAGGACATTAATGAAGGCATCTTCGCCCCTGTGTATCTGCTGGAGGGCGAAGAGCCTTATTATGTGGACCTTGTGGCGGATGCCATAGTCGCAAATGCCCTCAGCGATGACGAGCGGGATTTCAATCAGCTGATAGTCTACGGGGCGGACACCACTGTCGAGGATGTCATAGGCAATGCGCGTCGCTATCCCATGTTCGCCGAGCGCAGTCTTGTCGTGGTGAAAGAGGCTCAGGCACTCAAGAATATAGACGCTCTGGCCGTTTATACGGATGCCCCTTTGGACAGCACCGTGCTGGTGCTGGTTTACAGGGGCAAGTTTGACAAGCGTAAGGCTCTTTATAAGAGCATATCGAAAAGCGGAAGAGTTTTGGAATCCAGCCCTGTGCGGGATTATGAAATGGCCAGATGGATAACGGACTATTATGCAGGGCGCGGCCTCGGGATAGAGCCTGATGCAGCGGCGCTTCTGGCGGAATCCGTGGGGACGGATCTCCACAGGGTGGCTGTCGAGACAGAGAAACTGTTGAAAAACAAGCCTGAAGGGTCATCCTCCGTTACGGTCGCCGACATTGAGGCCAATGTAGGTATCTCACGCGAATTCAGCGTATTCGAACTTACCCGCCAGCTGTCCTACAGGCAGGCTGACAAAGCGTTGCGTACCGCGGCATATATGGGTTCCTCGGCAAAATTCGCGATGGCACCTACCGTGGCCGCGCTTTTCAACCATTTCGACCGCATACTCAAGTATGAGGCCCTGCTTCTGCGTACTCCCAATCCGTCCCCTGATGAAAAGAAGGCTGCGCTGGGAGTGAATCCTTTTTTCTTCAGGGAATACGATACGGCCGTGAAGAACTATCCTCTTAAACGCTGTATGGCGATAATAGCCCTGCTCAGGGATTATGACTTCAAGGGCAAGGGTGGAGATGCGGGTGAGGCCACAGCTTCGGAACTGCTTACAGAATTGATAACCAAAATATTATATTGAAAAATGGCATTACTTGAAATTCAGAATGTCAGCAAGACCTTTGGAGAGAAGGTGGCTCTGGACGGAATCAATATCGAGATTCCAGAGGGTGGCATATTCGGCCTTCTCGGTCCGAACGGTGCCGGCAAAACGACGTTGATACGCATTATCAACCGCATCCTTATACCTACTGGCGGCAAGGTGCTGTTCCAGGGGAGACCCATTACCGAGGATGACGTCAAGAAAATAGGCTATCTCCCCGAAGAACGCGGACTCTACCGCAAGATGAAGGTGGGGGAGCAGGCGATGTATTTCGCCAGACTGAAAGGCATGAGCTCCGATGATGCGCGTGAGGCGCTCAAGGGGTGGTTCATCAAATTCGGCATACAGAGCTGGTGGGACAAGAAGGTGGACGAATTGTCCAAAGGTATGGCCCAGAAGCTCCAGTTCATCACTACTGTGGTTCACAGGCCGAAGCTGATGATACTGGATGAGCCTTTCTCCGGTTTCGATCCGGTCAATGCCCAAATAATCAGGGATGAAATACTCAGGTTGAAGGAAGAGGGCGCGACGATAATTCTCTCCACTCACAATATGGAATCGGTGGAGGAACTTTGCGACCGTATAGCCCTTATCAACAAGTCGCACGTAGTTGTCACAGGCGGGGTCGAAGATATACGCCGGAAATACGGACAGAATGACGTACAGGTGGCATATACCGATGCCGAAGGCCTGCACGAGGACGTTGTCTCCCTATCAGACGGGAAAAGTACCAATGACATTCTCTCCGAGTATATCGCCAAAGGAGTCAGAATCAGTTCATTCAAGGAGGTCATTCCCAGAATGAATGACATTTTCATCAAACTTGTTAAGGAGGATTAGCTATGAATCTGCGTACAATAAGTGTCGTGATCTCAAGGGAATATGAGACCCGAGTCAAGAAAAAATCATTCCTGGTGACCACCTTTCTGGTGCCTGTCCTCTTTGCCGCCTTGTGCTGCATACCGGCATTGCTGGTGCTGTTCAACAAAGACGAGGCCAAGGAGATAGCGGTCGTGGACGAATCCGGCATAGTGATGCCCGTTCTCGAGTCCAATTCGGAAATAAGTTATGTGGACTGCAGTTCAATCAGCCTTGATTCCCTCAAGGCGGGATTTGAGGAATCCCCGTATTCGGCCATACTGTACATCAGTGCCATAGATGAGAACAAATCCGTATCGGTGAGCACCTACAGCACAAAACCAGTCGGGTTGAGCGTAATCAGCGGAATCGAGGACAGGGTCAACTCGGCTGTTCGGGACTATCGCATAGAACAGTACAATATCGAAGGACTCAAGCAGATTCTGGACGAGGTGTGGCCCGACATAGATATTAAGAGTTACACCATAGGCGAGGACGGGGAGGACAGGATTTCGAGTTCCGAGGTCTATATGTTCATAAGTCTCGGTCTGGGAATCATCATCTTCATGTTTGTCACTATGTTCTCGTCATCGGTGATGCAGAGTGTCGTTGAGGAGAAGCAGAGCAAGGTCGTGGAGGTGTTGCTCAGCAGTGTGGATTCCGTAGACCTTATGTTCGGTAAAATCATTGGCGTAGCTCTTGTGGCCCTTACCCAGTTCCTTCTCTGGATAGTTCTGACAGCGGTTATAGTAAGTTCCGTATTAGGTGTTGTGGGTAAGGATAAACTTACGGGGGCTGCCACGACCGAGCTGGTGCAGCAGATTTCTCCCGAAGGGCTTCCTGCCGATGCTGCGGCTGCTCTCGAAACTGGAGCCGTGCCTCAGGAGCCTACAGAGATGCAGGAGATACTGCAGACTATAGGCAACATAGATGTCTCCGGCATCCTTTTGGCCTTCTTCGGCTTCTTCATCTTCGGTTACCTCCTCTATGCGTCGATGTTTGCCGCTATCGGCTCGGCTGTGGAGAATGCGGAGGAAAGCAATAAACTGCAGGTGCCTCTGACTGTCCCGCTTATGCTGGCGTATTTTCTGGCCCTGTATTCCTGGAATGCTCCCGACAGCGCGATGGCCGTATGGGGATCCATGATTCCCTTCACTTCCCCCATCGTGATGCTTGCGCGTATTCCTTTCGGAGTGCCGGCCTGGCAGATTTGGCTGTCATTCGGCATTCTTGTGGCCACGTTCATCATTTTCGGCTGGCTGTCAGCCAAGATATACAGGGTCGGGATATTGACGTCCGGCAAGACTGCAAACTGGAAAGATCTTTGGAAATGGCTAAAACAAAAGTAACACTTTTTCTTCTCGCCCTTGTTCTTGTCTGCAATCAGGCATACGGGCAGGCGTACTCGTGGCAACGTTATATTATGGACGGCCATCGCAGCTCGGATGTGACATCCCTTTCGATGACAGCCATCCGTGAGGCTGCGCTGATTGCGGAATGCCGGAAGGAACTCGCCCCCTTGAGGGAGGTCCTCGGAAATTGCCCCGAGCCTATGCCCAAGTATCATCCCGAAAGCCCGCATAGCAACTGGCTCGCCGACCTTATGCTGGAGGAGAGTGCCAGGCTTGGAGGTGGTGTCCCCTGTGACGTTTCACTGACCAATTTCGGCGGCATCAGGGTGGATATGCCCGTGGGAGACGTTATGGTGGATGACATACGCGGAATGTTGCCTTTCACCAACTATATAGTCATAGCCGAAATCAGCGGTGAGAAGCTCTGGGAATTGTTCGACGATATGGCCAGGACGCGGTTCCAGGTACTTGGCGGTGTGAAAATCGAAGCTGGAAGGGAGGGAGTACGCAGCGTGGAGATAGGCGGACGGCCTCTGGACAAATCGCGGACGTACCGTATGATAACCAATTCATTTCTTCTTGACGGAGGAGACGGTATCAGCATCGGAAAGATGGCCATCAGATATGATGTGCTGGAAGAAGATTTCTTTCAGTTGACGGTCGGACATCTCCGCCGCTGCCGTGAGGAGGGCCGTCCCATCACCGGGAAGGCGGATGGCCGCATAAAGATCGACTACTCGGCTCCGAAGAAAAGCAAAGCGAAGACTCCGCGCCGGAAGCTGCCTCTTGTTCCGGCTCCGGAGCCTGCCAAGGACTACACCTTGACCATACTTCACACCAATGACACCCATTCGCATATCGAGCCTATACGTGGAGGACGTTATGACGGCCTCGGCGGGGTGGTCGAGCGTGCGGCTCTGGTCGACAGCATACGCCGTGCCGAAGGAGCGCGCAATGTGCTTCTGCTGGATGTGGGCGATTACAGCCAGGGTACTTCCTATTTCAGCACGTTTGGAGGGAAGGCGGAAATCGAGGCCTTGAACATTATGAAATATGATGTCGCCGCTGTTGGCAACCACGAATGGGACAGAGGCAGGGAAGATTTGTATTCAAGACTTCGCAAGGCCAGATACAAGACGTTGCTGTGCAATTACACGGCTGATGACAGGAACTTCAGCAAGTTAATCAAACCTTACACCATAGTCCGCCGCGGAGGCAGGAAGATAGGCATAATCGGTGTCCTTACGGATATTGAAGGCGTCGTGACTAAAGAGTGTACTGACGGTCTGACTTATATTCGTCCCGACGGCCCCGTCAATGAGATTGCCGCAATGCTGAAGGAGAAGAAAAACTGCGACCTTGTCATAGTACTTTCGCATCTGGGCTATGCCGAGGGCGAGGAGAACATAGGCGACGTGGAGCTGGCGCCGCTCCTGAAGAACGTCGATATCATAATAGGAGGCCACAGCCATACCGACCTGCACGAACCTTCCTATGTCAACGATGCGGACGGCAAGCCGGTGATGATAGTCACTGATCTGTGCTGGGGAGTGTATGTCGGCGAAATCAAATTGTGATTTTTTGAGTATCTTTGTGAGTTTATTATTTTAAAACAGGTTCTTATACAAAATGGAAGCAAACGTAAATCCTTCAGAGGAAAAGAAACTGAATTTCATCGAAGAAATCATAGAGAAAGACCTTGCGGAGGGCAAATTCAAGTCGATACTCACGCGTTTCCCGCCTGAGCCCAACGGCTATTTGCACATCGGTCATGCGAAGAGCATCTGCCTCAATTTCGGCCTGGCGCAGAAATATGGCGGCAGCACGAATCTCCGCTTCGATGACACCAATCCCGTGAAGGAGGATACGGAATATGTGGATTCCATCAAGGAGGATATCAAATGGCTGGGTTTCCAGTGGGCCAGCGAGAGATACGCTTCCGACTACTTCGACCAGCTCTACGAGTGGGCCGAGAAGATGATACGGGAGGGTCTGGCCTATGTGGACGACCAGACTCAGGAGGAGATAAGCGAGGGCCGCGGTACGGTGCAGACTCCCGGCAAGGAGAGCCCCTGGCGCAACCGCAGCGTGGAGGATAATCTCAGGATTTTCCGCGAGATGCGTGACGGCAAGTATGCCGACGGGGAGAAGGTGCTCCGCGCCAAGATAGATATGGCTCATCCCAATATGATGTTCCGTGATCCCATAATGTACCGCATCAAACACGCCTCACACCACCGTACCGGTGACAAGTGGTGCATATATCCTATGTATGACTATACCCACGGGCAGTGCGACAGCATCGAGAACATCACGCATTCCATATGTACTCTGGAGTTTGACGTACACCGTCCCCTCTACGACTGGTTCATAAAGACTCTGGATATTTTCCCTTCACACCAGTACGAATTTGCCAGGCTGAACCTGACATACACGGTGATGAGCAAGCGCAAGCTTCTCGAACTCGTTCAGAAAGGTCTTGTGAGCGGTTGGGATGACCCCCGTATGCCGACAATCTGCGGTATACGCCGCAGGGGATACACTCCCGAAAGCATCCGGATGTTCGCCGAGAAGATCGGTGTTGCAAAGCGTGAGCAGCTTATCGACCTCCAGCTTCTGGAATGGTGCGTGCGTCAGGATCTCAACGAGCGCAGCAACCGCTATATGATGGTTTCGGACCCTCTCAAGGTCACCATTACAAACTGGGAGCCCGGCAAGGTGGAGTGGTTCGATGCTCCGCTCAATCCGGCTGCCCCTGAAGGTCCTTCGCGCAAGATTCCTTTCACCGGCGAACTGTATATAGACAGGGCTGACTTTATGGAGGATGCTCCTGCCAAGTATTTCCGTCTCAAACCGGGTGGGGAAGTGCGCTTGAAATATACCTATATCGCAAAATGCGAAGAGGTCATAAAGGATGCCGGGGGCAATGTAATCGAGCTCAAGTGCACCATCGATCCTTCCACCAGACCCGGCTCGGGTGAGTGGAGAAGTGTCAAGGGCACAATTCATTGGGTTAGCGTGGCACACGCGAAGGAAGTAGAGCTCCGCATATATGACAAACTGTTCACGGAGCCTCAGATGGGCAATATACCCGAGGATAAGGACTACAAGGATTATCTCAATCCGGACAGTCTGGTATATGGCAGAGGCTACGCGGAACCGGCTCTGCTTGATGACAATTCCGGACTTGCGGTGCAGTTCGAGCGTGTCGGCTACTTCGCCAAGGATCCCGACAGCACATCGGACAAGCCCGTTTACAACAAAACTACGGCACTCAAGGACAGCTTCAAGTTCTGAAGAGGGAGTGCAGAGTGTCGTCGATTTTAATCTTGTCTATGATGCCGCGGACGATGGCGAAGGTTTTGCCGCTTTCCGTATAATCGGTAGGGGAGATGAAATTCACCCTGTCCTGACGGAGAAGTTTCTCCGCAGTCTCTTTTTTCGACTGATTCTCCGGATTGTAGACAGCGATGGCATTGCCCCCGAACATCTTGACAATCTTCATGCATGGAACGTCGGTGTCTCCATCCCCGAAATAAATCATATTGGACCAGGGAATACGCTTCTTGTCTTCGGCCTGGCTCTCGTTCACGAGTTTGCTGTCGCGTATGCTGAGTATGCCCTTGTTGATCTTGAACAGGAACTGTGTCTTGGCGGTGTAGTCCACGGCCACGCCAGGCCATTCAGCCTCGCCCTCGTCATTGTAGAGGAACGAACAGGCGAAAATTCGCTTGAATTCGTGGGCGATGGGCGTACCTTCGATTATCTCGGCAAGACCTGAGGAATTTATATAATGCTCAACGGTCACACCCTGAGAACGTCCGTATTCGTTGACCATGGCAAACCATCCGAGTACTCCGGGAAACAGTTCCACCTTCGAACCGAAACGCTGGAAATCCTTGCGGCGCAGCTTGATGCCCTTGCGATGCGCTTCGTCGAACATAAGCTTCATATATGCAAGTATGTTGCTGGCATCCTGACCTATGGCTATTTCATCGCTCTTGCGCCAGAAAGTCTTGGCACTCTGTTCTATGGCTTGAATGAAACCGAACTCCTGCATATTGCCGGGGGACAGGGTGCCGTCGAAATCGTAAATCAGGGCTATTATGGGTTTCTTGCGCATAAATCTTACTTTATATTGTCCCTGTACAGGCTGGCGCTGACATCTGAAGGCATATTCCATCCGTTCCTTGGACTGAGCGATACCGGTGTCACCTTCGGACCGTCAGGCGCGCAGGAGCGTTTGAACTGCTGCGAGAAGAAGCGGTCGGTGAACACTGCTATCCATTTCTTTATCTCAGTCTTGGTGAAACGGCCCTTGAAGACATTGCAGGCGAGGAATATTGTCTTTTCCGGAGTGAAGGCATTGCCTATCATATTCCAGATGAAGAAATCGTGCAACTCGTACGGACCTATCACATCCTCCGTTTTCTGCTCGATTGCCCTGCCGCTTCCCTTGAGTTCCGGGCTCACGGGCGTAGCGATGATGTCGCGCAGTATTCCGGCTGTTTTCCCGTCGCTGAAATCCGTTGCCGCGGCCCTTGACGTCATAGCTCTTACGAGCGTTTTGGGAATGGAAGCGTTGACGGAATAGTTGCTCATATGGTCACCGTTGTAGGTGCACCAGCCGAGGGCCAGTTCAGAGAGGTCTCCCGTTCCGACAACGATGGCGTTTTCGGCATTCGCCACGTCCATCAGTATCTGGGTGCGTTCCCGTGCCTGCGCATTTTCGTATGTTGTATCCTGTGTGATGCCGTCGTGGCCTATGTCGCGCAGATGCTGGCGGCATGCTGCAGTAATGTCAATCTCGCGGCTGCTTATGCCCAGTTCGGCCATAAGTGCAGAAGCGTTTGTATGGGTGCGCTCGGATGTTCCGAAGCCTGGCATCGTGATTCCCGTTATGCCTTTTCTGTTCAATCCAAGACGGTCGAACGCCCTTACCGTGCAGAGCAGGGCGAGAGTGCTGTCCAGTCCGCCGGATATGCCGATGACGGCCTTCTTGCAGTTGATTTTCGAAAGCCTTGTTGCCAGACCGATAGCCTGGATTGCGGCTGCGCTGTCCAAAGCCTCGTCTGAACAGTCGAAATTGTAGCAGCCTGTGGGGCGCATCAGTTTCTTGCCGAAATCGGTGTCGGGATTGAGAAGGGAAATGCAGCCTCCCTGTTCCGCGGTGTCATCGGAATTCTCGTCATAGGCCCTTTCCCGTTCTATCGCCTGAATGTCCACGTCGGCTATGACAAGCTGGGGCTCCATCGAATTCCAACTGCCTTCGGCAAGCATGGTGCCGTTTTCGGTAATTGCGCTGTAGCCGGAGTAAACGGAGTCTGTTGTGCTCTCACCGAAACCTGCATTACAGTAAATATAGGCGCAGGCATCAAGGGATGAGGCCGCAATGAGATTCTTGCGCAGACGCTGCCCCGAACTCATGTCCTGGATGTCGGCGGATGGCAGCACCACTATGTGTGAATCCGGGTGGCAGTCGAAACTGAAGCATGCACCGTCGATTTCGAACAGGCCGTTGCCGCCTTTGGGGACGGTGTCCAGTATCTGACCGTCGTTAATTACTATGCTGCAGTTCACAGGGCGGCCTCCATCCGATAAGGGAGCACCTACAACCACTGTTATGGGCAGACCCTTGCAGAAATCGGCTATGTCTTCGACAGCCTGCCGGGCCTCTTCCAGAATAAGCCTCTGATAAAAAAGATCTCCGCAGGTAGATCCTGTGATGCATAAGTCAGGAAATACTAGCAGAGAGACCTGTTTGTCCACCGCACTCTCGATAAGAGAGCATATATGCTGGCAATTTGTCTTTGTGTCAGCCACGGCAACGGTGGGAACTGCCGCTGCGACACGTATAAAACCGAATTTGTTCAAAGTCTGTGTTAGAGTTCTTCAAAATTAACGTCAGAGAATTCATTGTGCTTGGTTTCCTGCACGTCACAATGGGCCTTGATGTATTCTATTACCTCGTTGAGCCCTTCAGTGAATTTCTCAAAATCCTCTTTGTAGAGGAAAATCTTGTGCTTGTCATAGGAAAAAGTTCCGTCGTCCTCGACTTTCTTTTTGCTTTCTGTAATGGTCAGATAATAATCATTGCCTTTGGTCGATTTAACGTCAAAGAAGTAGGTGCGTTTCCCGGCACGGATAGGCTTTGAAAAGACATCTTCGCTATTCATACGTTGAATTTTTAGTAATATCTTTGCGAATATAGAAAATTTTCTAAAAAATAGAGGTATCTTTGTGTAAATTTAGTGAAAAAGCGATGCTGAACCGCAGGATTCTAAGAATTAAAGCCTTCAAAGAGCTCTTTGCAATAGAGATGCTGCCTGACAAGTCCCTGGCTCTGGCGAGAAAGGAACTTGACCGGTCTCTCGAATCGACGCGTGACCTTTATCTTTTCATGCTGTCATCCGTTTGCGCCATAACCAGGGCGGCGAACGAGAAGTTCAATCAGTTGCAGAAAAAAATAAACAAGACGGAGGAAGAGAGGAATCCGAATCTCAAGTTTATCGGGAATTCTCTCGCTCCTCTGCTGGAGTCGGATGTCGACTTCCAGAAACTGCTGAAGAAAAAAGGCCTTGAGTGGGGTGCCTATGACTTGATAGTCAAGAAGATATATGCTTCGATGCAGACTAAGGAATATTTCGCCGGATATATGGCGGACCCCGAGCGTTCACTTGCAGCTGACTGCCGTCTCTTCGTCCACGTTTTCGAAGAGGAGTTCGTGGACAGGGAAGACCTCGAAACGGCACTCGAAGATTTGAGCATATATTGGAATGACGATCTGGCCTATGCATTGACATGGTGCTGCAAGACCGTCGAATCACTCGCCAAGGGCGAGTCGTGGGCACTTCCGCCTCTTTATCTCAGTGATATCAGGAAGGGGATGGCGGATGATGATGCTTTCGTACACAAACTTCTGAACGAGTCCTATGCCAATTATGACAGATTCAGCGCAGTTATTTCCGAGTCCGTTCCCAATTGGGACAAGGACCGGCTTGTAGGTACGGATATTGCGCTTATAGTCACGGCTTTGTCCGAGATAGTATTCTTCGGAGACATACCGGTGAACGTGTCCATAAACGAATATGTCGAAATTGCCAAATACTACGGCACGCCGAAGAGCAGCACTTTCGTGAACGGAATTCTGGACACTTTGTCGAAAAAAGTTGAATTCAAAAAGAAATAAAAGATGATCAGTTTACTTCAGGCCGCCGGTGCGGCTCCCGCAGCAGGCGGCTCAGCAATGACTTGGGTCATGCTTATCCTTATCTTCGTAGTGATGTGGTTCTTTATGATACGTCCCCAGCGCAAGCAGCAGAAGGAACTGCAGGCTTTTCGCAACGCCTTGAAGAAAGGTGACAAGGTTGTCACCGTGGGCGGAATATTCGGAACCATAGCTGAAGTCAAGGAAGATTCCCTCCTTCTCGAAGTGGACAAGGATGTAAAGATCCGCGTGGCCAAGTCATCGGTTGTAAGAGATACTGCCGAGACTCAGCAACAGTAGGATAATGGACAGGGGCGGCAAATTCACGTCAACGGACTATCTGGCATTGGGGCTGTCCCTGCTGCTGGCTTGCTGCTGGTGGTTCATTCATAATATGTCCCTGTCATATTCCGGACTTGCCCAATGCCGCTTCGTTGTCAAATGCGAACTTGACGGCAGGTCCAATCTTTCATCTTCGGCATCGGAGGTGGCCGCCCGTCTGGAAATGAGCGGGTTCGATCTTGCCATGTCCAGATATGAAATGCGCAGGAAGCCGCGTGGAGTGGAGATTTCTCCTGAAGACGTACACTACCTGCAGGGCGATACATACTATATGGCGAAGGATGATCTGACAAAATATTTCCACGATTTCTTCGGAGTGGACGCAAAGCTTGAATATTTTGTCACTGACACGGTGTTCCTGCGTTTTCCCGAGATGGATTACAGGAAGGTTCCTGTCAAACTCATCTCTTCCATATCGTTCAGACCGCAGTATATGGCATCCGGCAAATTGCGCCCGACTCCCGATTCAGTCCTCGTCTATGGCAAGAAGGAACTTCTCGATGCCGTGCAATTCGTGACGACGGAAATGATTGAATACAGCGATGTCAGATCCGAGCTGTATGGAGAAGTTGCTCTCAAGCCGGTCAAGGATTTGCGTCTCTCTGTCGAAAAGGTTCAGTTCACGCTGCCCGTTGTCCGCTATGTGGAACAGGTATTCTCTGTCGGAGTCGAAACCGTGAACGTGCCGTCCGATGTCGTGATGCAGGTAGTGCCGGCTACGGCGGGAATCAGGGTGAAAGCAGTATTCCCGGGCGTTCAGGATGCCGGTGGCATCTCTGTCAGTGTGGACTACGTTGATTTCGAATCCGGTAGGAGCGGCAAATGTCTGGGCAAGGTTTCCGGCCTGCCGGAAGGCGTTCTGGCCTATGCTGTAGAGCCTCGGGTATTCGACTGCATCCTGAGAAACGATTATTGATTTCAAAACAGGCTCTTAGGATGAAGGTCATTGTTGTCACTGGCGGAATAGGCAGCGGAAAGTCCACGGTATGCAGATGTCTTGAAAGACGCGGTATTCCGGTGTATGACTGCGATTCCAGGGCAAAAGCCCTGTATGGGGAGAATCCCTCGCTTGCGGCTATGGTTACTGCTGACATATTCAGGGACAGTGCCGCACTCTCTTCGCTCGAGGATGCTTTGTATCCGATTCTGATGGAGGATTTCCGCAAATGGGCCTCGGAACGGCAGGTGGAGTTCGCAGCGCTGGAAAGTGCGGTCATATTACAGAAGAAGTTTTTTGACTCATTCGGAGATTATGTGCTCCTTGTCGATGCTCCTGCAGATGTGCGTATTGGAAGGGTAGCGTTGCGCGGCAACGTCAGCAGTGAATCGCTTGCGGAGAGAATGGCCTTGCAGCAGGATCAGAGGCACAATCCCCGGGTGGATTCCGTTATAGACAACATAGGCGATGAAATAGCGCTTGAAAAAAAAGTGGATGAATTTTTAAAAGAAATAAACTATGGCAAAAGAGAAAACTGATCTTTCGAAGATCCTTTCAGTGTCCGGATATCCCGGCTTGTATCGTTTTGTTGCCCAGTCGCGTACCGGTGCCATTGCAGAAAGTCTTGCTGACGGGCATAGGGTGAATTTCCCCGCCAACGGCAGGATAACCACTCTCGAGGATATATCCGTATATACGGATGATGGTGAGGTCAAACTGCGTGAGGTCTTCACGAAGATGAAAACCGTTCTCGCGGGAAAGGAGGCTCCCACGGGCAAAAGCCCCGAGGATGAGATACGCGCCGTTTTCGAAAAGGCTCTGCCCGGTTATGACCGCGACCGTTTCTATCTTTCGCATATGAAGAAGGTGGTAACCTGGTATAATGAATTGAAAGCCAAGGCTACTCTCAACTTCGCTGATCCGGAGGAAGAGGAAAAAGCTGAATAGGAAATGAAACCCAAACTTGGCATACTGACTCTTGGGTGCAGCAAGAATACTGTCGATTCCGAACACGTGTTGGCCGTCTTGTCGGAACATTACGAGATTGTTCCGGAAGGGGAAGTCGACGTGTTTCTTATCAACACCTGCAGTTTCATCGCGGATGCCAAGGAAGAGTCCATAAATGCGATACTGGAGGCTGTGGAACTGAAGAAACAGGGCTTTTACCGCAAAATTGTCGTGTTTGGCTGTCTGGGCCAGCGCTATGCAGTCCAGATGCCGGAATTGATTCCTGAGGTCGATGCCTGGTTCGGGGCTCGTGATTTCGCTCCGCTGCTGAAATTTCTCGGGATAGACGGAGACATAGAGCAGATTTCAAGACGCCTTACCACACCTTCCCATTACGCATATCTGAAGATTTCCGAAGGCTGTGACAGACGCTGCTCATATTGTGCCATACCGTTCATAAGGGGTGCTCACAGGTCAGTTCCTGTGGAAACGCTCGTGAAGGAGGCCGGGGCTCTTGCATCTGAAGGGGTACGGGAACTGATAGTAATCGCGCAGGATTCCACCTATTACGGTTTGGACCTGTACGGTAAAAGGGAACTTGCCCGGCTGCTGCACGAGCTGTCAGAAGTCGAAGGCATAGAATGGATAAGAATACATTATTCATATCCCGATTCCTTCCCTGAAGATGTTCTTGAAGAAATGGCCTCCAACCCAAAGATATGCAAATACATAGACATTCCTCTCCAGCATATTTCCACCGATGTGCTCAGGAAAATGCACAGGGGTGTGACGGCGGAACAGGTAAGGGAACTGGTCCGGCATATGCGTGAGGCCGTTCCGTCCGTCGTTCTGCGTACCACTATGATAGTGGGACATCCCGGGGAAAGCGGAGAGGATTTCAAGCAGCTGCTGGACTTCGTCCGTCAGACACGTTTCGACAGGCTGGGAGCATTCACCTACAGCGAGGAGGAAGACACCTATGCCGCCATACATTACAAGGATGACGTGTCGGCTGAAGAAAAGCAGTCCCGGTATGACAGGCTTATGACCTTGCAGGAGGGCATTTCATACGAATGCAACCGTGCGCGTCTCGGCGAGAGGACCAGAGTGATAGTGGATTCGTGCGAAGATGGCATACTCATATGCCGCAGTCAGAAGGAATCTCCGGAGGTGGATGGTGAGATACTTGTAAAATATGATGCCTCCCTTGTCGGCGGTCTTCGCCCCGCCGAGCTTGTCGGGCATTTTCTTGAAGTGGAAATCAATGGTGCGGACTCTTATGACCTGTCCGCCGGAATCATATCGTTATGAAGACACTCAGAACCATACTTCTTTTTGCGGCACTGATGCCTGTTATCTCTTCTTGCGGATTGACTTATGAAACTCTTTCCGTCCAACTTATGAAGCCCTCTGCATCGTCTCTGGATTTGAGAAACAGAACGATGTCGGTCTATATGACTTACAGGAATTCTCAGGACAGTACTGTCTGCTGTATGGCTCTGACCGGATTCATAGAGAAGATGTCAGAGGAATATTCCAAGGATGTGTCTCTCTATTCCATGCCTTTTGACGAGAAGGCCGTGTATTCGGAAAGGGATACGCTTGCCAAACTTCTCACAATGGCAAACAGCGATGTGGTGTTCCTTGTGTGTCCCAACGGCCAGAGTGACGTGATAACGGGGGTGTCCGAATACACTCTTTTATTCTATGACAGTCTTCAGAAGGATGATATCGTATATTCCATGCCGCATCTGAGAGTCAGTGCAATCAATCCATCAGCCACTTCAGACAACCTTATGGCCAATTTCGGACCTGTCTGGAAGGGGGCGAATTTCAAAATACTGTATTTCGAGGGCAATTCAGAATGGAATGACGCAATGCAGCATGCCATAGTGGGAAACTGGACGGCAGCCGTTGACGAGTGGATTACCCTCTTGTCCAAGTCCACTGCTCTCGAGCGCCGCATGGCTGCGGAATACAACATCGCCGTGGGCTGCTATCTGCTCGGTGACAATGAACTGGCAGGCAAGTGGTTGAAGCAGGCTGTCATTGATTGCGGCACGAGCGTAACGCCCTCTTATATGGAATATTTACAGGCTCTCATCAAGCAAGGGTCTGAGTAATTTTACGGCAGGGGGCTGTCACTTCAGGGGACTTTTGATTATGGGTTATAAGGTAAGGGGCCATCACCTCAGGGGACATAAACCATAACCCAAGTCCCCTGAGGTGATGGCCCCTTGACGTATCTGCTCCTAAACAAACAGCATAGCGATGAATCCGATAAGAAGGGCAACGGTGCAGTTTACCAGTTTTGCTTTCAGGAAGCTCTTCTTGCTTTCGGCTATCAGGGGCAGGGAAGCGTGGCCGTCCTGGCTGATGCAGCTCGCGAGGAGCACCGGCAGCGGGACGATGCCGGTCGCATAGAGCGTGACGAAGATGAGGTGCGGCCCGGACTCCGGGATGATGCCGACGAGAGTCGCGAGCACGATCATCAACGCCGTGTTGGAGCTGACCCACGACCCGATGTCGAGATAGTGGAGGCCGAGGCCGACGAGCACCAGCACGCCGAAAGTCCAGCAGAACACTGCGGGAAGGTGCTTCACGACTATATGGTGCCACAGATGCTCCTCGACGAAATGGTCGCTGCCAAAGACGAGCACTGCCAGCACGATGAGGCTGAGGCCGCCGAACAGCCA
>JAZLKN010000058.1:0-2669 GCA_045597605.1 Candidatus Cryptobacteroides sp. | reverse complement strand
TTTGGACACATTTTTTTGCAAGTGTCCAAAGCTTATTACAATACGTTTTATTTTGTTCGGGATTGTTATGAAATCCGAAGAAATATCCCGGAAAGTGTCAAGCGTTCCACTTGTATTCTTCCCAGAGTTCGACAGTGCGCTTCAAGTCGGCCTTTCCGTTTTCATCCGTGAGAATCCAGCCCTCGTCTTTCCAGTTGTAGAGGGTCTGACGGGAAATGCCGATGCGTTCCGAGAGTTCCTTGAAGTTCCAGATGGGACGGGCCTCGGAGAGTTTCTTGAGCTGGAGGAATCTTTCTTCGCGGCGTTCGATGCGGGGCGCACAGAACTTGATGATGTCACCTATGCGGACTTTCTTATACTCTGTTTCCGCCACCATATCACACAACTCGCGTACCCATTTGGCGTAAACCTTGAGATTATAGATGTGGTGGGAGGGCATAGGCTACAGGAGTTTTTTGAGTTCTTCGGGATTAGGAAGTGCGTTGCGGTATTCCTCTGGCATATCCTGGAATGTCTTGTATGTCACCACACCCATAGGCTTACTGTAATCACGTACTGCGTACTCGACATAGGACCTGTCGGCCTCCTTGCACAGGACTATGCCGATTGCCTGATTCTCGTGAGGCTTGCGAACCTTGTCATCGAGGATCTGAAGATATTGGTGCAGCTGACCGAGATAGGACGGTTTGAATTTCCCAATCTTGAGTTCCATCACTACAAGTGCGTTCAATTCGCGATTGAAAAACAGCAGATCAGGGAAGTGCTCAACGCCATAGACTTCAAGATGATACTGATTGCCTACGAAGGTGAAATCTCTTCCGAAGGTCATCATAAAGCGGCATACATTGGCCACAATCTGGTTCTCCACGATTCTTTCGTCCACTGTGCCGTAGGTTTCGTCGATGTCCTCAACGTTGATGAAGTCCAGCAGGTATTCATCCTTGAACATCCGGATGGCTTGAAGTGCGCTTCGTGATGAAGGCATTGTTGCAGTAAAATTATTCGGCAGAGATTCTTGCCCCTCTTTATAGAGGCCGAGATTGAGGGCATCGCGCAATTTACGGGTGCTCCAGGAGTGGGTTACTGCCTCGTGGATATAGAACAAGACTTCGTTGATATCCTTCGTCTTGTTGAGAATCGTCATATGATGCGTGAAACTGATGCCCAGAAATTCATCCCTGTTGATTTCGGTCGTCACTGGCGACCATTTTTGCAGAGTAAGAGCATCCGACTCAATAGGCTGTTCATTATCAGTCGGTTGTAATTTGGTCGTCACTGACGACCGATTTATGAACCGGCTCCAGAACTCGGCAAAGCTTCTCATTTTCCTTACGCTTTCCGGTGAGAATCCGCGAAGCCCCGGAAGCTCTTTCTGCAACTGCTCACAAATGGCATCGATGGCACCTGTTCCCCAGTACCCTTCCCGTGAATGAGCGCTTACGTACAGGCCTATTCCGAAATAAAGCGACAGCTGCTCTCCGCTTACCATCTTTACGGCCCTGGACTGACTCTCAAGGATTGCTCTTTTTATGGTTTGAACGGCGTCTTTATACGCCAGAGGACTTTCAATTTCTGCCATAACCGATTCCATTAGTGGTTGTAAATTTAACGCTTTTCCTTTGATGGCCAAAACTTATCCCATTAATCCCTTTTCAAATATCGCCATCTGCTCAGCCTTTGTCTTCTCGGCAATATCGATATAGGGCTTCATTGCCTTGTAGTCGGAGTGACCGGTCCACTTCATTACGACCTGGGGAGGAATGCCGGAGGAGAGAGCGAAGCAGATGAAGGTGCGGCGGCCTGCGTGGGTGCCGATAAGTTCGTACTTGGGCCTGGTTTCCTCAACCCTCTGGCCGGCTCGATAGCAGACGGTTGTTATCGGTTCATTGATTTCGCAAAGTTCACACAGATCCTTCAGGTAATCATTCATTTTCTGATTGGTGATGACCGGCAGGGCGAGACCTCCGGGGATTTTGCAGTCCTTGTATTTCTCAAGGATGCTCTTGGCAAAAGAGTTGAGGTCAATAGGAAGGCGGTCATTGGTCTTCTTCGTGGTCACATACAAGATGTCACCGACAATATCAGTCCTCTTCACCTTAGCCATATCCGAATAACGGAGCGATGTGAATGCACAAAAGCAGAACAGGTCGCGTGTCTTGACAATGGCACCGGCTTCCTCAATCTTCTTCTTATACTCTTGCCCGTCATAATCATGTAGAGTGACCTCAGTCTGATTGGCAGGAACTTCGTAGTTGTAAACTCTCAGTAGTTCTTCTTTGGTCAGGAAGATGACCGGCTTTTGCAGAACCTTGAACTTTACCTTATATCTCAAGATGTAGTCTTGCTTGGTATAGCCTTTCCTGACGGCCCAGTTCATAAACCATTTCAGCTGTGTGTATTGTTTCTGGACGGTTTTCTCCTCAAGGTTTTCCGTTACGCGAAGGAAGTTGATGAATTTGTTGAGGCCGCTCTCGTTAAAGTCCTCGAACTTGACTTTCTTGCTAAACTTGGTAAGATGGTGGGTAAATGTAATCCAGCACTGCTGCGTGGCATAAGCCCACTGGCTTACGATGGCCTGCTCCTTTTTGAACTCTTCGAGGCGGTCAAAGATGCTCGGCTCTTTTGCTGCAGCCTTGCTTTCCTCTATTTTCTGCTGACCGGTAGCAATC
>JAZLKN010000057.1:0-6134 GCA_045597605.1 Candidatus Cryptobacteroides sp. | reverse complement strand
CTGTCTGACGACCGGTTCCAGACCTTCTCCTCTGAGGTTTCCTGGACAGAACGGCAGTTGGGGGTAAATACACCCCTGTTCTCCTCGAATCCCTTCACAGAGAATGTGTAATAACAGTCCACCCCATTCTCCTGCAGCAGCAGCCTCAGTTTCGCCGTATGCCCGCGCCTTGATGCCGCAACATTGTACACAAGCTGGTTGCTAATGCTCCATCCTGCGGATTTTAGTTTCTTGATGCCGTCAAGTGCCATAGGTGTAAGCTCAAGAGGTGTCTGGAAGTGGGTCTGTATTATAAACTGTGAGATTCCGGCCTTCGTGCCTTTCTCCTTCACTCGTCGCAGTATATCAACAAGCTCGTCGTTGATTCTCATCGGCAGATAGACGGGCAGTCTGGTTCCAAGCCTTATCCGCTGTATCTCAGCATATTTCTCGCCGTCAGGACGTTTGAGGTTGGTCTTGCGTTTGCGCTCTGCCATCTCACATACTGCGGAAAGAATCTTCTCCAGAGTCTTGTTCTGGCTCATCAGCGCATCTCCTCCGGTGATGAGGATGTCGCGTATCTGCGAATCGTTCTCGAAGTATTCTATCAGACGGTGCAGCTTGTGCGGCCAATGTTCTTTCGGTTGCAGTTCTTGAAGGTCGAAGTGCAGATGCCGGTTCTGGAATCCGTACATTCTCTGACAAGACGCGCACAGGCCGCCACATGAGCGTCCCATTGTGTCAGGTATCAGAATAGCCACATCGGGATAACGCCGATGGATGTTGTTCGCATCCGGTACTATCCATCCCGCCGCGTTGGGTTCGCCCGCTTTCACAGCATCTTCTTTCTCCCATGCCCTGATATTGCCATAGGCGTGTACAAGTTCCGGCGAGTACAGAACGTAACTGCGTATGGCATAGTCATCATATCCACCCGGCTCTGTGTTAATGAGAGAAGCATAATACGGGGTGAGGAAGAACGGCATCTCTTTATGCCGGGCTGCAAGCATTATCGCATAACTTTCCCTGGTGAGAGTTCCACCTAGCAACTGGTTTATCTCTTTGGGCGTTCTGGCAGCCATCACAATATGGAAACGACAGTCATTCCACCACTCGCCGACTCGTTCGTACTTATCCTCATAAGACATTCCATCATCAAAACGATACCGTACCGACTTATTGGATTTACTTGATATCCGTTCGACAAGATGGTGCATTATTCTCTGCTTGTTCCTGAACATAAACTCCGACACGTCGGGGTCCAGTCCCGACGGCCACCTTTCCATCCAGTCAGACACTTCCTCAAAGCCCGGAATGTCGGCGGTTTCAGAGTCAAGACGGCATAGCTGGTAATAAATGTCCAGAAAGGCATCCACACAGTAACCGGGCTCATCGTTATCTCCTCTGAGAAAAGAATACAGACCGGAAATGATTCCCATCTGAATGTCTTCATCTGTAGATAGTTCCTTGACGGTTTTCCCGTCATTTTCCAATAGGGATAACACCGTTTCCGACGCACTCGTATTGCCGCTTGCGGAAGCAAGAGCATTGATGTGAGACTTGAATGATGCAAGGTCCGAATTCTCTGCAATATGGACCAACTCGGGGAAAGAGGAGCGGAATTGCTCAAGCAGTTGCAGTCTGGTAAAGCGGATGGCTTGTCTCTGGGTCATGGATAATAATTTTTAAGTTATTATGAAGGCTCTTAGGCAGGTCGAATACCGTCAGGCTCATAATGTTACAAACAAACTGCATACCACTGAAGATTTATGCCAAAATGGCACTCACACACGGCTAATCTCGGATTATTATACAACACAAGTGGCAGAAAAAGGATGTATCAACGCATATATTGACACCTTATTGAACAAATGATGGTCTGACTGTCACTTTCGATGGCAAACGCTTATTCATTTTGTGGCAAGCATGCCAAAACTCCTCCATTCAGGGGGAGTTTTCTTTTTGCAGGAAAAGTTCGGAATAAGTACCATTTTCAAGTACCATATAGCCGATTTTCGGGATATTTTGCACTTTTTCGTAAAAAATTCTTCTGCAAATATTTGGAATATGGATTTTGTTTATAGCTTGCACCAGTGAGGACAACAAAAATGACCATAATTTGGCACGTTTGTACATCCTACAATGGCAAACCGAATGGCAAAACAAAACAAGAAAATATGAGCGGATTCTGGATTTTCGCAATCATCCTGACAGTGGCTTACGTGCTCTATTATGGTATCATCATAAGCATCGATCTGTACGGGAAACCCAAGGAGCAGGACAAGGGCTCTGAGGAGACGTTTGAATTCAAGGATATGGAGTTTGAGCAGCCCAAGGCTGTCGAAGAAACCTCCGGCGGATTCCGCATATCGGAACATGACGGAGAAGGCGGCAACAAGTGGAATGAGACCGTGACCAGGAAGCCTGCACCTTCTCCTGCACAGGAGGAAGCTCCCAAGCTTGACGCTACAGGTAAACCGCTCTCCCCTGCTCAGGAGAAGATCAACGAGACACAGGAGAACATGGAGGACATTGATGTCCAGTATAACGGCGAGCTGATGGATGAAGCCATGAAAACTGCCATGCTCACCGGCAAGCCTCTCCCTGTTAAAATAAATAAGGTAGCTGCTGGCAATACCAACGATGGAGGAAATGGACATGTTGCAAAAGGTATTGACAGGCTCTAATGGGCGGATTTGGCGAGTCATTGCGATGGCCGTTCTGATGGTAGTGATCCATATACCGGATGCTGCGGCCAAGTGCGGCGGCGTGAATTACTCCTGGGGAGCCGATGCCCTTGCGACCGCCCATGACTTCACGGTGACCATGATGACATATGTCCTGTACATATGTTACACGATTGCGGGCATCATGGTGCTTATTTCCGCCTTGCAGATATACATCAAGATGCAGAACGGTGAAGGTGAGATATCAAAGAACATTCAGTCGCTCGGGGGTGCCTGTCTGTTCATGATAGGAGCCCCGATAGTATTCCCGGCCTTTTTCGGGTATCACATATAACGGCTTGATTATCCGGACTGACTGCTGGAAGGCCAACAGCATGAGGCGAGGGTTCAAGAATAAGCTCTGCTGCAGAAGAGCTGATAAAGTAACAAGGTAACAAATCAACAATCAGACAACAATGAGAAAGTTCGGAAAACGACTCAAAAGTCTATTCTCTTTGTCACGAGTCAAAGCATTGGCTCTCACGATGCTCGTAAGCACCGCCACTTTCGCACAGAATGCGGCCGGTGACTACACCGCAGGTACCAATGCCCTCTCGACCGTGGCTGAGGAGATCGCGAAATATGTGCCGATTGTCGTCAAGCTCTGCTATGCCATCGCTGGCGTAGTGGCCATCATCGGCGCAATCAGTGTGTACATCGCCATGAACAACGAGGAACAGGATGTCAAGAAGAAGATCATGATGGTCGTCGGTGCCTGTATCTTCCTCGTGGCAGCAGCACAGGCACTGCCTCTGTTCTTCGGTCTTTAACCAGTAAATCACAAACAGACTGATGGATGGAAAAAACAGTCAAGGACAGCCGCTACCCAGATTACCCACTGTTCAAGGGCCTGCAACGCCCCCTTGAATTTATGGGTCTTCAAGGACGGTACATCTATTGGGCGGCGGGCACGGCAGGTGCGGCCATTCTGGGCTTCATCATCGTGTACTGCATCGCAGGATTCGTTGCAGGTCTCATAACGCTCGCCGTAGCCATTACGGTCGGAGCAGGTCTCATTCTCATCAGAAAGAGAAAGGGACTTCACTCCAAGAAGAACGACCACGGCGTGTACATCTTCGCTTACACAAAGAGATTGTAAACTTTCAAGGCGGGCTCACCCGTTCAGGATGAGCCTGCTTTCAAACAACAAAACGCAGGAATGACACTCTATGTTATATTGATATTCGTAGCGATACTTGGCGGAATGGCCATATCTGTGGCCGCTTTCGGCACCGGAGGCAAACGCAAGAAGATATTCCAGGACATCTACTTCACGATTGAGGAAGTGGATGGCGTAGCCGTTCTCTATACCAAGACCGGAGAGTATTCATCCGTCCTGAAGATGGAGAATCCGGTCCAGAAGTATTCAGCGAACATCGATGCCTATTATGAGTTCACGCAGCTCTTCACCTCCATCGCCCAGACTCTCGGCGAGGGATATGCGCTGCACAAGCAGGACGTATTCAGCCGAAGACGATTCAGTGACGAAAGCGGTGAAAGCCATGAGTATCTTTCCGACAGTTATTTCCGCTATTTCAAGGGACGCGAGTACACTGATGCACAGACATATCTTGTTATCACTCAGGAATGCCGGAAAGGCCGTCTCTTCTCATACGATTCAAGGAAATGGAGGGATTTCCAAGTCAAGACGCATAAGGTTCTTGACCAGCTGAGGGATGCGGGCGTGAAGGCCCGGTTCCTTTCAAAGGAAGAGGCCAACAACTATGTTGACCGCTACTTCGCCATGAACTTCACTGACAGGATTGTCTCAATGACCGGTTTCAAGGTAGATGACGAGACCATCTCCATGGGAGACCGAAAGTGCAAGTTCTATTCTCTGGTCGATGTTGACAGCATCAACCTGCCGTCGCTCATCAGACCGTTCACCAATATCGAGGTGAACAATGCCACCATGCCTGTGGACCTTCTCAATGCCGTTGACAGCATTCCAGGAGCACAGGCCGTAATCTACAACCAGATTATTTACGTTCCGGGACAGAAGCACGAGCTTGCCGTCCTGGATAAGAAGAAAAACAGACATTCCAGCGTCCCGAGCCCTGCCAACCAGATGGCCGTGGAAGACATCAAGAATGTGCAGGAGGTCATTGCGAGGGAAAGCAAGCAGCTTGTCTATAGCCACTTTAATCTTGCCGTGATTACTGACCGTGACACGGACTTCCAGAAATGCACCAACCACATAGAGAATGCCTTCGGGCGACTCGGAATACACATCAGCAAGCGGGCATACAACCAGCTTGAGCTTTTTGTGAACTCGTTCCCGGGCAACTGCTACGGGATGAATCCGGACTATGACCGTTTCCTCACACTGAGTGACGCTGCGGCCTGTCTGATGTATAAGGAGAAGATTCAGCACAGCGAGGAAACTCCGCTGAAGATATACTACACTGACCGCCAGGGTGTGCCTGTGGCCATTGACCTGACAGGAAAAGAGGGAAAGGAAAAGATAACGGACAACTCTAACTTCTTCTGTCTGGGTCCTTCCGGCAGCGGCAAGTCCTTCCACATGAATTCAGTCGTCAGGCAGATGTGGGAGCAGAACACGGACATCGTCCTTGTCGACACCGGAAACTCATACGAGGGTCTCTGCGAATACGTCGGAGGCAAATACATCAGCTATACGGACGAGCATCCTATCACGATGAATCCCTTCCGCATCAAACGAGAAGAGTACAACATTGAGAAGATAGGGTTCCTCAAAAACCTCATCATGCTCATCTGGAAAGGCACACAGGGCACTGTCACCAAGACAGAAGACAAGCTCATCGAGCAGGCCATCACAGAGTATTTTGCGGCACATTTCGACGGCAAGATTGACAACCTCTGCTTCAACACTTTCTATGAGTTCAGTGTGAAGCGGCTTCCGGAAATCTGCAACGAGAACAACCTTGCAGGAATCGACCTTTCCGCCTACAACTATCTGATGAAGGAGTTCTACAAAGGCGGCAATCATGACATGACACTCAACGAGGACCTGGACACCAGTCTCTTTGATGAGACGTTCATCGTCTTCGAGATTGACTCCATCAAGGACGACCCTCTCCTTTTCCCTCTCGTCACACTGATAATCATGGACCTCTTCATCCAGAAGATGAGAATCAAGAAGAACCGAAAGATTCTGGTCATTGAGGAGGCATGGAAGGCCATCGCCTCCCCTATGATGGCCGAATACATCAAGTACCTGTACAAGACTGCCAGAAAGTTCTGGGCAAGCGTTGGCGTGGTGACGCAGGAGATTCAGGACATCGTCGGTTCCCCTATCGTCAAGGAGGCCATCATCAACAACTCCGATGTGGTGATGCTGCTTGACCAGAGCAAGTTCAGGGAGCGTTTCGATGAGATTCAGGCAATCCTCGGACTTACCGAGGTGGACTGCAAGAAGATCTTCACCATAAACAGACTGGAGAACAA
>JAZLKN010000056.1:0-15657 GCA_045597605.1 Candidatus Cryptobacteroides sp. | reverse complement strand
GGATGCGAACTCGTGGCCCTTGAAGTGATTCAGGCTGATGAAGACGTCCGCATCCATAATGGCACGGCCTATCTTCGCCTCCTTGATGTATTCGCCGCCCTTCACGGGTACAAGAGCCTCATCGGTACCCTTCAGCCCGTCGGCAATGATAATGGGACAACCGCAACTGAGCGGAGTGAATCCGTTTTCCCAGGCGCAGTACAGGTGTTCCAGAGCATTCTTCCTGGACCCAGGATACATAGTGTTGCAATCCGTCAGGAAAGGCTTGCCGCCCAGTTCCTTGACAACGTCAACAACCGCCTTGGCAAACTGCGGTCTGAGGTGTGCGACATTTCCGTGCTCCCCGAAATGGATTTTGATAGCGACAAATTTTCCGTCCAAATCCAGGTCAGCTATGCCCGCGGCGCGCACGAGGCTTTTAAGTTTGGAAGGAAGGCCGTCTCCATATATCTTAGTATGAAGATCGGTGAAATAAACCTTTGATTTAGTTGCCATATCTTATGATTTTAATTTAATTACACATACACGCCCTGCTTGCGCCAATGAATGTAGCCGACGACACAGGAAACCACATACAGAGTGAACAGGGCCGTCATTCCCCACAGTCCCTGCGAAGCATACATAATGACCGCTATGATATCGGCCGCCAGCCACACGCACCACTGCTCTATGTAGGGACGCGTAAGCCACCAGGCCGCAATTACGCTGAGTATCATCGTGGCGGCATCGGCAACCGGGCTCGGGTCATGCGTATATCTCAACAGGAAATACACTCCGACGCCTCCCGCCACGGCAATTGCCGCGGAAACGAGTACTGCAGGCCACGTCAGCCTGACAAGTCTTATCCTGTCCTCTTCCCTACCGCCATTGTTCTCCCTGTCCTTCCTGGCCAACTTCCTCCAGGACAGTATGCCTATCACGGACGTTGTTATGAAATAAAGGTTGAGGGCTGCGGAAGCCCAAAGATGATTGATGATCGTGACTGCCATGGAGGCGGCGGCAGTTACAAGATTGAAATACCACATATACCTGTTCTGCACTACCTGCAGCGCCATATATGCAATACCGGCCACAAGGGCTACGATTTCAAGAATTTTACAAATGTCCATATGCTTACAAATATAGGAAACTTTTTGCAAAGTTTTTCATAAAAATAACCGGGACCGGCGTACGCCGACCCCGGGGCCATGCCAAACCGAAATTAAAAGGAGAGATCCGGTTAATGATATTGAGAGAGTTTTGGCCTTTCAGAATTGATATTCAGTAACATTCTTTATCCCGGTCAGACCGAAGTAGGAAGGGTCTATATCCCCCTTCAGATATACGAAACGTCCCAGATGGTCGGGATGCGAAACCAGATTGAGAGCATCCCTGACAGCTCCGCTCTTGAGTTCCACGCTCAAGCAGGATTCACGGGTCGTTGTGGTAGCTCTCGGGCCTATCGCAAGATTGGTTGCGCTTTTGAACGGACCTTGGAACGACACGTTGCTCTTGCTGAGGTCTCCGCCGACTATGTATCCGGCCACCCATACGCCCTTCTGTCCTACAGCATCCCTGGCCTGTGATATGGTGTATGCATTCTCAGGGGAGTCCCCCTTGCCTCCGCCTTCCCCACCGATGACGAAAGTTTCACTGACATAGGTACGCGAAGTGTCCACCTGTATCCTGATGCCTCCCCCGCTTGCGGCATCCGAAGGGACATTTATATTGAGGCAGAAAATCTCGCCTCCCGCAATATTCCTTGTCAGCAGGGTTTCATCCTTGCTGCCGGTACTCATCAGCAGGCTGACCTTGCCGGCAGGGAAATACGCTGTACGCTTCTCCTTATAGCTGTATAGCAGTTTCCCGGCATCGGACTTGAGCAGCAGCGAGCTTGAAGGATATGCTGTCAGGAATTCCGGGGAGATGTGCAGCCTCACCCCGCTGTTCGTCTGCCGGCACATAAGCGCCACCAGCACCCTCTCCCCTTTTCCCACCACAACAAGCTGCTCGTCGCCCCACACGGGGGCATCGAAGGCCGGAGAGAACGAATCATCCGACACCACCTTTATATTGTATGTATCGGGCTCCGCTATCAGGGATTCCGGAGACTCGGAATAAAGGCCGGAATACAGAACGTCGCCGTTCGACCTCACAACGGTGAGAATGAACGAGTTTGTGTCGATCGGGGACGATGTCGAGGCCTTGGTCGTCTCGAACGAGGCCTCGGAGAATTTCAGGCATATCGCGCTGTCGGGAGTTTGAACGGTGTCATTCTTCGCACCGTCCAGGAGTTCGCATGCGCACAAGGCGCAGGAAAGCATAAGATAAACGGAAGTTCTTCGCATAAGCATAAAAGTTTGGTAGTGCGAAGGTAAGGCACTGCCGCCGTAAATTGCAACAGGTTTTCCGACATAAAAGTTTTTTCTTATGAAAATTTACGTCTTTTTTAAGATTTTAATCAATTTTTTATGTACCTTTGCAGTCCAAATTTGGATTTTAACGTTAAAACTAAAGCAATGAAACAGTCAACCCATCCCGAAACCTACCGTCTTGTAGCTTTCAAGGATATGTCAAATGACACAGTGTTCATCACCCGCTCTTGCACTCCCTCCAAGGAGACCATCAATATCGAGGGTGTTGATTATCCTTTGATCAAAGTCGAGATTTCCAACACGTCTCACCCTTTCTATACAGGTAAGATGAAACTTGTAGATACCGCCGGTCGCGTAGATAAATTCTACCAGAGGTACGGTAACAAGAAGAAATAAGGTAACAAACATCGGAAAAAATAGCGGTCGAAATTCGTCCGCTATTTTTTATGACAAATTTAATCGTTAAATTTGTTGGATGAATCAAAGAAAATTCAACAAACCAAATTCATACAAACCATGAACGTATCTTACAAAGATCTCGGTCTTGTGAACACCAGGGAGATGTTCGCAAAGGCAGTAAAGGGTGGTTACGCCATTCCCGCTTTCAATTTCAACAACATGGAGCAGCTTCAGGCAATCATCAAAGCTGCCGCTGAGCAGAAATCACCCGTTATTCTCCAAGTCAGCAAGGGAGCCCGCAACTATGCAAACCAAACTCTCCTCCGCTATATGGCTCAGGGTGCCGTCGAATATGCAAAGGAACTCGGTTGGGAGAAGCCCCAGATCTGCCTTCATCTCGACCACGGTGACAGTTTTGAAACCTGCAAGAGTTGCGTTGACTACGGCTTCTCATCAGTAATGATCGACGGTTCAGCCCTTCCCTACGAGGACAATATCGCCCTTACCAAGAAAGTCGTTGAATACGCGCACGCACACGACGTGACCGTAGAAGCCGAACTCGGCGTTCTCGCCGGCGTGGAGGATGAGGTTGCTTCAGAGGAATCACATTACACCAAACCCGAAGAGGTTATCGATTTCGCCACCCGTACAGGCTGCGACTCACTCGCAATATCAATAGGAACCAGCCACGGTGCATACAAGTTCAAACCCGAACAGTGCACACGTGACCCCAAGACCGGACGTCTGGTTCCCCCGCCCCTCGCATTCGACGTTCTCCACGAGGTGGAAAACAAGCTCCCAGGCTTCCCCATCGTTCTTCACGGCTCATCATCAGTTCCTCAGGAATACGTTGATATCATCAACGCCAACGGAGGGAAACTGCCCGATGCAGTGGGTATCCCCGAGGAACAGCTCCGCGAAGCCGCAAAGAGTGCCGTATGCAAGATCAACATCGACTCCGACTCGCGTCTCGCCTTCACAGCAGCCGTGCGCAAGACTCTCACCGAGAAACCCGCAGAGTTCGATCCCCGCAAATACTGCGGCCCTGCACGCGACCTTATGGTAGAGCTTTACACTCACAAGATTGTAAACGTTCTCGGATCCAACAACAAGGCATAATTCTTCAAAGGGGGCCTTCGGGCCCCTTTTTTGATATGTATAAGGAAGAATATCCCTCACAGCTGCTGGAGAATGCCGTTGATGCAATCAGCTCGCTGCCCGGAGTGGGTCGCAGAAACGCATTGCGCCTTGCCCTGCATCTTCTCAGACAGCCTCAAGAGAACGTACACCACTTCACCGAAGCGATAGACGCCCTGCGCGACAATGTATGCTATTGCAGCGAATGCAGAATGATTTCCGACAGGGATTTGTGCTCAATCTGCAGCGACCGAAGCCGCGACCACCGTCAGATATGCATCGTCAGTGACATCCAGGACGTGATGAGCATAGAGAACACAAGCCAGTATCACGGTGTATACCACGTTCTTGGAGGCATCATCTCACCCATAAACGGAATAGGTCCTTCAGATCTCACGATAAAAGCCCTGCTCGACAGACTTGACAGGGCGAAAGCCGCATCCGGCTCCGATTCGCTGCCGGACGTGGAAATAATAATGGCCCTCCCTGGCGACGTGGAGGGCGAAACCACGGCATTCTATCTGTACCGCCAGCTTGCCCCCTACGGGGTGAAAGTCACGGCAATAGCCCGCGGCCTGAGCTTCGGAGACGGGCTGCAGTATGCGGACGCAATAACGCTCGGGCGGTCGATTGCCGGACGCCAGCCGTTCAAGGCACAGTAATCATATGACAATCACCGAAACAATACTCATCGCCATCGCCTTGAGCGTGGATTCTTTCGCCGTATCAATGAGCGGAAGCGTTTCGCTCGGTACACCGGACTGGAAAAAGGTGTGCAGGGTGGCCTGTGGTCTGGCCCTGATTCAGACGGTTTTCCTTTGCGGCGGACTGTTCTTCGGAACTACAATCGGAGCTCTCGTCACGGAATGGGGCAGATACCTGGCATTTGCTATCCTGCTGTATCTCGGTATAACAATGATACGGGAATCGCACAGGGAAGAGGATGATGAGAGGGATCTGAGTTCGCCGGGGCGCATCTTCTCAGCAGGCGTAGCAACAAGCATCGATGCCGTCGCCGCAGGGGCATCCTTCGGCCTTTCAGGCATATCCAAGCCGGATGTCTGGCTTCTTTCCACAGCCACCCTCATTGCCACTGCACTGTTCTCCACCGGAGGAATGGTGTGCGGGGCGGCAATCGGCCGCAAATTCGGGCAGAAGTCCAAATTCGCTGCCGGCATCGTCCTTATCGCCATAGGAATAAGAATCATCCTCAGTTTCTGACAATCCGGGATTCAGTGGAATGGTTCGCCAAAATACCGGCGCTGCTTCGGGAACGTTGAAGAAACGAGCTGAGTCAACCGAGGTTACCAGAGGTAAACCCTACGCTCGGGAGACAGATAAAACTTTCTTTCCGGAGTGACATCGAAAAGATTGTACCAATCATCGATATTGTTGACAATTCCATTGATGCGATATTCGTTAAGGGAATGTACATCTTCTTCGACAAGTTTAAGCTTTTCATTGAGACTGGAATACTCTGCATACAGGATGGCGTAGGATTTGAAGAACCGGCGTTTCATCTCAAGCAGTTCCCCGCCCCTGAACTTTGACTCCAACTCTCTGACTGCTGTGTAATAAGCGATTTCCAATCCTCCAAGGTCTGCCATATCTTCGGCTATAGTCATGGCTCCATTGCAGAAAGTGCTTCCGCCGACATAATACTGGTTGAATATGCCAATCAACTGATCCTGTTTCTTCCTGAACACCAGTTTGTCGTCGATGGACCACCAGTCACCCAGTTCGCCACGTTCGTTGAAGCTGGACCCGTTGGCATCGAATCCGTGACACATCTCGTGGCCGATGACATAGTTTAGAAAAGGGAACTCCCGGTTCATTTCCATTAGCAGAGAGGTGCTTGGAAGAATGATCATCGCATTGCAATTCTGGAGATAGAAGGAATTAGCGGAATATGCATAAAAACCGATCAGGGGCGTCTTATAGAGGACTGCTACAATGTGGTCCAGATTGGTATTCTCCCCGCTGATGGCCATCAGTTTGTAAATATTCGAACTGCCTATCTCATGCAAAGCGGAGCAGAAATCGGAGGATACAGGCATATCGGCTTCATATTTCGACCAGTCAAGTATTCCGGTATGGCATTCCATCGCGTCTATTTTCTTTTTGGCGGCAGCTTTCGTATAAGGAGTCATCCACTCAGACTGCTCAAGCCTCTCGGCCATCGTACTGCGCAAGGACTCGAAAATCTCCCTGTTCCTTATCCCGCATTCAGGCTTGGCATACATGTCACAGAAGGTATGCGACACATTCATCAGAAGATTAGGGTAAAGTACCGTCATTAAGAAGTTGGCCTGCGAAGCGGCATCGAGTATGAAGGCAATATCCAAAGACACAGCCGCGCACCACAGAAAGGCATCGGCAGCTTCCTTCATTTCAGCATCCATTTTATCCACAAGTTCGAAGTACTGCCTTGTAGCGCCATCAGACGGTACAAAGACGGGGTTCCTGTTGCCAAGTGCCGAAGCAAAACGGTCAAAGGCGCTGTCACCGGCTTTTGTGGCGGCAAACGATTCAACATAGTCCTTCAAGCGTCTGCATTCCCCGGGATCTCCGGCATCAAGGTTTTGAACGGAATTCCCCTCATCCCTGATATTATCCAAAAGATATTTTTCAAAACTCCGCGCCTTGGGCAGCAGCGTATCATATTCTTCTCTTATTCCGGCCGACTCCAATTGCTCACTAGTCCAATCTTGCAATATTCCCAAATAAATGGCAGTGGAGCTCATTCCGAAGGTATGCCCATAAAGAAGAATAGGCGTGATAAAGAAAAGAGAATAGCCACTCTTACAATATTCCGCCGCTTTTTCCGGGAAGTCCATATCCTTCGTACATTTTTTGATGCCGTCCAGCCGTTCCCGCATACGGTCTGAGGCCTGAGCAATGTAATCGGAGGCCTGCCCCTTAAGTTCATTGAGCCTTTTGAGGACTGGGACTGGATTGGCATTGTCATCACTGAGTGCCCGTTTCGCATAATCTATTTCCTGTTTACCCCATTGGGAAATAGGGGCCCAGGAATCCGAGCCTTCCACCGCAATACCCTTACCGCAGACAAAACGGTAGAAATCATCTCCGGGCAATATGGCCGAATCCGAATATTTGTCATATTGCCATTCTGCTGGCTTGTAGGGCTCGTGATTATCTTTCGAGCAGGAGGGCAGGCATACCAATATGCCGAAAATAATGAATATGTGTGAAAGTTTCATTTCCAAGAACCTGTTTTGGAATGGTTCTAAAATAATATTAAAAAAAAGGCGGGGCCGTAAGCCGGTTTCCGTTTTATGTCGTCATTTATCTACGCGACCTACCCCCCGGCGGGTGCGGGCAGCACCCTCAATGCCGGTATATTTGGTCTTGCAGGCTCCGGTGGCGTCTCTGCGCGACATCGCTGCCGCAGCATCGTGAGCTCTTACCTCACAGTTTCACCCTTGGTCCTTGCGGGCCGGTCTGATCTCTGTTACGCCTTGCCTGAGGTTACCCCCACCTGCGCTTTCCGCAGCGGAGTGCCCTTCCTGTCCGGACTTTCCTCTGAAAGTCTCCGACTTTCAGCGACAACTCGCCCCACCTTTTTATTTATGCTCCATCCTGTCGTTCCGCCTCTCTATACGGCGGCAGGAACGTTTCAGGGCCGGAGTTATATCAGGGCATGTCTTATGACACGCCATCGATATCGAATACATTCTGCCTATGCAGAAATTTATATGCTTGCAGCCGCTGCAATGGTTTGCATCTGCGGCCATCTTGTTCACGAAATCAGTATCCTCGAGTACGGCACGCCCCATCTGGAACAGCGGAAAGCCTTTCTCAAGCACCTCGGAAGCACCTTGTGCCGATACCACTCCCCCAACATATATAAAAGGGAAATCCGGCATGGCCGCACGGAATTTCAAAGCGTCCTCCATAAAGAACAACGGCTTGAATGGCACGGTCGGAGATACTATCTTTCCACCGAAAAACACACCAATCTTAAGCCACCACTGCGTCTTCCAAGGCATATAGTGAGCAATGGCCCTTACAGGGAACTGACCCCTCATCACATACATCGGAGCGCGGGACACGAATCCTCCACTCAGGACGAGGGCATCCACCCCCAGCCTGCGCATTTCACGGGCCACTTCTATGCAGTCCTCCACCTCAAGCCCGCCCCGAAAACCGTCACGGGTGTTTATCTTAGCCGTCACCGCTATCCTGCGCGTACCGTCAAGAGCCGTCGCAGCAGCAATCACCTCCCTCATACACTCGCGCATAAATCTCATCCTGTTGCCCAGACTGCCGCCATACTCATCCTTACGGTGATTGGTGTAGGGGCTGAGGAACTGGGAAATCAGGTAACCGTGACCGGCGTGTATCTCGACGCAGTCGAAGCCTGCCTCTATGGCAAGTGAAACCGCGGTACCGTATGCTTTGGCAACCTGCTCTATCTCAACGGTGTTCATCTTGTGAACAAAAGTAGGAGAATAGAGGTTGAAACCGGCTGAGGCTCCGTAAGGAAGACAACCGCATATCTTGCGGTGACTCATATTGCCACAGTGACCCAACTGTATGGAAGCCTTGGCTCCCTCTGCGTGTATAGCGTCCGTAAGTCTGCGCAGCTCCGGTACTATCTCGGGACGCATCCAAAGCTGGCGCTCGAAGCTCAGACCGCTCCTGCAAACCGCTGCATAGGCAACCGTTGTCATACCTATCCCACCACGGCTGACGGCTGTATGGTAGTCGAACAGCTCCTGCGAAGGAGAATTGCCCGGGCACATCCCTTCGAACGCGGCAGAACGTATGGTCCGGTTACGCAACGTTATCGGGCCAAGCTTATAAGGTGTGAAAATCTCGCTTACCATACGAAAGGAATAAGGTTCTTTTTGCCCAGAGAGGTATATTCCTCACCGAATTCGCCAATGTATTTCTCCGTGAGCGCCTTTGAACGCGGGGCCAGGTTGGCGAAGGTCCAGATTGCAAACACGAAAGCAGCAGGCGACATCGTAAGTATGGCATAACCGCACCATTCAACCAACTCACCGAAGTAATTCGCCGAAGTTACATATTTGTAAAGACCTTTTTTCGGAATGTAATGGGCACTGTCCCCCGGCTTCCGAAGATGCCGTATTATATAGTCTGAATGGAGATTTATGGACATTCCGACAATGAAGAGCAGTGCGCCGGCAATGAAATAGCCGCTTCCAAGCCATTGCAGGGAGTACATATTTTCAGGACAGATTTCGAATATCCACTTGCCTATCAGCCAGGCATTTATGCAATTGAACGCCATCCCCATCGCCATAATGGCCACCGGCATACGCCCCCTGCCGCGCATAAGGGCGGGGAATATGAACGAACGCTGGAAGTAGTGCAACAGGTACATACCGGCCACAATTCCCACGACAGCCGGACTTCCGCTTCTGCCGCCTCCGCATGCGAAATAGCGGACGGCAAGCAAGCCCATCATCAGGAAGGCGGGGGTTTCCATAAGTATCCAGGCAATCCTGTTGCCTATGCAGAGGCCCCATTTGCCGCCGCCAAGATAGCCGTAGCCCGCCTTGAAGAAGAACAGTGCAACGAAGACAGCCGCCGCCAGGGCAAGCATCATATATAGGAGTATATCGTACACAAGCGGCAAAGTTAACAATATTTTTAGTATATTTGCCGTAATATAGAATTCATTTGTTATATGAGCAAACAAACTGAAGGAATCAAAGCTCTGGTGGAGCGCCGTGATGCAGCGAAACTCGGCGGAGGCGAAAAACGCATCGAGGCCCAGCACTCAAAGGGCAAACTGACAGCCCGCGAGCGTCTCGCCCTTCTTCTGGACGAGGGCAGTTTCGAAGAATACGATATGTTCGAGCAGCACCGCTGCACCAACTTCGGGATGGAAAAGACGAAGTTCGACGGCGACGGTGTCGTTACGGGGCAGGGTACGATAAACGGCCGTCAGGTGTTCGTTTACGCCCAGGACTTCACCGTCAGCGGAGGTTCTCTCGGCGAAGCGCACGCACGGAAGATATGCAAGGTAATGGACATGGCGCGCGAGAACGGAGCTCCCATCATAGGCCTCAATGACAGCGGAGGGGCCAGAATCCAGGAAGGCATATGCTCCCTTGCCGGATTCGGCGAGATATTCGAGCGCAATATCCTGGGCAGCGGCGTCATTCCCCAGATCAGCGGGATATTCGGTCCCTGCGCCGGCGGTGCGGTGTACTCCCCCGCCCTGACAGACTTCAACATTATGGTTCAGAACACATCCTATATGTTCCTTACCGGTCCCGCCGTAGTGAAGAGCGTGACAGGAGAAACGGTCACCCAGGAAGAACTCGGCGGAGCATCCGTGCATGCGGCGAAATCAGGCGTGGCCCATTTCAGCGCGGCCTCAGAACAGGAAGGCATAGAAGCAATACGCAACCTGCTTTCATTCATACCCCAGAATTTCAGGGAAAAGGCACCCGAAAAACCCACTTCCGACCCTGTCGGCAGGGTTTCTGATGCTCTTAATGACATCATACCCGACAACCCCAACCAGGCATACGATATGTACGGAGTCATCGGCCAGATTGTCGATGACGGCATTTTCCTGGAGGTGCACAAGAGCTGGGCGAAAAACATTATAGTGGGGTTCGCACACATAGGAGGCAAATCAGTAGGCATCGTGGCCAATCAGCCCAAGGTGCTGGCCGGTGTGCTGGACATAAACGCATCCCGCAAGGCAGCGCGCTTCGTGCGTTTCTGCGACGCGTTCAACATACCTCTCGTAACCCTTGTGGACGTACCCGGATTCCTCTGCGGCACGCAGCAGGAGTACGGTGGCATCATCACCAACGGTGCAAAACTGCTTTACGCATACGGTGAGGCCACTGTACCCAAAGTCACCGTAACCCTGCGCAAGAGTTACGGCGGTGCCCATATAGTAATGAGCTGCAAACAGTTGCGCGGAGATATCAACTACGCGTGGCCCAGCGCCAACATCGCAGTGATGGGAGCATCCGGAGCTGTGGAAATACTTTACTCAAAGGATCTAAATGCCATCGGCGACACCACGCAGCGAAGCGAGGAAAGGGACGCAAAGATGAAAGAATATGACGAATTGTTCTGCAACCCTTACCAGGCGGCATCCTACGGCTATATCGAAGACGTTATAGAGCCACGGAACACACGCTTCCGCATTGCCCGGGCTCTGGTACAATTGGAAAACAAGAAGCAGGACATACCTGCAAAGAAACACGATAATCTGCCTCTGTAATGATTATACTGCAACAACTCGGCGCGGCTGAGCGCGTCGCACAGAAGTCCGCACATATGCTGGACGTCGACCCTCACGGCTGGACCCTGACTCTTGTCAGCGTCTGCGTGGTGTTCTGCGCGCTGCTTCTGCTGTACAGGGCCTATCTGATTATAGGCAAAGCCTTCACGGGCCAATACAAGAGGAAATCCAAAGGCGGGGAAAATGATGAGCAGACAGCAGCAATCGCCATTGCCATAGACAGATACCTCAGCGAAAGCTGCTCTGACGAGGAACAGGCGGCAATTGCAACGGCCCTGCACCTGTACCTCGAACAAGACGCAGTGCATGATATTGAAAGCGGAATAATCACCATCAGAAGATAAACAACTGAAAAATGAAACAATATAAAATCAAAATCAACGCCAATACCTACGACGTCACCGTAGGCGGAATAGACGAGAACGGAAAGGCAAGCGTAAGCGTAAACGGCAAGGAGCACATTGTGGAAATAGAGAAAGGCTCTATGCCGGCGGCCCCTGCAAACCCCGTCAGGACTCCTGCTGCGGCTCCCGCCGCCAATGCCGACACCGCAACTCCCATCGCCAATGCAACACCCGCACCCGTCGCCACAGCAGCCGGCAGGGACATTGTCAGCCCGCTGCCCGGAGTCATCATAGGCATCAACGTGAATGTCGGTGACAAAGTGGCCGCCGGACAAACTGTAGCAACCCTGGAGGCGATGAAGATGGAGAACACAATCGAAGCCGAGACCGCAGGAACGGTACAGGCCATACATGTACAGAAAGGGGATTCCGTTCTGGAAGGAGCGAAAATCGTAACAATAGCATAAACTCGGGCGGATGGAAACTATACTGGACAGTCTGCGTCAGTTCTGGGCCTATACCTCGTTCCCGAATTTCACCTGGCAGCATCTGATGATGATTGGCTTCGGACTGGTCTTCATCTATCTTGCCGTCAAGAAAGAATGGGAACCCCTACTGCTTATACCCATAGGCTTCGGAATGATAATAGGAAACATTCCCATGTTGGAAGGCCTCAACGTAGGCATATATGAGGAGGGCTCGGTTCTCAATATCCTGTATCAGGGAGTAAGGCAGGGCTGGTATCCCCCTCTCATATTCCTGGGCATTGGAGCGATGACGGATTTCAGCGCACTGATTTCCCAGCCGAGACTGATGCTGATAGGTGCCGCCGCCCAAATGGGCATATTCGGCGCATACCTGTTGGCAATGGCTTTGGGTTTCGCGCCCAACGAGGCCGGTGCAATAGGCATCATAGGCGGAGCCGACGGTCCTACAGCCATATTCCTGAGCTCCAAACTCGCACCTGACCTGCTAGGAGCCATCGCTGTTTCGGCTTATTCGTATATGGCTCTGGTCCCCGTTATACAGAGGCCCATAATGCTTCTGCTCACCACGAAGGAGGAAAGGCTCATCAAGATGCCCGCACCGAGGCCCGTCTCCCAGAAGGAAAAAATCATATTCCCCATCGTGGGCATTCTGCTGACCGCACTGATAGTACCTTCCGGCCTGCCCCTGCTCGGGATGCTGTTCTTCGGCAACCTGCTGAAAGAAAGCGGAGTGACCCGCCGTCTCGCCGAAACTGCCAGAGGGCCTATGATAGATGTAGTAACCATTCTGATAGGGCTCACAGTCGGATGCAGCACACAGGCGGACAAGTTCCTGACCGGAAAATCCGCAATGATTTTCGGGCTTGGTTTCCTTTCCTTCGTCATTGCCACCTTCTTCGGTGTCCTGTTCGTGAAGGTATGGAATCTTTTCCTGAAGCCCGGCAGGAAAATCAACCCGCTCATCGGGAATGCCGGTGTATCTGCCGTGCCTGACAGCGCGCGCGTTTCGGAAATCGTTGGCAGGGAGTTCGATCCGAAGAACCACCTGCTGATGAACGCGATGGCCCCGAACGTAGCCGGCGTTATAGGAAGTGCCGTAGCTGCCGGAATATTGCTCAGTTTCCTGGGCTAGAAACACGATAAATAAAAGTGACGGATGAAATCTGGATATTCTGCCGCATTATGTCTCTTAGTCTGGACTGTAGTATCCTGCGGTCCTTCCGACAAGGATGTCAGACAATTTATACAACTCGGATTCGAGAACTGTGACCCCGCCTTCAGGAGCGGATACGCCGAAGGCATTTCCGATGAATGCCGCATTGACAGCCTGTACAGGGATGGCGACTGGTGGAATCTGTCGGCAGTGGACAGAGGATGGAAGTTCACCCGCAGCATGAGAATCGAACGGGAGAAGGACAGCCTGTTTGTGGAAGAGTACCGTGAATGCGGCGAACCCGCTTTCACGAGAAAAGACAGCAAAGTTCTCTCGGGTGAAGTTTTCACATCAATGCTGATACGTCTGGGAATGAGCGGGAATGATGCATATCGCCTGCTTGAATGCTCCAAGGGTACATTCGACCCCAGAAAGATGATAGCCGGCAACGAAGTCCACGCATATTACAGCAAAGATTATCTGGAATACGTCGTATACTGCAACAGCAAAACCCGCAGCACCGTATTCCGATGCAACGATTCTCTGTCAGTATGGGTCTATAACAAGCCGACCGTTACAGAGCGTAAGCTTGTGGACGTCACCATTCAGTCATCTCTATGGAACGATATGCTTGCTGCCGGGTCTTCTCCCCTGCTTATCGTGGAACTGGCAGACATCTATGCATGGACCGTGAACTTTTTCGGCCTGCAGAAAGGAGACAGGTTCAGGGCGATATATGACCAGACGATGTGCGACGGCGAACCTGTGGAAATATCGAAGGTCGACTACTGCATCTACGACAGCGGAAACTATCACGCTACCGCAATACGCTACGACCAGAAGGACGGGGGTAACGTTTACTGGAACGAGAAAGGGGAAAGTATGAAAAAGGCCTTCCTCAAGGCTCCCCTCAAGTTCAACCGCATAAGCAGCCGCTTCACTTATCATCGCAAACACCCGATAACAGGCAAGGTCAGAGCCCATACCGCCGTTGACTACGCCGCCTCGAAAGGGACTCCGGTCCACTCCATCGGTGACGGGACGGTGACTTTGTGCGGATGGGATCCCACCGGAGGAGGCAACCGAATAAAAATCAAGCACATGAACGGCTACGAGACTTCCTATATGCACCTGGCCGGGTTTGCGAAGGGTATCAGGTCCGGCAGCCGTGTAAGGCAGGGACAGTTGATAGGATACGTAGGCTCAACAGGTCACAGCACAGGTCCTCACCTTGACTTCAGGGTATGGAAAGACAATAGGCCCATAGACCCGTTGAAGATGATCTCACCGCCGTCCGAGCCGCTCAAGACTGAAAATATGGATTCGCTGGCCATTCTGCGGGACAGATATGCCGCAGAACTGGAGAACAGCATCAAAACCGAATAGAGAATGATACTGCACCTGCTGGAGGATGCCCTCCGTAATGCCATACTGATAACGGGGCTCGTCACGATAATGATGATGATGATCGAGTCCCTGAATATTGAATCCAAAGGACGCTTCTTCTCTTCAATGGGGCAGAGCCGCGTGGGTAGAGTGCTCGTAGGAGCCCTTCTGGGAGTGATTCCCGGTTGTCTCGGCGGTTTCGCCACGGTATCGCTGTACACCCACAAGCTACTGTCGTTCGGAGCCCTCGTGGCAATGATGATAGCCTCCGCCGGTGACGAGGCTTTCGTAATGTTGGCAACGATACCCGGAGATGCCCTATGGATATTCGTCCTTCTGTTCGGAATAGCGATAGCCGCAGGCCTCCTCACCGACCTTGTCTTCAAAAAGAAGGACAGCATGAGATGTACCGATGACTATTGCGTACATTCGGAGGACGAGAGTGTGCAGGTCAAAAAGAAACGTCATTTCGGATGGAAAAGGGTTGTGATGTTCGCAGGAATACTCGTATTTCTGGGCGCACTGGTGACGGGTCATCTGGAGCACGAACACGGAGAGGTGGAAGTGCACGAAGAATTCGTCGGAGGAATCAACCTTCTCAGCGAAGAGTGGATGAACGTAATGTTCGCTGTTCTGAGCATTCTGGTGCTGGTTCTGCTGGTTTGCGGGTCTGACCATTTTGTGGACGAACACCTGTGGCATCACGTCGTGGTCAAACACCTGCCTACGATTTTCGCGTGGACTTTCGGTGTACTGGTGGTAGTGGGAATACTTCTGAACTTCTTCGACATCAGCGGCTGGATAAGCGAAAATACAGCGCTTATGATTTTGCTGGCCACAGCGATTGGCATCATTCCGGAATCCGGGCCGCATCTGCTGTTCGTGACCCTCTATGCCTCCGGCATTGTGCCTCTGCCTGTACTTCTGGCCAGCTGCATCAGCCAGGACGGTCACGCCTGTCTGCCTCTTATCGCGGAATCAAAGAGGAGTTTTGTAAGCGCCAAGCTCATCAATGTTGCAGTTGCGCTGGTTGTGGGATTCGGCTGCCTGCTGTTTATCTGACCAGATTGACAAGGAATTCCGCGTCAGGGATGCGGCTTGATTCTATTGCATCCTTGAATGCTTCCTCAATGAG
>JAZLKN010000055.1:0-2240 GCA_045597605.1 Candidatus Cryptobacteroides sp. | reverse complement strand
TTCGCAATATGAACAATACCTGCCAAGATTAGCGACCAGAGGCTGCTTCGCATCGCCGTATTTTGCATATTCCGCTTGAACGGTGTGTTTTACTATCAGTCCTTGAGAATCGGAATACTCAATTACGTCCCCCGGATTTTTCTTGTTGACCGGTCTCATTTCCTGGTGGTTTTTGACTTGTACTCGTTTCGAATCAAAGCAAGATATGCGGGATCCGCGCTGAACTCGGCTTCCAGTTTACGAAGTTCCTCCAGCAGTGCATCAGCATTCTCATTCTTGGCATCAAGCGCTTCGAAGTAGTCTGATGCGGCCTTCAGCATTCTGTTGTACAGCTTGCTGCGAATATCCTGTTTCATGCCCATCCTTGTGGAAGAAATGTCTTCCAGTCCTTCTCTGTATGGCTGACCGCTTATGTCGGTTCCTTCATCAAAACTGATGAGTTGGTCAGCATCCAAGCTCTGGACGATGAATGGGGAGTGAGTCGATACTATGAACTGTATTTTCGGAAATGCTTTGCACAAATCCTGCAGGATATGCTGCTGCCAGCGTGGATGCAGATACAAATCCACCTCGTCGATCAGGACGACACCAGGAGTCTGCCTGATGGCATCCTTACCGAGGAATCCATTAAGTTCTATGCACCTGTAGGCAATCTCCGACACGATGTTTATCATAGATTTCAGGCCATCGCTCATATACGAATAGTGATGGCGGCTCGGTTCCTTGCCGTCCACAGTAACTACTGCCTCTATCTCATCATTGTCTATCTCTATCTCGCTGAGAGAGGGAATTGCGATAGTCAATGCCTCCAGATAGGCATCCTTTGTTCCTTCAAACTCCTTTCCATCCCGAACATTCTTCTCGTATCTGCGAAGCCAATCCAGAGCCCCGGCAAAATCGACTTTCTCATCATCAAGGGATGCCTTGTATGCAACTTCTATTCGCTGCTGGCGTTCTTTGGTTTTCTTTGCCGTTCGGAACTGAGCATCAATACGGTTCGTGCCGAAAGAGAGCACTAAAGGATATACTGCTCCTTCATTCTCATCTTTATGCTTTGCTTCCATTTCCCGGACTATAGCAATCAACTGACCGGCACATTCCTGGTTGTGTATCGTGCTTCCGCTTTTGGTAAATTCCCTATACCACGAAACGGGCTCTGGAGTGAACAGAAAGCCATCGCCTGGAATTCTGGAGGTGGTTGTAAACTCTGCGTCAATATCGATTCTCGGCAGATCCGGATTCGGGAGATAATCCTTCAGGTTGGGGTTATACTTCAAGAAGCGGTCCGACTCGACAAAGTTCTTGCGATAAGGTTTGCCGCCGGGCAAATCTGTAAGAGATTGAAGATACGCCCCGAGACCAACCTGAACGGCGTGCAGAAGCGTAGTCTTTCCTGCCGTATTGTTTCCGATGACAACGGTAAGGTTTCCGTGGAATTGGATGGACTCGTGCTGAAAACCTTTGAAATTCGTTATTTCAATCTTATTTATCTTCATATCCCAAGGCTTTTGAGAGGTTACAACAACCTGTGTCCTGCAAACTTATATAAAAATATTGTAACTCACAGCAATGCCCTGCACGAAACGCATTATTGGTCTTTCGGCGGGCTGTTCTCTCTATTGAAGAATGGTGACGGGTGATACCGTTACTTTGAGATTCGGGAGTTTACGATGCGTTCAGCCTCTGCTCTCATTCCGGCAATCAGCTCGTTATCGCCGACATAGCGGAATTTCACTATAACACGGCCTTGTCTGTCGATGAACCCGTATATGTTTTCAGCTTCATCAGGTTCCATTCCGAAGCCATCTTCGTCCATATAGTACATTCCATCAGGAGCCAGCTGCCATACCACCTCGGCCACTCCGTTCTTGAAAGCGTAGATGAATGACGGATAATGGAAGTCAAGAGCCTTGGCACGGCTCATTGCACTGGCAGACACTCCGGTTTCAAGCGACACCCAGTCAATGTCATCGCTGGTGACAGTTAGAAGTGTCTCGTTCCTGCCCATAAACTCAACGGCTGTGCCATTCTCATTGTCAAGAAGGAAACGGGGCTTCCAGTACTGGTCTATCACTTCGTTGACAACGGACATCCCCCCTCCGAGGGATGTCGTCTCAAAAGGTCTCTTGCGGTATTTCTCGTTCTTCAGATGACGGTACAGCTCGGCGGGTGTCATCTGTGACTGATTATCATTGTTCATGGCTTTCTCAAATTATTGTATTCTGCGTCCGTTTGAATCA
>JAZLKN010000054.1:0-80696 GCA_045597605.1 Candidatus Cryptobacteroides sp. | reverse complement strand
AATATTCGTCATCAATGTGGGCGGCTACATCGGCAGCAGCACCAGGAGCGAAATCGAATATGCGAAGGCTAATGGCCGAAATGTAAGATATTTAGAACCAATTGAGTAATACGGACTTATTAAGTTCAAAGTGCAAATTTTGCACTTTATAATTCTTTAAAGTGCAATTTTGGCATCTTAAAACAAATTTGACGCATTATGGACCAACCGAAGATAGAACGTATGCTGCGCCTGATGAAGATGATGTCAGGCAACATCAACTATTCAGTTGAGGAACTCTCGGAGAAGCTTGAGATGTCCGACAGGACCATCTACCGCTATATCGACACCTTCAAGAACGCCGGCTTCACTGTGACGAAAATCTGGGCCAACACCTATAAGCTGGAGAAGATGCCTAAAGGCGCGCCGGAGTTCGATAAGCTGATGTATTTCTCCGAGGAGGAGTCCTACCTCATCAACTCGCTGCTTGACGCCCTGGTGCCGACGAATGCCCTCAAGAAGGGCATCAAGGACAAGCTGGCCGTGATATGCGATGCGACATCCATTGTCGATTATGTTGACCGCCGGAGCAATGCCGCTGCCGTTGCGAGCCTCACCCAGGCCGCCCGAGAGAAGAAGAAGGTGCTGCTGAAGGGCTATGAGTCCGGCAACTCGCATACCATCCGCGACAGGTACGTGGAGCCTTACGGATTCACTACTGATTACATCGATGTGTGCGCCTACGACCTTGGGGACAGGCAGAACAAAATTTTCAAGATTCAGCGCATCGGCGAGGTTGAGGTGCTGGATGAGCCGTGGACGGATGAGAAATCTCACCACAAACAGGGAATGGACGTGTTCCGTATGACCGGCAACTATACCGGCCACCTGAAATGGCAGATGACCGTGATGGCCAAGAACCTGCTGCTGGAGGAGTATCCGCTGGCGCAGAAGCAGCTAAAGCGCAAGGGAAACTTCTGGATCCTGGATGCCGATATCTGCAATTATGCCGGAGCCTGCAGATTCTATGTGGGGCTGGCGGATCAGATAAAGATCATTGATTCTCCGGAGTTTGTTGCTTACGTAAAAGATTATCTATACAAAAACCTGTCGAAACTGTAATATGGCATTCAACCGCAAAGAAACCATTCTGGATAACCTTATGTCCAGGACAAAGGCAGAAGTCAACGAGCTGCGTAAGCTTCTTGACGCTGATGTTAAATCCAATTTGAACAAGGCTGAGATGGCAAAGCAACTTGCCCACTACATCCGATTTGAGGGAAAATTCTGGATACGCCGATTCCCAAGACGAGAGGTGCGGATAATGCATCAATTGGCCTCCTTGCCAAAAGGAGCAAAGGCTAATGCGGGGCGTCAGGGCTATGCTACCATTCTTGAGATGATGGGATTCATTGTCGGGGAGCAGAGCAAGTCCGGTGATCTTCTATACCGTACTACAGATGAAATGCATGACGCCCTGAAACGCGGACTTCCGAATGCGGAAGCTGCAATGTGCTGTATGAATTATGCCACGTACGAGCGTTATCTGATGGGACTTACCAACCTATATGGGATTGTTCCTTATCCTATGGCATATGAGAGTATTGTAGCGTCTGCGAAGTTTGTAGAAGACGAGGAGTTTGACCGCCAGCGGAATCCGTTCGCATTCCTGCACGAATCCCTGCTTATGGATTTCTATACAATATCCATCGGAGGCCAATTGTATGTTTTCAACCCAACTGCTGATCATCCCGAGGATGTCTGGCAGGAGCGACAGGAACGGGACGAATTTCTGGAGAATTATAAGAAATTCACCTGGCAGGAAATATACGATGCTGGTTCGGAGAAAGATTTGCCTTTTGTCGGGGAGAATACTCCGGAAGGGAGGGGCGTTTCACGGGTGCTTGCAAAGCTTGGAATCACTGAGGATATGGCCGACTATATGAAATATGCTTTTTGGAGGTTCGGGCAGGAGTCGAAAATGAATGTGTTAACTGATATTGTGCAGATGTGCGATGGAATGTTCAACTCTGTTGATGAAGTGAATGATTTTCTGCAGGCTGTAACCGCATACCAGAATAGTATGCCGAAATGGTGTCTGATGGGCAGGAGTTCCGATGAAGTACACAAATCATATCGGATGAAGAAGCCCCAGCCAAAAGACGGAAAGATGTTCAGTTAAAGAGTATGAGACTTTCCACAGGCCTGAATATTTCAGACAGCTGTATTTCACGAAATTCAGGTTTTTACTCAACTGTCAAAAATTGACAAAATCACATAATACGATGTGGGACATTGAATGCCTGTAAATATATATGATCAAAATTTCAATCCGTTTCTTCAATGACCGCGAGGTCAGGGCCATCTGGGATGAGGAGAATTCCAAGTGGTGGTACAGTGTGCTAGATATCATCGGCGTGCTGAACGGGCAGGATGATTATTCCAGGAACCGCAACTATTGGAAGTATCTGAAGACCAAGTTGAAGAAGGAAGGCAATGAAGTGGTTAGCGGCACTAACCAATTGAAACTGCATGCTCCGGACGGGAAGTTGAGGCTGGCGGATGTTTTGGATGCCGCCGGGGTGGTGGAATTGGCCAAGAGTATGCCGAACAACAAGGCTTCGAGGTTCATCGAGTGGTTTACCTACGGTGAAGATACCATCGACGGCAAGAGCAAGGCAAAGGCATATGCGCTGTTTGAGAGTTCTCTGCTTGAGAGCATCGAAGTGGGGACGGTGAAGGGCCTGCAGCAGATTCACGCATATCTGTTCGGAGGGCTGTATGATTTCGCCGGGCAGATCCGCTCCGTCAACATTTCCAAGGGAGGTTTCACGTTTGCGCCTGCGGCATTCCTCGCTCAGACGCTGCACAATATAGAGCTGATGCCGGAATGTTCTTTCGATGAGATCGCTGACAAATATGTGGAGATGAACGTGGCGCATCCTTTCCGGGAAGGAAACGGCCGCACTACGCGAATCTGGCTGGATCTGATTCTGAAGAAGAGACTTGGGCGGTGCGTGGACTGGAGTCGTATTGACAAGTATGCCTATCTCTCCGCTATGGAGAAGAGTGTGGCGGACAGTTCGTTGATCAAGAAGCTTATGAAGGACGCGCTGACAGACAAGGTAGATGACAGGGAAATGTTTATGAAGGGCATTGATTATTCGTATTATTACGAGGAGGCGTAGAAAGGTAATCTCTTATCCCTTCCACAATAACCTTCGTAATTCGTTCCTTTCCTTCCTCCGACTCCAGGAACCTGAGGTCATCCGGATTGTCGTAGAAGAAGTTTTCGACGAGTACTGCAGGGCAGGTGGTGTGGCGGAGGATGTAGAACGATTCTTCGAAGTCGGGGTCTCCGTCGGAGAAGTCGGTGCGGATCCTGAGGTCTTTGAAATATTTGGCGGCAGCTTTGCAGAGGCAGGTGGCCAGCGCATCGGCAGCGGTGTCGCCTTTGGAAGTGTAGCAGCTCCATCCGCGTGCGTTCATCCATTTTGAGCCGTTTCCGGCGGCGTTGGCGTGGATGCTGATGCAGATTGCATTTCCGGCGCCAAGTGCGGCACAGCGAGCGTTTATGCGGCTTACGCGCTCTTTGAGCGGAACGTCGGTGAGTTCGGGAACGATGATTTCGGTGTTAAGGCCGAGGGAGGTGAGTTTTGATGCCACGCGGGCGGCGATGTCGCGGTTGAATGCGTATTCGCGGAAGCGACCGTCCGGACTGCGTTTGCCGGGAGTGTCGGAGCCGTGGCCGGGGTCAAGAAGAATTGTCATTATGCTGCTGGTTTTACGCCTGGCAGCTCACCGGATTCCGGAGGTAAAGATACGAAGGGATTTCGGGAAACAAGTATTTTTGCTACCTTTGCAGCGACGGAAACGTTGAAAAACAGACACCGTTAATAAATCGTAAGGCCGCGGGCTCCGGATGGAGTTTGCGGCCATTTCAGTATCAGACAACAAAGTTCAGTATCAACTCAGTATCAACTTTTTAAATGAGAAATGCCCCTCAGATATCTGAGAGGCATTATAGAGCGGTGCGGACGAGGCTCGAACTCGCGACCTCCGGCGTGACAGGCCGGCATTCTAACCAAACTGAACTACCGCACCATTTCCCGTTTGGGATTGCAAATATACGCAGTTTTTGAATATTTGCAAACAATTTTTGAAAAATTGCCTAAATTTGTGTGTTTGTCCAAACTGAGATGAAAAACGACGGAATAGTAATAAAGGGTGCCAGGGTCAATAACCTTAAAAACATCAACCTGGAGATTCCCCGTGGCGAATTTGTCGTCATTACCGGTCTCAGCGGTAGCGGTAAGAGTTCCCTTGCCTTCGACACCCTCTACGCAGAAGGACAACGAAGATACGCCGAAAGTCTCAGTTCCTACGCGCGCCAGTTCCTCGGCAGGATGAGCAAGCCTGACGTGGATTCCATCGAGGGGATTCCCCCGGCAATCGCCATAGAGCAGAAAGTCAACGTCCGCAATCCCCGTTCCACGGTTGCCACAACCACGGAAATCTACGATTATATCCGCCTGATTTTCGCCAGGATAGGCCGCATATACTCCCCCGTCACAGGGCAGGAAGTGCACATAGACAACAACCAGAGCGTCGTGCGCCATATATTGGAGTCCGAGTCCGACATGGCATATATACTGGCAGGACTCGGGTGGAAGGACAGGGATGACAAAGTGGAACTGATGCTCTCGCTGAAGGAACAGGGCTACACCAGAATGTTCTCCCCTTCTTCAGGCAGGACGCTGCGCATAGAAGAGGTGATGCAGGACACGGACAAGGCCGAGGACGACCTCACCCTTCTCGTGGACAGGTTGAAGCTCAGCGGCAAACGGGAAGATGAAGAGCTCAAGACCAGGCTGTGGTCATCAGTGCAGGACGCCTTCGACCGCGGAAATGGCGATATGGCCGTATGGGACGGCAGCTGCACGGAGTGGTTCTGCAACAGGTTGGAAGCGGACGGTATCGTTTTCAAACAGCCGGATGAATACCTTTTCAGCTTCAACTCCCCTATCGGAGCCTGTCCGGTCTGCGGAGGCCTTGGCAAGATTGACGGAATAAGCGAAGACCTCGTCATCCCGGACAAGAGCGTAAGCATTTATGACGGCGCAATCGCGCCGTACAGGGGCGACAAGATGGGCTGGTTCAAGGACTTGATGTGCCGCAACGGAATGCGTTACGGGCTTGACGTGTTCAAACCGTACTGTAAGTTGACAGATAAGGAGAAAGAGATAGTCTGGAAGGGCGTTAAGGCGGAAAATGAGGCCGACGGTATAGTGGGCCTCGATGAGTTCTTCCGCTGGGTGGAGACACAGAAATACAAGATACAGTACAAATATATGCTCGCACGTTTCAGCGGAAGGACGGTTTGCCACGAATGCGGGGGCAGCCGTCTGCGCAAGGAAGCGATGTGGATACGCATCGGAGGCAAAAACATACGCGAGGTGTTGGGAATGACCGTACTTCAGGCGGAAGATTTCTTGAAAAATCTGGAGTTGAACAATTACGAAAGGTCCGTGGCCGGCAAAGCCATAGAGGAGGTGCTGTCCAGGCTCAAATGTCTTCGCGACGTGGGACTGCAGTACCTTACGCTGGACAGGGCGTCCAACACCCTCAGCGGAGGCGAGAGCCAGAGAATCAATCTGGTGACCGCCCTCGGAGGCTGTCTTGTGGGTTCTATGTACATTCTCGACGAGCCGAGCATAGGTCTGCATTCACGCGATACGGAAAGGCTGATTTCAGTGCTCAAGCATCTGCGCGATATAGGCAATACCGTGGTTGTCGTGGAGCACGAAGAAGAGATAATGCGCGCGGCGGACAGAATCATCGACCTGGGGCCCGGAGCAGGAGTAAACGGAGGCGAAGTAGTCTTCCAGGGCAAGGTCGCCGAGGCCGGAACAAAAGCCAATTCCGGAACAAAAGCCGATGCCGGAGCCCGGACAAGTCTGACCCTGCAGTATCTATCAGGGCAGAAAGAACGCTATTCCAGAAAAAAGATTTCTCCCATATATCATATAAGCGTCAAAGGGGCCCAGGAGCACAATCTCAAGGATATCGACGTGGACATTCCTCTGGGATGTCTGACAGCTGTAACGGGCGTTTCCGGTTCAGGCAAGTCCACTCTGGTCGGAGACATACTCTACCCTGCCCTGTGCCGGCATTTCGAGAAAGGGGGCGTTGCACCGGGAACACACCGGGGGCTCGGAGGAAACATCGACAGAATAGGCCAGGTGGAATACGTGGACCAGAATCCCATAGGCCGCAGCAGCCGCAGCAATGCCGTCACCTACCTCAAGATTTATGACGACATTCGAAAGCTGCTCTCCGCGCAGCAATACGCGAAAATCAGCGGCTACACACCTTCGTTCTTCTCCTTCAACCAGGAAGGAGGCAGGTGTCCGGAATGTCAAGGCGACGGTTTCATCAGGATTCCGATGCAGTTTATGAGTGACGTGACTATGGTGTGCGAGGCCTGCGGAGGAAAAAGGTTCAAGAGCGATATACTCCAGGTCAGGTACAGGGAGAAAAACGTGGATGACATACTGAACATGAGCGTCGACCAGGCTTTCGATTTCTTCAACGGGGACAAGACGAACGCCACGGCCCTTTCCATAGCAAGGCAGCTGCAATATATAAGGGATGTCGGACTGGGATATATCAAGCTGGGCCAGAGCAGCAGCACGTTGTCCGGAGGCGAGAGCCAGAGAATAAAGCTGGCCTACTTCCTGTCGATGAGTTCGGACAGGAAAAGCAAGCGCATAATGTTCATTTTCGACGAACCCACCACCGGCCTGCACTTCAAGGACGTGGAAGCCCTTTTGAAATGTTTCGACAAATTGTTGGAAAAGGGCCACAGCGTCGTGGTTGTGGAACACAATTTGGATGTAGTCCGCTCGGCAGACTGGGTTATCGAGCTGGGACCGGACGCAGGCAGCGAGGGAGGGGAAATCGTGTATGCAGGCCCACCTGAAGAGATGCCAGCAAGCAAACATACAGGCAAATATCTAAAAAGCAAATAAATATGACACGCAAACACACAAGATCATTCGATCTGTTTTCAGCTTACAGCTGTTACCTGCCCCAATGGAAAGGGATGATAATACTCGCGCTGCTGATGCTCGCCGGCTCCTGCATCGGTTCGCTGGTAGTGATGGTTCTGTCTCTGATATTCAAGTCCGGCACAATGAACGAGTATTCACTTCTCATTTCATATCCGCTGCAGTTCATACCCGCAATGATATACGCTGCATCCAAGAGCCATTCCAACAACCTTTTCGACAACAATGGCGTAGCTCTTGACAACGGGCGTTTCGCTCCGGTGGGAGGTCTGTGGCTGGCAATAATGGTTGCTGTGGGAACAATAGCGTGCGCCGTAGTGTGCGAGCCCGTCACAATGCTTCTCCCAAAAATGCCGGATTATATCGTAAAATTGATGGAAATGCTCACTAATGGGCCTCTGTGGGTCAGCCTGCTTGCCACGGCTGTATTTGCGCCTTTCTTCGAGGAATGGCTGTGCAGAGGTATCGTGCTCAGGGGCATGCTGCAGAAGTACTCCCCCGCCGCAGCAATCGTAATTTCCGCCGCATTCTTCGCCGTCATCCACCTGAATCCCTGGCAGGCTCTTCCCGCCTTCATTCTCGGATGTCTTTTCGGCCTGGTGTATTACAAGACCGGCAGCCTTAAGCTCACTATGCTCATGCACTGCGCCAACAACGCCTTCAGCGTACTTCTTTCCCGGATTCCCGGCTGCGAAGACCACGAATACATCTTTCAAGCCATTGACAACAAAACTCTCTACGGAATTGTTTATCTGAGCTGTGCTTTCCTTCTCTTCCTGCTGGTCAACAAACTTCTGAAGACGGAATTTTCAAAAATTTAGTACTTTGTATTGCAAGGTACTAAATTAATTTATACCTTTGCAGCATGATACGACTGGAAAATATACACAAAACCTATACCGGAGGCACTTCCCTGCACGTTCTCAAGGGTATAAACCTCAACATAGAGGACGGAGAATTCCTCTCCATAATGGGAGCATCCGGATCAGGGAAATCCACCCTACTCAACATTCTCGGGCTGCTGGACACTTATGATGAAGGTTCATACTATCTGGACAACGTACTTATAAAGAATCTCAGCGAGGTCAAAGCGGCCGAATACAGAAACAGGATGATAGGCTTCGTATTTCAGTCTTTCAACCTCATCAATTACAAAAATGCGCTCGAAAACGTCGCTCTCCCCCTCTATTATCAGGGTGTGGGACGGCGTCAGCGCAATCAGACAGCCCTGGAATATCTGGACAAGATGGGGATGAAGGACTGGGCCACGCATCTCCCCTCTGAAATGTCCGGAGGTCAGAAGCAGCGCGTGGCCATAGCCCGCGCCCTCGCAACGAAGCCCAAGGTCATCCTGGCCGACGAGCCCACCGGAGCCCTGGATTCCAAGACATCAATAGAAGTGATGAACATACTCCAGCGCGTGAACCGCGAGGAAGGCATAACCGTGATAATGGTGACTCACGCGCCTGAGATGGCGGCTTTCACCGACAAGACCATCCATATCAAGGATGGAGTCATAGACAGCGAATACGACAATACCGAGTTCTGATGCTGGACATTCTGTACGACATATTCTCGTCCTTGGGAAAGAACAAGCTGCGCACCTTCCTCACAGGCTTCTCGATGGCCTGGGGTGTGTTTATGCTGATTCTGCTTCTCGGTTGCGGAAACGGCCTGAAGAACGCCGTCACGCTCAACTTCGAGGACAGGGCCAAGAACATACTGACGATGTGGCCCGGCCGTACTACAAAGCCTTACGAAGGTCTCAAGACCGGCAGGTACATCGAACTCAACGATAAGGCCGTCTCCATAATAAAGGAATTGCCGGAGGTCGGCATCGTAGCCCCTACGAGACAGGTTTACAACACGACGAAAACCTACGGAGCCGAATATGTCCAGAGCGGGCTCACCGGCGTCACGCCAGACAGGTTCAAGCTTATGAAGATGGACATCGTCGAGGGACGTCTGCTTAATTCTATGGATATGGCCCAGAAGCGCAAGGTTATACTGATGCATCAGAAGAACGTCCGCAATCTGTTCAAGGATAAGGAAGTCATAGGCCGGTACGTCAACATAAACAACGTGCCCTACAAGGTTGTAGGCGTATTCACGGACAGCAATGACAGCCAAAGCCCCAACGATTTCATACCGTTGTCAACTCTTGATATGATTTACCCCACTGACTACGGATACAGCAGTCTTACCATCGAAATCAACGGCATAAACAGCGTGAATGCCTGCAACAAGTTCGAGAAGACTCTGAGGGAGAAACTGGGCGAAAAACTCCAGTTCGATTCCGAAGACACCTCGGCGGTATGGATATGGAACAGCATGTCCGACTATATGCAGACTATGAACATATTCAACGGCATATCGATGTTCCTGTGGCTCATCGGACTGGGAACCCTCATAGCCGGAGTCGTGGGTATCAGCAACATAATGCTTGTGACGGTCAAGGAAAGGACCAAGGAATTCGGCATACGAAAATCCCTCGGAGCCCGTCCCGGAAACATAATCAGGCTGATTCTTTCGGAATCACTCGTTATCACCGCTTCGTTCGGGTATTTCGGACTGCTGGCCGGCATGTTGATAATCGAAGGGCTGGCGAAGTTGTTCCCCACCCCGTCACCTGATGTCGCTGAAACATCCCCAAGTGCTTTCATTAATCCCGAAATAAGCATCTGGATTGCCTTGGGAGCAATGGCGGTACTGATAGTCGCCGGGCTCGCAGCAGCCTATGTCCCGGCCAAGAAGGCAGTCGCAGTAAAACCTATAGAGGCCTTGCACTATGAATAGCATACTGAGGGAAATATTCGACACAGACCGTCTGCACGAGGTATGGCAAAGTCTCACCCGCAATCGCAGGCGTACACTCCTTACGGCATTCGGAGTATTCTGGGGCGTGTTCATGCTGGTTATGATGCTGAGCATAGGCAATGGCATCAAAGAGAATATAATAGGTGCCATCGGGCAGATTCCCTCCAATATGACTCTTGTCTTCACTCAAAAGACATCCATCCCGTTCGCAGGGTTCAGGAAAGGACGCTATTGGGATATTAAGGTGGAGGATATGCTGGAACTTCAGGCCAAAATTCCCGAGATAGAGACCATCTCACCCATCGTATGGGGCTCCTCCGCAAACGTCGCTAACGGAGACAAGTCCGGAAGCTACCGGATAAGGGGCGTCTCCGGCGAATATACCAAAACCTTTCCCGTCAACGTCACTGCCGGCCGTTTCATCAATGATATGGACGTGGCCGAATGCAGGAAAGTGGTTGTCCTGGGGCAGAAGATAGTCGATGAGATATTTTACGGCAAAACGCCGCTGGGAGAATACATACGCATAGGAGGAATAAGTTATCAGGTAATAGGTGTGAGCGTCCAGAAAACGGACAACTTCAACCTGGGTTCACGCGAGGACGAGACGATAACGATGCCCTACACTCTGGTACAGCGCCTGTACAATATGGGTACAAACCTTGGTATCCTTATGATAAGGGCAAGGGAAGACGTTCCCATCAAATCCATAGAGGGGCAGGTCGGATCCATACTCAAGAGCCGCCATATGATATCCCCCGACGACACCGCGGCCCTGGACTGCATGAATCTCGACCAGATTCTCCAGGTGTTCAAGGCCCTTGGACTCGGGATAAGCCTGCTCATCTGGATTGTAGGCCTCGGAACACTGCTTTCAGGAGCTGTCGGTGTCAGCAACATCGTAATGATAACCGTCAAGGAAAGGACCAACGAGATAGGTGTGCGTCGCGCCATAGGGGCAAAACCTTCAAGCATTGTGTCACAGATAATTTGCGAAAGTCTCATAATCACAGTGGCGGCAGGCATTTCAGGTCTGGTTACGGGCGTGGCCTTCATGGCTATGCTCGGGGACAACTTCAAACTTGGCGTAGGAGAAAACGCATTGACGATGGTCAACCCGATGCTGGATTTCAGCACAGCTGTTTCCGCCCTGGTGGTAATCATACTGATAGGTTTGGCAGCAGGCCTCCTGCCTGCCAGGAGAGCCTTGAGAATCAAGGCAATAGATGCAATAAGAGAAGAATAATAAAAATTTGTACTATATGAAAAAGGCACTGAAAATCACTTTATTCGTCCTGCTCGGACTGGCCGTGCTGTGGACATTCGTTTACCTTTGGAAAAAATCCAGGCCGGAAATCGAACAGTTCGATCTGGTCAAGGTGGATACGCTGACCATCACGAAGAAAACCGTTGCAACCGGCAAGGTGAACCCCAGGGATGAAATCAGCATCGTACCCCAGTTGTCCGGCATAGTTTCCGAACTCCTCAAGGACGCCGGAGACAAGGTGAAGGAAAATGAGATCATAGCCAGAATCAAGGTCATTCCCGACGTATCTTCGCTGAACAGTGCGGAATCGCAGGTGGAGAATGCCACACTCACGCTGGAACTCGCCACAAAGGATTTCGAACGCGTGAAGAAACTGTATGATGAAGGTGTGGTAACCCTTGAGGAATACCAGAAAAGCGAGAACAGTTATCTCAATGCGCAGAAAAACCTGAATTCTGCAAAGAACAATCTGGATATCGTAAAGAACGGCGTAACGGAAAAGTATGCTTCATACAGCAACACCAACATAAAATCCACCGTCACAGGCACGATACTTTCAGTGCCCATCAAGGTCGGCAACTCCGTAATTCAGGCCAACACCTTCAATGCAGGTACAACGATTGCCACAATCGCCGATATGAGTGATATGCTCTTTGTCGGAAATATCGATGAGACCGAGGTCGGCAGCCTTAATGCCGGTATGGAACTCAATGTCACCATAGGCGCAATCAAGGATAGGGTATTCAAGGCCCGGCTGGAATATATTTCCCCTCAAAGCAAGGAAGAGAACGGTGCAATCCTGTTTGAAATCAAGGCTGCCGTTGAGATTCCCAATGACGTTTTCGTACGGGCGGGATACAGTGCAAACGCGGAAATCATTCTGGAAAAGGCCGAAAATGTAATGACAATACCCGAGAGCGTGGTGGTGTTCGAGAACGGCAGCCCCTACGTAGAAGTATATGAAGGGATGGACGGCAATCGTCAGAAATTCTATAAGAAAGATGTCACGTTGGGGCTCAGCGACGGTATCAACGTACAGGTCATATCAGGACTTGACGGCAGCGAACAGATGAAGGGCGCACAGATAAAGAAGGAAATAAATTAAGAAGACAAGCAATAATGAACAGAAGCTTAATACTTTGCATCACTTCCCTACTTGCGGCATTTCCCGCACAGGCACAGACAAAGCTTTGGAGTCTGGGAGACTGCATAGAATATGCTCTTGAGAAGAACATTGACGTACAGCAGCGCAAAGTGGATGTTGAAAACAAGGAACTCAGCCTGAGCACGAGCCGCTTTTCACGCCTGCCGGCATTGTCCGGCAATGTCGGAGAAAACTACAATATAGGTCGTACCCAGAACAGGGAGGGCGTTTATGAAGACCACGGAGCTGCCACGACATCGGTGGGAGCCAATGCTTCGATCACCGTTTTCCAAGGTTTCCGCATCAACAACCAGATAAAGGCAGACAAACTGTCGCTGGAAGCCGCCACCCAGGACCTGGAGCAGGCCAGACAGGACATCTCCCTGCAGATCACTGCCTTCTACCTGCAGGTGCTGTACTCGATGGAATCAGAGAAACTTTCCGAAAAACAGGTAAAAATTAACACGGAACTTGTGGAGAGGGCTAAAAAGCTGGTTGCAGGCGGAAGAAGCAGCCTGAGCGAACTGTACGATGCCCAGTCAGCCCTTGCCAGGGCGGAAAGTTCCCTTGTGGATGCCGCAAACGGCACGCAGACAGCAATCCTCGACCTTGCCCAGGAAATGAACTGCCCGGATTACAGTTCCATAGCGATAGAATTGCCCGACGTGGATTCGATGGTGGACCACGAAGCCCTGCTTCTGAGCCCTGTGGACAGCATCTACAGCGATTACATACAGCGCAGACCGGCTGTGATGGCCGCCCAGAAAAGAGTAGAGCAGGCCGAGGCCAACATAAAAGTGGCCAAAAGTTCATTCTGGCCCTCCATCAACGTTGGAGCATCATATAGCAGCGGCTACTATTCCGACCAGACGGCATTCGGAGGAGGCGGTTCCTTCTGGAACCAACTGGGAAGAAACGGCTCGACGGCCATAGGAGCATCTTTGAGCATACCCATCTTCAACAGGATGAGCACGGTAAACAGCGTGAAGACCGCAAAGAACAATGCTCGCACCAGCAGGCTCTCCCTCGAGCAGGCAAAGCTGAATGCCTTCAAGGAAGTACAGCAGGCATACGTCAATGCCAAGGCTGCATACAGCAAGTATCTCGCAGAGATAAAAAGCGTCGATGCAGCCAGGAAGGCCTTCGAGTTCGAGCAGAAGAAGTTTGATAACGGCACCAGCACGTCATACCAGTTCAACGAAGTGCGTCAGAAGCTGGAAACAGCTACGTCACAGATGTACCAGGCCAAATACAGCTTCCTACTGAGGGCAAAAATACTGGATTTCTACAAAGGCGAGCCATTGTATTGAAATATTTGCTAAATTTGGGGGATAAAAAATTAATTTTTTCACATAAAATGAAACATTTTGATCTCCCGAAGGACGGAGGACTCAAAGAGCAACAGATTCCTCTTGACATTCTCCACGGCTACGACAAGATATACACCGAGGTGTGTGCTTCTTCCCGTGAAGCCAGCGGACAGGTTGCAGACATCATCGTGGATGCGGTGAACGCACACAAGGGCAGACATCTGTTCAAGCTGGGTCTGTCCACCGGAAGCACACCATATACACTGTACAAGGAACTTGCACAAAGGTTCAAGGACGGGAAGGTCTCTTTCAAGAACGTGGAGATATTCTCCATAGACGAGTACTACCCCACCTCTCCCGATGCCAAGCAGAGCCGCAATTGCCGTCTTCACGAGGAGATTCTGGACATTCTGGACGTCAAGCCCGGGAATATCCACATTCCTGACGGAACAGTCGACCAGAAAGATTCGAGCAAGTATTGCGCGGACTTCGACAAGAAGGCCACCGGTATCGACCTTCTGGTTGTGGGCGTAGGAGAACACGGACAGATAGGTTTCAACGAGCCCGGTTCCACCTGGCAGACCCGCACGAGGGTTGTCCAGCTCCCCTATACCTCACGCAAGCGTCAGGCCCACAATTTCAACGGAGACATTGCAAAGACTCCGTCCGCAGCCATAACGATGGGCATCAGTACGATGCTGAGCGCAAAGCAGGTGATTCTGATGGCCTGGGGTGAAAAGAAGGCAGCTACAGTCAAGAATCTTGCGGAAGTCAAATGTTCGCCTGACTATCCCGCTTCCTATTTCCAGAGACACAGCAACGTCAAGCTCTTTACCGACGAAGTCGCCGCAGAGCAGTTGGTCAGGAAGGAAGCTCCCTGGCTGATAGGTCCCTGCGACTGGACCCCGAAATTCCGTCGCAAGGCTGTGGTATGGCTGTGCCAGAAAGTCGGCAAACCCATTCTCAAACTTACCCAGAATGATTATCTGCAACATTCTCTGGGCGAACTTCTGGATCAGTTCGGTCCCTTCGACAAGATAAATATCGACATATTCAACGACCTCCAGCATACCATTACAGGCTGGCCGGGAGGAAAGCCGTCGGCAATCGACGATGCCACGCGCCCTGTAGCCTCCAAGCCCTTCCCCAAGACTGTACTGATATTCTCCCCTCACCCTGATGACGACATCATCTCGATGGGCGGTACATTCATACGTCTGGCGCACCAGGGCCACAACGTACACGTTGCATACGAAACCTCCGGTGACGTAGCCGTACACGATGACGTTGTGCTCCAGCATATGGACGCCGCATACCAGCTCGGCTTCGGCGACAGGTTCGACCACGTCAAAGAGATCATCGCAAGCAAGAAACCAGGTGCCGCCGAGCCCCGCGAACTTCTGGACATCAAGGCTGCAATACGCCGCAGCGAAGCGCGCGGAGCCTGCCGCAGTTTCGGTCTGGAGATGAGCCACGTGCATTTCCTGAATCTCCCATTCTACGAGTCAGGTGGAGTGACCAAACTTCCCAGAACCCAGAAGGATGTGGACATCATCAAGAAACTGCTCAAAGAACTGAAACCTGACCAGATATTCATGGCCGGGGACCTCGCCGATCCCCACGGCACCCACCGTGTCTGCACGGAGGCTGCAATGGAGGCTGTGGAACAACTTCGCGAAGAAGGAGCCAAATGGATAGACAAATGCACCATCTGGCTTTACAGGGGTGCCTGGATGGAATGGGAACTCGGACGCGTTGATATGGCAGTGCCCCTCTCCCCTGACGAAGTCGTGGAAAAACGACACGCAATCTACCGTCACCTCTCCCAGAAGGACATCGTGCCCTTCCCCGGTGACGACCCCCGTGAATTCTGGCAGCGTGCCGAAGAGCGTACACAGAATACCGCCAAACTGTACGACCAGCTGGGCATGGCCGAATATCAGGCTATGGAAGTCTTCCTGAAGCTGTAAGTCGGTGCTGGCTCGTTGCCTGAAATTTTTCGGAACCTTCCGGGCCCGTCACTCGTCGTAACGGCTCCCGGCTTTCCAAAAATCTTTCAGGCAGGCTCGCTGGCGAACCAGCACGGTTCCCGAAACTGCATGGGTGCTTTTGGGGCGTAGCAGGACTACTTGCGGCGCTTCTTGGCTCTCTTCCTTGATTTGGCTATTCTGGCACTGACACCGAAGCCGACAGCCAGAACGACAACCGCTACAATCACGATGACTGTCATCGAGTTGGCGTTCGAACCTTTGACCCTGCCCCACATCGCGATAAGTTTGTCGGATTCATTGCCCCAGTCATGCATAAGGGCACAGTGCTCTATGGTTGACCTGTCGGGATAAAGGGCGGGATCGACACATACGGAATCAGCACCTTCGAAGAAATAACTTATATCTATAGGCTCGAGAGACTCGTCAATTTGGCTTTCGAGAACGGACATATCACCGTTTGCGGACACATATCCGGTTTCTTCCATATTGCGTATGGCAATGTCGGGACGGCACATAAAATCTATGAACCAGGTTGCGGCCTTCACGTTCTGTGCATATTTGGGAATCACCCAACCGTCGAACCATACGTTACTGCCTTCCTCGGGTACTATATACCTGAGATCGACGCCTACCTCGGCACCCTCCTCTATGGCCCATACGGCATCACCGCTCCAGTTGATGGAAACGTAGCCCTGCTCCTGGGTCATCTGCTCCTTGCCGAAATCAGCCTCCCAGCCGGCCACAAGGTCTCTTACCTGCTTCATATAGTTCTCCACGGCGAGAAGGGATTCATCGGAAGAATCCTGCATAAGGTCGTCGAGAGTGAGATTTCCGCTCTTGAGGTCATCCTGCTTCAGATACATCAGCACGGGGCTGAACACGTCCCTTGGGGCATCCTTGACGAAGATTTTGCCAGCGAATTTAGGATTGCGCAGAATGTCCCAGGTGGAAGCCTCCTCGTCCGTAACGTATTTTGCATTGTACAGTATACCGGTAGTGCCCCACATAAATGCAACGGAGTAGTCGTTGGCATCAATGACAGGATTGATTTTCCTGAACATTTCCCTGATGTAGGGAGACTGGTTGTTGCGTATGTAGTTGAGCGAATCGGGCAGCGAAGCGAAATCCAGAGGGAGCAGCATATCGCTGTTGAGCATACGCTCTATGATATAGTCGGACGGGCAAACCACGTCGAAATCCTCGTGTCCCTTCTCAATCTTGGAAAGCATGGTCTCGTTGATGTCGAAGGTCTGGTAGATAACCTCGATATCTTCACCTGTCTTCTCCTTGTACCACTGTTCGAAATCGTCAATCACACCATCTCCGATGTAATTCGACCAATTGTAAACTTTGAGAACGTTCTCACGATTGTCATTGCAGGAACAAAGCAAAGTTGCGGCTAATGCCAGATAGAGAAATCTTTTCATTTCTTCAGTTCTGATTTTTGGGCCAGTTTGTGTTGGCGTACGTTGATAATTATTAATAGGATAAGTATTGTCAGGAAAATAATGGTCATCAAAGGTCTCAGCTCGGGGGTAAGGCCACCTTTGCGCGCATCGGCGTAGATGTAGGTCGAAAGGGTATCCAGCCCTATGGTGCCGCGTGTGAAGAAAGTGACGGCAAAATCGTCCAGGCTCATCGTGAAGGCGAGGATGAATCCGCTGACCATTCCGGGAACGAGTTGCGGGATTACCACCTTGCGTATAGCCTGCATCTGGGTGGCGCCCAGATCACGGGCGGCTTCGTATATATTCGGACTCATCTGTCCCATTTTCGGCAGCACGGAAAGTACCACGTACGGGGTACAGAAGGTAATGTGAGCAAGAATCACGGACACGTATCCCTGAGTAAGGTGGATGAAAACAAACAGCAGGAAAAGTGAAACGCCGGTGATGACGTCCGGATTCAGCATAGGGATGTTGTTCAAGAAATTCAATGCCTTGCGCTTGCCGCCGCGAAGATAGAACATCCCAATCGCAGCCACAGTTCCCAGAAGCGTGCTGAAAACCGCTGCTGCCAAAGCTATTATCAGAGTGTTCTCGACTGCCGAAAGAAGAGATGACCCTCCGTCCATGCCGCTGTTGGCAAGATTGCGGTACAGTCCGGTAGAGAAGCCTGTCCAGTTGCCCAGAACCTTGGATTCCGTAAAGGAGAATATGGATATCAGGGCTATCGGCGCATACAGAATGATGAGCAGAAGCCAAATATAAGCCTTGGCTATGAATTTCTTTATCATATGGCGCTCTCCTCCTTCATTTTGTCGTCGTCACTCCAGAAGAATGTCGTGATGCCGATGATTACCAGCATAATGAGTGCAAGCGCGGCACCGTAGTTCCACATGGACGAATTGATGTTCTCCTGAATTATGGTTCCGAAAAGCTTGACCTTGTTGTTGGTCAGGAATTCGGAAATGGCGAACGTGCTCACCGTGGGCATGAAAACCATCATTATGCCACTTATGATGCCGGCCTTCGAAAGAGGAACTGTAATCTTCCAGAACACCTGCATAGGGGTTGCACCCAAATCTGCCGCCGCCTCTTCGTAAGAGCGGTCCATCTTGTTCAGCACGTTGTAGATGGGATATATCATAAACGGAAGATAGTCGTAGACCATACCGAAAAGAAGCGTTCCTTTACCAAGCGTAATGCCCAGCATATTGAAAAGTCCTGCCGTTGCCAGCGTCCTCATAAGGGCATTCACCCACATCGGAAGCATGAACAGAATGACGGTCACGGCACTGCTGTTATATTTCCTGTTCGCAAGTATCCAGGCGGCAGGGTAACCCAGCAGCAGACACAGTGCGGTGTTTTCAATCGCAACCTCAATGGAAACTGCGAAGGTGTTCAGAGCATCCGAATCGTTGAAGAAACGCAGTATGTTGGCGAAAGTGAAATGGCCGCTTTCATCTTGTAAGGCATACAGGGCCACCAGAATCAGCGGCAGCACTGCAAATACTGCCAGAAAGACAAAGTAAGGATAACTCCAGGTATATCTCTTGATGGTCATTATCCTATGATTTTAATGTCCTTGGGAGCGATTTTGATACCCACAAGGTCACCTTTGTCCCAGATATCGTTGGTATCCACAAGCAGGTCCTCACCCGTATCTATGCGGATGAGCAGATGGTAATGGTCACCCTTGTAGAGGATGTTGGACACCTCACCCCACAGGATTCCGTCCTCCTGGTTGTCCTGCAGGTCCACCTTGTTGAAATTCACGCCTACCCTGACAGTGGTGCCGGCTTCGTATTTGCCGCCCAGAGGCTTGCACTCGAATTCCTCCGAGAAAATGCGAAGATGCGTGTCGTCGATAACCTCGGCGTCCATCTCGTTGCGGGTGCAGCTCTTGCGCATCACCTGTATATCCTGCGGTTTGATGAGCATACCTACTTCAGTCCCTATCTCGAACGGATTGTAGTCCTGAATCATAAGTTCGTAGCCCGCATCCGTCTGCACGAAAATCTCGTAGAAGACGCCCTTGAACGTGCAGGAAGTCACGTGGCCGCTGAACTGGGCGCCGTTGAGCTGGTTCATAATGTAGATATCCTCCGGGCGTATTACGACATCAACGGGCATATCGTTGCCGAAGCCCTCGTCAACACATTCGAAATCGTGCCCTATGAAGTTGACCTTGCGGTCCTCTATCATCGTGGCGTCCAGAATGTTGCTCTCGCCTATGAAGTTTGCGACGAACTCGTTCACGGGCTCGTTGTAAATGTCCGTGGGCGTACCTATCTGCTGGATGCGTCCCTCCTTCATCACAACGATTGTGTCCGACATCGTCAGGGCCTCTTCCTGGTCATGGGTTACGAATATGAAGGTGATGCCCATCTTCTTGTGCAGTTCCTTCAACTCTATCTGCATATCCTTGCGCATCTTCGCGTCAAGGGCGGAAAGTGGTTCGTCCAGAAGAAGGACCTTGGGCATATTGGCCAGGGCTCGCGCAATCGCCACCCTCTGCTGCTGGCCTCCGGAAAGTGAATCTATATCTCTGTCCTCATAGTCGGCCATGCTCACCATCTTGAGCATCTTGCGGACTCTCTTGTCTATTTCGTCCTGAGGCACATTGTTCAGTTTCAGGCCGAAAGCCACGTTGTCATAAACGTCCAGATGCGGGAAAAGCGCATACTTCTGGAATACCGTATTCAGATGTCTGAGATGCGGAGGGAGGGCGGTAATGTCCTTGCCTTCCATCGTTATGTAACCTGAATCCGGAGTGATAAAACCTCCTATCAGTCGTAAAAGCGTCGTTTTACCGCATCCTGACGGTCCGAGAAAGGTGATGAATTCTCCTTTGTTGACGTGTAAAGTGATGTCTTTCAGGACTTCAACTCCACCATATGACTTGCTGAGATGCTTTATCTCGATGATGCGGTTCTCCTTACCCATTTCAGTAGTTTTCGAAGGCTTTTACTATTTTGTTTACAAGTGGATGTCTTACAATGTCCGCATTGGTGAAGCGTATGTCGGCAATGCCCTGAACGCCCCCGAGGATTTCCATCCCCCTGAGCAGTCCGCTATCCTCCCTGCGCGGAAGGTCTATCTGGGTGCAGTCGCCGGTCACGATGAACTTGCTCCCCTGCCCCATCCTGGTCAGAAACATTTTGAGCTGGCCGAGGTTGGTGTTCTGCGCCTCGTCCAGTATGGCCACGGCGGATGACAGCGTACGGCCCCTCATATAGGCAAGAGGAGCAATCTGCACAATTCCGTCAGCTATGAAATCCTGAAGTTTCTTGGGAGGTATCATATCCTCCAGAGCGTCATACAGAGGCTGAAGATAGGGATCCAGCTTTTCCTTGAGGTCACCCGGAAGAAAGCCGAGCCTTTCACCGGCCTCAACGGCGGGACGCGTGAGTATGATACGGCGTATCTCCCTGTTCTTCAAAGCCCTGACTGCCAATGCTATAGCCATATACGTCTTGCCTGTTCCGGCAGGACCTGTGGCGAAAATCAAATCGTTTTTGTCATAGGCGGCCACCATATCCTTCTGGGCCTTTCCACGAGCGGCTATAGGTTTGCCGTCGGAAGAATAGACAATGACATCGCCTATGCGGGTATCGTTACCCAATACCTTGCCTCTGGCCTCATACAAGGCCTCGCAGAAACGCTCTATGTCATCACGGCTGCCGTCAAGCTTGATTTCACTGCCCCTGGCCACCACCTTGAGTTCCGGAAACGCATTGCAAACCGATTGAAGGTTGCAGTTATGCGGGCCATAAATCTCGAGAGTCCTTTCCGGATCCAGGGTTACAGTTTTCTTCATCCTATGAAATTTGTGCCAAATTTATATTAAATTTGCATAATAAAGTGCAAAGATATGAAAAAAGTATTCAGAACACTGTTGATACTGGCGATTTTATGCGTCTCCGGCTGCGATTTTCTGCGTCGTGTGGCAGGCAGGCCCACAAGCGCGGAACTGGAGCGCAAAGCCGAAAAATTGGAAGCCGTCAGGGCCGAAAAGGAAAAAACCGCAATGCAGGATAGCCGGAAGGCTGTTACGGAGGATAAAATCGGAGATGCTCTACGCGAGCTTGCCCTCATGCAGGTCAAGGTATCTTCTGAATCCCGTTTCGGTTCACCGGTAAGACCTCTTCAGAATAAATACAATGTCATTGCCGGCGTTTTCCGCAAATCCGCATCGGCTGCAAAAATTGTGGAGGAAGCCCGGAAGAAAGGTTACAATGCGTTTCTCATTGCATTCACGGGCGGGGTCAACGCAGTATGTCTGGCCGGGGCCGACAGTCCCGAAGGATTTCCCGAAATGATTAACGGAGCCAAAAAAGATGGCCTGTGCCCATCTGATGGCTGGATTTATGTAAGACAAGACTGATGAAGTACCTGATAGTACTGCTGGCCCTGCTGTTCCAATATTGGGAAGATACCGATGTGGTGCGCGGAATGAAAGCCCACGTGGAGGAAATAACCCTGGTACAGAACGAAGGCCGCGCTCCCGGAAGCGAAGGCGAGAAAGCCGTGGCCTCATATGTGTATGAAACGCTGAAATCGAAAGGTGTGGATATGCTTACCGGCCCGGACGGGGATATCTTCGGTCTGAGTACGGACAAGGGGGACACTCTGGTTTCACGCAACGTGATGGGTATGCTCCAGGGCTATGACGCCGTCCTCAAGGACCGCTATATAGTCGTTGCGGCAAGAATGGACAACATCGGCTCCGGCATACTGACAGTGGACGGAGTGCAGCGGCAACAGATATACGGAGGTGCCAACGGCAATGCTTCCGGTCTTGCCGTAATGATGGAGGTTGCCGGACAGACGGTCCGCAATTCCCTGGTGTTCAAGCGCAGCATAATCTTCCTGGGGCTCGGTTCATCCACATCTTCATTCGCCGGTGCCTGGCATTTCCTGCACCACACCTTCAGCAAAGACGCTTCACGCATAGATGCGATGGTTAATCTGGATATACTCGGACAGGGCACCGATACCGGACTTCTGGCATTCACCGCAGGCAACGAAGACCTGAACCTGCTGATAGGCAACCTTTCGTCTTCGCTCCAGCCAATCAAGCCCACGTTGATTCCGACGGAGCCATACCCTTCCGACCATCAGGTATTCTATGCGCAGGAAATACCTTCCGTGCTGTTCACCACCGGCAGGTATCCGGAACACAACACGGTGCGCGACACCCCTTCCATACTGGATTTTGACCTTATGGAGCGCGAGGTGGAATACATATACAACTTTCTGGTCAGCCTGAGCGGCTGCAGGGAAGGAATGCCGTCATTCCACAATGAAACCACGGTGGAGGAACTCTCTGACGGCAGTACAATGTCCTGGGCAGACTGCGACGTGCCGCCGTCATTCCTTGGAAACATCAATCCGGCCTATTTTCTCGAAAGATGGGTATACCAATATCTCAAATATCCCAAGTCCTGCATCCGCGACGGTATACAGGGAAGGGTGCTGGTGACTTTCACCATTGATAAGGACGGTGTCGTAAAGGACGTTCACGTATCGCGCAGCGCCGATCCTGAGCTGGACGAAGCAGCCGTCAAGGTCGTGGAGGCTTCCCCTAAATGGAAAGCGGCAAGGAGAAACGGCCAGAAAGTGGCCTGCACAATGACGATTCCGGTGGAATTCAGGCTCAAAAAGAAAAAATAATTGCTAAATTAGCGCAATTTTAGAAAACTGTATGGAATACGATTTCAAGAGCATAGAGGCCAAGTGGCAGAAATACTGGGCCGAGAACAAGGTGTTCAAGGCTGTCGAAGATGCGGGCAAGCCCAAATATTACGTGCTGGATATGTTCCCCTACCCCAGCGGAGCAGGCCTCCACGTAGGTCATCCACTCGGGTATATTGCATCCGACATCTATTCGAGATACAAACGACTGTGCGGCTTCAATGTGCTGCACCCGATGGGCTATGACGCATTCGGACTGCCTGCGGAGCAATATGCCATCCAGACCGGGCAGCATCCGGAAACAACTACGGTCAACAACATCAACCGTTACCGCAGCCAGATGGACCGCATAGGTTTCAGCTACGACTGGGACCGCGAAATACGCACCTGCGACCCTGCATATTATAAATGGACTCAGTGGGCCTTCATCAAGATGTTCAACAGCTGGTACAATCCGGAGACGGACAAGGCCGAGCCCATTGACACTCTCATCGAGAAACTCCGCAAGGAAGACCGTTGGGATGGTCTCAGCGAGAAGGAGCAGTCAGACCTTCTGATGCAGTACCGCATTGCCTATCAGGGAGAGACCTCCGTTAACTGGTGTCCCGCTCTGGGAACCGTGCTGGCAAATGACGAAGTGAAGGAAGGCTATTCCGTACGTGGAGGCCATCCGGTAGAGCAAAAGAAAATGAAGCAGTGGCAGCTGCGCGTGTCGGCATACGCTGAAAGGCTGCTCCGCGATATGGAGGACCTGGACTGGACAGATTCCCTCAAGGATATGCAGAAGAACTGGATAGGCCGCAGCCGCGGATGCGAAATGGTCTTCAAGGTTCAGAACGGGGACAAGGAATACGACGTCACCATTTTCACCACACGCGCCGATACGGTGTTCGGAGTGACCTTCATGGTACTCGCCCCCGAGAGCGAATGGGTGGAGAAGCTTACTTCCGAAGCCCAGAAGCAGGCGGTGGAAGAATATCTCGCAATGGCCAGGAAGAAAACCGAGCGCGAGCGTCTTTCCGAGACAAGGAAGGTCACCGGCGTATTCAGCGGCAGCTACGGCATCAACCCTCTGACCGGAGAAAAGGTTCCCGTATGGATAAGCGAATACGTGCTTTCCGGCTACGGTACGGGCGCCATCATGGCGGTTCCCGCTCACGACAGCCGAGACTATGCCTTCGCAAAGGCCTTCAATCTGCCGATTATACCACTGATCGAAGGTTGCGATGTCAGCGAGCAGAGTTTCGACGCCAAGGACGGTATAATGTGCAACAGTGGCTTCCTCAACGGCAATACGGTCAAGGAGGCCATCCCCGCAGCCATCCGTTACGTGGAAGAGCACGGTCTGGGACACGCAAAAATCAATTACCGTCTGCGTGATGCCATCTTCAGCCGTCAGCGCTATTGGGGCGAACCCTTCCCCATTTATTACAAGGACGGCATTCCAACACCGATAGACGAGGCTGATCTGCCTCTCACCCTGCCTGAGATAGACGAATTCAAGCCCACCGAGTCCGGTGAGCCGCCTTTGGCAAGGGCCAAGGACTGGACATACAAGGGTTATCCGCTCGAGACCAGCACAATGCCTGGATTCGCCGGCAGCAGCGCCTACTATCTGCGCTATATGGACCCCCACAACGACAAGGCCCTGGCTTCAGGCGAAGCCGATGCCTACTGGCGCAACGTGGACCTATACCTCGGCGGCGCCGAACACGCAACAGGCCACCTGATATATTCCCGCTTCTGGAACAAGTTCCTCTACGATATGGGCTACGTGGTCGAGAAAGAACCCTTCAAGAAACTCATCAACCAGGGTATGATACAGGGACGCAGCAATTTCGTGTATCGCATCATCGGGACCAACACCTTCGTATCATACGGTCTGAAAGACGACTACAAGACCACGGAGATTCACGTCGACGTCAACATAGTACACAATGACAGGCTTGATACCGAGGCATTCAAGGCCTGGATGCCGGACTACAAGGATGCGGAGTTCATACTTGAGAACGGAGAATACATCTGCGGATGGGCCATAGAGAAGATGAGCAAGAGCATGTTCAACGTGGTGAACCCGGATATGATATGCGACAACTACGGAGCCGACACCCTGCGCCTCTACGAGATGTTCCTCGGTCCTCTGGAGCAAAGCAAGCCCTGGGACACAAAAGGCATAGACGGAGTGAACCGCTTCCTGAAACGCCTGTGGAGACTGTTTTACGATCACGGCGAGTTCTGCGTCACGCAGGACAAACCCACCGCGACTGAGCTCAAGACCCTGCACAAACTCATAGGCAAGGTAAAAGCCGATACGGAGGCTTTCTCATTCAACACCACGGTAGCCGCCTTTATGATAGCGATGAACGAACTGGTTGAAGAGGACTGCCATAAGAAGGACATACTCGAGCCTCTGATAATAATGCTCAGCATCTATTGTCCCCACATCTGCGAAGAACTGTACCACGCGCTGGGGCACGACAGTTCGGTGGCTTACGCCTCATTCCCGGAGTACGTGGAGGCATACACCGTCGAGAACAGCTGCACCTACCCCGTACAGTTCAACGGAAAGATGCGTTTCACCGTGGAACTGCCCAAGAGCGCGAGCCCCGCTGAAGTGGAACAGACCATACGGGGAATGGAACAGACTTCGAAATATGTGGGAGAAGGCAACATCGTGAAGGTAATTGTCGTTCCCGGCAAGATAGTAAACATAGTCATCAAGTAACAATGGCCTCAACCAAGACAATACTGAAGACATTCTGGGCTTATCTCGCCCTGACTCTGGGATGCGTCATCTACTGCAGTGCATGGACACAGATATTCATCCCAAACGGGATAGTCAGCGGAGGCATTACCGGAATGTGTACTGTCATCCAGTACGGTACCGGTTTCCCGATGTACCTGTCCTACGGCATAATAAATGCGTTACTGCTTGTCGCCGCATTCATAATTCTGGGAAAATCCTTCGGAATACGCACGATTTATGCGTTGGCGATGATAACGGTCTTCCTGGATATACTGCCACTTTTTAACCTCCCTCCGCTGATGCTCAAGGACGGGATTCTGATTCCGGTAATCGCCTCTCTGATGGAGGCAGTGGGAATATCCATCCTGCTCAACTATGGCGGAAGCTCAGGAGGAACAGACATTATTGCAATGATAATCAACAAGTTCTGGTCAATATCCCTTGGAAGGGTTTATATGATTCTGGACATAGTGATTATAGCATCCATAATGCTGGTTCCCGGCAAGACTGTTGACGATATGATTTACGGATACCTTGCCGTGATTGTGTTCTCGCTCAGCCTGGATTACATTATGCTTGGGCGAAAGTCTTCCGTGCAAATTCTGGTATTCTCCGAGCACTATGCCGAGATAGCGGAATATATCAACAAGAAGATGGACCGCGGTGTGACCGCGTTGAAGGCTGTCGGCTGGTATTCGCAGAAAGACAAGAATGTCCTTCTCATTCTTGTACGGAGAAGCGAGATGAGTGAGCTTACGGACAGGATAAAAAGGGTGGATCCGAAGGCTTTCGTTGCCGTAACTCCGGTATCCAGCGTCTATGGCGAAGGTTTCGAACAGATAAAGAACGGTATACGTATCAAGAAAAAGGCAAATTCAGATGGCACAGTTGCTTGATTGGAAAAAAATATTCAGCACTCTGGAAGATTATGTTTTCATAACCCTCGGAATGCTCATGTTCGTATCGGCCTGGACGATGTTCCTGCTTCCCAATAACCTGATGGGAGGAGGGGTCTCCGGTATGTGTGCCATCATCCACTATGCTACGGGCTGGTCTATGGGTGTGATGAACTTCGTCATCAACTCAGTACTGCTGATAATAGCTTTCCTTATACTGGGACGCGGGTTCGGCTTCAAGACGATATATGCCATCATCGTATCATCCGTCGCATTCCAGTTCCTGCCGGATCTTATTCCACTGGATTTCATCAACGAATTCGCCAGATCAAACGGCAAGCTCCTGTGCGTAATCTGCAGCGGCGGCATAACGGGTGTAGGAATCGGTTTCGCAATCACTCACGGAGGCAGCACAGGCGGTACTGACATCATCGCAATGATAATCAACAAGTACCGCAACGTTTCGCCCGGACGTATGCTTCTGGCGATGGACGCGGTTATCATATTGAGCTCCCTGCTGGTTCCATCATACCTTCCGGACGGGTCCCTCCAGCCTGTTGCCGAAAAGATAGCGGTGGTGGTTTACGCGCTTATACTGGTCGGGGTCAACGGCTATACGGTGGATGTGTACCTGACCGGTTCCAAACAGTCCATCCAGCTGATGATCTTCACCAAAAAGATAGAGGAGATGGCCGATGCCATAGCCTTTGACATGAAACGCGGAGTCACTCTGCTCAAGTCACGCGGATGGTATCATAAGCAGGAAAGCGAGGTCCTGATGGTTATCGCCAGAAAGACCGATATGAAATCAATATTGTCCAATATCAAGGAAATCGACCCGAAGGCGTTCATCACCGTATGTTCGGTGATGGGAGTATACGGACTCGGGTTCGATACAATCAAAGACAAAAGAAAAAACAAAAAGCCCATAAAAGAGAACCAGCAATAACCCGACTTCAAACTTAAACACATGCAAACTTCAATCATCGCGATCCTGACAGGCACGATATCTTTTCTTGTGGCATTCTTTCTGGGAAGACTGACTTCCACGGCCTCAGTAGCCCGCAGGAGGTATTCGGCGGATGCCGGAAAGCCGCCGCTATGGCTCAAGAACTACAAGAGCAACGCCTACACCAAAACGATATACGAAAGGCTGCTCTCATACTTTGAACGGGAGAAGCCGTATCTCGATTCTTCATTGAGCATAGATGTTGTGGCAAGAGCCGTAGGGACCAACAGAACGTATGTCGCAAAGGCCGTAAAGGTCTATACCGGCCGCAACTTCTGCCAGTTCGTCAATTTCTACAGAATAGAGCACGCAATAGCCCTATATGAAAACGACACTTCATTGAGAGTGAACCAGCTGGCCGGCGACAGCGGTTTCAATTCCGCAACGTCGTTTTCAATAGCGTTCAAATTGGTGAAAGGAATGCCGCCCGGAGAATGGTGCCGCCGCTGCAAAGCCGGCGTCAGACAGAAATGACCCTGCTCTCCCCTTCCCTGTCCTCAAGACTCATCCGAAGCAGCTTTTCGGACACGGGGTCTTCGACGAGGTCCGTTATCGCCTTGCGCAAAGGACGTGCACCGAAACGCGGATTGAAGCCTTCCTCAGCCACTTTACGTCTTGTCGCCGCACTTACACGCAAACTGTATCCGTTATCCGAGACACGTTTCTTTATCTTGGAAAGTTCAAGCTTGATTATACTGTCCACATCCGAAGCGTCCAGACTCCGGAAAAAGATTCTGTCATCCAGCCTTCCGAGGAATTCCGGGGGAAAAGTCCTCGACATCACCTTCTCCACAACCGACCTGTTGAATGTCTCACGGTTTCTCCCCTCTGTCTCATAGCCCACTGCTCCTCCTCTTTCGGCCACTTCGCGCGAACCGACATTGGACGTCATAATGATTACCGTATTGCGGAAAGACACTTTCCTGCCCCTGCTGTCCGTCAGACAGCCCTCATCCATAACCTGAAGCAGCAGGTTGAATATATCAGGATGAGCCTTCTCTATTTCGTCCAGAAGCACAACGCAATATGGATGCTGGCGAACCGGTTCGGTCAGCTGCCCGTTATCCTCAAAGCCCACATATCCCGGAGGCGCTCCTATCAGACGGGACACCGCAAATTTCTCCATATATTCGCTCATATCGATGCGCACCATATTGTCGGCATCATCGAAAAGATATTCAGCCAATGATTTCGCCAGCAGAGTCTTGCCCACGCCCGTGGGTCCGAAGAACAGGAACGAGCCTATCGGTCTGTCAGGGTCCTTGATTCCGGAGCGTCCACGGCATATAGCCCGGCATACCTTCTCAACGGCATCATCCTGCCCTATGACACGGGACCTGAGTTCAGAGGCCATATTCAGCAGCCTCTCCCCTTCGCTTTGTGCAATGCGTCCCACGGGAATGCCGGTCATCCTGGAGATGACCTTCTCCACGGCAGCCTTGTTAACAACCGATTCCTTGCCACAGGATGCGAGACGAAGCATTGAACCGGTCTCATCCATCACATCCACGGCCTTGTCCGGAAGACAACGGGAAGTTATGTACCTTTCTGACAGGGTCACACAGGCCCTGAGAGCTTCATCGGTATAACGCACCTTATGGTGGGCCTCATATTTGGGTGCAAGCAGACGGAGTATGGCAGTTGTCTCAACTATATCTGTCTTTTCGACGACAACTTTCTGGAAACGGCGGTCCAAAGCTCCGTCCTTCTCTATATATTTCGTGAATTCGTCCAAAGTTGTGGCACCTATGCACTGTATCTCCCCTCTTGCAAGAGCCGGTTTGAGTATGTTGGCGGCATCCAGACTGCCTTCTGCCCGGCCGGCTCCGACAATATTGTGGAATTCGTCTATAAACAATATCACGTCATCGCGGCCCTGAATGGCCGAAATTATGTTCTTGAGGCGTTTTTCGAAGTCGCCCCTGAATTTGGTTCCGGCAACGACTGCCGCCAAATCCAGTGATACGATTTTCTTGCCCGTCATGCTTTCGGGCACCTGCTGATTGGCAATACGCAGCGCAATGCCCTCCACAATCGCACTCTTGCCCACACCGGGATCGCCCACCAACATCGCATTGTTCTTCTTTCTGCGTCCAAGTATCTGTATGACACGGTCTATCTCCATATCCCGTCCATGAACGGGATCCAACTTGCCAACAAGTGCATCCTCTGTGATGTCGTGTCCGAATTCCTCCAGAAGGCCGGGCTGGATGACGTTGTCCGCCGCGCCTGATTCAGGCTCCGGTTCGGCTCCGCCATTCTCCTTCTCATGTTCCCTTGGAGGAGGATAGGTGCTGGTCATCAAAGTCTGGACACGTCCGTAATCAACCTGCCAGTGTGAGCGGAGAAGTGCCGCCCCGTATCCCGCCTCCACTCTCAGCAGGGCGAGCAGGAGATGTACGGGGAAAGCCTCGTTGCATTCTCCGCGTCTTGTCTCCAACAGCATCAATGAAAGCATATTCTGCCCGGTACGCGTCAGACCCACTTTTTCCAAATCGGAGAAAGGAATCTGGTCATTGGTAATTATCCTATTGTCTATGAATGACTTGAGACGCTCCAGCTCAACTCCGCAATCCTCCAGAATACGGCAGGCGGAATTGGCGCCGTGACGCAGAATGCCAAGAAGCATATGGTCCGGTCCTATACCATAGCTGCCAGTACGCATCGCCTCTTCTCTGCTATATGAAAGAGTCGCGTTCAGCTCGTCTGAAAATTTGATTTCCATTTGCTCAAATAGCATAAAAACTTGTGCGAATTTAAGGTTTTTTTTTGTAAATTTGCGTGTTTGGCAAATGAAAGAAACAAAATGGAAAATGAAGTAAAGACAGGCCGTATCGAGCAGGTGGAAATCGACCACCAGATGAGGAGTGCGTACATCGACTACTCGATGTCCGTAATCGTTTCACGTGCGTTGCCTGATGTAAGGGATGGATTGAAACCTGTACAGCGCAGAGTGCTGTTCGGGATGGACAAGTTGAACCTGGATTTCTCTGCGGCTACCGTAAAATCCGCCGCAATAGTCGGCGAGGTGATGGGTAAATATCACCCTCATGGTGACGCATCCATATATGACACAATGGTCAGAATGGCCCAGAACTGGAACCTTCGCTATCCGCTTGTGAAAGGACAGGGCAACTTCGGCTCGATGGACGGTTACAGCGCCGCTGCATCCCGTTACACCGAAGCCAAGCTGGAGAAGATTTCCGCGGCCGTAATGGACGAGATTGACAAGGACACCGTCGATATGGTCAAGAACTATGACGAACGTTTCGACGAGCCCACAGTCCTTCCCACGAAAGTTCCCCTGCTGCTGGTGAACGGTTCTGCCGGCATCGCTGTCGGAATGGCCACGAATATGGCGCCCCATAACCTCCGTGAAGTGTGCGATGCAATATGCGCATACATTGACAACAAGGAAATCGGCATAGATGACCTGATGCAGCACATCAAGGGTCCCGACTTCCCTACCGGAGGCATAATCCAGGGCATGAGCGGCATAAAGGATGCATACGAAACCGGACGCGGAAGAGTCGTCGTACGAGCCAAGACAAATATAGAGACGGACGAGAAAGGACGCGACACCATAGTTGTGACCGAAGTTCCCTATATGGTCAACAAGAAGGAGATGCTGATGCATATTGCAGAACTTGTAGAGTCCAAGAAAATCGAAGGCATCACCTATATGAACGACGAGACGTCCAGAAACGGCGTCCGCATCATATTCAGGGTTAAACAGGGCTACAACGCCAACGTGGTGCTCAACACCCTGTTCAAGTACTCGGCGCTACAGAGCAGTTTCTCGATCAACAACGTGGCCCTCGTCGGAGGACGTCCCTACACCCTCAACCTCAAGGACCTGATAGCCAATTTCGTAAAGCACCGTCACGAGGTGGTTGTGCGCCGCACGAAGTTCGAGAAGGCAAAGGCCGAGGCCGAGGCCCACATACTCAAGGGCCTGCTCATAGCCCAGGACAACATCGACAGGGTTATCGAAATCATACGGAATGCTGCAAGTACCGAAGACGCCAAGCTCAAATTGCAGTCTGAATTCGGCCTTGACGAGGTACAGAGCAACGCCATAGTCGAAATGAGACTCAAGGCACTCACAGGACTTGAAAGGGAAAAGCTTCAGGCCAAGTATGACGAACTGTGCAAATTCATCGAAAGATGTCTGGAAATACTCGGAAGCGAGGCCATACAGCTTCAGATAGTGCGCGACGAAACTCTGGAAGTCAAGGAAAAATACGGTGATGACCGTCGTACCGTAATAGAGCCCGCCGAAGGCGAGTGGAATCCCGAGGATTTCTATGCTGACGACGATATGGTCATAACAATCTCGCATCTGGGCTACATCAAGCGCACCCCGCTCACCGAATTCAAGACGCAGCACCGCGGAGGTGTAGGTCTCAAGGCATCCCAGACCAGAGACGAAGACTTCATCGAGCATATCTACATCGCCAATATGCACAGCACGATGCTGCTGTTCACGAAACTCGGACGCTGCCACTGGCTCAAGGTATACGAAATTCCCGAAGGCGCACGCTCTTCCAAGGGCCGCGCCATCCAGAACATTCTTCAGATAGATCCCAATGATGCGGTTCAGACCTACATCAACGTACCCACGCTCAAGGATGAGGAATATGTGAACAATCACTACGTGATACTCGTGACCAAACGGGGCATCATCAAAAAGACCACTCTCGAAGCCTATTCACGTCCCCGCGCCAACGGAATCAATGCCGTCACAATCAAGGACGGCGATGCCCTCCTGCAGGCTGACCTCACCAACGGACGCTCCGAGATAATGATGGCGGCACGCGACGGACGTTGCGTACGTTTCAGGGAAGACGGCGTTCGCCCTATGGGAAGGAACGCAGCCGGTGTGAAAGGTATCAACATATCCGAGACCGATGAGGTCATAGGGGTTATCTGCCGCGACGCGAATGCTGAAGAAGAAGCTTCACGCACAATTCTGGTAGTCAGCGAGAACGGTTTCGGGAAACGATCCGAGGTTGAGGACTACAGGACGACCTCACGCGGAGCCAAGGGAGTCAAGACCTTGAACATCACGGAGAAGACAGGCAATCTGGTAGCCATCAAGACTGTAAGGGATGACGAGGACCTTATGATCATCAACAAGTCAGGCCTCACGATAAGGATGGCTGTCGACACAATCAGGGTTGCCGGACGAGCCACCCAGGGAGTGAAACTGATAAGCATCAGGGAAGGAGACTCCATCGCTGCCGTATCCGTCGTTCCCAAGCAGGACGAGGATGGCACGGAAAATGCACAGGAACAGACCGTTGAAGAAAACAAAGAACAATAAACAACAAAAAGATTCCATATGAAAAGATTAATGATTATCGTCGCTCTTGCGGCAACAGTTACTTCAGCCTTTGCTCAGAAGAGCGAAGAGGCTATCAAGAAAGCCGTTGCTAATGCTCAGGCTGCCTGCGAGAATCCCAAGAAAGCCGAGAAACCAGCAACCTGGCTTACCCTCGCCGCCATCAATATGGAGGCCTACACCACTGCACAGGGCCAGGGCTGGCTCGGTGGCAACAAACAGGAAATTTCAATGGTTACAGGCATGAAACCCGTTGAGAGTCTCGTAGAAACTCTCGGAGATGTACAATACAGCGTTGACGTTTTCCCCACCGCCAAGTATTACTATGACCCCAACGGTACTCTCCAGATAATCGACGTTACCAAACCCATCATTGAAAATGCACTTCAGAATGCCCTTGATGCATATCGCAAGGCAGCTGAGCTCGATGTCAAAAACTCCAAGATCAAGGAAATAACGGAAGGCATAGAGAAAATTGCATCTAACTACCAGTCTGAGGCAATGAATGAGTATTACAAGGGCAATTACAAAGGTGCATCTGAGTGTTTTGCCGCAGCTGCCGCCGCAGTTGAGGGCAAACCTATCGAGAGGGTGGATTCAGCCTCAATCTATAACAGCGGCCAGACAGCATTCTACGCAGGTGACTATGAGGCCACAAAGACTACAATGAGCAGATGTATTGAAATCGGCTATCTGGCAGGCGGTGACGTATATGCAAAGCTCGCTGACAGTTACAAGGCACAGAAGGACACCCTTGGCACCAAAAAGGTGTTGGAGGAAGGTTTCGCCAAATGCCCCGAGAACCAGGGCATTCTGATCGGGCTTATCAATCTCTACCTCGACACCAAGGACGACCCCGAGAAACTCTTTGCACTTCTGGAGAAGGCAAAACAGAACGAACCCAACAACGCTTCCCTCTACTATGTGGAAGGCAACATCCGCAAACAGCTCGGACAGGTTGACAAGGCCGTCGAGGCATACGACCAGTGCGTTGTAGTAAATCCCGAATACGAGTTCGGATATATAGGCAAGGGACTTCTCTATTGGGAAGAGGCTGCAAAGATTCAGAGTGAGGCTGAGAACGAGTTCGATGACAGGAAATACGAGATTCTCGTGCAGAAATTCGAGACTGCCTGCCTCAATGCCGCAGAGCCTTTCGGCAAAGCGTTCGAGCTGACTCAAGACAATCAGATAAAGCTCAGCCTTTCCGATTATCTTAAGAACATCTATTTCCGCTTCCGCGACAAGGGAGCTGAATACGAAGCTGCATACAACAAATACAACGATTTCTCCAAGAGCGCAGCTGAGTAAAATTCATCAAGATCCAACATAAAAGAGTCGGCCGTCAAGGTCGGCTCTTTTGTTGCGCAAAACGCGAGTGACTCGCGTCCGCGCAAAAGTACCGTTTGCGTTTTGTTTAGGTTGAACGAAGAATTCTCACTAACTTTGGCTGTAAGTTATGCCGATAGAATACCTCTCAAAAGAACGTCACGACAGTATTGTCGCCGAGTTGGAAAACCTCATCAATGTGGAGTTTCCCAAGATTAAGGATGAGCTCTCCGAAGCACGTGCCATGGGGGATCTGAGCGAGAACTTCGAATACCACGCCGCTAAACGCGCACAGGGAAAGATAATAAGGCGCATCCGTTTTCTACAGAACGTGCTCACTTATTCCAGAGTGATTGATACGGAACAATTGCCGGAAGACAAGGTTTCTCTTCTGAGCAGAGTTACATTCACAAATCTGAATATGGGCAAGGCGATGACCTATACGATTGTGAGCCCGCACGAAATGAACCTCAGTGAAGGCAAAATATCTATAAAATCACCCATAGGCAAAGCTCTTATGGGAAGAAGACCGGGAGACATCGTAGAAGTCCAGGCACCTGCCGGCACGATAAAACTCAGAATAGACAGTATCTGAGGCTACCCTCTCAGCTTTCAGTCCTCGTAGTCCAGGCAATACCTTCCAGCGGTGTACGGGCGGACGCGTCCATCAGCCACCGCGACGTGCTCCGGATGGACGGAGTATCCTTTCAACGATTCCGGGCTGTCGAATGTGGAATCAAGCATCAGGTCCACGTTGCTTGAAGGAAGTCCCTCCGTGTTCACCTTTATGCTCAGGAGACCGGGAATCTTCCCGGTAAGGCCCTCAAGCCCTTCCTTGATGCCCTTCTTGATTTCCGATTTCTGCGATTGTGTAAACTCATCCTTGAGTTTCCAAAGAATGATGTGGTGTGTCATATCTAAATTACTTCAATGTTATTACTGTTTAGATCGAATCATTTCAATCGCTCTGGCGACTCCTGTCGTGGCCTTTTCTTTGATGTGAATCACACTTTCCTCGCCGGATATCGGAGTATCTTCAGGGTCTATTACATATACCGGGCAATCGACCGGAGTGTACTGCCACAGGCTTGCTGCAGGCTGCACAAGCAGCGATGTGCCGACGATAATCATATAGTCAGCCTCGGACAGTTCAGCAATGGCATCCTTAATCCTTGGAACAGATTCACCGAAAAAAACGATGTGCGGGCGGTACTGGACTCCCCTATCGTCAACGTCCCCGAAACTGATGGTTGAAAATCCTACATCCGTTACCCTTGAATCGTCATAATTGTCCCTTTCGTTGTATGAGTCCTCGGGGCGCACTTTTGTCAGCTCTCCGTGTAGATGTATGACGTCGCTGCTCCCGGCCATTTCGTGAAGATTATCCACGTTTTGGGTGACGACCACGACATCATAGTCACTCTCAAGTGCCGCAATGTCAAGATGAGCTTGATTGGGCTTCACATTCTTGAGCTGAGCCCGCCTTTGATTATAGAAGTCCAGCACAAGAGCAGGATTCTTTTTCCAGCCGGAAGCTGATGCCACCTCCATGGGATCATAATTATCCCACAGGCCGCCATTATCACGAAAGGTCGAAATTCCACTTTCAGCGCTGACCCCGGCGCCGGACAAAACAACTATTTTCTTCATTGCCATATGCTATTTTTCATCATCTTCATAATTGGAAAAGCATGCTTTGCGCTTATCCCGAGTGTACTTTCCGTTCTCATCCAGCCATCCCCAGCGGCCATTCTTGCGCACCCTGACCATTCCTTCAACTTCGAGTCCAATATCCTCCGGTTTGTATTCCGGGTAAACATAATTCGAATCGTCATACACGCCGAACAGTCCATCCTTTTCAAGTATTATCACTCCGTCACTACATTTCCGTTCATACACTATCGTTACCCTTTGTGACTCTCAAGTATCACTTTCAGCCAGTCACACAGGAAAATCGGGATATTAATGATATTCCCGTTAAGCTTAAGATTCTTCATCGAGAAACGAAGCCTGAGGTCCGGCGAATACTTGTCCTGGTAGACCTTGAAACTCTGTCCGGAGATATTATCTTCAGCTTTTACCTCAATCGGGCGAACTTCAATGCCGTCTTGAATGAGGAAATCCACTTCAGCTCTGTTGCCTGATATGGTCCAGTAATGCGGTGCCTTGTATCCTTGCGCCAGAAGGGAGCCAAGGACAAAGTTCTCCGCCATCGCGCCCTTAAACTCCTTGAGAAGGTCTCCCTTGGCAATCACGGCTTCCGCAGGCAGTTCCGACATAGTGCGCAGTATAGCCTGGTCAAGCACGTATACCTTGAAAGCATTTGTATCTTCATAATGTTTTAGAGGCAGCTGCGGCTTTTCGCACACAAATATCCGATATACCATTCCCGACAAAACGAGCCAGTCCAATGCGGACTCGTATTCACGTGCTCTAGCACCTTCTCTAACAACCTTGAAGACGAATTTCTTGTTTTCCCGAGACAACTGCGAAGGGATGCTCCGCCATATCTCCCTTATCTTTGGAATATCCTTAGCCGCTACGTGTTTTGTGAAATCGTACTCATATGCCTGCTTCAGATTGTCAAGATCGGTTTCTATCTGCTGCATACCGGCACCATCCAGCATATCGCTGCAAGGCTTTGGCAGCCCGCCGCACACTTGATAGCGCCTGTATTGTTCCGACAGCTTGTTGAAAAGAATATCGGGAAGTGGTTCGAGCGCCCCAAGCCTTGACTCCATCTGCCGCATAAGAGTTTCATCGCTCATACGGAGGTACTCGCGGAACTTTACAGGATACATATCCAGAAATTCGGCCTTGCCAACCGGGAAGGTGTCGCTTTCGTCTTCCGTCTTACCGTCCTTATCTTTCTTCTTGTTCACTGCGACTCCGAGCAGAGAACCGGCAGCAATGATATGATATCCAGGGGCATCTTCCTTGAAGTATTTCAACGTATTCAAGGCAGCCTTGCATTCCTGAATCTCGTCGAAGAATATCAGCGTATCATTCTCCGCAAGGGGAACATCTGTATATAATTCCAGTTCTCCAAGGATGCGTTTGACGTCCTTGGTCCTTTCAAAGATGTCTTTCAGTTCGCCCTGCTTGTCAAAATTGAAAACGGCCGTATGCTTATAGTGCGTACGCCCGAATTCCGTTACCGTCCAGGACTTGCCAATCTGTCTCGCTCCCTGCACAATCAGAGGAGAACGTTCCTTCCGATTCTTCCAATCTTCCAGTTTCGTGATGATTTCTCTTGTAATAATCATATCCTTTTTGAATTATATCACGATGCAAGATATGAAAATTTTTCGAAAAACACACAACTCAGCTAATAAAAATGTGAGAAAACGCACAAACTACTCATGTGGTAACGGTCATACGATGTTCTGAAATTTCTTAAATACTGGATGGCTGCGATACATGTAGATGGATTCTTGGGGGATGTGTGTTTGTACAGACGCGAAAGATCCGCGTCTATGCGAATGATAAAGCGTAAGTCTTGAATTGTCTCGGCAGGCGTAAACGATGTTTGTTTTGTGTTCATCCGTCTGCACGGATGAACCAAACATTTTCATGAATTGGGGAACGGTTTCCCCAAACCCCTTCTGTCACTTCGTTCCATCCGTCTGCACATATAAGCCGAAGAAACGAGCCATAGCACTTCACGGCACGTTTTATCATGGGTTATGTGCCGTGAAGTGCTATGGCTCGTTTTGTTATGGGATATTGTTCCCGAAATGCAAGGGCTCTTTCGCCGGTCCGTCAGACCTTATTCCGACTTATTCTGGAAGCGGTAAACGATGTTGACAAGGACGGAGCCGAGGATACCGGCACAGATGGAGCCGAGCAGAACGGCAATTTTGGCGGCATCACGCATCGTCGCAAGAGCTGACGCGTCGCTGACGTTGCCGAAAGAAAGAGTGTCCACGAAAATGCTCATCGTAAAGCCTATGCCGCCAAGACAGGCAACGGCGAAGAACATGGGCCAGTCGGCCTTTGCAGGCATCTCGCCTACCTTGGTCTTTACGGCAAGGAAGCTGAACATGGTTATTCCCAGAGGCTTCCCGAGCAGCAGTCCCAAGAAAATGCCCAAACCTACGTAGCCGAACTCCGGATGACCGGCAATCGTCTCGGAGAAAACGTTGAAATAAGAAAGGTCAGGAATGGTAACACCCGCATTTGCAAGCGCGAAGACGGGCATTATGACGAAGTTCACCCACGGTGAGAGGGCGTGCTCCACGCGATAGCTCATATCCATCGAACCCTTGGCTATCCCATGCAGACGGCGAAGATAATGCTTTTGGGGGCCATTGGGGAAAGGCTCGTCGTCAAGGTCATTGAGAGAATCAAGCTTCTCGATGAACTGGGCACGTTTATGGTAATACTGAGTCTTGGAATATCTCGCCGTGGAAGGAATGAGGAAAGCCATAACAACACCTGACATCGTTGCGTGTATTCCGGAATAATAGAACAGCACCCATACGACCACTGCCATGAATACATAGGGGAAAATCCTCTTCTCCCCCACCTTTCTCAATATTACTGTCATCATTATGACAGCGATGGATATTCCGAGCAGAGACAAGTTGACTTCCCCGCCATAGAATATCGCCACAACAAGTATGGCTATAAGGTCATCTGCAATAGCCAGAGCCGTCAGGAACACTTTGAGAGATACGGGCACCTTGGGTCCCAGAACAGAAAGTATGCAGACGACAAACGCAATGTCTGTGGCTGTAGGAATACCCCATCCGCCGGATGCCATCGTTCCTTTATTGATGAAAGCGAACATCAGCGCAGGAGCAACAACTCCTCCGAATGCAGCGATAACTGGCATCAGAGCCTTCTTCGGCGTGGACAGTTCCCCGGCGGATATTTCGCGCTTTATCTCAAGCCCGACGACGAAGAAGAATATCATCATCAATACGTCATTGATGAACTTCTCGACAGTCAAATCTTTGGGGAACAGCACATTGACACTCCCTGCATCATTGAACAGATGCAACTGCACATTGGTCGAAAGCACCTGATGATAAAGATTGCCGGTGGCCGGAAGGTTCGCCAGCAACATTGCAATGATAACACATATCAGTAAGAGAACGCCTTGAAACCAGGGTTGGTTGGCAAGGCGGTCACTTCTGAAATTGAATCTTATTACACTTTTATTCCATTTGTAAATAGGTATGAGTTTCATTTCGTATCCTTTGATTATCGGGTCAGACGGTCAAGTGCCGTTTCGACCAGGTCGTTCATCTTTGATTTATAATCTGTATTGGCTCCGTGCCTATACCTCTGTGCAATAATAAGGCATACCGTGCCGCACTTGTGCCCCAGCAGTTTGCCCAACGAATATATGGCGCTGCACTCCATCTCGAAGTTGGTGATTTTCCAACCGTCATATTCGAACTTCTCGAACCTGTCAATGAAATTGTCCATAGAAAGGCCAAGACGCAGAACACGTCCCTGGGGGCCATAAAAGCCCTGCGCCGACACAGTCAGGCCACAGACGGTACAGTCCCTGAACCTTTCGGCGATATCCCTGTCAGCCATCACAAAGTACGGTTCGGACAGATTTCTATTCCAGTCCACCTGCTTCTTGAATTCCTCTGCAATCCCGGGTACGCACACCTCTTCCCTGCCCTTATACCAATTGAGCAGGCCGTCGCATCCCAGCGACATTCCGGAAAACATGTAGGTGCCCAGTTCTATATCCGGCTGTATGGCTCCGGAAGTGCCGATTCTGAGTATATTCAGGGATTTGAGGTTTTTCTTGACTTCCCTGGTATTGAAATCGATATTTGCCAGAGCATCTATCTCATTGATTGCTATATCGCAATTGTCCGTTCCAATACCTGTACTTATGACTGTCACCCGTTTGCCGTTATATTTGCCGGTTGTGCTGCGGAACTCCCTCGCCTGCCTCTCGAATTCGACGTCCGTAAGATGGTCACGTATCATATCGACACGTCCGATATCTCCGACAAGGATAACGTTGTCCGCGAGTTCTTCAGGTCTGAGATGAAGATGGAAACAGCTGCCGTCCCCATTGATTATCAATTCTGATTCTGCTATTCTCATTTCTTCGTATTTTAGTTCAAAGATAGCATATTTAGAGAATTTTTCCTAATTTTGTGGGATTTAATAAGGATATGTGGCAAAGAGTACAGACTTTATACCTGGGTGTGGCGACACTTCTCATAGTGTCACTGTTCTGGTGTGACGTAGCCCGGAAAGTCGGGGCTGACGCCACCGTAGAGAACATCAGCTACATCTCATCGTGGATATATATGGTATGGCTTATACTGCTTACCGTTCTCCAGATTCTCGCTCTTGGCGGTTACAAATGGAGGATGAAGCAGTTCCGCATCGCAGTCATTGCCTGCATAATGTGTTTTGCCTTCCAGGGATGGCTCGTATTCGATTACATAAGGCTTCACGAGAATCTTACATTCAGCTGGACGGCACTCTTCCCGCTGGCAGCGGCATTCCTGGATTATCTTGGAGCGCGAAACATCCTGCTCGACGAGGCGATAGTGCAAAGTGCCCATAGGCTCCGTTCGGCCAGAACCAAAAAACATTGAACATCATGAGAGTAGTAGTAACCGGTCTGGGAGTTGTAACCCCTCTTGGAAACGACATAGATACGCTATGGAAAAACCTTAGGAAAGGCGTTTGCGGCATAACAGAAGTCGATGATCCCCTATATGACATGCTGCCTTCGAAGGTGTGGGGGAAAATAAAGGACTTCAATGCAGCCGACTATGGAATCGAGCCCGGCTTCGCCAGAAAACAGGACAAATTCGTGCTCTACGCCATAGCTGCGGCGAAACAGGCTGTACAGCAGTCCGGTATAGCCAGCGGAGAAAACGTTGCGCCTGAACGCTTCGGTGTATATTTCGGCTCAGGCATAGGAGGTTTCGAAACAATATGCAGGGAAGCCATAAAGATGGAGAACGAGGGTCCTAAGTGGATCTCGCCCCATTTCGTCACGGCAATGATTCCCAATATTGCAGCCGGAAATATTGCATTGCGCAACAATGCGCAGGGCCCCTGCTTCAGCGGAGGTACAGCCTGCGCGACAGGTACCCATATGATAGGTGAAGCGTACCGTGCCATCAAACACGGCTATGCTGATGTCATCATCACAGGCGGAGCCGAGGCTCCATGCCTTCCGATAACCCTCGCAGCCTTCGGTAACATGAAGGCACTCACCAAGTCTGAGAATCCGCTAAGATCCTCCCTGCCATTCAATGCAGACAGGGACGGTTTCGTCCTGTCGGAGGGAGCCGGTGCTCTCGTACTGGAGTCCTACGAACACGCCGTCAAACGCGGTGCCACCATTCTGGCGGAAGTATGCGGCTACGGCAGCACCTGCGATGCGTATCACATCACCGCCCCACGTCCTGACGGGACCACACAGGCAGCCGCAATCAGATCAGCGCTCAAAGAAGCCCGTTTCTGCGGACGCAAAGACCTGCTTTACGTCAACGCACACGGCACAGGTACACCGTTGAATGACAGAAGTGAAACCATGGCCTTCCACCTGGCTTTGGGCCGCAATGCGGCAAAGGCCCTGATCTCCAGCACAAAATCCATGCTGGGCCATATGCTTGGGGCGGCCGGCGCAGTCGAAGCTGTCATTTCGGTTCTCGCCCTGCGTGACGGCACCGTGCCTCCGACCATAGGTCTTGACAAGACAGACCCCGAATGTGACCTCAACTACACGCCCAACAAGGCCGTAAAGGCTCCCCTGACCATTGCTGCCAGCGATTCTCTGGGCTTCGGCGGCCACAATTCCTGCATAGTCTTCCGCAAATAGTTTCAGTCCGAAAATAGCATAAGACAAAAAGCATCTATGCCATTTCGGGAGCATGGTCAAAGGGTTAAAGCTCCCGAAATGGCATAGATACTTTTTTGTGAGAATCACTCTATGACAGCATACGGCTGCTGAGTCTGCTGAACGGCTACTGAGCCTGCTGAGCCTTGGCCTGAAGTTCGGCCTGAAGAGTCTCGAGGGTGCGGTCTGCGGGAATGTTCAATGCAGTGCGGACCTCTTTGGTCAAATCCGTGCTCTGGGCAGGGTCGATGTAAAGAGCGGAAGTTGAATCAAACACATAGATGTAACCGCCTTTCTTCGCGATCTCGTCGATAGTGTCCTGGCATTTTTTCATAACGGGAGCTGTCAGATTGTTCTGAATCTGCTGCATCTCCTGCTGCATGCTCTGCTGGGTCTCCTGGATACGGTTCTCCATCTCCATCAGCTCTTTCTCCTTGCTCTCCTTCACTGAAGCGGTCCAGGTGGAAGCCTTCTGCTGATAAGTCTGAAGTTTTGTCTGATATTCATCATACATGGATTTGATGACATCCTGATTCTCGGCAACGATGGCATCCATCTTGGTGCGGACCTCGTCCATTTCAGTCATAAGCTGGAATACTTCCTGAGAATTGATGTGCGCGAATTTCTGCGCGAAAGCTGCTGTGCTAACCATAGCGAGAGCAGCAAAAAGGATTAATTTTTTCATATGCATAAACTGATATTGTCCAATTTAAATTTAGAATTGTTGTCCTATTACGAAGTGGAACTGGCTCTTGCCATACCTGTCATCGTCGAAACCGTAACCCCAGTCAACACCGAGCAAGCCTATCATAGGGAGGAATATCCTGACACCGACACCGGCTGAACGCTTGATATTGAAAGGATTGAAGTTCCTGATATCGCTCCAGCAGTTACCTCCCTCCAGGAAAGCCAGAACATAAATGGTGGACTGAGGCTGCAGGAGCGCGGGATAACGGAGCTCTACAGTGAACTTGTCATATACATTACCCGTATATGCATAGCTCGTACTGTAGGGGGTGATACCCTGCGGAGTCAGAGAGTAGTTCTCGTAACCGCGGAGGGAAATAATCTCGGATCCGTAGGTATTGTAACCGCTCATACCGTCACCTCCGACGAGGAAGCCCTCGAAAGGAGAATAGCCCCAGTTGCGGTTGTAATATCCCAGATATCCGAACTGCGCACGCGCCATCAGAACAAGATCACCAATGAGTTTTGTGAAAACGGAGCCCTTGAAAGACCACTTGTGGTACTCTATCCAGCGATAGCGCTGATCGGCTGTCCAATTGTCATAATTTATATCCTTCGGATTCTTCACATAGACCTTCTTGCCCATCCCCTCATACGAATAATGGCGGAACAGCGAGTAAGGAGGAGTGAGAGCAAGAGACAGAGAGAAATCGGAACCCTGACGGGGATATATCTGCTGGTCCGTACTGTTTCTCTGCAGAGAAATCGTATAGCTGAAGTTATGTGAAATACCCGTATTGAAAAGGAAGTTGTAGTTCCAGTTCTGAAGTCTGTAAGTCTGCCAGCTCAGCTGGTGATACAGAACGAAGTAGTTGTCCGGCCATTTCAGACGCGAACCGAGCCCTGCCGCAGCACCGTATACCTCCATGAATTCGTCGTTGTTGAGAATATTCAGGTACAGATAGGAATTGGTCTGACGGGTGTAATACAGAGACAGGTTCAGGGACGTAGGCTTCTTTCCGAACAACCATGGCTCCGTAAAGCTTGCAGAAAGGCTGGTGTAATAAGTACCGTTGGTCTGGAATCGGAACGCGAGGTTCTGTGCGTCACCCAGAGGGACAGGCCTCCACGCATTCTTCTCGAAGAAACGGTGGGTGCTGAAGTTGTTGAAACTTACGCCGACTGTGGCAACGAAAGTATTGCCGCCCCAGCCACCGGAAAGTTCCAGCTGTGAAGAGGGCTTCTCCGTTACATTATATATGATATCTACGGTATTGTTCAGCTGGTTGGGAACAATGGAATAACCTCCCTCCCCCATTATGGCCTCGGGATCGAACTGGCCCATGGAGGCTATCTCACGCACCGAACGCTCGAAATCCGACTGGCTGAACAGATAACCCGGTCTGGTGAACAGCTGACGGCGTACAACCTTCTCGTTCGTAAGGTCATTGCCATTGATGACAATATGATTCAGATAGGCGGGCTTGCCTTCCACAACTCTCATCTCTACATCCACGCTGTCCCCCTGAATATTCACCTCCACAGGCTGTATGTTGAAGAACAGATAGCCGTTGTCACGATACATCTTGGAGACATCGTAATCGGTTTCCTTACCGCCGCCGAACAGACGCTTCTCCATAGTGACCACGTCATATATATCGCCTTTCTTGATCTGAAGGACCTCGTTCAATGCTTCTGTAGGATAAACTGAATTTCCTGTCCAGGTAATGTTCCTGAAATAGTACTTGCGGCCCTCGTCAAACTGGAAGTCAATCTGCAAACGGTTCGGTTCTATATAATAGATGGAATCCTTCACCAGTCTGGCATCACGGTAACCGGCCTCGTTGAACGTGCTGATAAGGCTGTTCTTGTCGTTGGGATATTCCTTTTCGTTGAATTTCTTGCTCTTGAAGAAGTTCATAAGACGCCTGTCCCTGGTCTTCTTCATGCTCTTCATAAGTTTGAAGTTGCTCACGTCGGTATTGCCGGCGAAGGTTATGGTCTTGATCTTCACCTTGGATCCCCTGTCAACGACGAAAGTTGTCCTGATGGCACCTTTCACTACAGGGTCTTTGACGGTATCGACTTTGACTTCGCACAATTGGAAGCCCTTCTCCTTATAGAAACGCTTGATGATGTCTATGCTGGCGGATGAGAAATACTCGGAAAAAGCCTGACCGCGTTTGAAGTTGAGCCTGTCGCGCAAATCCTTTTCCTCACCGCTCTTGACACCCTTGAACAGGAAACGTGAGACCCTCGGTCTTTCCTTTATCTGAATCTTGAGAAACGCTGAATCTGCACCGGCTGTAAGGCTGTCTATGCTTATGGCGATATCTTCGAAGAAACGCTGCATCCAAAGACGTTTCAGGATATTGGTGATATCCTCGCCCGGCACGGTGACCTCCATGCCCTTCTGCAGGCCGGTCAACTGGATAATCTGTTCCTTGCTGAAATAAGTGACGCCGTCACAGTCCACACCGGCAACAATATATTTCTTTGGAGATGAATAGCTTACGTTCACTTGTCCAAGTGAGGACTCCGCAAAGGCACAAAACGGCAACAAGGTCGCCGCAATTATACTTATCACACGAATTCTACTCATCATCTGGAAATAACTTACAAATATAACTCAATTATTTGGTTTTTCCATATCGGCGGTCCCGTTTCGAAAAATTATCCAGCGCCTCAAGCAATTCCCTTTCCCCGAAATCAGGCCAAAGCGTATCGGTGAAATAAAATTCGGAATAAGCGGCCTGCCACAGCATATAATTGGAAATGCGGCTTTCTCCGGAAGTCCTTATAATAAGATCCGGGTCCGGATAACCCGCCGTCACCAGATGCGAACTCACCGTGTCCATACCGACAGTTCCTGCAAAAACGGGATCGGCTGTAGCTTTCTCGGAAATCCTCTGCACCGCCTGCAGTATATCCCATTTGCCGCTATAGCTCAGAAAAACAATAAGCGTGATGACATCGTTACCGGCAGTTCGAGCCATACAGTCATCTATGGTCCTGTTCAAATCGTCAGAAAGCCTTGCGCGGTTTCCCAGAACCACAAAACGCACGCCCTCGGCACACATATGGTCGATCTCTCCAAGCATAGACTTCATCATCAGGGACATGAGGGCTCCCACCTCCGCCTCGCTGCGTTTCCAATTTTCTTCGCTGAACGCATAGAGGGAAAGAAACTTTATACCCGCCTTTGCGGAAGCCGTCAACACCTCGCTCACCCTCTTCACACCTTCCGCGTGTCCGACCCACCTTTCCTCATTGCGCAATTTAGCCCAACGTCCATTACCATCCATAATTATGGACACATGCGTCGGAACAATATGATTTTCAGTTGTTTCCATTCCTTTTATCTTCTCCCCAGAACAGTTTGTCGGAAAGTGCCTTCACAAAATTGGAATTTCCGAGGCACACACGTTTTAGCGAAAATTGTGCCATCCTCACCTCAATAGCCGAATCATTGCCAACATTCCGGGAATAATTGTCGGCGGAAAAAATGACCGTTTCGCTGCGGGACAGGAACTTCAGGGAAATCCTGCTTTCCTGAGGTACAATCATAGGTCTCACGTTCAGATTGTGCGGGGCTATCGGAGCAATTATCAGTACTTTTGACGAAGGGATCACAATAGGGCCTCCCACACTAAGGGAATAAGCCGTACTGCCGGAGGGCGTTGATACAAGAAGTCCGTCAGCCCAATACACCGGAAGGTCACACCCGTCCACGGCCACCCTGATGCCCAGCATAGATCCGTCAGACCGCCTGACACAAACATCATTCAGCGCATGGAACTCACTGTCACCGATTACAGCCGTAAGCATCGACCTCTCCTGTATCTCATATTTTCCTGTCTCTATCGCTTCTGCCACCGCATGTGCGGAATTCTCGGAAAGAAAACCGAGATGGCCGAGATTCACACCCACCACAGGTACGCCGACAGGGGCAGCCAGCCTCGCGCTCCCGAGGAAGGTACCGTCCCCTCCGACACTTATCAGCATATCCGTATCCCGAGGAAGAGGGCCTTCCGCAGGGACGGTAGTCAACACGTGTCCGCACGACCTCAAGGATTTGTCAAGACTCCTGTAAGATGCGTCGTCGGCATGAGATTCGTTTCCGAATATGACAGATATATTCATCCGTAACCAAATTATCTTCAAAAATAGCATTTTATTTGCAAACATTAGGCAATTATTGAGTATTTTTGTATGATTAAAACATAGAAAATGACAAGACTCAGCGTCAATATAAACAAAGTGGCCACAATACGCAACGCCAGGGGAGGCAACGCTCCCGACGTATTGGAATGCGCCGTCAGATGCGAAAGTTTCGGAGCGGAAGGTATCACCGTACATCCCCGCCCGGATGCAAGGCACATAAGATACAGTGACGTACGCGCCCTTAAAACTCTGGTAAAAACCGAATTCAACATAGAAGGCAACCCCACCCCCGCCTTCATTGATCTGGTCGCGGAAGTCATACCCACTCAGGTCACGATGGTCCCCGATGCAGAAGACGCGATAACGTCCAACAAAGGATGGGATACCGTCACCAACAGGGAGTTCCTGACCCGCACCTGCGGGCTTTTCAGATCAATGGGCATAAGGACCTCCATTTTCGTGGATCCGGACCCCGGGATGGTACGCGCCGCCGCCGAATGCGGGGCCGACCGGGTGGAGCTTTACACCGAAGCCTACGCCAGTGCCTACGCCACCAATCGCAGGAACGCGATAGAGCCCTATTATATGGCCGCCAAAGCTGCCCGTGAGTGCGGACTGGGATTGAACGCCGGACACGACCTGAACCTTGACAACCTGCACTATTTCATACAAACAATACCCTGGGTCGATGAGGTTTCCATAGGCCACGCCATAATATGTGATGCCTTATATATGGGACTCGAGAAAACAATAGCCTCATACCTCAACGAGATTCGCAAATTTTAGTTATATTTGCAGATTGAAGAATATTAATCAAACAAATTATAAAATGAAAAAAATCACAATGATTCTCGGCCTTGCAACGGCCGTTTCCACAATGTTCATTTCCGGCTGCAGCAATAACGGAAGCAAAACCGAAGAAAGCACCGTAGAAAAAACTGCAATCGCAGCCGGAAGCATCGTTTACTTCGACCTTGACACCGTACTGGACGAGTACGATATGGCAAATGACCTCAGAAGCGAGGTGGAGACCAAGGTCAATGCAATCCAGAAAGACGTCAACCGCCGCCAGAAAAATCTCGAGAATGCAGTCAATGACTTCAACAACAAACTCAACAAAGGCCTCATGACCAGTGCGGTTGCGGCGGAGCAGCAGCAGAGGCTCCAGCAGCAGGATGCCAACTTCCAGCAGTTCGCCCAGCAGAAACAGGCTGAGATAATGGAAGAGCAGCAGGTGATGATGAACCAGATAGCCGATGCCATCAAGACTTTCATCGAGGAATACAATGCCGAGAAGAAATATTCGATGATTCTGAGCAACCAGGCCGGTGTCCCCGTAATCGCAGGTGACGCTTCCCTCAACATCACTGACGAAATCATTGCCGGTCTCAACGCCAAATACGTCAAGACCAAGAACCACAAGGCCGAATAAGTTTCATTTTGAAGATTGCCATTCTATCGTGCTTTTACCCCTACAGGGGCGGTATCTCCCAATTTAATGCGGCTCTGCTCGACGAGTTGGGAAGGCACGGTGCAGAAGTAAGGGCTTTCAACTTCAAACGTCAGTATCCGGAACTTCTTTTTCCGGGAAAGACACAATACGTAACAGCGGATGACCGGGCCGCACAGGTGCAGAGCACCGCAGTGCTGGATACGGTCAATCCGCTGTCCTATTTTACTACATACAGAAAAATCAAGCAATGGGGGCCCGACGTTGTGATTGTGCGGTACTGGATGAGCTGGTTCGCGCCATCGCTGGGATATGTCACACGCCACCTTCGCAGGGACGGCATAAAAGTAATATCCATTCTGGACAATGTAATACCGCACGAACCGCACTTCTTCGACCGACCGCTGACATCCTGGTTCCTGAAAGGAAGCGACGCATGCATAACACTGTGCGAGGCTGTCGCCGATGATCTGAAAGCCATACGGAATGACCTGCCCTGCAAGGTTCTCCCCCACCCGCTTTATTCGCATTTCGGAGAAAAGCTGTCACGCGGAAAAGCCCTGACTGCTCTCGGGCTTGATCCGTCTTGCCATACCCTGCTGTATTTCGGTCTCATCCGCGAATACAAGGGGCTGGATATTCTTTTGGACGCTTTCTCGTTTCTCCCGGAGCAGTACCAGCTTATCATAGCCGGAGAACCTTACGGCAGTTTCGATCCGTACGCCCGCAAAATCGAAGCGATGGACGAAGACAGAAAAAACAGAATATTCACCAGATTGGAATACATTGGCGACGCTGATGTCAAATACTTCTTCAGTGGAGCAGACCTCTGCGTTCTGCCATACAGGAGTGCAACACAGAGCGGCGTTAGTGCCATTTCCTTTCATTTCGGAGTTCCCATGCTGGTAACTGACACTGGAGGCCTCAAGGAGACAATCGCCGACACCGGGACAGGACTGCTGGCGGAAAGTTGCACAGCTCAGGCCATTGCCTCCGGCATAGAAAGATATTTCAGCAACGGCACTATTGCCGCCGAATGCAGGAAAAACATAGAAATACAGAAAGACAGACTCAGCTGGAAGACATTTGCCGACAGCCTGCTGTCATTCATCAATTCACTGTAATATGACAAGACGCATCATCACCACAATAGCCGCCATAGTTCTTTCATCTCTGGTTCTGTGCGTACCCAAAGACGAGGACAAATACAGAGTGCACGTCGTCAAATGGTATGAGGACCTCAGTACGATCTCAGGAAAGTACGGTGTGCCGGAAGATGTGATAATCACCATTAATGGTCTGGAGAGCAGAAAATTGTCCACGAGACAGAAACTGCTCATTCCGACTAGTGAAAAATATTGGACCGTCGCATCCTCGCAGGAAGACGGAATAAAAGACGAAGAGTCTGATTTGGAATCATCCGACACACTGTCCGTATGCCCTGTTTCCACAGTGAGATTCGCCCTTGCCATGCCTCTGGGCGGCAGAAAGGACTCCAACAGCAACAATATGGACTTCTATTCCGGCGCGCTGATGGCAGTCAGGGCTCTGGGGAAGGAAGGTTTGAATGTGGAAATCAATGTCAGGGATATGAACAACCCCCGGAGCCTGGAAGACAGCCTGGCGGGAAATGATTTCATTATCGGCCCGATACATAACAATGACATGAGAATTCTGCTGGAGAAAGTGGACAGCCAGGCTGTTGTAGTGTCCCCTCTCGACAACAGGTCAGGCAACACATTCGGAAAGGGACACAGATTTTTCGTCCAGGCCGCATCTCCACTCGAAAGCCAGTTTGGAGAAGCATTCGTATGGGCGAAAGAAATCTTCGGCGCACAGGACAGCGTCAGATACGTCATAGTCAGCAGCGAGATGGACAAGCCGACATTCACCGAGGCTGAGAATGCAGCCCGGAAAGCGGCTTTGCCATACAGTGTCTGCAGTACCGGAGTTCAAGGCGAAATAATCGGCTGGGAAACCGGCAGCAACCCTCCCCTATCCGGTCACAACGTCGTCATACTGGCCGTCACCAACGAAGCAGTGTTGAACAATGCAGTCAGGAATATGGGCATCCTGTCCCTGCAGGGCAACGTTACGGTATTTGCGGGCAGCAGGATACGCAGTTACGAAACCATTCCTGTAGAAAACCTGCACAAAGCAGATATCCACGCACTATGCCCCTATTATGTGGACTATGGTGACATTACCACTCTGGACTTCATACACCAGTACAGGGCTCTTTTCAACATAGAGCCGTCGCAGTTTGCATTTCAAGGCTATGACCTGGTGTATTTTATGGTCAAAAGCTATGCGAAGTACGGCAGAAACTGGAAATATCTCATCAGTGCGGACAATGCAACGGATATGCTGCAGACAAGTTTCAAAATCAGGCGCGCTTCAAACGGCGTGCTGACCAACTGCGGTATGAAAAGGCTGTTGTACGGCACAGACTGCCGTGTAAGACTAAGCAAGTAAAGACCTGGCATTTGCAATGGCCTCAGGGGTAAGCGTCGAACCGCTGAGCATTCTGGCCACTTCAAGAACTCTCTCTTCCAGGGAGAGTTTTTTGATTGTGGATGTCACCTGACCATCCTTCAGGGATTTTTCCACAAGATAATGGGCCGAACCCTTTGCCGCCACCTGAGGAAGGTGGGTTATGGCAAATACCTGCATACAGGTACCCATATCACATATTTTGCTGCCCATCTTGTCGGCAACACTACCGCTGACTCCGGTGTCTATCTCATCAAAAATCATAGTAGGCATATTCATATGCCTGCTCATCAAAGACTTTAGTGACAGCATAATACGGCTCAATTCCCCGCCGGAGGCACATTTTGCGACAGGAGCGGGAGCCTGACCGCCGGAGGCAAAAAGAAATTCTATCTGATCGCTGCCGCAAGGGCCCGGGTCGGCGGCACTCAATCTCAGTTCAAAAGAAGCGTTCTCAAGTTCCACGAATGCAAGAGTCGTAAGTATTTCTTCAGCAAACGCTGCGGAATGTTCTTTTCTCGAGTTGTGGAGAGCCCCGGCATAAGCGGAATATTCCGATTCGACAGCGGAAAGTCGGATTCTCAGATTATCCAGTTCTTCCTCCATATCATCACCGCACCCTACAACTGCGGCAAGTTCATCGCGCTTTGCGATAAGCTCCGCCTCAGTGGTACAGTTGTGACGCTTCATCAGAGAGTAAAGAAGGCTGAGTCTTTCCTCTACGAACTCCAAACGTCCCGGTTCCCTGTTCAACGATCCGTTGATCGATTCCAGATCGTCGGAAATATCCTTGAGTTCTATCCTCGAAGATTCCACTCTTTCGTGGAAATCCCCGGCCAGAGACATATACCCGGCAAGTTTTTCCAGGTTCTTCGACAGGACGGAAAGTTCTGAAACGATGCCGCCGGTCCCGGATGAAGGGTTCAGCGATTCAACGCAGGAGGAAAGCAGATCCTCTATTTCCCCGGCATTTGCAAGTCTGAGCTGTTCATCCTCCAGTTCTGCCAGCTCCCCTTCTTTAAGGGAAGCATCGCACAGCTGCTTGTAAACGGCAGTATTGTAGTCATTTTCAGATTGAACGGAAGCTATCCTTGCAGTCAGTGCAGCTATGTCCTCCTTGAGACGGCGCAACGAATCCCATGTCCTGCCACACGAGGCAAGAAGTTCACCGTTGCCGGCATAACTGTCCAGTATGCCAAGCTGATATGCACGGCTGGTCAGCAGGAGCGTATCGTGCTGGCTGTGTATGTCCACAAGATGCGAGCCGAACGAGGCAAGAACCGGCAAGGCTACCGGAGCATCGTTTATGAACGCTCTGGAACGTCCGTTGCGGGACAGCGTTCTGCGAATCAGGAAATGCCCGTCATCATATTCCAGGTCATTTTCATCGCACAGAGCCTTCAATGAATCATCGGCACAGACAAACTCCCCTTCTATCACACAGTTGTCCGACGAAGGCGCGATGGCCGATGCATCAGCCTTTGCGCCCGTCAGAAGCCCGAGTGCCCCTATCAGTATGGACTTGCCTGCTCCCGTCGGACCGGATATTATCACCAGCCCTTCAGGGAATTCCACGTCAAGCCTGTCGATAAGGACATAATTGCTGATATGAAGGGAGCGGAGCAAGGCTATTCCTCCCCTTCCTTGATTACCTCATAGAAAATCTTGTTCTCCTCAAATTCGGCGATTGCCTTTAGAGAGGGTTTGGGACGACGCTCGAAACGCTTGGACACGTCGATCTGCTCGCGGTTCTCAACGATTTCCTCCATAGTATCCCTGTCAGTCTTGACAGCCTCCAGATACTCCTGGAGTTCTTTCTTCTCGGCCATTGCTATCTGATTGCTCCTCTTGGAAAGGATGACCACTGTTTCATAAATGTTGCCTGTAGGTTCGGCGAATTCGCACAAATCTCTCGTAATTGTGTTTACAGGAACTTTCTTTTCTGTTGCCATAATTGATATAGTATTAAATATAAAACTCTCTACATTATTATACCGAAGCGGAATGCAGAGAGTTTCAAAATCTTTCGAAACGGTTCAAAGTTTCCCCAGCAGTTTCTGGACGGAAGTGTAGAGAGCGTCCAGCTCCTTTCGGAATTTGGACTCGGGAATTTCCTCTATGAAATTGTAATACTCGTCGATGAACTCCAGATAGCGCTCCTTCTGTTTTGAAGGGATGCTCAGGCTGGCATACTTATATGCGGACATCGCTATGTAGTACAGGACTTCCTCCCTGTGGTAATTCTCGGAATTGTCCTTGAGAATATTCTTGAGCGATGTTCTGGCTGCCACGTAGTCCTCCATCTTGTAATAGAGCCTTGCAGCCTCGAACTCCTTGGTATCCAACCTCATCCTGAGGTCATTCAGCATTTCGCGACAGACAGGTATACGTTCCGATTCGGGATAGTCCATCATATACTCGGAAATGGATAGAATCGCCACTTGCGTCGGCTTCTGATCCAATTCCCAGCGATATGTATTGCGGAACATACAGTCCAGCTTCAGGAATCTCGCCTCCGAAGAGAAAGTGCTGCGCGGATACATCTCTATGAAACTGCCGAAATTGGCATCCGCAGTGATGAAATCGCCGTATTTGTAGTTGCTCAGCGCCCAATAGTAACGTACCGTGTCATCCCTCTCGGTACCGGAAGTAAGAAGTGAAAGCGACTCGAACATAGCCGCGGACTTCTTGAATTTATCGGCATTATAGAGTTTCCACGCCATTTCATACTTGGCCTCAACGTCGTTGCTGCCGAGCAAAGCCTCATACTGCGTCTTGCACCCTGCAAAAAACAGCCCTGCGAAAGAGGCAAGCATTATCAGTCTGATTTTCATATATTACTACAAGTTATCCAAATAATGTTTGGCATCTATTGCCGCTCTGGCTCCGGAAGCTGCCGCAACCACGGCCTGACGGTATGTGGGGTCCTGCACGTCGCCTGCTGCAAATATGCCCTCCACACTGGTTCTGGCACTCTTTCCCCGTGTCAGTATGTAGCCTTCCGCGTCCATCTCCAGTTTGCCGTCGAAAAGGTCGGAATTGGGATGGTGCCCGATGGCCAGAAAAAAACCGTCAGCGTCTATATCAAAAACCTCGCCATTCCTGCGCACGAGGCGCACACCCGTAACACCATTACCGTCCCCCAGGACCTCAAGGGTATTGCATTCCCAGAGTATCTCTATGTTTTCCGTGCTCCTGACTCTCTCCTGCATTGCTTCAGATGCACGCAGGACATCCCGGCGGACTATCATATAGACCTTCTTGCAGAGCCCGGCAAGATAGGTGGCCTCCTCGCAGGCGGTATCCCCGCCTCCTACGACGGCAACTGTCTTCCGACGGTAAAAGAATCCGTCACAAGTCGCGCAAGCACTCACGCCAAGGCCCTTGTACCTGGCCTCCGAGGGCAGCCCCAGATATTTCGCAGAGGCACCGGTCGCCACGATTACAGTATCCGCCAGAACGGTTTGGCCGCCGTCCAGAGTCACTGTAAAAGGGCGTGACACAGTATCCACATCGGTCACTACACCGTTTCTAATCTCGGCCCCCAGCCTCACCGCCTGCTCGCGCATGGCCGGCATAAGAACATTGGCATCTATGCCGTCACTGAAACCGGGATAATTCGCAACCATCGTGGTGGTGGTCAACTGGCCGCCTGGCTGGAGGCCCTCGATCAGCAAGGGCTCAAGACCGGCCCGCACAGCATAAATTGCAGCGGTATATCCCGCAGGACCTCCGCCTATTATAAGACATTTTACACCCATAACTTCATAAATTGTACAAATTTATATTTTTTTTAAGAGATTTGAAAAAATAACTAACTTTGCCCACCGATGGAACAGGAACTGTCATACAAGGCTCTGGACAAATTCCGCAGCCAGCTGTCCCACAACGGGCTCAAGGCTACTGCCCAACGCATAGCCGTACACGAAGCCATGGTGAATCTGGGACACGCCTCAGCCGACATGGTGCACGAATGGCTGGAGGAGTATTCCGCAACAAAGGTAACCGTAGCCTCGGTATATAACATACTGACCCAGCTCGCACAGTTGGGGATATACAGCAACCGCCTGAGTGCCAACAACAAAATGTACTTCGACGTTACCACGAAGAGGCACATTCATATGTACGACCGCGAAAATCACGTTTTCAAGGACGTGACTGACGAAAAACTTTATGAAGACCTGCTGGAAAGAATCGGTACACGACGTTTCCGAGGCTATAGCATAGAGAGCGTCGACATCCAGTTTGTCGTGCGTCCTACTCGCCGGCGGCTTTGAGTCTCTCGGCGTTCTCGGCTATCTGAAGCTGGTCTATCACTTCCTGAATCGCACCATCCATAAATACGGGGAGATTGTACATAGTATAGTTGATGCGATGGTCTGTGACACGTGACTGCGGATAGTTGTAAGTACGTATCTTGGCACTCCTGTCGCCTGTGGAAACCATAGTCTTGCGTTTAGCGGAAATGCCGTCCATATACTTGGAATACTCAAGGTTGTAAAGACGTGTACGAAGCTCAGCCAGAGCCTTATCATAGTTCTTGAGCTGCGAACGTTCATCCTGACACTGTACGACGATACCCGTGGGTATATGCGTCAGTCGTATGGCTGAGTAAGTGGTGTTCACACCCTGTCCGCCGGGGCCCGATGCACAGAATATGTCTTTGCGTATGTCGCTGACGTTCAGCTCAACGTCAAACTCGTCAGCCTCGGGAAGCACCGCCACGGAAGCTGCGGACGTATGGACCCTGCCCTGGGTCTCGGTCTGTGGTACACGCTGCACGCGATGAACACCGGATTCGTATTTCAAAGTACCGTAAACGTGGTCTCCGCTGACACGGCACACCAAGTTCTTGAATCCTCCGGCAGCGCCTTCGCTCTGGTCCGTAACCTCAACCTTCCAGCCCTTTGACTCGAAATACTTCATGTACATACGGAAAAGGTCGCCGGCAAAAATTGCGGCCTCGTCTCCTCCCGTACCTCCTCGGATTTCCAGAATGGCATTCTTGGCATCCTCCGGATCAGCGGGGATAAGCAGTATCTTGATATTCTGCTCCATGTCGGGAAGTTTGGGCTCAATGTCCGCAATCTCCTCCTTGGCCATCTCCCTCAAATCGGGATCTTTCTCATTTACAGCAACATCTTTTGCCATCTCCAGTTCTTCGACCATCTTGCGGTACTCGATACCGGCCTTGATTATGGGCTCCAGTTCTTTGTATTCCTTGTTTAGCTGGACGTATTTCTTCATATCGGAAACAACATCCGGTTGTGCAAGCTGATCCTGCAATGAGTTGTACTTGTCCTGCAGGTCACGGATTTTTACGAGTAGGGAATTTTCTGACATCAATCTATATCTTTAATGTAACACCTGCGGCGCATAAAGGGTCTGGCCGTATCATAGCCTTCCCATACCTTCGCCGCGGAATTGGTTTCTATCTGCGGATTCGATATCGAATATTTCACGCCGGCCTTCGCGTATTTGACCGACGAATAGCAATGCAATAATGCGCTAAGCCCCTTGCCCTGCCATTTCGGAGAAGCCCCGTTCAGGAGCATGTCCATAGTGTCGTTACGACCGTACATAGCCTTAAGAAGGTAAATCCATCCGAAGGGGAAAAGATGTCCCTTCGCCTTTTTCAGAGCCTCGCTTATGGACGGGGTTGCAATACCGAAAACGGCCACTTCGCCATCCTCATCAACGAGTACGGTCGTACTGCGGTCGCTGAGCATCGACAGGCTTTCGCGCGCAAGCTCCTTCTTTTCCGATTCGGTGAAAGGAATAAAGTTGTATACGCTGCCATAAAAGGAATCACTGTACATCTGCAGGAAGGACTGCATCTTCTTCTCATCCTTTACCAACCCGGCCACATTGGCGGCACGAAGCCGGTAACGCTCCTTGAGGCGGTCGGCAATCCTCACCAGCCTGTCCGGCACCTCTACCCCCTCCACGATGCTCTGTACCCAGTCACACTCCTTGATGAAGCCCATACGCTCCAGGAACTCGGGGTAATAGGGATAATTGTATATGGTATTGAATTGGGGCGTATTCTCAAAACCTTCGACCAACATACCCTGCTTGCCAAGTGTATTGTAATACAGCGGGCCATGAATCTGCTTCATTCCATTCTCGGCAGCCCAGGCGGAAGCCGTACTGACAAGAGCTCTGGCCACCTCGAAATCCTCTATGGTGTCAAACCATCCGAATCGACAGCATTTTTTGCTATACAGCTCATTGTATCGGGGATTTATCATTGCGCTTATACGTCCGAGAGTCTTGCCTCCGTCATCAACTGCCAGCCAAAGTCTATGGCTGCAATACTCCAAAGGAGCGCAGGAGGTCAGGCTCCTGATCTGATCCGAATGAAGCGCAGGCACGTATTGCGGACAATCATGGTACAGTCTGTCGGGAAATGCGACAAACTCCTTGAGCTGTTTCCTTGTTGTAACCTCGACAATACGCATAACAAGTGCAATTGAAACGCAAAGATAAACAAATTCCGCCTATAAACCGACAAGACCGTCACGCAAATGGAGAATAGCGACTTGCGCGCACGCGCAGCCGAAAACTGCAGGCAGATAGGAGATTGTACCGACATTCGACTTCTTGTTCCTCCCCTCCTCGTGCACGAACGCCTCTTCGTCGGGAAGTTCCTCGCTGAACACAACCTTGAATCCGCGCGAAATACCGTATTCACGGCGCAGACGCTTGCGAACCATATATGCCAGAGGGCAGTTGAAACTCTTGGAGATATCGGTAATGCGCACCTTGGTCAAATCGTATTTGGCACCGCTGCCCATGCTGCTTACAAGGGGAATACCATTTGAAACACAGTAATTTATCAATGCAAGCTTAGGCGCAAGCGTATCTATCGCGTCCACCAGAAAATCCGGCCTGTGTCCCGCCAGCAACACATCAACGTTGCCCGGTTCCAGATATTCACAGACCTTGATTACCTCGATGTCCGGATTTATGTCTCTAAGACGTTCCTCCAGAACATCGGTCTTGCGGCATCCTACGGTGCTTGAAAGTGCCAGGAGCTGGCGATTACGGTTGCTGTCTCCCACTGTATCATTGTCTATGGCCACAATATGCCCGACACCGGCGCGCACAAGCATCTCAGCGACATACGCGCCCACACCTCCAAGACCAGCGACGGCAACTGTCGATGCCTTGAGATGATCCAATGCCCTTTCTCCAAGGAGAAGCGCCGTTCTTTCCTGCCACAATTCCATAAACGTGTCAAATATAGCGATTTTTTGCTAAATTTGCAGAATATTCCTACTGTATTCTATGCACACAAGAGAAGAAAAGATGCAGGCTTTCGGGCGATTGCTGGATATTATGGACCAGGTACGCACCGGATGCCCCTGGGACAAAAAACAAACTTTCGAATCGCTACGCCCCCAGACGGTGGAGGAAGTGTACGAACTCAGCGGCGCAATAATGGACGGCAAACGCGGAGAAATCTGCAAGGAGCTTGGAGACGTACTGCTGCACGTGATATTCTATGCAAGGCTCGGCCAGGAGGAAGAAGCGTTCGATGCCGCAGACGTATGTAACGGAATAAGCGACAAACTGGTTTACCGCCATCCGCACATTTTCAGCGACGTGCACGTTGATACGGCCGAAGACGTATCACGCAACTGGGAGATGCTCAAGACCAAGGAAAAAGGCGGCAACAAGACAGTCCTTGAAGGAACAAAAGGGCTCCCTACCCTACTCAAGGCATACCGTATGCAGGATAAGGCACGCGGAGTGGGCTTCGACTGGGAACAGCGCGAGGACGTATGGGACAAGGTTGCGGAAGAGCTCGGGGAATACCGCGAGGAGCTGGATGCGGCAGCCGCCATCGAAGCCAAAGCTGAAGCCGACCCCGACTACAAGGCCTCGCAACAATATACAGAAGACAAGAATGCGGCAATGCTGCGCGCCGAAGGAGAATGCGGAGACTTTCTTTTCAGCATAATAAACGCCGCAAGACTGTACAAGATAAACCCCGACAACGCGCTCGAACGCACCTGCGAGAAATTCCGCAGACGATTCACCTATCTGGAGGAGCAGACCATACGCAAGGGTATGGACCTTCACGACATGACACTCGCCCAGATGGACGCCATCTGGGACGAAGCCAAAGCCAAGGGACTTTAAAAACGGATACCGATCTCAAAACATCATGACCGAACTGATCATATTTCTTCTGGCAGCACTGGGCATATCATTCCTGTGCTCCATTCTCGAAGCTTCACTGATGAGCACACCCATCTCCTACATCACCCTGAAGGAGGAAGAAGGACTCAAGGCAGCCTCCATACTCAAAAAACACAAACAGGACCCATCCAGAGCACTGGCAGCGATACTGTCTCTCAATACCATAGCGAACACCATAGGCGCAGCCGGAGTCGGGAAACAGGCCACAATCGTTTTCGATTCACAATGGTTCGGACTGGTGAGTGCCGTGACCACGATATTGATTCTTGTATTTTCCGAAATCATCCCCAAGACAATAGGCTCGTCACATTGGAAATCCCTCACAGGCTTCACGGCAACCGCAATCAGCGCTCTCATACTGGTCCTCTACCCCATAGTCGTGGCAGTGGAATTCCTGCAGAAGCAGATTTCCAGCGGCAAAGGCGACATCAGCATCTCAAGGGACGAGATAGGAGCGATGGCTGACGTGGCCGAGGAGACCGGAGAGCTGGAAGAGGACGAGAACGAGATTATCCAGAACATCATAAACATCGATGAAATCGAGGCGAAGGATGCCATGACCCCACGCGTCGTTGCGGCGATAGCCCCCGAATCGATGACGATTAAGGACTTCTATAAAGACCGCAGATTCCTTCATCACAGCCGCATACCTGTATATTCCAATAATGACGAATACATCACAGGCTACATTCTGCGTATGGATGCCCTGCAACTTATGGCCGAAGACAAATTCTCCTGCAAACTGTCCGAGATAAAGAGGGACGTGGCATCCTTCCCCGAAGAAACCACAATCGACAGAATCTGGGACGAAATGCTCAAAAGCAAGGAACAGATAGCCATCGTCATCAACGAATACGGTTCATTCCAGGGCATATTGACGATGGAAGACATCATCGAGACCGTTCTGGGAGACGAAATTGTTGACGAGCGCGATGTAGTCGTGGACATGCAGCAGCTCGCTATGGATAAATGGAAAAAACAGAATAAGAAATGAGATTGGAAACATTCCGTTCAGCCGTGCTCGCAGGGATATGCATAGGCATTGCGGGCTTCGGTTATCTGGTTCTCGGCGGCACGATTGGAGCCATACTGTTCTCCTTCGGCCTTCTCGCTGTGGTGAACTACAAACTCAAGCTTTTCACAGGAACCGCCGGTTTCTTCAAAAAGGGCGAGGGACTGCAACTGCTTGAAATACTGGCAGGAAACATCGTCGGATGTCTGCTGGTCTCCCTCCTGGTGGATGTCTCGCCGCTGCATCCGGACGAGGCTGCGCTGAAACTGCTTTCCGGCAGGCTGGCCACCGGATGGTGGAAATGCGGACTTCTGGCCATAGGCTGCGGATTCATAATGACCACGGTCGTCACCTTTGCAAGGCAGGGGCAGTGGATTCCCCTGCTGTTCGGAGTGCCGATGTTCATCGTATGCGGTTTCCCGCACTGCATAGCCGACGCCTTCTACTATCTTGCGGCACCCTCTGATTTTCTGTTGGATAACATCACGCAGACGCTGCTTCTTTATGTCGCAATCGTGAGCGGAAACTTCATAGGCTGCAATATCTATCGGGCAATCTTAATTAATTCAGAACAGGTTCTCATAAAGTCAAGATAAATTTTACTATCTTCGTATATTAATACAATTTCTATGAAACGAATCATTCTCATTGCAGTTGCGCTGCTCATCAGCCTCAACTCATTCGCGCAGTTCGGCATCATCGCCGGTCTCACATCTTCCGCCACAAGCCTTAAAGGCGCCACACAGGATCTGAAAGGCAAGATGATTGCACAGTACCACGTCGGCATCACCGGCAAATTTGCTTTAGGAAACGTGTTCGCCATCCAGCCGTCTCTAATCTACAACGTCAAAGGTTCGAAACTGGAAGATTTCGACCTCAAGACTGTCAACTACAAGACAGGCTACATCGAACTCCCCGTGCAGCTTCAGGTCGGAATTTCCCTCGCCGGAATCGCCAGGCTATACGGTATCGCAGAACCTTTTGTGGGCTATGCGGTTTACAATAAAATCGAAGGAACCGATTTCAAAGACAAATGGGACAACATCTCCAATAAATTCGAGTACGGAGTCGGTCTCGGGGCCGGAGTTGAACTGTTCAAGCACGTACAGGTATCCGTCCGCTATTTCTGGAACCTCGGTAACGTCTATGATTTCAGCTGGCAGAGCGTAACGAATGCCCCGAAAGGCAAATGCAACGGAATCAGCGCATCCGCAGCCTTCCTCTTCTAAGAAGGTCTTTCCCATCTAGAATAGAAAAAAAGAGTTTATGACACCCCGGGGACCTGGAGAAAGGGTATAAGGTCCCCGGGGTGGCATAAACTCTTTTCACCTCCCCCTCTTTCGGCAGCCGCGCAGAAGAAGCGCGGTGTTGCCGAGTTTTCAGTGACTAATTGAAAAACAACAATAAAGTTCTCAATTAGAATTGCCCATCAAAAATAATTATGACGTTTGTTTTATTTTGACAGTTCTTGTTTAAGAATTGCCACAATGTTGGCTACAGTTGATGCATAAGCCTGCCCTGCTGCTCTTTTGATATCCGAATCTTTTCCTTTGTCAGCTGCTTCAACCTTTTCATTAAAAATTATTTGCCCAGTCAACGCATTCTTTATCACGATATTGACAAAAGTATTGACTACATATATTTTCTTTAAGTCTCCGTTATATGAGGTAAAGGAAGTCTCGCTGAACTTTTCAGCAGCACCGGAAGCAATTATTATCCAGTCCGCCTGACACATGTCGGTCACATACCGACAACCCAACCCGTTCAGTTTCCCTCTGATTTCAGTAGCAAGCGGATACTGTGAGCCAAACATATCCGCATCACATTGCAGATATATCGCCGTGTCATGTTCAAGCCGTAGCAGCAATTCCTTTACTGACTGTTCCCTTGAATAACACTGTTCCATCAATGAACTCATTTGTGATTCAGATATATCGAAAAAACCAAGCCACGCAAGAGCATCACCGGCCCTGTCGAATTGCGTTATTACTGACCTCAACTCTTCATCGCGGGCTTTGATCTTGCTTCCCGATGCAATAAGTGTTTCCGCATTTGCTAGGGCATTGTCTATCTTACCTAGAGCCTGTTCGAATTCTCTCAGGTAATAATTACAGACATCAATGCGGTTAATATATGCTATCGCATAGCCTTCACCGTTGTCATAATGAGTCTTAACCTCACATAATTTAAGTGTGACATCCGTAGAAAACTCTGTACGCGAAGAGAAAATTGTTGTCGTTCTCCCGTTTATTGCTTCTTTTTCAAGCATCGCCGAATTCTTAACGCCAACCTCAAACTGACGTGCGAGTTCACTGCGGGCATCCCGAACAAGTGCACTCAAAAATTCCGTTTCCGATACTTTCTTGTGATTGAAATCGTGCTGACAACTGTACAGATATTCATATGTGGTATATTTCTCCCATCCTGTATATACCTCCTGCGCCAATGAAAGAGCAGAACCTGCAATGCAGGTGATAAATAATGCAATAAACAATCTTCTCATTTTAGGTTAATATCTGGACATAAGGATATTAAAAATCTTTACAAGCATTATTCACGCAAAGATGCTCACTCTCCGCACTTTGTCCCGTAGTGCTACGTTGTTGCATCTCCTTCTATTACATCACACCAGGGCAAGCACACAACACGGAAACCATTGTTGATGCCACAAATTCCAATAATTATCTTTCTGATAACCCCATATAGTCAAGAACAGGCCTCCCAAAGGGCTCAATCCTTTAGTGATATTCTGGGAACCTGATACTCATATAACCTCTTCAATGGTTATTTCTTTTTTGCCGACTCCATAATGGCATTATTGGTCTCTATGAACTGCTGAAGTTCTTCACCGGTTAGCCCTTCAGGCTTGAAATTACCTGCCGTCTTGAGCAATTGGTTGAAATAATCTCCACGGACAGCGACCTTTGCTATGACCTTGTATAATTTTGTAGAAGGATTGTATTGTACTGTTGCTTTCCCAAAAGGTTCGCAGGATTTCTGAAGGCTAGCACTAAACTGCTCCCAATGGGAAGTCAGGGCCTGCTGAACCTTTTTGTTTGTTATTGCATTACCTCTTTCTGCTTCATCCTTCACAAGATTGCTGAATATCCTCGAAATCGTAGCATAAGCTTCTCTCTGTGCTAATTCTATAGATACCTGCTGGTCATCTGTCTCTCCAATTCCTGCGTACCATTTGTACGGACGTTTTATAAGGTCAGTACCATCATCATTCAAGGCATCTGCCATCTCAATGCCAGACAATTGCATTTCAGCAACAATAACCTTGTCTCCTTCAAGACTTGTGGTCTGTCTCTGTGACACAACCACATTAGATATTTTTTTTGATGTACCGCAGGATACAATGACAAAAAGTATCGCACAAACGGACAGAAAAGAAAAAACTTTTGTCATAAACTGGTTTTTAAATTGTTTATCCTGGCGACTGGATAAGAAATAGAATTTAGCCATTTACTTGAAATTCAGTCGCCAGACCTATTGATAGTTAAAAATTATAATGCAAAACGCATTCTCCAGACATTATAATATTGATTCTTATTCGCTCGGGATGAAATGAAATAAATGTATTGCCCATCAGCAGACCAAACAGGACAACAGTCATTGCCCGGATGATATGTAATTTGTGAGAAATTACTTCCATCTATTTTCATTGCATATATGTCAAGATTGATTTTTTTTGTAACAACCGACTTACTGCTGCCTGTGAATGTTATCCACTGTCCATCAGGAGAGATAGAAGGATTTGTATAACCTTTTTCCTTATCCGTGAGAAGCAGAGTCTCTTGTCCTAGAACATAATTAACCATCCAAATTTCACTGTTTCCTGAACTTGAGTTCCTTACACATATAAATGTGTCATTTTTCCCAGGAATTGTACAAGGATTATAGCCTCTTGCACATGATGTTATTGCACCCGTTTCAAGTTCAAGAGACCAGATAGAAGGGCCATTATTATCCGTACGAGTAAAGAAGAGTAGGGTCCCATCACTTGTCAAGGCCGGATTCTTATCCGCATTATATGAACTTAATTGACGAACAAGGCTTCCTGCATGAGCATTTGTAGACACAATCTGTGAATGATTTCCATCCGAACAATCTGAAAAATAAATATTACCGTCAGCCCCCCAAAAGAAGTCGTTTACATCTCTGAATGTTCTTTGGGTAGATGGCCCTTGACCCATCGAACGTTTGATCATTACATTATCCTGTCTGTCTTTTCTTGTAAGGTAAGCAATTTCTGAACCATCAGGAGAGATTGACAGCAGCCTATTTGTGTTCCAAAAGAAATTTACTTTTTTCGATCCGCCTCTGGTCGTAGCAGCGAAATCATCCACAATTATTTTTCCTTTGCTTTTAAGGATAGATTTAACTTCAGAGCCCGCACCGAGGATGGTGTTTGAATTCTCATCTGTGATTTTCATCATATTCAAACCACTTTCTTCAGGAGAAAAGGTTTCAAGGAAAGTTGTTTTCATTGCAACACCACATGAAACAATGAACATTGCCGCAATAGCAAGCATAAATAATTTTTTCATAATAGTACTTTGATTAAAATATTAATGATTATGGAGTATAAACCACTCTGAAGCCATAGTTGTAATACCTTACACTGTGCAAGCTGCTATGGCGACATGATACACGAGAAAATTTCCCGAAAAAGTTCCAGCTTCCTCCTCGTAGTGTATAAATTGTACCGGATGGATTTGGAGATGTACCATATTTGCCATATTTGTCATTGCACCATTCCCAGACATTCCCGCTCATATCATATATGCCCAATGTATTTGATTGTAACTGTCCGACTTCGTGAGTGGAGCCACCGCTGTTTGAATCATACCACCCCACCTCAGAAATTATATCACTTCCGGAAAAGCGAAAATTCTGAACAGCTTTCTCACCTCCTCTTGCTGCAAATTCCCATTCTTCTTCCGAGGGAAGGCGATATTTTTTTCCTGTAATCCGGCTCAATCTCTTGCAAAACTCACAAGCCTCATCCCAACATACATAATACATAGGGTAATTATCTCCGACTCCTTTAAATATAGGTTGACCAGCTTTTGACGCCTGTTGGAATATCGTCGTACCCATAACTTTAGTCCACTGTGACTGGGTTATCTCAAACTGGCCTATATAAAAATCATCCACTTTTGTTTTCCTGACAGGTTTTTCATCTTCATCAGCCTCATTTCCCTGTTCTTCCGTGCCGCCCATTATGAACTCACCACCACGAACATACACCATGCTTAAACCTAGATCGTATGAATTTTCAATAAAATTGCATGCCTGTGATTTCATCGGATTATTTTCAGCCCGACTTTGTCCATCAAATGATTCAAGTCGTATGGCAGAAGAATTATCAGTGGAGATATTAAGTAATTTCTTTGCCAGAATATCGCATGTCTCCGCCATCTTTGAAGCATCAGTGGAACTGGTCATCACTGCCGAATTCTCAATTTTACCCGTCTCCACATCCACAACCTTTGCCGTAATTATGATATTGTCTGCGCCAAGCATTGCAGCCTCTGCTATCATAACATAAGAGGCTCCTGTCATCTCTCCAAGTTTATGAATCTGCTCATCTGTTACCAATCCTGTGCGTTGGAAATCATGTTCGCCGAAGACGCTTGCTAAATCCACCCTGTCATATCCTTCGAATTCTGTGGCATTAGTCACTCCTGTAGCCAAACTGGCTCGCAGGGCTAATTCTATACCATAAGGGATGCAGCCTTCTTTGTCAATTGTTTCAAGGATAGCAACTTTCCTCTGTGCCATTGCCATATTTATGGAACCAACACACAACAAAACTACGAGAATTATCTTTTTCAGATTAATCCTCCACGTTGAATTTAGTATCAGAAATAAGGGGAGTCGATTCTCTATCATGCCCCATTTTTTTTGCTCGGTGCACCCCAATCCGAACGGATACAAAAAAAAGACGTGGGAGTTATACTCTTGCTCACCCCGTCATCAGGCCTTCGCTGCCTACCAGAAGGATAAGCAACGCAGCTAGCCCACGTCAAGGATGATATACAGTAATCTCCACGCCCGGATAACGGCGCAGATGACTGAATCGTCATCACCAGTGGACGTCCCGGTTGCCGTTTCTTCTTCTGGTTTGTCAAAATTGCGAAGTTTGATGACAGAAGATAAACGTCAAGTAACGTCTTCGTATGTATGTCTGCCCACCCAACCCTGCAACCATCTCCCAAAGCATATCCTGATGGACTGTATTCCGAAAGAATAGTATGCTGGGCTAGCTAAGCAAAAGCAAATTTATGAATAATTTTTCATTCTGCAACTATTTGCTACTTCGTTCTTTGCGGAATTTTCTTTCCGCATTCTATATTCTGATCTTAACCTCCTGCTTCGTGCTGTCGGAGAAGTTCTCCTATACACATATTGATACAAGGCTACGGGTGGCGGTTTTCCTCACCGTTTGGGGTCTTGGGGAGCACAGTCCACCGGCATGCCCAAAACACCCGTGCCACCTTACCAACTGCAGCATGCACGTTGAATTCTTTCACGATTGTTTCGATAGGCTGGGCGTTCATCATAGCCGGAACTTCCAAAGAGAAGGAAGATTTACGAGGTACCAATACGAATTATAACAATAAAAGTTTCAATAAATCTTTAAGAATGAATTGATTCTGGTATGATATAGTATCCTGTATTCTTTTTTTAGTTTATCACTGAGGAAAGAATTTTCTATCAGCTCTTCTGTTTTATCGTATATGATGCTGAATTTTTTAATCTTAGCTATAATTCTTTCTTTATCCAACCCGATCAATTCGCCGAACTTTATAAAATCTCTTCCGTCGGCCCCCATTTCTCTATTCCATCCAGGGTATAATCCTTTTTGCAATGCAAAGATTGAGTCGGAATATATGTGGATAGATGAATTTATCAAGTCGTAGGCAGGAGCAAGTTTATAGTCTCCCTGTTGGGTTTTCAGTACAGAAAAATTCTTTACGTGTGCATCCCCATTGGAGAAGACGAAATTGAAAAGTATCAATTCGAAATATTTCATCAGTTCGATTCGCCAAGCAGGAATGAATTTCTTTATTATGTTGGCTATGTCAACATAGTTTACAGCATTGTACTTATAGCCGTCTCCGGAGTTTTCCTTGGTTATGCCAGCCAGTGATGCAAAATCTTCCTGTTGGATTTTAGTTCCATCGGGGTTTACATCATACCTTTTGGTTACATACACCTGCTCTCCATTTTTTGTAAAGCAGACAGCATTTTCAGCAGTTTTTATTCCATAAACCTGAGAGGCTATCTGCATCGTTAAGTTTTCGTTTGCCGGGCTATATTCTCTATTTTCCCAATCACTTAGAATTGGTTTAAGAATATATGTGCCCTGTTCACCCGGCTCTGATAATCTGAATTCACCATTATCTATGACTGCAGAATATTTGATTTGTGCACCGGAGAGGGAAAGATGTCCTCTTCCACTTGTTTCTGTTGTCTTTGAAGAGAGTGTTTCATAGGGTAAGACATATGAGACCTTTTTCCCTCCCAGAAAATTTTTCTTTGCTCCGGGGCAAAAAGTTTCATACCCAGTCTTCAGTGTGCTATGGCAGACGTCTTGTTTACTCATCTTGAATTTTTTTAATCGTTACGGCTCCGGGAGTATCGCAATATGCCGTTGCAAGTAAAATTCCAAAATCATCAGAGATATCTACGTGATGCAGATTCGCTTGCAGGCGCCTGTTATAACCTTCGGATAACATATTTGCAAAAAAAGGGAATAAGAACTTTGAATGATACTCTTTTTGACTTTTCGGTAGAGTCAAACTTATGGCCGGTAATGAATTGTTTGAGAAAAAGAGATCATCATACACAAAAGTATATCCTTTGCCTGGTTCTTCTTTCAATAAACCGGCATATATGTTATTCAGGAAGACTTTGCCCTGTCTCATAATTCAGCGATTTTTGTTGTTAATTCCATCCCGAGTATTTTCAATATCTTCTGGACAGAATGGACTGTCGGGTTTCCTTCCCCTTTTTCTATCTGGGTAAGTGTGTTGATATTTACATCAGCCATATTTGCCAGTTCACGCTGTGTTATGTTGAATTCTTTTCTTCTGTTTTTAATTGTGTCACCTATATGCTCCATAATTCCTATTATAATGTGATTTTAATGCAAATTTATAGAAAAGATTTAACATTTTATCACAAAATCCTATTTTATTGTGATTTAATCTGACATTGCTTTAAGCAATCCCAACGGGATTTGCCCGCGCGGCTTTGCCGCTTGCCACATCCCCGTGCCGCCTGCGGCGGGCACGTGAAACCGTCATAAAAAAGACACTCAAGCAAGCTTGGTGTCTTTTTTTATTCCTTTTTCGTTGAGATAGGGGGATTCGAACCTCCACAGACAGAACCAAAATCTGTAGTGCTACCATTACACCATATCTCAATTCCGGTGCAAAGATATACAATTTTTCGGAATCCTCACAAATGATTCTAACGGACACGGAGGGTTTTCCCCACCTTAAGTATGGCGTTTGGCTTGATGCCGTTCAGTCTGCATATATTGTTGACAGACGTACGGTACTTGCGGGCGATGACACTGAGGTTCTCCCCGCTGCGTACCTTATGGTAGACCATTGCCTTGCGGGCTTCCTCGGCATCCTTCTTCTTTTTCTCCTCCAATGCCCTGGCATCATCCTCGACAAGCAGGAACTCTTCATCAAAATCCTGGTCATAGCGGCTGGACGCGTTGAAATAGCGTCGCTTCAGCACCATCATCCTCTGACGCAATTCGCCGGTCTCGAAATTGATTATCCTCTGCGGATCGAAAGTAAGGCCCCTGTAACGGGTTTCGAAATGGAGATGAGGCCCGGTACTGCGGCCCGTATTTCCACTGAGACCTATCACGTCACCCGCGTGAACTATATCGCCCGGCTTGACGTCACGCCTTGACATATGTCCATAAAAGGTTTCCAGACCGTTGTTGTGGCGTATGACCACGAGATTTCCGTATCCTCCGCGAATGGATTTCGATATCCTCACCTTACCGTCGAACACAGCATACAGAGGAGTTCCGCTCGGCAGGGATATATCCACGCCCTGATGATGGCGGCCGTGACGATAGCCCCACTTGCTTGTCACCTTTCCGGTCTGCGGCACATGGTAACTGCCCAGGGAATCAACAAGCCATACAGACCAGGTCTCGGGAAGAGAATCCACCGGAACCTTGTATGGATCAGAGTTCGAAGCGTCCCAATTCTCGGCAAACACGGCATTGTCGGCAATGTATTCATCAGTCTTGGAATAGCGCCAGGTATTGTCGTTGTAGAGCAGGACGCTGACTCCGGGAACAGAAGTCGGAAGTGTATCTATGACATTCGAGGAAGAAACCTTCTCGCTGGGCATAGGCATGATCGCGTAAATCGGCACCCTGTGCCCCAATATTATCACGCTGTCGGGAAGACTGGCCTCCGTCAACAGGGTATCGCTTTTGATTGCGGCGGTACTGTCTTGAACTGGCGCAAACTGCGCAGACAGCAGAAAAAGCAAGAAAACAAGTCCCTTCATACTCTTATACCTCCGAATTCTTTCTCAATGATTGCCTGAGCCTGACTTATCTTCCCCGCCAGAAGTTCCGCTGACGGAGCTTCGCAGATAAAACGCAGATAAGGCTCTGTGTTGGAAGGCCTTATATTGAACCACCACTGAGAAAACTCCAGTCTGAAGCCGTCGAAATCCATCTTTGCAAGCGGGCTTTCCTCCGACTCGAAATATTCGCAGACACGCCTCATCGCGCCCTGCTTGTCCTCCACTCTGAAATTGATTTCACCGCTGTTGTTGTAACGGGCGATATCGGCAATTGCACCGCTGAATGTCCTGCCTTCTTTCTTGAGCGAAGACACTATGCGCAGAACTATCAGGGATGCGAGTAGCCCGCTGTCGGAATAGAAAAAGTCCCTGAAATAGTAATGTCCGGCCAACTCTCCTCCCCACAGACCGTCTATCTCACGCAGACGCGGCGCGGCGAATGCCCTTCCCACACGCCAGGTCTTGACATCGCATCCGAGAGGTCGCAGGTATTCGGCAACCGCCTTTGAAGAACGAATCTCCTGAAGTACACGCGGATTTTGCGCACCTCTCTCCCCTATGAAATATCGGGACATCAGTGCAATGACAAGGTCGGGAGGAACGAAATTTCCCTTTTCGTCCACGAACATAACGCGGTCGGCATCCCCGTCATAAATGACTCCGGCATCGGCACAAGTGCTCTTCACAAGTGCCTTGAGAGCCTCGACGTTCTTGGGAATCAACGGATTTGGGTCATGGTTGGGGAAACGTCCGTCCATAGTATCATATAGGTACGAATGTCCGTCGCCGAATACCCTCCGGGCAAACAGGCAGGACATCCCGTTGCTGAGGTCGAAAGCCACTTTTATGTCCGACAGATCGGACATGAAGGGTTCCATAAACTTCAGATAATCCGGAAATATATCCTTCTCGATGACTTTGCCCTTCCGTTCGGCCACAGGAGTGGGCCGTTCTTCTTCAATCCATTTCTGAATCTGTCCCAGACCGCTGTCAAGGCCGACAGGCAGCGCATTTTCCCGGCTCACCTTCATCCCGTTGTATTCCGCAGGATTGTGTGAGGCGGTAATCTGGACCGAAGCCTTGAAGCCGTAGTAGGCCGTGGCGAAATACATCATCGGAGTAGAACTCAGCCCGATATCCACTGCGTCGGCCCCGGCATCGGTGATGCCCCGGATCAGGCTGTCATGTATCTCTTCAGATGACTGCCTGCAATCCCTTCCGACCAATACCCTGTCCGCGTTCAGAAGCCCCGGAATGAAATACCCGACCTTATATGCGGTTTTGGAGTCGAAATCCACATTGTAGACTCCTCTTATATCATAAGCGTGAAATGCTCCCATATCACTTCGTTTTATAAGATGTTGACACTTTGCCCCTCGAAATGTTCTGCAGTTTCTTAGCAATCATTTTCTTGCGAATGGGCGCGACCTTGTCGACAAATACTATGCCGTCCAGATGATCCATCTCGTGCTGGACCATGCGGCAGGCGAACTTGTCAAGTCTCTCCTCGACATGCTTGAGGTCCTCATCGTAATACCTTATGGTGATAGCGGCCGGCCTGGTGACATCCGCATATACACCGGGAACGCTCAGGCAACCCTCGCTGAAGGTACACTTTTCGCGCGACTCATCCACGATTTCGGGATTTATCATCGTACGTTTGAAACCTTTCAGGTATGGATATGCATCTTCAAGTCCGTCGCCGGTAACGATGAGCACACGCAGAGGAACACCTATCTGAGGTGCTGCAAGTCCACATCCGTCAGCTTTGGTCAGGGTATCCTTGAGGTCGGTCACAAGTGATGCGACTGCATCCCTGTCGTTTATGTCAATGTCGGCGGCGGCTTCCCTGAGAACACCGGAACCGAACAGGTAGATTGGTTTTATCATTTCTTTCTGTCCAAATATGTCTGTAATATTATCGATGCGCTGATTCTGTCCACTTCCGCCTTGTCACGCCTTCTCGAGGCCTTCATACCTCCATCTATCATTGCCCTGTGGGCCAGAACGGAAGTGAAGCGTTCGTCTTCCATATCCACGGGGATGCCGGGAAAAGCCTTTTCGAGCTGCGGAATGAAGGTTTTTGCATCTGCAGCCGCTTCCGAAGGCGTTCCGTCCATATTGACGGGCATACCGATGACGAAACGGACAATCGTTTCTTTTTCAGAGTAAGTTTTAAGATAATCTATTATCTTTGCAGTAGGAACCGTATCCAGCGGCGAAGCGAAAATGCAAAGCGGATCGCTTGTGGCAAGCCCCGTGCGTTTTCTGCCGTAATCAATGCCGATTATTCTGTCCATACGGTCACAAAGTTACAAATAATTATGGCCAAGTCAAACATTTTCAAAATACATTGGGAGCCGACAAAAGCACAGGCAGGCATCGCAATCGCCATAGCTTTTCTTGTAATAACGGGGCTTGGGTTCGTCATCACGGCTTTCACTCCCCTCCGCAATCTGGTACCCGGATATCCCACTGCCGCCGTAAGGCAGGAGCAGGCCCTGAAAGAGATGCAACTCGATTCTCTGGAGCGATGTCTGTACCGTTGGGAACTGTACTCCGAGAACCTGCGCCGCGTAGTAACGGGTGAAAAGCCCATACACATAGACAGTCTTATACGCAAGGCTGCACTCGAATACAGGAACAGGCCTGCGGATGCGGAGGAAGGTTTCTCGGCGGATTCCACACTCAGGGATTTCGTCACCGAGGAGGAAAAGTTCGAATTGTCAGGCAAGAACAGAACCTTCAGCATAGAGGGTCTGCATTTCTTCAAACCGGTGTCAGGCACCCTTTCCAACCGGTTCGAAATAGCGCAGCATCCATATATAGACATCACGGCACCCGAAGGCAGCACAATCAAATCCGTGCTGGACGGCAGCATCATCTATACCGACTGGAACGAAATCGACAACTGGACCATCATCATCCAGCACCAGAACGGCATCATTTCCGTTTACAAGCATAACCAGAAGCTGCTGAAAAAGACCTCTGACAAGGTAAGTGCCGGTACATCGATAGCTATTCTCGGTGCCGGTGCCGACATCAAACGCACAGGCACACATCTTCACTTCGAATTGTGGCAGGACGGCACCCCGCTGGATCCTGCAGCATTCATAAATTTCTGACGGATGGACGAAAAGACCAAACACCTGGCCATACTTGGCAGCACCGGTTCAATAGGAACCCAGACATTGGATGTAGTTTCACGTTATCCGGACAGATTCAAGGCTGACGTTCTGACGGCAAACAGCAATGTCGACCTTCTTGCATCCCAGGCCATTGAGTTCGGCGCACGCGACGTGGTAATCTGCGACGTCTCAAGATACGGCCAGCTGCGTGAGAAGCTCTCCGGCACGGGCATAAACGTACACGCAGGAATGGATGCGATATGCGGTCTTGTCGTGGAAGAGTGCATCGATACGGTCGTTGGGGCCATGGTGGGTTTCAGCGGACTGCGTTCCGTTATAGCCGCACTCGATGCCGGCAAGACCATCGCCCTGGCGAACAAGGAAACTCTGGTTGCCGCCGGATCCATTGTGGATGTTCTCGTGAAAGGCGGACACGGCAGCATACTGCCTGTGGACTCGGAGCACAGCGCAATTTTCCAATGCCTTCAGGGAAGCCACTCAGACAAAGTGTCGAAAATACATCTCACTGCTTCCGGAGGCCCGTTCAGGACCTGGAAGAAGGACAACATCGCGGCTGCGAAGGCTGCGGATGCACTGAAACATCCCAATTGGAATATGGGCGCGAAAGTCACAATCGACAGTGCAACCATGATGAACAAAGGTCTGGAGATGATTGAGGCCAAATGGCTGTTCGGAGTCAATCCAGAGCAGATCAACGTAGTGGTGCACCCGCAGTCCATAGTGCACAGCATGGTGGAATACGAAGACGGAGCCGTCATAGCGCAGCTCGGTTCCCCCGATATGCGGGAGCCCATCCAATACGCACTCTCATATCCCAACAGGATAGCACTGAACAACAGGAAGCTCGACTTCGCCGCCATAGGTTCACTGGAGTTCCAGAAGCCCGACACGGACAAGTTTCCTTGCCTTGGCATAGCTTTTGAGGCCATACGCAGAGGCGGCACCGCACCCGCTGTGATGAACGCCGCCAACGAAGTTGCCGTCAAGGCGTATCTTGACGGAAGGATAGATTTCTACGGAATCGCAGAACTTATTACAAAAACAATGAACGCGCTGGACGTTGTCGACAATCCTTCGCTGGATGATATCTTCGCCGTAAATGATGAGGCGCAATCGCTTGCACTCTCCCATCTGAAATGACTGTTCTGTTGAAAATATTGCAGGTTGTGCTCGCTTTGAGCATACTTATAATAGTCCACGAAGCCGGGCACTATTTCTTCGCTAAACTGTTCCGTATACGCGTGGACAAATTCTATCTGTTCTTCGATGCCGGAGGATTCAGGCTGCTCTCGACCAGACACAACAAATTCCTTACGCGGCTGTTCCCCAAGCTCAAGGATGCGGAAACCGACTATGGTATTGGCTGGCTTCCGTTGGGAGGTTACTGCAAGATAAGCGGTATGGTGGATGAATCGATGGACCGGAAACAGCTGGCTCAGGAGCCTAAGGAATACGAATTCCGCACACATCCCGCCTGGCAGCGTCTGTTGGTGATGGCCGGAGGCGTGCTCTTCAATTTCATTCTGGCCATAGGCGTATATGTCGGTCTGCTTGCATACGAAGGCAAATCATATATTGCAAATAAGGGCAACAGAATTCTGGCAAGTCCTTTGGCCGAGGAGATGGGCTTTCGCACAGGAGACGAGATTTTAAGTTTCGACGATTATATCCCCGAGAATTTCGCCACGCTGCAGTCCGACCTTGCCCGCCGCGGCCCCCTTACCGCAAAAGTGCTCAGGAGTAATGACACGGTAACCATTTACATCGACCACGCGCTGATAGGAGAGGTGCTGAACACGGCGAATATGTTTTCGCTGGCCGTGCCCTTCGTTGTGGATACATTGCTGCCGGGGTCTCCGAATATCGGCTCAGGGCTCGCAAAAGGTGACCGTATCACCGCACTGTCCGGTCACCCCATACGCTACGTCCACGAATCCAGAGAATTCCTGCGCGATTATGCCGGGACTACGGTGAATGCCGATGTGGAGCGTCGCGATACCGTCATAGTCCTGCCGCTTCAAGTCGATTCCGCCGGTCTCCTCGGCATATACCCCGAAATACCGGGAGTAAAGACGAAGGAATATACCGTGATGGAAGCCATACCTGAAGGGCTCTCGATGACATTTGAGAATATAGGAGGCTATCTGAAGGATCTGAAGCTGGTCTTCACTCCGTCCACCGGGGCATACAAGTCGGTCGGCAGTTTCATTGCCATAGGCCAGGTATTCCCTTCCGTATGGGACTGGACAGCATTCTTCAGTATACTCGCCCTACTCAGCATAATGCTTGGGGTGATGAACCTCATTCCGATACCGGGTCTGGACGGAGGCCACATAGTGATAACCCTGTTCGAAATGTTCACGGGCCGCAAGCCATCGGAACGCTTCCTGATGGTTTTGCAGACGATTGGATTGATACTGCTGATGATGCTGATGCTTCTCGCCTTCGGCAATGATATAACAAGATTGATAAGATAAAACCATATGAAACGTTTTCTCACAATTATCACCGCAGCCATCGGCTGCATCGCACTTGCAGGATGCGGTCATTCGGGACGTAAGAGCCTGTTGCCCAACATCAGCGGCAAGGCCGGAGAAGTTCTTGTTGTCATCGAAAAATCCGACTGGGAAGGCCCGGCAGGTGCCAGGCTCCGCGACCTGCTTTGCGCCGACTGTCCTTTCCTACCCCAGAAAGAGCCGCTCTACACCCTTGTAAACGTCACTCCGAACAATTTCACGCAGATGTTCCAGTTGCACCGCAACATCATCCTGTTCAATATCAATGCAGGAATCAATGTGCCGGGAGTCGTGTTCAAGTACAACAAGTGGGCACAACCGCAGATTGTCATCACCGTCAATGCCTCTTCCGTCGATGAATGCGTAAAGGTGATCAGCGAGAATTCCGGCAAACTCACCGGTGCCCTCGAACAGATGGAGAGGGACAGAGTGATAGAAAACACAAAATTATACCAGGAAAGGAAGCTTCCCCCCTATGTGGAGGAACTCGTCGGCGGCACTATGGTATTTCCTTCCGGCTATTCCCTCAAAAAGAAAAGCGAGAACTTCATCTGGATATCATACGAGACCACGTATGTACAGCAGGGAATTTTCATCTACAAATATCCCGCTGAAATGAACACGGACGAGCTGGGAGTGGAGGCTCTGGTACGCCACAGAAACGAGGTGCTGAAAAACGAAGTCCCGGGGATGAGGGACGGCTCGTATATGACTACATCTACAGTACTGCAGCCTACAGTCAAATATGCGGCATATCACGGCAGGAAATTCGCTGAGCTCAGAGGCTTCTGGGACGTTCACGGAGACTTTATGGGAGGTCCCTTCGTATCCCACAGCTTCTACACTCCGGACGGCCTCAACCTGATATGTATCGAAGCCTACGTTTATGCCCCGAAATACGACAAAAGACTATATCTCCGTCAGGTTGAATCCCTGCTCTATTCATTTGAGTGGAAAAATATTTTGTAACTTTAAATATTATTGTTAACTTTGCCGTCCCATTTTTCTGGGAAATGTGTTTGGCGGGTTCGTATATCGGTTAGTACACAAGATTTTCATTCTTGGAAGAGGAGTCCGACTCTCCTACCCGCTACAAAAAATATAAAAAGATAAAATAATGGCAAATCACGCATCTGCAGACAAGCGCAATCGCCAAAGCGAGAGGCGCAGATTGCATAACAAGTATTATGCAAAGACAACGAGGAACGCCATCCGCGCTCTTCGCAACAGTGAAAACAAGCAGGCAGCCGAGGCTGATGCTCCCAAGGTTTACGCTATGATTGACAAATTGGCTAAAATCGGGGTTATTCACAAAAACAAAGCAGCCAACCTCAAGAGCGGTCTGGCACTTTATATCAACAAGCTAGCCTAAACACAGTCGGGCAATCAGAAAAAAAGGATAATCGAAACGATTATCCTTTTTTTGTTTGTCCGGAAACAGTGTTCCGAAGTGCCAAACCGCGGAAGTGTCAATGTGCGGTGAAGACGTTGATGAGTTCGTACTCGCGCGAGCCTATACCTATCTTCTCTGCCTGGTCAAAGCAGGATTTCCAATCTGAGAGAGGATGCACATTGTTGAAAGGATTGCCCTGCTCGTGGAAATCCTCCGAATGGACAGCATCGTACAGCTGGCTGCCGGGCATAGGTTCCGCCTTCTGACAAAGATCCACGGAAGCCTGGTCGATGGCAAGCATATCCTTGGAGGCAAGCATTCCTATGTTGGGAAGGATAGGCACGTCATTCTCGCTGTGGCAGTCGCAGTTGGGAGAAATGTCCAGCAACAGGTTGATATGGAACTGGGGGCGTCCGTCCACCACGGCCTTCGCATATTCGGCCATGCGGCGGGACAGCATCTCGTTCGCAACGTCATTCTCGAATCCTATTGCATCGAAATTGCAGGTTCCGAGACAGTGACCGCATCCGACACAATTGGATGTGACCGTCATCTTACCGTGTGCCTCGTCAAACTTCAAGCCTCCGTTGGCGCAGTTTGGCAGACATTTACGGCAGCCACGGCACAGGGACTCGTCGATAATGGCAAGTCCGCTGCTGTGCTGTTCCTTCTTTCCGGCCCTGCTTCCGCAGCCCATACCCGTATTCTTTATGGCACCGCCAAGGGATGCGAACTCGTGGCCCTTGAAGTGATTCAAGCTGATAAAGATGTCTGCGTCCATAATGGCACGGCCTATCTTCGCCTCCTTGATGTATTCGCCGCCCTTCACGGGTACGAGAGCCTCATCGGTACCCTTGAGACCGTCGGCAATGATTATGGGACATCCGCAGCTGAGAGGAGTGAAGCCGTTTTCCCAGGCGCAGTACAGGTGCTCCAGGGCATTCTTCCTGGACCCGGGATACATAGTGTTGCAATCCGTCAGAAAAGGCTTGCCACCCAGTTCCTTGACAACGTCAACAATCGCCTTGGCAAACTGCGGCCTGAGGTGAGCGACATTTCCGTGCTCCCCGAAATGGATTTTGATAGCGACAAATTTTCCGTCCATATCCAGGTCAGCTATGCCAGCGGCACGCACCAGGCTTTTAAGTTTGGATGGAAGGCCGTCTCCATATATCTTAGTATGAAGATCGGTAAAATAAACCTTTGATTTACTTGCCATATACTATAATATTATAATTGTATCTACACATATACGCCTTGTTTGCGCCAATGGATGTAACCGACGACGCAGGAGACCACGTACAGAGTGAAAAGGGCCGTCATTCCCCACAGCTCCTGCGAAGCATACATAATTACAGCCACGATATCGGCCGCCAGCCAGACATACCACTGCTCGATGTAGGGACGTGTCAGCCACCAGGCTGCAATTACGCTGAGAATCATAGTTGCGGCATCGGCAACAGGACTCGAGTCATGAGTATAGCGCAACAGGAAATACACCCCGACTCCGCCCACAACGGCGATAGCCGCAGAAATAAGCCCCGTCTTCAACGTCAGTCTGACAAGCCTTATCCTATCCTCCTCTTTGCCGCCGTTGTACTCCTTGTCCTTCCTGGCCAACGCCCTCCAGGAAAGGATACCTATCACGGACGTGGTTATGAAATAAAGGTTGAGAGCCGAAGAGGCCCAAAGATGGTTGATGACCGTAACTGCCAGGGTGGCAGCGGACGTTACAAGGTTGAAATACCACATATACCTGTTCTGCATAACCTGCAGCACCATATATACAATGCCGGCCACAAGGGCTACGATTTCAAGAATTTTACAAATGTCCATATGTTTACAAATATAGGAAACTTTTTGCAAAGTTTTTCAGAAAAATAACCGGAGTCGGCAATTGCCGGCTCCGGGGCCTTGCCAAACCGAAGATTAAGGAGAGATCCGGTTAATGATATTGAGAGAGTTTTGGCCTTTCAGAATTGATATTCAGTGACATTCTTTATCCCGGTCAGACCGAAGTAGGATGGGTCAATATCCCCTTTCAGATATACGAAACGTCCCAGAAGGTCGGGATTGGACACCAGATTGAGAGCATCCCTGACAGCCCCGCTCTTGAGTTCCACGCTCAAGCAGGATTCACGGGTCGCGGTGGTAGCCCTAGGACCTATCGCAAGATTGGATGCGCTTTTAAACGGGCCCTGGAATGACACGTTGCTCTTGCTGAGGTCTCCGCCGACAATATATCCGGCCACCCACACGCCCTTCTGTCCTACAGCATCCCTGGCCTGTGATATGGTGTATGCATTTTCAGGGGAACTTCCCTTGCCGCCGGCCTCTTCGCCGCCGAGAACATAGGTTTCTTCCGTATACACGCGCGAAGTATCCACCTGTAGCCTTATGCACCCGCCCACGCCGCTTCCGCCGTTATCCGACGGCACGCTGATATTGAGACAGAAAATCTCGCCACCGGCAATGTTCCTGGTCAGCAGGGTTTCATCCTTGCTGCCAGTGCTCATCAGCAGGCTGACCTTGCCGGCAGGGAAATATGCTGTCCGCTTTTCCCTATAGCTGTAGAGGAGTTTGCCGGCATCGGATTTGAGCAGCAGAGAGCTGGAAGGGTATGCGGTCAGGAATTCCGGAGCAATATTCAGTCTCACCCCGCAGTTTGTCTGACGGCATACAAGTTCCACAAGAACCCTCTCCCCTTTTCCTACCACAACAAGTTGTTCGTCGCCCCATACAGGAACATCAAAGGCAGGAGAAAAAGAATCATCCGACACCGCTTTCACATTGTATGTGCCGGGCTCGACTATCAGGGATTCCGGGGAATTGGAATACAAGCCTGAATACAACACGTCACCGTCTGACCTCGCAACGGTGAGAATGAAGGAATTCGTGTCAATCTGAAATGACGCCTTGGTCGCTTCATACGACTTTGCGGAAAATTTAAGGCATATCGCACTGTCACCGGATTCCGCAGGGTCATCCCCCGCTCCATTTTTCCCGTCGTCAAGAAGTTCACATGCGCACAAGGCGCAAGAAAGAATAAGGTAAAAAGAAGTTCTTCGCATATTCGTTAAAATTTGGTTGTGCGAAGATAAGCCGCATTCTCTGTATATTGCAAGAGTATTTCCGACATAAAAGTTTTTTCTTATGAAAATTTGCGTCTTTTTTAAGATTTTAATCAATTTTTTATGTACCTTTGCAGTCCAATTGGATTTTAACGTTAAAACTAAAGAAATGAAACAGTCAACTCATCCCGAAACCTACCGTCTTGTAGCTTTCAAGGATATGTCGAATGACACAGTGTTCATCACCCGTTCATGTGCTTCCACCAGGGAGAACATTACAATTGAAGGTGTTGAGTATCCTTTGATCAAAGTCGAGATTTCAAACACATCTCACCCTTTCTACACTGGTAAGATGAAACTTGTTGATACAGCAGGCCGCGTAGATAAATTCTACCAGCGTTATGCTAACAAGAAGAAGTAAGTCGCGCATGGCGTCTTGCAGAAAAAACCGGCCGTCAGGTCGGTTTTTTTGTTTGCATATCCAGTGGCGCCCCTGACGTGCTTCAGAGTCCGATTTGAGGTGTTCGGCGGTGGCAGTCAAGCGCAGAAGTGACCGCAACCTTAGAAAAAGTCGGAGGTTGCGGTCACTCCGCCAGCGGGGATGAAGGGATGCGGGACGGTAACGATGATTGCCGCTCCGTGGCGGCGCAAAAATTTGCGGGTCCCGAAACGCTCCGCGTGTCTGCCCGACAAATTTTCACATCCGCCCCTGCGCGACAAGCTGGCTCCGCTCAAAGCTTGTCTGCTCGTCATTATGGCGATTCCTTCGCTGCTCGGTCGATTCCCAGTCGCTGCGCTCCTTATCGACACGCTCGCGACGCTCGGAATCACCATCCTGACTTCGCATCCCGCGCTTAAATTCCCATTGTCCCGCATCCTCTTCGTCCCATGCCGCGAAATCTTTTTCCAAGATACAAGGCACCCTATCCCAACTAGCTCTAAGGCTTGGGAGTGCAGCTTGATCGATTTGTTGAGCCAGAAATGACAGGTACTAAACACATAGTTTTACTGGTGATCTAGGCCGTCAATAACGATAGTAACTATACAAAAAAAGAGTTCGGTCTTGGCTTTAATCCTTTGACCGAACTCGATT
>JAZLKN010000053.1:0-12677 GCA_045597605.1 Candidatus Cryptobacteroides sp. | reverse complement strand
TCGAGGTCGGCGTTCTTCTGCTCCGAGAAGGTGGGGTTGATGACATATTCACCGTTGATGCGGCATACGCGGACTTCGCCGATAGGACCCCCGCAAGGAAGGTCGCTGGTTGCAAGCGCGCAGGATGCTGCCAGACCGGCGAGTGCATCGGGCTGAATATCTTTCTCCGCGGAGATAAGCGTCACGTTGACGAATACCTCAAGATGGAAATCATCGGGCCAGAGAGGACGGATAGGCCTGTCAATCAGACGGGAGATGAGAATCTCGTAGTCGGATGACTTGCCTTCTCTCTTCATAAAGCCGCCGGGGAACCGCCCCGCGGAATAATACTTCTCTTTGTAATCTACGGTAAGGGGCATAAAATCAGTGCCTTCCTTAACTTCCTTCGCTGCACATACGGTGGCCAGGAGCATCGTGCCCCCCATCTTCACCACAGCGGAACCGTCGGCCTGCTTGGCCAGTTTGCCGGTTTCAATTTCGATTGTTCTGCCATCAGCCAGTTGGATGGTCTTCTTAATTATATTCATACTCTTCTTGAAATGTCCTATAAAAAAGGCCGCAATCTTAGGCGGCCTTTCAACACTATTTCCTGTACTATCGGCGGAGGTTGAGAGCCTTCACGATAGCTCTGTATCTCTCAATGTCAGTCTCCTTCAGGTAGTCGAGCATTTTGCGGCGCTTACCGATAAGACGCTGCATCGCACGCTGTGTGCCGACGTCCTTCTTGTTGGATTTGAGGTGACCTGTCAAATGAGCGATACGGTAGGAAAACAAGGCGATCTGGCTCTCGGGAGAACCAGTGTCTACATTAGACTTTCCGTACTGCGAGAAAATCTCTTGCTTCTTGTCTGCATTCAAATATTCAGCCATTGTGCAAAAAATTAATAATTAAACAGTTCCGCATTTGCGGTCTGCAAAGGTAACGATTATTTTTTACTCTGCAACTTTTTGTTGCTAATTTATAACTTTTGATTAACTTTGCGGTCCCTGACAACAACAGGGAATCGGGAAGTGGCGCAGTTGGCTAGCGCGCTGCGTTCGGGACGCAGAGGTCGGGTGTTCGAGTCACCTCTTCCCGACAAACTGGTGAAACACCACACGAGCCATAGCGCTTTACGGCACTTTGTATCATGGGTTATGTGCCGCAAAGCGCTATGGCTCGTTTTGTGGTATTGGATAGATTTTCACAGACACTACTTTCTGATGCCGTAGAGATAGCCGAGGAGGGCCATTTTTCCGCGCATTGTCTCGCGGGGCGTAAACTCGGCGTTAACCCAAAGATAACGCTGGTTGAAATAAGTATCCTGCTGAGGCCAGCCTTCCCACTGTGGATAACACCTTCTCGTGAGGAGGGTGGCGTCACCGCCATTGCCCTTCGACCACACCTCGATTCCTCCGAACGGAGTCTGCCCCGGGTGTGTGCCGGGGTCGCCGTCATTATGTCCTGTCGAATAGACGTTCTCGAAATGGCGCTGCCCGAGACCGGTCATCTCGACGATGTTGGACGGATTGCGGCCAAGGCCCCAGCCTGCCTCCGAATACATGCAGTTCTCCAGCAGGGCACGGCGTGAAGCGGTCGTGGCAATGCTGTGCGCGAGCATTACGGCCTGAAGATTCTCTGAAGTACGATGACGCGGATCTATGCCGGCGCGGCGTGACGGACGCTGCTGCATGGCCGAAACGAAGTCATTGTCAGCCAATCTGTCGACAACGGTCTTCATATTGTTGTAAAGCTCCGGATAATGGCGCTCGTTAGGACAAAGGAGATATGCGGCAGTAGCCCATATCTGTCCGCCTGTTCCGGAAATCCCGGACTCCGGTCCGGTAATCGAGCTGTCGGCGGCCATTGCATCCTCCCATTTCACGTCTCCCGTGACATTGTAAAGGTATGCCGCGGCAAGCTGGCGGAAATCACGTCCTGTCATCACGTCCTGATGGTCATTCAGTTGGAGATTTTCCTGACGCGAAGCATAGTTGAAGGCCTTGACCGCCTCGTCGGTATAGTACCCGGTCAGTTCCACGTTGCCGGCGATCTTCAGAGCGGCCGCAAGCATTGCGCAGTTCGCAGCATTTGCCCAGGCCGCCATAGTTGTACAACCTGCCTGGAACATTACAGTCCACTCCCTTGAAGGATTGGTCAAACCCTGGGAATAGCCTTCGCCATCCCTTATGCTGAGGAAGAAATCGACCTCGTTGCGGGCCTCGTCGATGATGTCAGGTATGCCGTTGCCGCTTTCCCTTATGCCGAGATTGTCTTCCGATATGCGGCCCTCCGTAAGAATGTAGGGAAGGAGAAGGTCATAGATGTTGACGACGTGCGAGAGATGCCTGTCCCAGTCGTAGGCATCGGAGTGGCCGCCCCTGACATTCACGTTCACGGGATTGCCCGGGAGCCTGTGCTTCCAGAAATACGACGCCAGAGCAGGCTTGAAATGAGGTTCGTCCCAGACATCCCCCATCATCTTCCGCCAATCGGGATGCCAGGGATGAAGGTCAGTCAGATATACGGTGAAGCCTATGGGATCCACCTCGGGAATAAACTGCGGCTGACGCGGCACAGGCCATACGTTGGCGGGATCGACAGGTTCTCCGACACGCATATAGTAGTAGCCTCTCACCGAATAGCGGAAAGGCTGGAAATAAACCTCGTTCCCTATTTCGAAATCCATGCTGCATCCTATGCCATCCACCACGAGACGGTATTTGCCGGGCCTGTCGCAAGCGAAATCCACAGACCACACATCCGAGGCGGTGAGATCACGTTTGCCCGCCTCATTCACGGCGGCTGAACGGCTCTTCCAGAACCGCACCTTTCCTGCAGCCGTCTTCTTGCCGGTCCCCACATTATACAGCCAGACATTGCGGCCCTCGAAAGAGCTGTAGTCCCTCTGACCGCCGTCACCCATCCAAAGATAAAGGTCGGCCGTCTTCGTCTTCTCTGAAGGAAGGTAACCGAGCATATTCACGTGGAGTGCCTCTGTGCGGGAATTCCAGATGTCGAACTTCACGTCGGCGGAAGCCTTGTCAGACCCCAGGCCGGCGGGGATGGTGACGGTATAGGTACAGCCCTGCTTCATCGATTGCGAAAGTTCGAGGAAAAGGGTATGCTCCAGTTCCATATCCAGGTTATTGTTGATGTGCATAGGCTTGGACTTGCGCCATACGGCACGCGCGCACCGTGTTCCGAAGGTTTTGTCATCGGCGCTGCTGACAGTCCACAGAGAGGCGTCTGACGCCAGAACTCCGTCCAGACGCGGCTGGAAGACCAGCAGGGTGTCGTCTCCTTCGATGAAGGTGTGCCCCAGATAGGCGCTTGCCCCTGTAGCATTGTCTCTGTAATGAATTTCGCCATCGCGGAAACCGATGAGCAGGCAGTCCCTGTCAACTATTCCAAGGCCGGTGAACTTGACGGCACCGGCGTTTATGGAAAAAAGCAGCGCAGACAGCGACAGGATTGAAGCGAGTGTCTTTTTCATAATGATATGGTTATTTATTGATCGAGAGCTATGAAGTAATTCCTCATTTCTTAACGCTGAACCTATAGAACGTATGCTGGATGTATTTCTCCCCGGGCCTAAGTATGCAGGAAGGGAAGGAAGGATGGTTCACGGCATCGGGGAAGTTCTGGGTCTCGAGGGCGAGAGCGTCACGCCTTCCCAAGCTGATGCCCTTTACCTTGCCGTCATAGCTGCCGTCGAAGAAATTGCCGGTATAGAACTGCATGCCGGGCTGATCCGTATAAACCTCCATACATCTTCCGGTAGTCTCTTCCGTCAAGACGCAGGCTTTGCGCAGAGTACCTGCCTGACCGGAAATAACCCAGTTGTGGTCATAGCCGCCGCCGAATACCAGCTGCCGGTGTCCGTCTTCTATGCGCTCGCCGATAAGATGCGGGGTACGGAAATCGAAAGGAGTCCCCTCCACGCTCATAAGTTCGCCGGTAGGAATGAGGGTTTCATCCACAGGAGTTATGCTGTCGGCGTATATTGTGATGCTGTGGTCGAGAATGGTACCGCATCGGGAGCCCTTGAGATTGAAGAAGGCGTGCTGTGAAAGGTTCACCGGAGTGGCCTTGTCAGTTTCGGCCTCATATTTCAGGTCGAGTGCATTGTCATCGGTAACCGTGAAGGTCATAGTTATGTCCAGGTTGCCGGGATAGCCGTCCTGACCGTCAGGAGCAACATAGTGCAGGGTAAGGACATTGTCGCTGTGGCATACAACATCCCATACTACCTTATCTATGCCCTTGATACCACCGTGAAGGGAGTTGACGCCGTTGTTGACGGGAAGCGAATATTCCACGCCGTCAACGGTCATACGGCCCTTGCAGATGCGGTTCGCCACCCTGCCGACCGTCGCTCCGAGGAAACGTTCTCCCTTATTTTCTATGTAACGTTCCAATTCATTGTAACCCGCCACGATGTCGTCGAGGACTCCGTTGCGGTCAGGAGCGTCGATGCCTATGACCCTGGCTCCGAAATTGCTGATGCGGGCACTGACAGTCCCGTTGCCGATAGTGTAAATGCCGACGGTCTTGCCGTCAACCTTGCTGCTGTGGATAATCTCGTTTTTCATATTATGACTCAATTGTATTTTTTGCGGGTAAGGTAACCGAGAAACAGGCACCTCCCAGTTTGAAACTGCGGTTATAAACTATGCTGCCGCCGCATTTCTCCACTATATTGCGGCTGATGGCAAGTCCGAGACCCGTGCCTCCGCTCTTGGTCGTGAAGTTCGGGGTGAACAGTTTGTCCAAGTTCTCTGCCGGGACTCCCGGACCGTTGTCTTCGATATCAACATACAGAGTGCCGGGAACGGAGCCTCGGCGCAGGCTCACCACAATATGCGGTTCCGTTACGGAAGCAACTGCCTGTATGGCATTGGTAACCAGATTCACGAATACGCGTGTCAGCTGCGGTTTGGGACCGTACACCATTGCATCCGGAATGCCGAGATATGTGATTTCCGCTCCGGAATCGCCGAAGAGCAGTATCTGGTCTCGCAAGATTCTGTCCACATCGAATTCCACAGGTTCCTCGCTGTACAGCTTCGCGAAAGTTCCGAAATCGTTGGCCGTTTGTGAAAGTATGTCAATCTGATCCAGAATGACCTTGGAGACCGCATCGAATCTTTCCTCCCATACGGGATCCTGCTTCTGTTTGAGGCGGACCAGCCTCTGGATCTCCAGTTTTATGGGAGTCAGGGGATTCTTTATCTCGTGCGCCACCTGGCGGGCCATCTCGCTCCATGCCTTGTCTCTCTCGGAGGCCGCCAGACGCGCCGTGCTTTCCCGCAGATCCTCGACCATCCCGTTGTATGCTACAACTAGAGAAGATATCTCATCATCTCCCTCATAGTCAATCTGTTCCATACTGCTCACATCCATACCGCTCATTTTCTCGCTGATAGCCACCAGGGGACGGAATATAGCCTCTGTTGTCGATGATGAGAACAGTACGGCTATGATAAGTATAATGAAGAACAGGCTTATTATGGCAGATGCGTGGAAAATCACTTCGGCCATAAAGTCCATATCCGTTGACCGGTAAGTCGTCGAGGCTATGGCTATGATGTCTCCTCCGACACCCATTACAGGCGCGTAAAGCACTTTGGTGCGATTGCCGTCCTTGACTTCGTCATTTATGGAATAACGCTGATGGGAGAACATTATCTTCCTGTATGCCACAGGATTTATACGGACGCTGGAAAGATTCTCCATCACCTCGGGAGAACTGCCCATAAATGCCTTGCCGTCAGGCGAGTAGAGTGTAATGTCCGATCTGGTGTTACGGCCTATCTCCTGCAATTTGGTGACGAAACGTCCGTCAAGCATTGCAGCCGCAGAGGCCATCTGGCGGCATTCTCCGTCGAGCATAAGCTGTATGGCACTGATGCGCCTTGACATTGCGTTGTCCTGATTGCGCTCGTTCCTCTGGAAAATGAACACCACGCTTATAAGAGCCACTAGAACCAGCATGAACACCAGAGAGGACACCACAAGCTGTCTCATCCTCGTGGAAAAGAAATTCGGACCGCGACTGTCCCTTCTCCAGCGGATGTGGAAAGGCATCGAGACGAAGAACAGCAGCAGGACAAGGAAGGTGACGCTGACCAGATATGTCATGAGCCCCATCTTGCGTCTGGAAATCACTATGGTCTCGTCAGAATTGATATTGTTCACGAAATGCCGGTACCCCGAACGGGTGAATGTATTCCGGCCGGAATCGGAGGAACGGAACAGCCCGGAGGCGACGGTGGAATATGCATAGTTGCCGCTGAAGGACACAAGACGGCCTTCATTGTATTTTGCATAGGAATAGAGTCTCGGAAGGTTCACGCTGCCGAGACTTTCCGCATTGTCCGTCATTTCGGAAGACCTGGGAGTGATGTTTATGAGCAGAACCTTCAAGCCCGATTCTTTGTCGTAATAATTGAATATGCCCGTATAGAATGATGCTGACGCGGGGTCGTACGTGTATATGAAATGCGAATCCGGCCCAATCGCCGTACCGTTGGACACAAGTGCTCCGGCTTTCTCCAGCAATGCCCTGTCATTGCCCGGGCCTACCTCCACGTTGACGTCATACTGATGGCCCAGATGCATGAAATACATTTCCATCAGCCTGTGCTGCAAAAGTCCCTCACTGCCGGAGAGATTGGCAAGCATCTGCAACACCGGATCCTGCTCTATGTCCGACTCCGAACCCCTGAGTATCAGTTCCATACTGAGATCCCTATCCACTGCCAGACGGTTGCTCCATACCATAACCCTCGACTGTTCCTTGCTGAAACCCACCGAAGCCGTCGTGGCACCGAGCACTATGGCCACACAGAAAGAATAGACCAGCACCCAGCGGTGGGTAAGTATGCTGAATCTTCGCTGTTCGTTGCTGTATATGCCCAGGGCCGTCTCCACGACCAGCAGCACGCCGGTAAACAGGAAGGCGTAGGAAATATAGGCCCAAAGAGTGTACCAGGAAAGAGTATTGAAACGGTAGAGTTCGACCCCTATCACCGAATTGCGAATAATACTGCAGAAAGTGAAGAATATGTACACCAGAAGCAGACATACGAAAAAAGCGGACCCGGCCAGATACAGCAGGGACGGCCATCGTCTGCCCCGCAGGCCCGAACAAATCTCATCGCGGCAGATATAGAAGCACAATATGCACAGAAAGATGGCAAGGTTGAAAATCAGCAGCGTGCCGAACGAATTCAGTACGGCATCCTGCGCATACAGCACCGGGTTGAAGAACCGGTTGAATTCCATCAGCTGCATTCCCCAGGAGCGCGCCACGAAGGCGAACCCGAGTATGAGTGCCACCGCTATGGCGCAGTTGCGCATTCCCCGATGACCGGCAAGATAAAGCACGATAGACATAATCAGCAGCAACAGCGCCACCCATCTCAATCCGAAACTGGTGACTATAGACGAGGACAGCGTCACGCCCGGAGCCGTGACAATCTTGAAGATGGGCTGTCCGTCCAGAAATACCGGAGATCCTTCATCCTGTCCCAGAACGTCCACGTTATACTTGCCGTGAATGTGTATCATCGGATTGATTCCGTTCCTGCCATTGGCGATGTTCTCCAGTTCATTATCCTTGACCAGCAGACCACCGACCACCCTGACATCTCCGCGTGAAAGCGCTTTGACTATATACCAGCGGGAGCCGAGATTCATATATACCGGAGATTCCGACACCTCGGACAGGGGGGACGACAGCGGCATACGCGAAACGGACATCCTCTGGTACAGGAATTTGCGGGAAATGTCATCGTTGAGCACGCTGAAGAGATTGTACCAGCTGTGCAACGTATCGGCAACATATCTGTACAGCACCATATCCTCGGGCAGATTGCCCAATTCCTTCCAGTCATCCCCGGAAGACGGTGAGTCAAGCAGGGATTCCGCATACTGGTTCAGACGAGCCATACGCACCTGCGTCCTATGGGACACGTGGAATGCAACATTCGACGTATCGATGGTGTATGTTCTTACGAACAGCGACACGACAGCGAATACGGCCGCCAGTGCCAGAAGCACATAGCACAGACTGTGATGTATGAAAGCCTTCAGTTTCATTCGTGATGGTAAGGCTCACCGTTGATTATGGTGAATGCCCTGTACAGCTGTTCGACAAAAATCACACGCACCATCTGATGGGAGAAAGTCATACGGCTGAGAGAAATCCTGCCGTCAGCTCTCGAATAGACTTCATCGCTGAATCCGTATGCGCCGCCCACGACAAAAACCAGATTCCGGCCACCGGAAAGCATTTTCTCCAGCTTACGTGCCCATTCTATGCTGGATCTTTCCTCTCCTCTTTCATCCAGAAGCATCACCCTGTCCTCAGACCTGAGGCTTTTCAATATGAGGTCCCCTTCCCTCTTCTTTATCTGGTCGCGATTGAGAGCGGACACGTTCTTCAATTCCGGAATCTCCACCGTCGAGAAGGGAATATAATGAGCGAGCCGGTCCGTATATGTCTCCAGACCGTCCTTCACCCATCCCCTGTCGGTTTTGCCCACGGTGAGAAAAGTAATTTTCACGATACTCCCGGATTAAGAACCTGTTTTGAAATGGTCCTGTACCAAATCACACAAATATAATGAATTTGACATAATTTTTACTATGTTTGCATTTGTTATGAAGAGAATATATGCCCTGATCGTTTCCACCGTTCTCGCAACAGGCATCTGCCTTGCACAATCTGCCGTGCGAACGAGCCTGTCATCCGAACCATTGATGCAGGATTCTTCGTATGACGTCTTCATTCCGATAGGCAAATATATAGCGGCAGGCGATGCGGAATCCCTTTCCGCCTGGTTCGCTCCCACCCTGGAGGTGTCGGTGCTTGGAACAGCCAGCGACTGTTCGAAGACACAGGCCAAACAGATAATGAAGGCCTTTTTCAAAAGTTACGCCCCGCGGAGTTTTGCGATAAACCACCAGGCGGGACGTGAAAACCAGAAATATGCTTTGGGAAACCTGAGCGCCGGCGGAGAGCATTTCATAGTCACGATATTCGTGTCATGCCCCTCGGAAGGCAGTTTCCGGATTCAGCAGTTGAAAATAGACAGGCTGTAGCCTATTTCACAACCCTTCCGCCGTATGAACGGTCGGTAGTGTTGACTGAAATGAGTTCATCGTTGTGTATGAACAGGGGAACCATAATGGTGGCTCCTGTTTCGAGCGTAGCTTCCTTGAGTGCGTTGGTTGAGGTGTCACCCTTGACGGCAGGCTCGGTATAGGTCACCAGAAGCTCGACGTAGGTGGGAAGTTCGCAGGTAAGGCAACGCTCATCGTCCTTGTCGACGTGGAACATCATCTCGACGTGCTGTCCCTCTTTCATAAGGTCGGCATTGTCCACCAGGTCGTGGCCGAGGTGAATCTGCTCGTAAGTCTCTTCGTGCATAAAGTTGAAACCGTCCTCATCCTTGTAAAGGAACTGGTAGGGACGACGTTCAACGTTGATGATGTCAATGCGCGCACCTGCAGTGAAAGTATTCTCCAGTATGCGGCCGTTCTCCAGATTGCGGAGTTTGGTTTTCACGAAAGCGGGGCCCTTGCCGGGTTTCACGTGCTGGAACCATACGATTGAGCAGGGTTTTCCGTTATAGTCGATGAAAAGTCCGTTTTTGAAATCAGCTGTTGTTGCCATAAAATTATATTGAATTTGTTATTATTTGCTCTTTCAACTCACAAAAGTAGGAAAATTCTATCCAATCTCCAACACTTTGGAAGCCACATCCTCCAACAGCCACCGGGGCGTGCTGGTCGCACCGCACACACCGACATTGTCATCCGGCCGGAACCAGTCCGCCCTGAGTTCTGATGCTGATTCGATATGATAGGACCGGGGGTTCACCTGCCGGCACAAAGCACTGAGTATCTTGCCGTTTGACGAGGCCCTGCCGGACACGAACACTATGGCGTCATGAGACGAGGCGAACTCGGAGAGTTTCTTCTGACGGGACGCCACCTGAGTGCATATCGTGTTGTGGACCTTGATATCAGGCACCAAGGCTCCGAGTCTTGCGCAGAGCCCGGCATAATCGTAGGGACTTTTGGTGGTCTGGGAGAAAATCTCCACAGGCCTGGTAACGTCTATCGTTCCATCTGCGATATAGTCTTCCAGCATCGATATGCTTTCAATCACAACTGCATCACCGTCCACCTGGCCAAGCAGCCCGAGAGTCTCGGCGTGACCTATCTGTCCGAAAATTATGATGCGACGGCCCATACCCTCGCGGGCGGCACACGCATATGCCAGGCGTATGCTGCGCTGGAGTTCGAGCACAACGGGACAGGTGCAGTCCACGATGTCGAAACCGGCGCGTTTTACCTTTTCGTAGGTGGACGGAGGCTCTCCGTGCGCACGCACAAGCACCGTCTTGCCGCTTCCGTCGCCGGTATTGTCAACTGTTTCGTAATCAATCGATTGAAGACCGAGCGAACGAAGCCTTTCCAATTCGGAATCGTTGTGCACTATGGCACCTAGCGAATAGAGCCCACCTTCCGGATGGGAGGCAAGGAAGCTCTCGGCACGCTTTATGGCCCGTATCACACCACCGCAGAAACCGGAATTGCTGTCTATCTCAACCTTCATCTGTCAAGGGTTCAAGACCGTATTTCTCACGCAATATCCCGGCTATCCAGAGCATCTGGTCGTCGAAGGTCATATGGCTGTTGTCCAGCACTAAGGCATCCGGAGCCTGGACAAGAGGGGAAACGTCACGGTGAGAATCGATATAGTCCCTCTCCTGAAGGTTCTTGAGGACGGCTGCAAGTTCGCAATCCTCCCCTTTTTCCCTGAGCTCCGCAACGCGGCGTGCGGCCCGTATTCCCACCTCGGCAGTCATAAATATCTTCAACCCGGCATCGGGGAAAACCGTAGTGCCTATGTCCCTGCCGTCCATCACAACGTTCGAGACCCTGCCGTGCTCGCGCAATATGCCGTCGACGAAATTCCGTACGCAACGCAAGGACGCCACCAGACTGACGTTTTCGGACACCTGTAGAGTGCGGATATCTGCCTCGACATTGCGCCCACCTATATATGTAAGGCTCCGGCCGTCCTGCTGCGAATATTCGAAATGGATGTTCAGGTCGCCAAGAAAAGGCTGGAGCCCTGCCACGTCCACCACCCCGTCGGAGATGAAACCGTTCTCCATCGCGAACAGCGTCACGGCCCTGTACAGGGCACCGCTGTCAAGGTACAGGAAACCGTATGCGCGGGCTATGCGCTTGGCAAAGGAACTCTTGCCGGTGCTGCTGTAGCCGTCAATGGCGATTATGATAGGTTTTTCACACATATTCTCAGATTGACAAAAATAGAAAAAATATGCTAACTTTGAAAAAATAACTTGACGATGAACATACTTATCATTGACGACGAGCGTTCGGTACGCGGTTCACTGGGAGAGATTCTCAGGGACGAAGGTTACGAGGTGGAAGTGGCGGAGAACGGTCCTGAAGGACTGGAAAAGGCCGACAAACAGCATTTTGACGTGATTTTCTGCGACATCAAGATGCCTCAGATGGACGGTACCGAAGTGCTGGACAGGCTGGTGGCGTCCGGCACGGATTCGGCCATCGTGATGATATCCGGCCACGGGGACATCGAGACCGCCGTGGACTGCATAAAAAAAGGCGCATTCGATTTCATACCCAAGCCTCTGGATCTCAACCGCACCCTCATCACCATACGCAATGCTTCCGAAAGGACCAGCCTGGTATCCCAGACAAAAGTCCTTAAAAAGAAAGTTTACGGTGCCGATATGATAGGAAAGTCACCGGCGATAGACCATATTAGAGGCATTATAGCGAAGGTGGCCCCAACGGACGCACGAGTCCTGGTGTGCGGGGCGAACGGAACCGGCAAGGAACTGGTGGCCAGAAACCTGTGGCAGAGCAGTCCGCGCAGCGGTATGCCTTATATAGAGGTAAACTGCGCAGCCATCCCCTCCGAACTCATCGAGAGCGAACTTTTCGGGCACGAAAAAGGTTCCTTCACCTCTGCCGTCAAACAGCATAAGGGAAAATTCGAACAGGCGGACGGAGGCACCCTCTTCCTGGACGAGATAGGCGATATGTCGCTTGCTGCCCAGGCAAAGGTGCTGCGAGTACTTCAGGAGAAGAAACTGTCCAGAGTGGGCAGTGACAAGGACATCAACGTGGACGTGCGCGTGATTGCCGCCACCAACAAGAACCTGCGCGAGGAGATAGAGAAGGGCAACTTCCGCGAAGACCTCTACCACCGTCTCGCCGTCATTGTCATCAACGTACCCCGCCTCGAAGACAGAAAGGAAGACATTCCCTTGCTAGTGGAGCATTTCCAGCATCAGATTTCAGAGGAATCCGGTATGAACGTTCTGCCTGTGGATGATCTGGCGATGACGCTTCTGACGGACAAAAAATGGCCCGGCAACATCCGCGAACTGCGGAATGTTGTCGTGCGCCTTATGATTCTGTCTTCAGGACGCATCACTGAAACGGATGTCAGGGATTACGTCCTGTAAGACTCTTATTAGCAAAGTCCCGCGATATATTCGGGAGTGTAGTTGTAATCGTTCATCAGTTCGGCGGGAGTTCCCGACTCGCCCCAACGGTCTTCTCCGTTGAGAAGTTTCACCTTGCAGGCCGCACCCTCCCGGGCGAGAACCGTACAAAC
>JAZLKN010000052.1:0-33886 GCA_045597605.1 Candidatus Cryptobacteroides sp. | reverse complement strand
CCCAAGTCGGAATACTCAGACGCATCGTGGCCGTGCAACGTTTCGACAAGACGGGCGAGCCTTTTGAAGTCTATCCCAACATCGCCGTCACGGCGGTTCACGGAGAAGCGCTTCCCGGTCCTGAGGGATGCCTTTCCGTTCCCGGCCAAAGAGGGGATGTCTGCAGATGGAGGGATATCGAGATAAGCTACACTCTTCCGGGAGGAGAAAAGGATACCACGGAACGTATCACAGGATTTACCGCAGTGATTTTCCAGCACGAATGCGACCACCTGTCCGGGACCCTCTACACCGATAAAATTTCACCGGGAAAATGAATCGCTTCAATTTCCCGGCTACTTAACCTAAACTTAAACTATGAAAAACTTCAAGGCGAAATTAGAGTTTTTATTTCAGAATGCCAAAAAAACCGGCCTATTTGTACCCAAAAACAGGTCAAATGATACGAATTTTGGCATATTTCAGCAATAAAGTCTTTTCGCCGAAGTCATCGAAAGCCACGACAACCTTGCCTTCCTCCATCGAAAGTTCCTTCAGAAGGCCGAAACCGAAACGGTTGTGCTCCACTCTCTGCCCCACCCTCAAGTCCATCACGGGAGAAGGCTCAAAAGACTCGTCGGGAACGCGCTGCGCAGGCTTGGGAACACCTGAGGATACCGGTTTGGACACTCCTGTAAATGTCCTATCAGTTTTTGAAGCAAAAACTGATCGTGACGGCATTGCGGGTTTCTGACCGGGTCCGAACACGCTTGTCGGCCTGTATCCGGCAGGCACTTGTACATAGCTATCACTCAACGGATTGGCTATATATTTACGGTCTATCTCCGTCACGAAGCGGCTGACCTGATTGCTTTCGCTGCGGCCATTGTGCATACGGGTGGATGCGAATGAAAGGCTTACCGATTTCATCGCCCTCGTCACGGCAACGTAGAAAAGACGCCTTTCCTCCTCTATTTCCGAAGGCCTTGCATTCATGCTTCCGGAGGGGAACAGATTTTCCTCCATACCGATTACATACACGTAAGGGAACTCCAGGCCCTTCGCGCTGTGGACTGTCATCAGCGATATCTTGTTTGAGACGTCTCCGTCCTCTTCCATATCCACAGCCGACAGAAGCGCCGTGTTTTCCAAGTATTCGGGCAAAGTCACAACGAGCCTTGCAACGCTATCGTCCGGATCAACGCCACCACCTTCCGCAAGGGCATCCTCGTACGCTTCATTCTCCCGCTGCTCTATATATGCCTTGACAGAGTTGCACAGTTCCTCCACATTGGCGAACCGCGCCTGTCCCTCCACAGTCATATCGTTCTTATACAGGTTCCATATCCCGCTTTCAACGGCTATGTCCATCGCCAGGGCATAGGCGTCATCCCCCGCCACCCTGCCGCCGAAACGCAACATCATATCGGCAAAGGACCTGATTCTGGCGGCAGACGCATTCTTAAGCCCGAAGCTGTCCAGATCCGGCTCGTATGCCGCCTTCATGAGCGGTATGTTCTTTTCATAGGCGGCAGCCTGAAGAGCGGCCAGAGAAGTGTCTCCTATGCCTCTGACAGGTTTGTTCACCACTCTCTTGAAAGACTCGTCGTCCGCCGGATTCACGGCAAGCTTGAAATAGGCCATCAGATCCTTGACCTCGGCCCTTTCAAAGAAGGAATTTCCGGAATATATGACGTATGGCATATTGCGCCGGCGCAAGGCCTCCTCCAGAGCGCGTGACTGGGCATTTGTCCTGTACAACACGGCGAAATCCTTGTATTGCGATGCATCACAGCGTATGGTTTCGGAAATGCCGGACACCACCAGCATCGCTTCTTCCTGCTCCGTATAGGCCTTTATCAACCTCATCTGTTCGCCCTCCTCACCTTTCGAATAGCAAATCTTGGGTATCCTGCCCTCATTGTGCGCAATTATGGAATTGGCGGCATCGACTATGGTTCTGGTACTTCTGTAGTTCTGTTCAAGCCTGAAAACGGTGCAATCCTGATAATCCTTCTGGAAATTCAGTATATTCTCTATCCTGGCACCGCGGAAAGCATATATGGACTGGGAGTCGTCGCCCACCACGCAGATATTCCTGTGCGGGGCGGCAAGCTTGCGGAGTATCAGATACTGCGCCTTATTGGTGTCCTGGTACTCATCCACAAGTATGTATCGGAAACGGGACGATATCTCATCAAGGGCCGCCGGGTTATCCCTGAGCAGTATGTTCATCTCGAAAAGTATGTCGTCGAAGTCCATCACCCCGGAAACACGGCACTTGCGCCAGTACAGGTCATACACCTCTGCCAGGCGCGGCATCTTGGCATTTCTATCGTGCTCAACGGCTACGGAATTAGCAATGTATGCAGCCGGCGAAACCAGCGAGTTCTTCGCCCCTGATATTCTGCTCAGCACGGACTTGGGCTTGTATGTCTTATCGTCCAGGTTCAATTCTTTCAGACAGGTTTTCACGAGAGAAAGGGAATCGGACTGATCGTAAATCGTAAATTCGGCCGGATAGCCCAGAAAAGCGGCATAATCGCGAAGAAAGCGTATGAACACGCTGTGAAAGGTGCCCATCACCACGCCTCTTGCGGTACGCCATCCGACCATCGCGGCCACCCTTTCCTTCATCTGGGCAGCCGCCTTTTTAGTAAAGGTGAGGGACAGTACAGCTGACGCATCCACACCGTGGGCGAGTATATTGGCAATGCGGCAGGTAAGAACCCTGGTCTTGCCGGAACCGGCACCTGCCACCACCAGGACAGGCCCGTCGATCGCGCTGACCGCCTTTGCCTGCTCAGAATTCAACCCCTCGAATATTCCTCTTACATTTTCCTCCATAAGAATCCGTGTCCTGTTCTGCGAAATTAGCCATTTTTTTCGTATATTCGCGTGCTATTTGAGCAAATACAAACAAATAATTCAATAATGTCAAAAACCATCAAACTCAGAAAGGGCCTGAACCTGCCGCTGAAAGGTGAAGCGCAGAAGAAGGTCATCGCGGAGATAAAGCCTGACATTGTTGCTCTCAAACCCACTGATTTCAAGGGCCTTGTGCCCAGACTTCTGGTTAAGGAAGGCGACATTGTAAAGGCCGGTTCTCCCCTTTTCGCAGACAAGATGCATCCTGACATTCTGTTCACCAGCCCCGTAAGCGGTACCGTGGCGCAGGTTGTGCGCGGAGACAAGCGCAAACTGCTGGCGGTTACCGTAAAGGCTGACGAGGAGCAGAAGTATGAGGATTTCGGCAAGGCAAAAGTCGCCGACCTGTCTGCAGAGCAAGTAAAAAGCCTGCTGCTGCGCAGCGGTCTGTGGGCTTCCATCGTCCAGAGGCCTTACGGCATCGTCGCCAACCCCGACATCACGCCCAAGGCCGTCTTCATTTCCGGCTTCAACACCGCTCCCAACGCTGCCGACACTGAATATGTGCTTGACGGACAGTGGGATTACGTACAGGAGGGCATCGACGCCATCGCCAAGTTGAGCGGTGCCACAGTGCACCTGAGCATATGCGGTGAGAGCAAGATGTCAGAATGCAGGAACGTACAGCTGCACAGATTCGAGGGAAAACACCCGGCTGGAAACGTCGGAATCCAGATCCACAACATCGACCCCATACTCAAGGGCGAGACCGTATGGACCGTTTCTCCCCTGATGCTGGCTGCCATAGGCAAATTGTTGGAGACAGGAAAACTTGACCTCACACGCCTCGTTGCGCTGACAGGACCCGACCTTCCCGGCACGGGCTACATCAAGGGCATCGCCGGAATGGCCGTCAAGGAACTCGGCAGTCTGCTCTGGGCTTGGAAGAAGGATACGCGCTTCATCAGCGGTGACGCCCTGGGCGGCACAAGCATTGGCGAAGACGGTTTCCTCGGCTTCTTCGACAACCAGTTCACCTGCCTGCTGGAAGGTGACTACAACGAAATGTTCGGATGGGCCAACCCCATACGCAGCAAGCAGTTCAGCGCATCACGCGCCTATTTCAGCTGGCTCTGCCCGAACAAACGCTACAAAATGGACACGAACGTTCACGGAGGCGTACGCGCCTTTATGTTCAACAACGTGTATTCCGACGTTCTGCCGATGCATATCTTCCCCGTCTATCTCTGCAAGGCCTGCATGGCCGGCGACATCGAGAAGATGGAGAAATACGGCATATATGAGGTTCTCCCCGAGGATCTTGCAGCCTGCGAGTTCGTCTGCCCTTCCAAGATAGAGTGGCAGGCAGCCATCGAGGACGGCATCAATCTCATGTTGAAAGAAATGGTATAAGGAGGACAGTATATGAAAAACAAACTTCTTGATATCGTAAACAAGGTGAAGCCCACCTTCAGCGAGGGCGGCAAGCTCCCCTGGCTGCACAGTACCTTCGATGCGTTCGAGACCTTCATGTTCGTGCCAAACACGACCACGAAGAAAGGCTCGCACGTGCGCGATTGCGTTGACTGCAAGAGGCTTCTCATCATAGTGGTGCTGGCCCTTCTGCCCGCATTCTGCTTCGGAACCTGGAACATAGGCGACCAGCACTCGCTGGCCTTCGGCCTGGACTACACTTTCTGGCAGAAGGTCGTCTACGGTCTTCTCCGCATCGTCCCCCTCTTCCTCGTTTCCTACATCGTCGGCCTCGGCATAGAATTCGCCGGTGCCCAGATTAAGGGTGAGGAAGTAAGTGAGGGATACCTGGTAACAGGTTTCATCATCCCTCTCATAGTTCCCGTTGACATTCCCCTCTGGACACTTGCGCTGGCAGTCGCCTTCGCAACCATCATAGGCAAGGAAGTGTTCGGCGGCTCGGGAATGAACATCTGGAACCCCGCCCTGCTGGCACGCGCATTCCTGTTCTTCAGCTATCCCACGAAGATGACAGGCGACGCAATATGGACAGGCGGTGTCACCCGCTATCTGGCCGAAGGTACCTGCTGGTTCCCCGGCGAAGGCCTCGTTGACGGTTGGAGCGGCGCAACGCCCCTCACTCCCCTTGCAGAGAATCCCGCATCGGCACTCTCACAGATGCCTGACGTATGGAATCTGATTGTCGGCAACATCGGAGGCGCGGTCGGTGAGACCTCAATCATCGCCATCCTCATCGGTGCCGCCATACTCGTCGCCACAGGCATCGCATCCTGGAAGATAATGGTTTCCAGCGTGCTCGGCGCTCTTGCAGTCGGCTACATCGGTTTTGCCGCAGGCATCACCGACGTTCCCTGCTACTACCAGCTTCTGCTCGGCGGTTTCGCCTTCGGTACCGTATTCATGGCCACCGACCCCGTCACCTCAGCACAGACCGAGTGCGGCAAGTGGATTTACGGATTCCTGATCGGAGCCCTCTGCGTCACCGTACGTCTGTTCAACCCCGGCTACCCCGAAGGAATGATGCTCGCCATACTGTTCATGAACACGATGGCACCTATCATCGACCACGTCGTGGTTGAGCGTTCCATCAAACGTTATTACAAAAAACTTGCATAGATATGAATACAAACAGTAATACATACACAGTGATCTACACCGCGATAGTGGTTGTGATCGTTGCCGCTGTTCTGGCATTCGTCTCCCAGCAGCTGAGTTCTATGCAGGCAGACAATGAGAAAGCCGAGACCGTGAGCCAGATACTGACCGCGGCACAGTTCGGCGAGAAGGATTCCTGGAGAGAGATAGGCAACGCTGCAACTCTCGACTTCTATAAGGAAAACGTCGAGAAAGCAGTTACCGTCAATGCAAAAGGCGAAGAAACAGGAGTTCTTGACATACAGAAAGTAGCCATCTATTCAGTTTCCCAGCTGAAAGCCCAGAACTACAACATCAAGGGCGGCAAGGACTTCGAACTGCCCGTCTATATTTTCAAGAACGGTACGAAAGTGATTCCCGTCTATGGCGCAGGCCTCTGGGGTCCCGTATGGGGCTACATAGCCTTCGCAACTGACAACAGAACCATACTTGGAGCCTACTTCGACCACGAAGGCGAGACTCCCGGTCTTGGCGGCAAGATTAAGGACGACCCCTCTTTCCGCACCCAGTTCATAGGCAAGAGCATCAACTATGCCGACAACGCCCCCTTCCACATCATCAAGGGAGGTGCCAAGGGCCAGGAGAATGCAGTGGATGCAATCACAGGAGCGACGATGACTTCCAAGGGTCTCGACGCAGCCATCACAGAATGGCTCAACGCCTATCAGGCAACCCTTGCAAACGCAGTCGAAGAGTCCAACGTAACTATGGAGGAACCGAGCAATGAGTAACTGGAAAGAAACCATCAAACAGCCCATTTTCAAGGGCAACCCCATCACCGTACTGGTATTGGGCATATGCTCGTCACTCGCAGTGACGGTGGAGCTTAAAGGAGCTCTCGTAATGGCCCTGTCCGTTACCATCGTGACGGGACTCAGCAGCCTTGTCTGCTCACTCCTGCGCAAGACCATCCCCAACCGCGTCCGCATCATCGTGCAGCTCGTGGTCGTGGCTCTGATGGTAATCCTCGTAGACCAGATACTGAAAGCGTTCGAGGCCACCTATGCCATCGACAAATCCCTGTCAGTATATATAGGTCTTATCATCACCAACTGTATCGTGATGGGACGCATCGAGGCATTCGCCCTCGGCAACAAGCCCGTTCCCTCACTGCTTGACGGTCTGGCAAACGGAGCCGGCTACGGTATGATACTCATCGTCGTCGCCTTCTTCCGCGAACTGCTGGGCTCAGGCACGATATTCGGATTCAGTGTGGTTCCCGACGCCGCCTATGCGGCAGGTTATATGAACAACGGTCTGGTAATTCTGCCTCCGTTCGCTCTGATACTGCTCGGTCTCATCATATGGATACACCGCAGCATTGACAAGGATCTTCAGGAAAAATAAACAAACACGTACCTTATTATGGAATATATAAGCTTGTTCGTAAAGTCAATATTCGTTGACAATATGATTTTTGCATACTTCCTCGGTATGTGTTCATACCTGGCGGTATCCAAAAACGTCAAGACGGCCAACGGCCTGGGCCTCGCCGTCATCTTCGTGCTGCTCTGCACACTTCCTCTGAACTACCTCCTGTACACCTACGTGCTCAAACCCGGAGCCCTCTCCTGGCTTGGTGCCGGGTATGACGAGGTGGATCTGAGCTTCCTCGCATTCATCATCTTCATCGCCGTCATCGCGGCCTTCACACAGCTTGTGGAGATGATAGTCGAGAAATTCCTTCCCACCCTCTATTCATCTCTGGGCATCTATCTGCCTCTGATTGCGGTGAACTGCGCCATCCTGGGCGGTTCGCTCTTCATGCAGCAGAGGGATTTCGTCAATGTCGGTGAGAGTGCCGTATATGCGCTCGGCAGCGGCATAGGCTGGTATCTCGCCATCGTGGCTCTCGCCGCAATACGTGAGAAGATGGCCTACTCCAACGTTCCCAAGGGTCTCAAGGGCATAGGAATCACATTTATTACAGTAGGTCTGATGGGTATGGCCTTCATGATTTTCATGGGCATTTCATTATAGGAGGATAGGATTATGACAAACACTATAATTTCAGCAATTGCAGTCATACTGATTGTAACGTTGGTTCTTGTGGCTCTCCTCCTTGTGGTGAAAAACTACATCACCCCCAAGGGCAAGGTGACCATCGACATCAATGACGGCCAGAAGGTTATCGAGGTGACTCCCGGCTCATCCCTGCTGTCCACCCTCGCCGAGCAGAAGATTTATCTCTCTTCTGCCTGCGGCGGAAAGGGCAACTGCGGCCAGTGCAAATGCCGCGTACTCGAAGGTGGCGGAACGATTCTGCCCACCGAGGTCGGTTTCTTCAACCGCAAGCAGATTGCGGAGGGCTGGCGTCTGGGTTGCCAGGTGAAAGTGAAGGACAATCTGAAGATTGCCGTCAGCGAATCAGCCCTGGAGGTGAAACAGTGGGATTGCGAAGTCATCAGCAATGACAACGTAGCCACATTTATCAAGGAATTCAAGGTACGTCTCCCCGAAGGCGAACACGTTCCCTTCAAGTCCGGACAGTACATCCAGATTTCCATCCCCGAGTACGACCTGAACTACAAGGATATCACGGGCATAGCTCCCGAATATATGGCCGACTGGGAGAAATACGGTTTCTTCGGCATCAACGTGAAGAACACCACTCCCACCGTACGCGCCTACTCCATGGCCTCGTACCCCGCAGAGGAGGGCATCATCATGCTCAACGTGCGTATCGCCACGCCTCCTTTCGACAGGACACAGCCAAGAGGCGTATTCAAAATGCTGCCCGTTCCCGCAGGAATCTCATCTTCGTACATCTTTACGCGCAAGCCCGGTGACCACGTCACCATTTCAGGACCTTTCGGCGACTTCCTCCTTCCAAAGGACGACCCGGACAGCCAGGAATACATATTCGTGGGCGGCGGTGCCGGTATGGCTCCCCTGCGCAGCCACATAATGCACCTGTTCAAGACGCTCAAGACCGGCAAGACCGTACACTTCTTCTACGGAGCACGCGCCCTGGTCGAGGCCTTCTACCTGGAGGACTTCGCCCAGATAGAGAAGGACTTCCCGAACTTCAGGTTCCATCTTGCCCTCGACCGTCCCGATCCCGCAGCGGATGCGGCAAGAGTTCCCTACACCGCAGGTTTCGTTCACAACGTGATGTACGAAACCTACCTCAAGGACCACGAGGCTCCAGAAGACATCAAGTACTTCATGTGCGGTCCCCCTATGATGGTCGGCTGTGTCAACCAGCTGCTCGATTCACTGGGAGTTCAGCCCGAGAACATCTACTACGACAACTTCGGTGCATAAAAAAGAGAGGCGCAAGCCTCTTTTTTTTATGCGCACATTTAATTAACTTTGCCGTATGGTAAAGAAAGAAAAGAAAACATTCCGGGACTTCCTGAAATCACGCGGCGCAGGATATGTTGCAATACTGGTTTTCTTCCTAATTATTCTTTGTGTCTATCCAGGCAACAACCTGTTCACGTGGATTGCCGCCAGACACGAGATAAAGAATCAGGAAAGGCAGATCAAGAACTACCAGTTGGAGATTCTGGATATGGAATCTCAAATAGATGAACTTACAGACAACAAGGACAGTCTGGAGCAGTTCGCCCGCGAAAACTTTCATTTTGCAGAGCCCGGAGAAGATGTTTTCCTAGTCGATGAATGAAATTTATCGTAGGGATTTCATCGTAGCGTGTGACCACAGAAATCCGAATTTTCATAAGTTTATAAAATAGCCAAATCGGGTGGTCATTATCCCGATTTGGCTATTTTAAGTTATTTTGTTTGGCCAAACGATAGGGATTTTATATATTTGTGGCCAAGTAAGATTAGCCATACTCTGCTATATGGCCCTTGGCGGAATTCCTTACTATCTGTCGCAGTTGCGCAGAGACTATAGCGTGGCACAGAACATCGATGCGCTGCTCTTCGACAAGGAGGGAAACCTGACGGATGAATTCGACAAGCTGTTCCAGTCGCAATTCACCAATCCGGAGATGCTGAAGGAGATAGTGATTAAGGTCGGGAGCAAACGTTGCGGACTGACAAGGGATGAGATTTTAAAGGGAATGAAACAATCCTCCGGCGGCACGTTCTCCGATTCTTTGCAAGCACTTGAGAAGAGCCGGTTCATTTCTTCATATATCCCTTTCGGAGAAACGGAAAAGAAATACAGGCTCTCGGACCTGTTCGTATAGACTTTATATTTGTGGATACCTTACTTACTTTCGTTCATATGCACGGCTGAACACAACTGACATGTTTAGTCGGCGTAAAAAAAAATCCTGTTTCAAAATTATGATTGCTAATACTTTGACAAACGCGAAGTGACAATATTCCAGAATCCGTCCTGGTCGATTTGTACAGGTACCCTGATGATTTGTCGCGAAGTTGACCGCGTTTCATAGACCTTTCCATATGTGGGCGAATCAAGGACATCGTCGACGTCGAGCCTCACATCCCGGTATTCGGTGATTATGGCGGAATCGATTGCAATGACCGCACTTATCAGATCCCAAACGAGCTGGGTTGCGGACGGGTTGCCTTCAAACAACTGATATGCGTAATTTCCACGGAACAGCTCCCTAATCTCTTCGGAATTGATGGAATTATAGATGTCCATAAACAGTTGCCTGTTCATTCTGACGGTATTGCACACATCTAGGCTCACAATGGTTTGTTTCGGGAACGGAGCCCTGATACAAATCGCCGCTGATTCCGGGTCGTACAGAAAATTCATCTCTGCATATGGAGTCGCGTTGCCGTCGCACCAGACCGCACCTCCCATATAGATAATCTCCTTGGTTTTCGTTGCAATTTCCGGGTGTGAGACCAGTGCTTTCGCGATGTCGGTGCAGGGGCCAATCGCAAGAATGGTCAATTGCCCGGGAGCGGAAAGAATTTGTCTGGTTATATACGCCGAGGCATCCTCGGATGAAGGTTGGATTTCAGACAGCCGGTTGTATCTTTGCTTGTAAAAACCCCACCAGTCATTTACTTCCTGGTGCGACAAGGCTCCGCGGTAAAATGCATCTTCGCCGCAGTTTGCATCGACCTCTTCATTGAAACTGTCCAAACGTCCGGATCGCATCGGATATTGTGCTCCGGCGATATAAGTCAGATTGCGTCCTCCGCACAACTCTCCAATCCTTATCCCATATGCTAACCCTTCCTGTGCCCAGGTGTTGCCTGTTACGGTAGTCAGGCCCTTGACTTCCATTTCATCTGAACCGAGCAATATCATAAATGCAACCCCGTCATCAAAGGCCTCCACCATGTCGGAGCTCAAAAGAATCGGTTTCTTGCTGCCGATATCATCAGGTTCATCCTGCCGCATCTTTTGACAGGCAGTAAAGAGAAATATGGAGACAAGCAGGAGAAAAAATATTCTGAGAGTCTGTTTCATTCATCTATTGGTGCATTATTCATACGTTACAAACGTAAACTATAGTTTTTTATATGGGATTTCAGCTCCGGAGAAAACAGAATCGGTTATTTGAATGTTTCCAGCTACGTTCCTAAATAGTTAGGCTTGAGAACGGTCAAATCCCAAGAACCACGGCCGGTGATATACCAAGATTCCGGCATATGTTCCGGGCCAATTCGAATGTGGGATTGCATTTCCCGGCAATGAGTTCGCTGATTCTTGACTGGCTTGTCCCCAGCATTCCGGCAATATCCTTTTGAGACAGACCCTGCTCAAACATACGCTCTTTGAGACATTCCTGTAAAGTGGGGGTCCCCATATCGAAATGCTCATCAGAGTAATCTGCAACAAGATTGGAAAGAAGGCAATATTCCATCTTTCTGGGATCATTGTCAGGCATCTCTTCGGTAACGACATTTACCAATGCTTCAATTCTGCCGAGTGCCCATTCATACTGTTCTCTGGATTCAATTTTTGTCATAATGTTGTAACGTCCTTTATTTTATCGTATTCTGCATGTGTACCAATCCATCTTACAAGGATGGTGTGATTGAAGAATTTTACGACTACAACCAACCTGTGATGATTACCATGGATATTGAAAACATAATGCTGATTTCCAGGCATATCTGCATCGCCGAAAGCCTGCCTGACATCGGCAAAACTATTCCACTGGCTATCTTCTACTTCTGCTATCCATTCCTGTATTGCTGTTTTGCAATCAGGATGCTTATCCGCATATAGCCGCAACGGTTCTTTCGTAATTATTCTCATACGATGCGAATATATAAATATTATATAATTTATCCAAATTATATAAGTACATTTAGCTATGGAATGTAAAAAGATTGTGTTCCTATTTCATATGTCTGGACGCAATGACGAAGAGGGGCCCACAAACTTTGACCTGTACGATTGTATCCGAGGTCTAAAAATTATACTTCACCGTAAGGAAAGAATTTACCATTCATCTTTGAATCATGTCAGGGTATCAGATGCCGTATCAGTCAAGCCTGAGAATTTCATCGGCATAGGTCAGAGCGCATTCCCTGTGGCTAATCATCAGTATAGTTTTGTGGCCTCTATATTCCGAAGCCAGACGCTCAAGAAGGATTGCCTCGGTGGCGGAATCCAGGGCAGAGGTGGCCTCGTCGAGAATCAAGACTGTTCCGGGATGCAGGAGGGCGCGGGCAATGGCAATTCTCTGGGCCTGGCCTTCGCTTAGGCAGGAACCGCTCTCGCCGCAACTGGTGTCAAGCCCGTCAGGAAGGTCATATACGAAATCCGCAGCCGCGATATGCAGGACTCGCCTCATTCCATCTTCGTCCGCATCCGGAGCCGCGAGTGCAAGGTTTTCACGCACGGTGCCGCTCAGAAGGCTTCCTCCCTGCGGAACATACATAAAATTGACTATTGAAGCCGGGGCGGAACACTCGTCGGAAAGTTTGAAGAAAACACTGCCTTCCCGAGGCCGCAGCAACCCCATTGCCAGTCGGGCGAGAGTGCTCTTCCCCCTGCCGGTGCTGCCCATTATCACGGTAAGCGTACCGGCATTGAAAGTATGGGAGAAGCCGTTGAAAACGGGAATGCCTTTCCCTGGGTATGAGAAACTGATGCCGTCAAACACAAGCGAAGGTGCTTCGTCCAGAATGGGGCCGTCGGCGAGTGCAAGTGCCGGAAGCGCCTCCAGCTCGGAGAGCCTCTCCTCGGAACTCATTGCCTGAATAAAGGCCGGGATATGCCTGGACAAATCTGCAAGAGGCCTTTGCACCTGACCCACCAATTGCAGGAATGCTGTCATCATACCATAGGTCACGGCACCATCCCGGATACCAAAGATTCCCCATAGGAAAGCTGTGGTGTATCCCGCCATAAAACCGAAACCAAGGAATCCTCTCGCTATGGCATTGTAGTTCAGTCTCTTGATATACGTTGCCTTGAGGTTATCCAGAATTGAAGAAAACCTTTCCCTCACGCTGTCGAAACCGGACAGAGACAATGCCATCGCCCTGTTCTGAAGGCCTTCCTGAACGTGTTCCAGACATTCGCTGTCCTGCTTCCTTATGCTGTCCGTCAGACAGCGTTGCGTCTTGTAGAACATCTTGGAGCCAAGCAGGCCAATCACCATCAGCACAATCAGAAGGGTAAGCAAGCCGGGAGCCATCAGCACGAGGAAAACGGAGGCGGCGACGAGTTGGCAGACAGTCACTATTATGTTGGGGATGCGTGTGCACACGAGTTCCACCAGCACACGGATGTCCTCCTGGATGCGGTTCATCACATCCGCGCTGTGGAATTCCTCCGGCACGTCCCAACTGCTGCCCATCACGTGGGAGAAAGTGCGGAGCCGGAGAGTGTTGGTAGCCTTGATTTGTGTAAGTCTTTCCCAATATGAACCCGTTACATTACAAGCTATGCGCAGAAGTACAATCAGAATCATCAGCCACACATAGTCGTCCAGAGGCTTGCCAAGCACCCCCGTGGCAATATCAACGAGGCACTTGCAAACCCATACGAACGCGATGGAGGCCGCTACGTTCACAAGACCTGTCAGCACGCAGACAGCTACGTGCAAGCGGAACGGTCCGTACACCGCCACCATTCCCTTCATGCTGCTCCTGAAATCCTTCACTGCTGTGGGAGATTATTCTTCAATGAGCCCGGCTTCCGCCCAAGACCGGGCAAGATTGGCAGCGTCCGAGGCAGCTGTCTGCTCATCCACCTCGTATCTGTCGAGAATGAGTTGCCTGATGTCTTCAACTGCAAATTCCCTTCCCGACAGGGCTTCCCACAAATAAGCTGCGGTATCGTTGAAAGAAACCATCTTGTTGAAGTCGACGAGGCCGCTACCTTCCGGAACTACGATGTGTTCCCTTCCGAACTTGCGCATTTTGAATCCTTCCTTAATCTTCATATATATTCATTGTTTATCAGATTTGATTACTTTGTGGCATACGGCTTTGTGGCATACGAGTGCCGCTTCCGCGTCGGGACGGCAGTCAAGAACAAAACATGGTTGGGACAGGGCTATTGCCGATATGGTCTCGTGGAGACCGTCCGCCATCGAGGCAATGCCGCGGAATCCGGAGCTTGAAGATGAAATCAGAGCGTAAGCCTCCAATGCCGAAAGAGAAGTGGCCGCATTGGTGGGTGAGCGGCGTATCTGCACCATCGCGCCCAGAGGAACGCTGGCATTGCGATAGCAGGGAGTCTTGCCGCTCCAAGGTGAGCCGTATACCGTCACAGAACCGTCGTCGTGCACCCGGACTATGGGGTTGTCGTCATTGAGAAGTTCGCTCCCGGGGATGTTTTCCAGCCACATTCTGCTGTGTGTGCTCTTGCCTGTGCCGCTCTCCGCGAGGAACATATATGCACGGCCTGAATTGGCCGTCACCGAGGAATGCATCTCCAGAGTCATCAGCCCGGCCGTGCTGAAAGCGTACATCAGCATAGCGGCATTGTCGATAGCAAAGCGTCCTGCATTCAGGTCAGCAAATTCCAGCTTCCCCGACTTGAAATCATCGCTGATGCGAAGGCTTGCCACCTTCGGGCTTACGCCGTTTACGGCGAATTCAAGATAGAATCCTTTCGTATCTTTGTAAAAATCCGTCTGAGTCTCTTCCTGACTGTTGTTACCCACAAAAAGGGGTTCCATCCCAGAGGTGTCAGCGATGCGCCAGCACGGAGAGGTCTGGACGTGCAAGGTGAATATCAAGCCGTCATCCTGCCCGGAAATCGGAGCCTCAAACGGGCCGTAATTGTCCTGCATCCTTTCCCATAAGGTGGATGCACCATCCATCACGATGGAGAACCGATGGCCGGCAACGATGAAATCCTTACGCATAATTTTACAAAATTACAAAAAAAAGAGCATCTGAGGTAAACAAAATACAAAAACGGCTTGCAGATATCTGCAAGCCGTTTTCTGGTGGAGCACAGGAGAATCGAACTCCTGACCTTTTGAATGCCATTCAAACGCTCTACCAACTGAGCTAGTACCCCATTCGGACTGCAAAGATAAGAATAAATTCCTTATATCCGCAAGTCCTGATAAAATTATTGCGCCAAATCGTTCACAATATTCATAGTATCACGCGCTATCATAAGCTCCTCATTGGTGGGGATGACAGCTATCTTCACCTTTGAATCGGGGGTGGTGAGCATTATCTCCTCACCTCGTGTTTCATTGGCCTCCGGATTGAATTCGGCTCCCAGATACTCGAGGTTCTGGATGACGCGGTGGCGCATACGCACATTGTTCTCGCCTATGCCGCCGGTGAAGATTATAAGGTCCACACCGTTCATCTGAGCGGCATACGCACCTATGTATTTTATAATGTCATGTGCCAGCTTCTTTAGGGCAACCTTCGCACGGGGATTGCCGGCAGTCGCGGCATCTCCGCAGTCACGACAGTCGCTGCTCACTCCTGACAGGCCCAGAAGGCCTGATTTCTTGTTCATCAGCGTGCTCATCTGATCGGGGGTAAGACCTTCCTTGCGCATTATATAGCATACAACCTCAGGGTCGAGGCTGCCGCAGCGCGTCCCCATAAGAGTACCGTCAAGAGGGGTGAGGCCCATACTTGTGTCGAAACACTTGCCGTTGAGAACAGCGGAAACGGAGCTGCCGTTGCCCAGATGGCAGGTGATGATCTTGCTGTTTGCCAGATCCAGCCCCGCAAATTCGGCACCGCGCTGGCTGACATAGCGGTGTGAAGTGCCGTGGAAACCGTATTTGCGAATGCGGTATTTCTCGTAATACTCATAGGGCAGGCCGTAGAGATAGTTGAAGTCAGGCATAGTCTGATGGAAAGCCGTATCGAAGACTGCTACCTGAGGAACCTCGGGAAGGTTGGCCGTAACAGCCTCGATGCCCATGAGGTTGGCGGGATTGTGGAGTGGACCGAGATCGCAGCATTTTGTAATCTGGGCAACCACCTCCGGAGTTACAAGACAGCTTCTGAACAGGACGTCACCTCCGTGCAGCACCCTGTGTCCGACGGCCTCTATGTCATCAAGGCTCTTCAGAACACCGTGGTTGCCGTCCGTAAGTGCCTCAAGGACGAGACGTACGGCGCGGGTGTGGTCGGGAATGGCTTCCGTGAGCTCAAAGGCGTCAGCACCGGAAGGGCTGTGCTTCAAGTGACCGTTCTCCATTCCGATACGCTCCACCAAACCCTTGGCCATCAGGGAATAAACCTTATCATCCTTCATATCCAGCAGCTGGTATTTCAATGAAGAGCTGCCGCAGTTGAGTACAAGAATTATCATAAAAAAAACTTTTATTTTTCTAACGGAGAACAAAGATAGTTATTTCTGCATAGATTTGAAAGATTATGGGCGTGTTCAGGGACGAATACATCTACAGGATAAGTCTGGCGCTGACTGCGGGCGTGGGGGCGGGGGCGGCGATTTCGCCGCCCGGGGCGGCCGGCGGGCCGTTCGGCGCGACGACTGGCTTCGGCCCGGCCGCCCCGTACGCTGCCGCAGGACTGCTGATGGCAGTCCTGGCGGCGCTCCCCGCCCTCACTGCACGGTTTCCTGACAACGGCCACCGGATTATCTGTCATAGCAGATCCCGGAAGCAGGACATCTCACATTCGTGGAGAAATTCCGGACTGCTCTGGACGACCGTCTTCTTTCTTCTTGGGCTTTTCTGCTATTCAAACAGGACGGTGGTCCTGCCATCCATAACCGACAGAACATACTTCAGCAAAGCGGGGGAAACACTCAACGGGGTTATCGAAAGAATCCCTTTCCTAAACGGAAAAAGCAATGCCCTGGTACTGGCGCTGCTGAAAGGTGACCGAACAGGGCTCGACAGGCAGACCATATCCGATTTCCGTAACGCGGGAGCAGCACATATGCTGGCACTGAGCGGAATGCATCTGGGGATAATCTACCTGATTCTGAGTCGTCTGCTGTTCTTTATGGGGAATACTCCCCCTGCAAGAAAGACAAGATATGCACTGATAGCCCTGCTTACCCTGCTCTACACCCTTATGTGCGGAGCCGGAGCCTCGCTGGTCAGGGCCTGGCTGTTCATACTCCTGAACGCCCTGTCCAGAATACTCGACCGCCCCCAACCTCCGGGCCAGATTTTCTGCGTGGCACTGCTGCTGCATCTCGTAGCCCGCCCCGAGAGCATTTGCGAGGCCGGTTTCCAGCTCAGTTATCTGGCAATGGCCGGAATAGTCTTCATCTGGCCCGAAATGAGAACGTGGATGGAATCCAGGATATGGGATGCCCTGGCTCTCAGTATCTCCTGTCAGATGTTCACGGCTCCCCTTACGCTGCTGTATTTCGGAACCTTCCCGAAATATTTCCTGATAACGAACCTGGTTGCCGCACCACTGATGAGCATAGTGATGGCCTGCGGCATCACAGCCACCACCGCCCAGGCACTGTCACTGGACTGGCCCCTGCTCTATTTGATATGTGAAAAACCGATTGCCATCCTGTGCCGGCTCCTGGAGAACATCGCGGCTTTATGATGAATCCTTCTGTTCTACGCAACGAAGAGCCCTTGCACTTCGGGAACAATATCCCCTATTAAAACGTTCCCGAAGTGCAAGGGTTCTTCGTCAAGTCGGGAACAATATCCCATGTTAAAACGAGCCATAGCACTTCAAGACACATAACCCATGATAAAACGTGTCGTGAAGTGCTATGGCTCGTTTCTGCTCGGCTCAGTAGTCTTTCCTGTCGGAGACGCAGCGGACGGAGATGGCCAGGGTCTTCTTGTCACCCACACCGAGCTTCATGTCGTCCTCTCCTGTATAGATATATCTGTAAAAGGCATCATTATCGTCCACGGAATCTGCTGTCCAGAAGCAGGCAAAGTTCTGGATGCCTTTGAATTCCAACCCGGCCCCGGCATTACAGTATCCGCAGGGAAGAGCATGGAACATGGAGGTGGAAGTTATGACTGATTCCGGCCAGTATTCCCACATGTCAAGTCCGTTGAATCTGGCATCCATTTTAAGAGCACCGGCAATGTTCTCGAAATCCTTTCCGGGAGTGTAGAAGCCCTGATGGTTGACGGCGCCGGCCAGTTCCGCCCAGTCCTGGTCGGTGGGAAGTCTCCAGCCCTCAGGACAGGCTGTCTGCGCCTCCTCCCAAGTATAATAACGGCCGAACATCCTGCTCATTATGTCGAAATTATAATAACCGCGGCCGGAACCGAGATACGCGAGATTCTGCTGCATCCACCGCAATTTGTAAGGATTGCCTAAAGTGTCGGCCTCGACATAATTGTAGCACATATCCAGCTCTTCAAGCTCGCGTCCGTCGCAGAAATAAGGCCTGCTCTTGTCAACACGCGCCTGAGGAAGGCTGCGTTCGACGTCCACAGTGGTGATGGAAGTAGTGATGGTGGAAGAATAATAGTCACCATAGTCCTCCGGATATACGACACCCACAAACGTGAATGTGCCGAGAGTATCCTTGCCGAAGAAATCGTTGATATCCACAGGGGCATTGTCCATAGGCACAGGAAGAGGATTGGTTCCGATCCTGTACACGGTGTCGGCCGTTTCGGAGATGTCACTTATGGTATAATAGAAACCCAGATCGTGGCCCACGGTACCCTGCTTGGGATGGTTGACACCGGATATCTTGACACTGAAAGTCTCCCCTACGCCTATGTACGACGGCCAACCTTTCACCCTCAGGGACCCGTTCAGGTATGACTTGGTCTTTTCGGAATCCGACTTCTTGCAGGAAGAAACACCTGATATTGCAAACAACGCGGCACAAATAAGGGCAAGTATGGAGAATCTGACTTTCACTTTCATTTCGTTTAGAACCTGCTTTGAAATGGTTCTGATTTACAAAGATGCTAATTTTTCTGCGAAAAACCGCTATCTTTGTTCAAATTCCTTGCCAGATATGCGCAGAACCATCATATTCCCGACAATCGCAGTCCTCTGCCTTCTTTCCTGCACGCAAAAGGCCTACATACAGATCTCAGGCTTCGCCCAAGGCGGCACCTATACTGTCAAATGCGCCGTTCAAGGCAATGCAAACGCCGTCGGCAACGAACTCAAGGCCGGAATAGACAGCATTCTGGCGGTAATCGACCGAAGTGTCTCCGGCTATAATCCGGGCTCTCTGCTGAGCCGTCACAATGCCGGGCAGAACATCGCGGATGACGGAAGTGCCGAATACAGGGTATTCAGGGAACTTTCAGATTATTGCGACTCTCTCCACACGGTGACGGGAGGAGTTTTGGATACCCGTGCCGCCGAGCTCTTCGATATCTGGGGGTTCGGTTTCAAGGAAGGCAGAATGCCCGCGGATGACGAGGTCAGGACGGCACTCGGGAACAGGGAAAAGATGAATTTCAACGCCGTGGCACAGGGCTACAGTGCGGATGCCGTGGCGTCATATCTCCGAAGCAAGGGAGTGGAGGATATGATGGTCAACATAGGAGGGGAAATTTTCTGCTGCGGGATGAATCCCGGAGGAAAAGGCTGGACGCTGGGCATAGACGAGCCCAGAGACGGCAACATGTCACCGGGGAAGGATATGGAATGTACTTTCACCGTGCCTCCCGGACAGTCCTGCGGCATAGTGACCTCCGGCAACTACAGGAAGTTTTACGTGGTCGACGGAGTGAAATACTCCCATACCGTGGACCCGCGCACCGGCTATCCCGTAAGGCACAATCTCCTCAGCGCAACTGTAATCGCACCCACAGCCGCACTCGCCGACGCTCTGGCGACCTATTGTATGGTAATCGGTATGGAAGAGGCCTCGGCCTTCATAGCAGGCCATCCGAACCTGGAAGGCTGCCTTATATCCTCAGATACCGTATGGCATTCCGAAGGTCTTGAAATCTCGGAAAGATAATCCCGCAGTCCCTGACCGGGAAAGCCGTCATCTCAAGTCGGTGACCACCCAGGACGAGTCCAGAGACTCAACGTCGAAGGAGAAATCGCCGTCCGCCGAAGGCCCATCAACTGTCATCGACACTATCCTGACGATAACTGAAGTTCCGTTTTTCAGCGTAATGTCAGCCCCCGACAGGTTCCCGTTCCCGTCATAGTGCATAACTATTCCCGCTTTCGACGGATTCAGACCCAACAGAGAAGCCAGAGCGGCCGGCTCGGACAGAAAGTCCGTATTGTCGGACGGCTGCACGACAACTTCTCTTCCGGCCTGAGACACGCTTGTCAGCGATTTTCCGTCATTGTATATCTGCACATCGTCATTGGCGAAGACGAAACGCCCGTCCCTCCAGGACAGCCTGCCGTCGCCCGCATAGGTCTTCCCGGAGCTTTTCGCCGACCAGGTCAAAGTCATATCGACACGCTTACCGCTGATACGCTCACGGAACTTCACTGCCCCGTCCGCCCCGGCCGATACGGAAAAAGACATCAGGACAAGCGACAGTACAGGCAGGAATTTCAGAAAGAACTGTTTCACGGCCTATTGGTTGAGAAAAGCATCCAATATACTCTGGAGTGACGCCAGGTCGGGAACCAGAGCCTCACGAGGCTTGGAACCCTGCTGGGCTCCAACTACACCCGCACTCTCCAGCTGGTCCATTATTCGTCCGGCACGGGCGAACCCGAGCTGCATCTTGCGCTGTATCATAGAGGTGCTTATGCTCCTGTTCAAAACAGCCAGACGTGCTGCCTCCTCGAATAGAGGGTCAAGGTTCTTCATATCCACGAGACCACCATCCGAACCGCCGCCATCCTCACTGCCGTCACCGGGATCGGGCAGATAGTACGGCTGGGTACAGCTCTGTCTGAAGCCGGTCTGTTCGGATACGGAAGAAGTCAGGGCATCGATCTCCGACGAGCCCACAAGAGCACACTGCACACGCTCGGCATCTGCACCGGTGAAGAAAAGCATATCGCCCTTTCCTATCAGTTTCTCCGCACCGGTGATACCCAGAATAGTCATGGAGTCCTGACGCGAAGCGGTCCTGAAGGCCATTCTGGTCGGGAAGTTGCTCTTGATGGTTCCCGTGATGACATCGACGGAAGGACGCTGGGTGGCGATAATCACGTGCAGGCCGGCCGCACGGCCTTTCGCAGCAAGGCGGATAATACTGTTCTCGATGCTTCGGCTCAGATTCTTGTCATTGCCGAAAGTGGATTTCGTAAGGTCGGCATACTCGTCGATCACGACCACCAGATAAGGCATGAAATGGTGTCCTTCAGTGGGGAGAAGATGACGGTTGCTGTATTTTTCGTTATAGTCGGTTATCTTGTTTACCGTGGCGGAAGCCATCAGTTTGTAACGTTCATCCATCTCTATGCACAGGGATCTCAATACGGCCTCTGCCGACTTAGGATCCTTCACGATGGCATTCTGAGCCTCATCCGCATCATCCTCGGTCGAAGGAAGCATTGCAAGATAATGTTTATAGAGTTTGCTGTACTGCTGGAACTCGACCATCTTGGGATCGATGAACACGAACTTGAGCTCGGTAGGATGCTTGGCATACAGCAACGAGGATATTATCGCATTCAGACCCACTGATTTGCCCTGTTTCGTAGCACCGGCCACGAGCAGGTGCGGTGCATCGGCAAGGTCAAACACCTTTGCCTTGGTAGTGATGGTATAACCCAACCCTATCGGAAGCTCGGCCTTCGCATTACGGAATGCATCGCTGTTGAGAATGGCTTTCAAAGGCACTACCGAAGGCTTGTCGTTGGGGACCTCGATGCCCACTGCATCGGCCAGCATCACAACGCGCACACCCTTGATTCCTATCTTTATGGCAATATCGTCCTCCAGAATCTTGACCTGATTGACCCTTACACCCTCACCGAGAGTAATCTTGTACAGTGTCACGGTGTAGCCCACAGATGCAGAGATGCCGTCAATGGGTATCTTGAATGAAGCAAGAGTATTCTTGATCTTGACAATATTCCTGTCCACCTCCTCCTTGGGAAGGGTGAATCGCTTGTCGGCGTAGTCGTAGAGAAGATCCAGCGAGGGAAATTTGTAGCGGTTCACGTCGCTGCGTATGTCCAGCTGCGGAAGTTCCTCTTCGACATCCGTCGAAAGTTCGTCCTCGGGTCCCTGTATGTCAATGTCGAGTTCCTGTTCTCCACCGTCGGTGGCCACCGGAGTCTCAATATTGACAGGAGTCACATCGGCAACATCGTCGATATCCGTATTAGGGATAACCGGTTCCTCGGAGACTTCATCGCTTACTGTGTCTGAGGCTTCCCCGGCAGCCTTGCGGACTGTCTTGAATGAAGGAAGCCTCTCGGCTGTCAATACCACAAGAACAGCTACAAGGGCCAGCAGAAGTATGGGAGTTATGATTCTGCCCAAAGCAGCATTCATTCCGCCCACTATGTATGCGCCTGCGTTTCCTCCTATGCCACCGCCAAGGAAAGAGGTAAGAGGTTCGCCGAACATATCAGCGGTATAAGCGAGGAACAGGGAGCATAGGAGGGATCCTCCCATGGCCACAAGAGCGGCCTTGACCCAGTCCACGCCTTTGAGGCAGACAAGTCTGACAGATGCGGACATAAGTACTGCACACAGAACGACTGCCCCGAACCCGAAGCATTTACCCACCAGGAAATTGCTCCATCTGAAGCCAAGACCGCCGGCCTTGTTGGAAGCCTGAACCATATCTGCGAAGAACTCCTGCGCATAAAGCAGACTCTGATCCTCCTTCCATCTTATCACGAATGAGAGGCAGGCAATGAACGTGAATATTGAAAACGCCGTCAGCAGTATGCCTGACAGTACCGTCATCTTGTCCGCGGATGTCTTGTACTTTCTCCAATCCATAACGCCACCTTATTTGCGCTGACGGCGCTGACCGCGCCTGAATCCGTTTCTGCCCTTCTGCTGTCCCGCCGGGGCGATGCCTATGCCCGGACGGTTGAACACAGCCTGCTTGCTGATCTGTGTAAGCTCCAATCCTTCAGGGACATGTATTCGTCCGTCAGAAAGCTTCTCGATATCGTTGAATATAGTCTGATCGCTCACACTGTCCTTGTTCCAAATCAGATACTGCGTACGCATATATATGGCAAGGTCACGTATCATCGCAGTCTTCACCTCGCCATCCTCCTTTCCGGAGATCAAATCTATGATACTCTCTATGTTGCGCCCATAGTGAGTCGCCTTGATGGGTTTCTTCTGCACCGGCACGATTTCAGGTGCTTTCTCCAGTTCCTTTTTCTGAGGCATGGGATATGGTGCATCGATGTCAAGGTCATAGCCGGCCATTATGAACAGGCTGTCCCATAGTGTGTGCTCCCAATTCTCCTGCTGATGAACAGCCGGATTGAGTATTTCCATTATACGGACTATAGCCTTCGCCTGCTGCGAACGTTTCTCACGGTCGGGAATCTGTTTCACGTCTTCGACCAGTTTCTGGACCAGACGTCCGTACTCCGGCAGGGTCATCTTCTCCCTGTGGGTATTGTATTCGAGAATATTTACGAAATTTTCCATATTGCAAAGTTAAATTATTTTATTTTGGTAAACAAACCACAGATGCGCCTCGGTTTCCCTGTATCCCATAGCTGAGAAAAGCGTTTTGTAGCGTTCTATCTGGGCGGAATATTCTTCGTGGGGCCTGCCGAACTTGTAGTCCACTATGACAACGCGTCCGTCGGGGAATACCAGTACGCGGTCGGGACGGTGTTCGTTGCCGTCGGAGTCGAAAACTGTCTGTTCCATCAGCACCTGCACTCCGTCATCTTCGGGGAAGAATTCGGGATGGGATGATATTCTGCGTCCCAGCACGTCAAGAACCTTATCCCTGCTACCGGCGGCAAGACTGCCGTCAGAAACGGCAACGTCCACAGAATGTCCGAGATCCGAAGCCATACGCACGCGTCCCAGGATGTCGTGAAGCACGATACCGCGCTCACGATAGCTCAGATTTCTGTACTCCCTGTCGGTATCGGAAAAGAAATCAGCCGCATAGGGACGTATTTCCAGTCTTTCCTCAATATCATAGCACGGAAAGGCCAGTTTAATTCCGCCGTCATCCGCGGACTTATCCTTATGCAGAATCGAGAAATCAAACGTTTCTCCCCTGTGATGGTCCGCCTGACCGAAATGCCTGTAAAGCAGACCTCCCATATTGTTGTCGGAATTGTTCCTGCCTCCTACATTGGCTATGAGTTTCATGCCGTAGCGCGCCCTGGTGGTTGCCACGTATAGCAGATTCACGGCATCCACACCCTGGTTGAAGCGTTCCAGGTCATAACTGTCGCTGAAGTAGCTGCCGGCGGCCGCCTCGTTGAGCGGAACGTAATACAGTTTGTCCGCATACCTGTCCAGCTCGCCCCCACTCTTCTGCGGCCGGGACCACACTCTGGTCTTGGTCGGCTCGTATAGGGTAATCTTCTCCAGGAAAGGGACTATCACATAGGGAGCCGCCAGACCCTTGCTCTTGTGTATGGTGATAATATGTACCGCATCATCGCTTTTGGCGGCATTGACGTCGGGGTCCTTGTCCTGCCAGTATTTCAGGAATTCGCGCAGGTTATTGCCCGAGCTCACGCTGTAATCCATCACGAAATCCATGAACGAAGTGACGTACATAACCTCCTTCTCGCAATCCTTCCTGCAGACCGGATCCAGACACAGTTGCTTGTAGACGGTCTCTGCCAAGTCAGGAAGGCTGTGCCAGGCTGAAGGAAGCGAACCGAGACCGTATTTTCCGGCTATATAGCCGCCCACCTCGTCCTCAGGATTGTCCACATAGGACATCATCGACACAAGCCGCCGCACAGAAATGGAATTCTTGATACGGAGGGACGCATCGGTCACCACCGGTATTCCGTTTTCTATAAGTGACTGGGCCACGACAGTTCCGGATGATTTCTTGCGCACAAGCACGGTGATGTCGCCGTAACCGGCCCCGTGATTGTCCCGCAAATCAGTCACGGTGTCCAGTATTGACGACAGCTGCGACTCCTCATCCTGAACGAACTCCACATCCACGCTGCCGCCCTTCTGCTCCTGTCCCCTGCCCAAGCTCTGATGGCAGTCGCTGTAGATATCCTCGACACTGTGCATACCATCCGGATGTCCTGTCTTTGCATCCACAATACCTGCCAATGCGGGGTAAAGCTCGTTGTTGAAATCGACTATCCCGCTCAGACTGCGCCAGTTGCTGTCCAGAGGATCAAGGGCCACCCGGGAGAAATCAGCCTCGACGCCGTGGTCAAGCAGGCCCCAATCGCTCTCACGCCAGCGATATATGCTCTGCTTGACGTCGCCGACTATCAGATTGTCGAAACAGGGCGAATCCGAAGGTTTCTTGTTCGCCTCGCTCTCCTGCAGCAGAGGCTTGAAGTTGTCCCATTGCGTAGCGCCGGTATCCTGAAATTCATCCAGCAGGAAAGTCTTGAACAGCACGCCGGTCTTCTCATATACGAAAGGCGCGTCGCTGCCGTCTATAATCTTGCTCAACAGGCTGTTGCTGTCATCCAGGCACACCACGTTGCGGTCGCTGGCCACACGGTCGAAGGCCTTGAAAAGTCTTGCTGCCACGCCAAGACCGTAAATCTGACCGATAAGCATCGCGGCCGTGGAGTATGCCTTGAAGTCATCTGAAGACCACAGGCCGATGAAGTCCTGCAACTTAGACGTCAGAGCGGAGTCCGCAACTGCGAACATTGAACGGTTGGCCTTGGTAAACCAGGTCTCGGCCGAAGGAAATTCTATCTTCGAGCGCACCGATTCCGTAATCTTCGCCTCACTGCGGTAGTCCCACTTGCGGAAAGGCTCGATAAAGCCGGTCCATTTGCGGTTGAAATCCCCGTGTTCCAGCCCCGCTACACCCATAGCTGCAACCACCTCCTCAGCGGACTTTCTGACCTTGTCCCGGAAAGAGGCCATCACCTCACGACAGGAGCTCTTCAATCCCGCCAGTTCCTCCTCACTGTATGCCGTCTCCCCGTCCAGACCTATGGAACGGCTCTTGCGGCTGAACGCCTCACTCTTGAGCTGGCGTCCCATCTCCTTGAGCGCCCCGTCCACATTCAGAGCCCCGCCCTCCATAAGGCTTTCCTCCATATTGCCCACAATGAACGCCACCATACTGCGATCCTGTTCGGTATTGTTCAACTCGTCCAGTATGGTATCCACAGCCTCATCCACCAGCGCATCCTTGTCCAGTTCCACCTGATAGCGGCTGAACTGTCCCAATTCACGGGCAAAGGCGCGCAGCGTCTGCTGGAAAAAACGATCTATGGTGCTGACGGCAAAGGAACCGTAGTCGTGAAGTATGTCGCTGAGTATCCGCGCAGCCTTTTCCCTTCCATCTGCACTGTATGACTTCCCATCGTATTCTCCGTCACGGCCTATCCTGTAAAGGTCCTCGATGATGCGGCTCTTCATCTCGTCCGTGGCCTTGTTGGTGAAAGTCACGGCCAGTATATGCCTGTACTCCTTAGGGTCAGGACTTTTCATCAGCATATCTATGTACCTGGAGGCCAGCTTGTGCGTCTTGCCGCTGCCGGCGGAGGCTTTCATCAATCTGATCATCGGCCGCAAATGGTTTTGAAATCACAGAACTCGCAGGTCCTGTCATTGAATTTCTGTTTTCTTCTGGTGAACGGTCTGTCCCTGTCCACAATCTCATCCAGGCAGTCGGCAAGCCTTGTCTCCATCTGGCGGCAGAAAGTTTCGTTGCATACGCTCTCCACCGGCCGTTCCTTGAGCAGCGAGCGTGTGGAATACACGCAGTTGAGCAGTTCCCTGCCCGCCAGCACGTCGGGATTCCCCTTCATTATCATATCATAGATGTAGAACTGAAGGGCTATCTTGGGCCATTTCGACGAAGATGCCTCAGGGTCGAATATCTTGCCGGCAATCTTCGCCGCATTCGAATCGTCTATGTTGACGTCCTCGTCCAGGACCTTGCCGGTCTTGTAGTCCACCACACGCAGGGCTCCCGGTGTGAAAACGTCCAGGCGGTCCAGAGTTCCCTTGAAACGGAAACCGTGGAACTCTGTCCTGTAGGTTCTCTCGAGGGATACAATCTTGAAGGCATCGAGTCCCTTCTCTTTCAGGAAAGCAAGGTCGTGTTCCAGGGTCTTCTTCACATATTTGCATATGATAGTGCAGAACACTATGTCGCGCCCCGTTATCTCATCACAGTTCATCTCCTTCCTGATCCTGTCCTCGACCATAGCCGTAATCTTTCCGGAAGCATCCTTCAGCGACTTGAGGTATTCCGAAGTGATGCGGCCGTCCTTCGGAACCGAATAGATGGTCTGCATCACCCCGTGGTACACGTTGCCTATTATGCCGGCATCCATCGACTCGCTGACCTCGTCATCCGCCCTCAGACCCTTGACAAAGGAATAGTAGAACTTCACGGGGCAGCTGAGATAATTCTGCAACGCAGTGGCCGACAGCGCCTTGTCCCTGATGACAGCTATATCCTCATCGGTCTTGGCTATGGATTCCTCGCCGTCCACTACAACCGGGCTTGCCATAGCAGTCTTCGTCCTCACGTCAGCTGAGAAATGGTATTTCAGCTGCTTGACATAACGGCTCTCCTCCCCCGATTTCATCCCCTCCGTGCGCGAATCCATCAGCAGGCAGACAGCGGAAGGTCTCTGTATCATACGGTAGAAATAATAGGCCCACACCGCATCCTGGTACTCGAAGGTCGGAAGTCCGAAACCGTGGCGCAGCAGCGGCGGAATGAAAGAGGATGACGAAGACGAACGCGGGAATACACCCTCGTTGCAGCTGAGTATGAATATCCTGTCGAAATCCAGCGCCCTGGTTTCCAGAGGTCCCATAATCTGCAGCCCCGTCAGCGGCTCGCCCTTGATGGGCACTGCCTTGGATCTCATCGCATTGTCCAGCAGCTTGAACCAGGTCTGCGGCAATATGGACATATTGTGGGAAGACAGCAGGTTCACGGCCTTGACGTATTCCATTGCAAAGTCCAGTTCCAGGGCAAAGCGTTTCTTAAGATCCCCGTCACCGGCTATGCCGCTGCCGACAAATTGCAGGATATCAAGCTGATATGACGCAATGGCGGCAATCTGCGAAGCATCATTGGACTTGAGGTCCTTCACCACCGGGCGGAAAACCGTCTCCAGCAGCGGCGAGCCTTTTACAAGCTCGCAGTCTATATAATAACTGTGTGACTTCTTAATCGAAGAGAGGATATCCCTGCCCTCATCGTCCAGAAGCGCATTGAAAACGTTGTTGGACGCTATGCTCCAGAACGGTTTGTGATAGAAGTACCACCTGCCGTCCTTCCGGCGCAGACGCAACTGCAGAAGAGATATGTCGTCAAGCAGACTGTAGAAGGAACTGCACGCCATCGAATAGCCCATCGTTACATTCACCTCCCCTATTCTCGGAGGTATGGCATTGAGTAGCGGCTGCAACAGAGTCTCGTCGGGAAGTATTATGGCCGTACGCTCGTCCGACGGCACGTCCGGATTCCGAAGGAATTCCGACACCACGCGGGTCTGCCCCACGGCCGACGGCACGCTCACCACCTCGATGGAGGGTTTCGCATCGCACGGATCCGGCTCGAACGCATTCGGGAAAAGCCTCACGTTCTCATCCATCATCAGAGACGACTTGTTGCGGGGGTCGCGTATCCAGTCGCTGACATAGTCCCAGCAGAATTCCGCAAGAGATGCACCCTGCAGGGCCTTGAGTATGGTTTTCTCGCACTCGCACAGCACGTTGAGCCCGCAGAACACCAGCTTTTCAGTGCCCGGAAGGGCCTGCTCAAGCAGAGAGGAAGCGTCCCCCTCGGAGAAACGCGAGGCCAGTTCCCTGTACAGTTTGCCGGCGTAGCACTGCCCCGCCGTATCCAGCGAGGCATTGAACTCCTCATAGAGGACGCCGAGTATGTTCCACAAACGCGCGAACTTGAGTTTGTAGCCGCCTTTCTCCCATCCGTCACCCTTTGTAAAATGGTGCAGAAAAGACTCCAACGCCGTTTTCTGGCTGTCCGACAGATAACTGAAATCATCGCTCAGATCCTTGAGCTCGCTCACATTGCGGAAAATGTCCCCTGCATCAATGCGGTACTTGTCCACGTCATCGAAGTCCGCAAGAATCACGTCCCCCCAGAACACGAACTCGTCCAGTGTCTCACAGCTCATATTCTCCCTCAGACATATGGCCCTGTAGCAGTCATACAGGCGCAGCAGCAGGGTGAGTCTGTCCGCAGTGCCCCTGCTGTCCAGACTGCACAGGAACTCCTCCATCGACAGCATTACCGGAGCCATCACAGGCAGCTCGGAGTTCTCCCGCACCGCCTGAGCGAAATATTTGCGGAAGAACACAACCGCCCTTCGCGAAGGCAGTACGAATACGGTGCGACCCATATCCGTGCCGCAGGCACAGTAGTGGCTTGCTATCTGCTTTAGGAAAGGTCTTGTCATCTACCTGGGTTCAATGTCGCCCGCTATGGAATCCAGCCACGCGGGCAGTTTGTTTATATGGTCTATCCTGCCGGAAGTCTGCTCCGGAGCATAATAATAGACGTGGAGGTCACGGCATTTCTGCACAAGGTCAGGATCCAGGGGATAATAGCTGACCAGTATAGCCCTGGAGTTGTCACCGCCATAAGTCTCGCGCGTACTGTCCAGCTTATATACATTCTCCTGACCGATATAGCCGGACTTGCATTCTATCAGTATCAGACGGCGGCGGTCGTTGACAAGTATGTCCAGTTCGTTCTTGACCTTGCCTTCCGCCCTGCCCTGGAACTCGACGCTGCGCCACACCTCGCTGTCGGAGGGCCTGTCCTTGCGCGCAAGGTCCCATTTGTAAACAACGTTGCTGACAATCACCTCCCACCACCTGCCAGTGAAGAACAGCCTGGTGGCGTTGGGGCTGTCGCTGCGGAACAATATGCGCCCGCGGTCGTTTATCTCCATCGCCCCGCCGTTCACAGTCACCGTCATCCCCCTTTCCCTGTCCACGCTGAACGAGGCGGGCAGATGGTCAAGATGGCCCTTGAACTGTGTGCGGAACTGGTGCTGTATGCGCTGATAAGCCTTCTGGTAGGTCTCTATGAAGCGTTTCACGTCCCACGAGGCGCCAACATCGGCCATTGCAATGTCGGCGGCTTTCTTGTACGATGACAGCCTGTTGCCGAAAAGGGTCACGAACTCCGCATTGGAGATTCTGGCCGTGACGGGCCTGCGGCTGCCTGAAGTGAAGTCTATCCTCTCCCCTTCCTGAGTATAGTACACCACATGGTCCTTGAATTCGGCAGCCACTTGTACAGCAGCTCCCGCGGCCACCTTGGTGCCTTCGGTTATATTGTATTGCAATATGTCATCATCCGCCAGGCCGACACGTATGTTCCTGCACACCTCGCGGACGGTTTCCATCTCATAAGGGTCTATCAGATATTCCTTCACCGTGACATTCTCCGGAAGCATAGCGACAAAGGGCTTGTAAATTTCCCTTGTGGCTTCGGTGTAAAGCAGGTGCACCGCATCGGGCTGAAATTCCTTCAGCCCGATGAGCGAGGTCTCCATCCTGCTGCCTATCAATATTATCTGATGACCCGCCATAAACTTCTACAGACGTTTGCGGATGGCCGCAGTGGCCTCCTCATAGCCGGGTTTTTCCAGAAGGGCAAACATATTCTTCTTGTACGCCTCCACACCGGGCTGGTTGAACGGGTTCACCCCGAGGAGATAGGCGCTGACGCCGCAGGCGAACTCGAAGAAATAGAACAGCTGGCCGAGGTTGTACTCGTCGAGCTTCTCGATGCTGACTTCCAGCTGGGGCACTCCGCCGTCAATATGGGCGAGTTTGGTGCCGAGCTGGGCCATATGGTTGCAATAGTCCACGCTCTTGCCGGAGAGGAAGTTCAGGCCGTCGAGGTTCTGCGCGTCAGAGTCTATCTTCAGTTCGCGCAGAGGTTTCTCCACGTTCACGAGGGTCTCGAACAGTATGCGGTTGCCGTCCTGTATGTACTGACCCATTGAATGAAGGTCTGTGGTAAAACTGCAGGATGCGGGGAAAATACCCTTGCCGTCCTTGCCTTCACTCTCGCCGTAGAGCTGTTTCCACCACTCGGCAAAGTACTGCAGCTTGGGAGTGAAGTTGATAAGCATCTCCACTGTCCTACCATATTCCCCGTAGAGAAGATTACGCATTGCGGCATACTGTACGGCAGGATTCTCCTCGCCGCGCACCGCACACGCCTTCTCCATTTCCAGAGCTCCCTGAAGCATCTTCTCCACGTCGAAGCCGGCCGCCATAATGGGAAGCAGGCCCACAGGGGTCAGCACGCTGAAGCGTCCGCCCACATTGTCGGGAATGACGAAAGTCCTGTAGCCCTCCTGCGTGCTGAGGCTCTTCAGGGCACCGCGTGCCTTGTCCGTTACCGCCACGATACGTACTGCAGCCTCGCTCTTGCCGTATTTCTGCTCTATGAACTGTTTTACTATGCGGAATGCAACTGCGGGCTCGGTGGTGGTGCCTGATTTGGAAATCACGATGCAGGCCACGTTCCTCTCCTCCATAAGGTCAATCAGCTCGCACAGATAGTCCACGCCCAGATTCTGGCCGGCGAACACCACCTGGGGAGCGTCACCCTTGTGCATATTTGCGTCAAAAGTATGATTGAGTGCCTCTATGGCGCATTTTGCACCCAGATATGATCCGCCGATGCCTATGGCTACCACAAGGTCCACCTTCCTCTCCTTCCAGCTGTCGCACACAGCCCCGCACTCCTTCACGATATTTCCGGCGAGGGCCTCTGAGGGAAGGTGTTTCCATCCGATGAAGTCATTGCCCTGACCGTCGCCTTTGTCAAGGGTGTCGAAAGCGGCGAGAGCCTTTCCTGTATATTCCTTCAATTCGGCGTTCTTGACAAAGGTGCCGCAACCTTTCAGATCAATTTTGAGCATAGTTTATATATTTACTTTTTATATTTCCGTATCTTACAAATTTAGATAAATTTTGCTTAAATTTGAAAAGAATTTCCACTACTTTTTAACGTGAGTTTTCCGGAAACCTTCATATCCGTATTCGCAAGGAACTGCTCGGTGCGCCGCATCGACGCAAACCTGGCACGCAGCTTCCTGGAAGCCAATCACCGATATGGATGGAGCCGCTGCCGCCACTGCTACGGACTGTATGTGACACGGGCCGGACACGACGGCCGTTTCGTGCCCGGAGACCTTTTGGCAGTGTCCAGTTTCTCAAACGCAAGGCGCTGGAACAAGGACGGCCGGAAAATAAGTTCGTACGAATGGGTACGCTACGCTTCGCTCCGGGGCGTGAGGGTGTCCGGGGGAATGGGAAAGATGCTGGAGCGCTTCATCGAGGAAAAGCAGCCTGACGACATAATGAGCTATGCTCCCCTGTCGGAAGGGAATGAAGGCGAGGTCTATGCCAAACTCGGATTCACTCTGGAAGAGATAAAGGAATTCGACGGCGGCCGCTCGGCCAAATACCGCCTAAAACTGACGGAATATTGAAAACTGACTGATCATTGACAACAAAGCTATATGGAAAAGAAATTATACCCCCTGAAATTCACGCCCATAGCCTCACGCAGGCCCTGGGGCGGCACCGCACTGGTGAAGGTGCTGGGAAAATCATTCACCGAAACGGATGAGGACGGAGAGGAAGTGCCCGTGCCGCAGGACGAGCTGATTGGAGAGAGCTGGGAACTGGCCGATATGGGCGAGCAGGACTCGGTGATAGAGAACGGATGGCTCTCCGGCAACACCATAGGAGACGTGATGCAGACCTATCTGGAGCGCGTCGTGGGTGACAAGGTGTTCAACTGGTACGGCACCCAGTTCCCCCTGCTCGTAAAGTTCCTCAGCATCGAGGGCAAACTGTCCGTACAGGTACACCCGGACGATGAAATCGCCGCACAGCGCTACGACTCGCTGGGCAAGGCGGAAGTATGGTATATACTTGATGCAAAGCCCGATGCGAAGATATATATGGGTTTCAGCAGAGAGGTCAGCGCGCAGGAATTCTACGACGCCTGCAAGAAAGGCGTGGCCGACAAACTGCTGAACGTCATACACCCGAAGAAAGGCGACGTGATTTTCATCAAGCCCGGCACGGTACACGCGGCCGAAGGCGGCATAATGGTGTGCGAGATACAGGAATCCTCCGATATGACCTTCCGTCTGTACGACTGGGGCCGCGAACTCAACCCCGCCACAGCCCGCAAGATGCATCTTGAGGAGGCCATAGACCTGATAGACTTCGGCAAATACGATGCATCTGCCTATACCCCCGCCCCGGCGGCAGCCCGGAAGACTGCCACGAGAATCATAGCTGACTGCCCGCAGTTCACGGTCAGCCACATAACATTATTTGAAGGGATGAAGGTAAGCGCCGCCCAAATGGACAGTTTCGTCATCTACAACTGCATCAAAGGCGAGGTGTCACTGCAGATGCCCGACGAAAACGGCATTACAAAAGATTACAGGCTGCACCAGGGCGACACCATACTCGTGCCGGCCGAATGCCCCGACTTCGTGCTGAACCCCATTGTGGAAGGCAGCGAACTGCTCGAGAGCGTCACTCACCCGGAAGAGGAGAAGGACAGTTACTCGGAAGACTGAGACAAAGCGGCCTCTCGCAATATCGGCAGCGCCACCGCTTCGGGGGACTTGGGATTTTGGGTTATGTCCCCCGAAGCGGTGGTCCTGCCGTTAATAACATAAAAAATCACAAAATTTCGTTAAGAAAAAACATTTATTCACGTTTCCGGGCGGTCTGGCTATAGGATGAACCGACAGCATAGGCTATAATTGCGGTGAAGAACAATCAACCACTTATACACCTGAACAATTATGACTATGACAGACCCTAACGAATTCAATTTCAGCGACTGGAAGTTCCCCGACCCCACAGTGGACTATGCCTTCAAACGCATCTTCGGCACGGAAAAGTACAAGGATGCTACGATTCAGCTGCTCAACAGCCTGCTACCGGACAGGAACATTGTGGACATCACCTACCTGAACACCGAGATCATCGGTACGACGGGGACATCGCGCAAGTCGGCCATCG
>JAZLKN010000051.1:0-3142 GCA_045597605.1 Candidatus Cryptobacteroides sp. | reverse complement strand
AGTATTAAACATAAACTTTATCATGGAGAAAAAAATTAACGTAAAATACTGCATCCTGCTGCCCATAGTGCTGCTGGTTACGGTATTCCTCTGGTGTGCGCCGAAGGAAATCTTCGGCAGTCTCGGTGACGTGCTCACCGTAACGCAGCAGCGTACAATCGCGATTTTCGCTTTCGCTGCCCTTATGTGGATTTTTGAGATTGTTCCCAACTGGGTAACCTCCCTTATGGTTATCGTGGGCTTCCTGCTGACGATATCCAGCAAGAGCATAGGATTCCTGAAGGTAACGGGTGACGACAGCCTGTTCGTGCCCTATACCGAGCTGATGCGTTCGTTCGCAGACCCCGTTGTGATGCTCTTCCTCGGCGGTTTCGTACTTGCAATCGTGGCTTCCAAATACGGAATGGACGTTACAATGGCGCGCCTTCTTCTCAAGCCTTTCGGCAAGAAACCCAAATGGGTGCTTCTCGGCGTGCTCTGCGTGATTGCCATCTTCTCTATGTTCATGAGCAACACTGCCACCGCCGCGATGTTCCTGGCGTTCCTCGCCCCCGTGTTCGCATCTCTTCCCGACACCGATGCCAAGGGTAAGGTCGGTATAGCTCTGGCTATCCCCATCGCAGCCAACGTCGGCGGTATAGGAACCCCCATCGGAACCCCTCCGAACGCCACCGCAGTGGGAAACCTCGACTCTCTGGCAGGCATAACCATAGGTTTCAATGACTGGGCCTTCCGTATGATTCCCTTCGTGATTGTGATGATTCTGATTGCGTGGGTGCTCCTCACTGTCTTCTATCCTTTCAAATCAAAGGAAATCGTGCTCGAAATCAAGAAGGACGACCACAAGAAGACATACAAGGATTACGTTGCCTGGATTACTTTCGGCGCCACAATCCTGCTCTGGATGACCGAGCAGGTTCACGGCATCAGCTCCAACATCGTCGCCCTCATCCCTCTGTGCGTCTATACCGCGACAGGCGTGTTCGGCAAGGAGGATATCAAGGAAATCAACTGGGACGTTCTCTGGTTGGTAGCCGGAGGTTTCGCCCTCGGTTATGCCCTTGACAAGACAGGTCTTGCAAAGGCCCTCATCACCTCAATCGATTTCAGCGCGATGAGCATCATCATAGTGTTCATGGTTGCAGGCCTTATCTGCTACCTGCTCAGCAACTTTATCAGCAACAGTGCCACTGCGGCCCTTCTCATCCCCATTATGATAGCAATAGGCAAAGGCCTGCTCGAGAGCGGCAATGCCGAGGCTTTCCAGGCTTTCGGCGGCCAGCAGGGTCTGTCAGTGTTCGTCGCTGTCTGCGCATCCGTTGCGATGTGTCTGCCTATCTCCACACCTCCGAATGCCATCGCATCGGCTACAGGCCTTGTGGAGACCAAGGATATGACCAAGGTGGGCCTAATCGTGGGCATTATCGGTCTTGTGCTCGGATTCTTCTGGGTGACCAAGTTCTTCCCTTTTGCATAATCTGATATGAAGAAACTCAACATATTTCTTACGGCCGTGGTGCTTCTCGCCACGGCTGTTTGCGCAACTGCGCAGGAAAAGAAGGAGAGCCCCGTAAAGGAGCACCTCCAGAACCATTTCAAATTCTACGGTTTCATCCGCAACTATTTCGCCTTCGACACCCGCGAGAGTTTCGCAGGCTCCGGTGACCTTTACTACTGGCTTCCCAAGGACGAGGCGCCGAATGCTGATGGGGAGGATATGAATGCACAGAACCAGTTCCGTTTCCTTGCCCTTACAACCCGTGCCGGCGTAGATGTTTCAGGATACAGGATCAACGACCTCGACTTCGGTGCGAAGATAGAGGCTGACTTCTATGCCGGTCTTACAGGTTCTACAGGTACGGCCCAGCTCCGTCTCCGCCAGGCTTACGTGACAATGAAATGGGCCAACCCCGACAACAGTGACTACTCCATCCTATTCAAAGCCGGTCAGGCCTGGCATCCTATGGCCGCCGACCTTCCCGACATCTTCAGCCTTGAGAGCGGCGCTCCTTTCGGCCCCTTCAGCCGTACCCCTCAGGTGACCGCCGATTTCAACCTTGGCAGCCACGTTACCCTTACCGCTTCCGCCCTCTGGCAGATGCAGTACACGTCAATGGGTCCCAACGGCTCGTCAGCCGACTATATCAAGTACGGCTGCACTCCGGAGTTCTATTTCGGCGTCAGCTACAAGAACGGAGGTTTCCTCGGCCGCATAGGAATGGACGTGCTCAGCATTGCCCCGCGCCACACGGCAACGGTTGGCGGAAAGACAGTGAAGGTGAAGGACAGATACAGCGCAGTATCGCCTTTCCTCTATCTGCAGTATAGCAAGAACCTTCTCAAGCTGAAACTCAAGACCACCTACGGCAACGGAGGCGAGCATTTCAACCTGATGAGCGGATACGCTGTTTCCAGCACCGCTGATGCCAGGAAATGGGAATACACTCCCATACGCAACTCCGCCACCTGGTTCACCGCTTCATACGGCAAGAAATTCGTCGGAGCTATACTCCTCGGGTATTCGAAAAACCTGGGCACATCCAAGGAAATAGAAGGACCGATTTTCTTCCAGAAGAACGGAACGGGCAATTTCAACCGGATGTACCGTATCCAGCCCGAATTCACATATAATCTCGGCAAGTTCACAGTAGGCCTTGAATATATGCTGACGAGTGTCCAGTACGGGGACACGGAGTCAATCGGCAAGTATGCCATTGCATCCGAAGATCTTCACTGGATTACCAATCACCGTATTCAGGCGATGGTCAAGTTCACCTTCTGACGGATTGACTGACAATTTGTCATAAAACGGCAAGTGGCACACCATTTGCCGTTTTATTTTCGTATATTTGAAAGATGAAACCAATTAAAACATTATAAAATGATAAAACCTTTGGCAGACAGAGTGGTCATCGAGCCCAAGGAGGCCGAGACCAAGACAGCTTCGGGCCTTTACATTCCCGATACCGCGAAAGAGAAACCCCAGCAGGGTACAGTCGTTGCGGCTGGCCCCGGAAAGAAGGACGAGCCTATGGAGGTGAAAACCGGTGATGTTGTCCTTTACGGGAAGTACTCCGGAACCGAAGTTACCGTTGATGAGAAGAAGTATCTCATCGTCAAGCAGTCTGACATTTTAGCAATT
>JAZLKN010000050.1:0-48073 GCA_045597605.1 Candidatus Cryptobacteroides sp. | reverse complement strand
ATGGCTTGGAAAAATCAATGATGATATCTGTCTGAGAAGTTCAAGGTCTGAATTGTGTTCCATATTCGTGTGTCAAAAAATTACACACAAATATACCTCATTTTAATTTCAGACTAAACACAGGGTTTTGCTCCTGAGCCCACATAACCCATGATATAACGTGCCGTGAAGTGCCAAGACTCTTTTGTTCCGCTGAAACCTAAAAAAATGAGAGCGACTCGAAAAGTCGCTCTCTTCATCCGGGTGCCGGGTGGGACTCGAACCCACGACATTCAGAACCACAATCTGACGCTCTAACCAACTGAACTACAGGCACCGTGTGTTTTGGACTGCAAAGATATAACATTTTTTTGAAATTTTCGTATCTTTGGAGACTTTGTCGTCAAAAACAATAAAATATATACCTATGGCAACAAAAAATCGATTCAAATGGAACTATGCACCCGTGGGCGGTGTGGTGAGAGTGAGGATTGACAGCGGAGAGGCTGTCGCACATCTCGATGAACTGGACCAGAAAAAATGGACTGTACTGAGCTGCCCGGTCGATGGGTTGGAATTCGACAAGAAGACCTTGAAGATTCTGGATTCGGACAATGACGGAAGAATTCACGTGAACGAGGTTGTGGCCGCCTCCAAATGGCTGACCTCCGTTATCAAGGACAAGAACCTGCTTCTCAAAGGCAACAGTGAACTTCCTTTGAATGAGATAGATGACAGCAATCCGGAAGGGGAGGCCCTGCTTAAATCAGCCCGCCAGATTCTCGCCAATCTCGGCAAGGAGAAGGACAGCATATCCATCGAAGATAGTTCCGACAGTGTTGCCATTTTCTCCAAAACCCTTTTCAACGGTGACGGCATTATCATTCCGGCGTCTTCTGACAACGAGGGTATAAGAACTCTCATCGCCAACATTGTTGACAAGTTCGGAGGGGTCACGGACCGCTCGGGAGAGCAGGGAATAAATGAGGACAAGGTCAATGCATTCTTTGCCGCCGCTTCCAACTATTCGGCCTGGTGCGCCGCTGCGGAAGCCGACAAGGCGAATGTTTTCCCTTACGGGGATAAGACTGACGCCGCCCTTGCCGCATACAATGCATTGAAGGACAAGATTTCCGATTACTTCCTTCGTTGCAAACTCATCTCCTTTGATGAGTCGGTGTCCGGTGCCGTTGACGTCAGCGTTGACCGTGTAGCCGCGATAGGCGGAAAGAATCTTGTAGAATGCATCGATGAGATATCTTCATATCCCATTGCCCGTCCGGTCAAGGACGGCAAATTGTCCGCCGCTTCCGTAAACCCTGCCTGGCAGGCTGCCTTTGCAGCGTTCAAGTCGCTTGTCCTCGATGTTGAGTACAAGGGAGAGGACGGCATGGATGAGGCCCGGTGGAATGCAATAGGCGCCAAATTCGCCCCCTATGCCGCCTGGATTGCATCGAAGAAAGGCTCCGAAGTTGAGAGCCTGGGACTGGAATACATCAATGGGGTTCTTGGCAACGGCAGCAAGGAGACCCTCGTTTCCCTGCTCTCTCAGGACAAGGCTCTGGAGGCCGAGTCCGCTTCAATCGACAAGGTGAACAAATTGCTGCACCTATACCGCTATTTCGTGCCTTTCCTCAAGAATTATGTGGTATTCTCCGATTTCTATACGCTCAACCCCGACCATAAGGCTATGTTCGAGGTCGGCGAGCTCTATATAGACGAACGTTGCTGCAAGCTGTGCATACGCGTGAACAATATGGGCGCGCAGTCCGATATGGCAGGTCTCAGCGGAATGTTCCTGATATACTGTACCTGCACGTCCAAGGCTCTTGGCAAGACTATGGACATAGTTGCAGTGATGACGGACGGAGGCACCAAGAATCTCCGCGTGGGCAAGAACGCCATCTTCTATGACCGTGACGGCAACGGCTGGGATGCAGTCGTGACCAAGATTGTGGACAATCCCATCAACGTGAAACAGGCGTTCTTCGCTCCCTACCGCAAGTTCGTCAATTTCATATCGGAAAAGATCAACAAGAGTGCTTCCGAGAAGGACAGCGCAGCCACCGCAGACCTTCTGTCCAAGGCGGACAACATCGCTCCGGCAGACGGCAAGGCGCCGAAGCCTGCTTTTGATATCGCCAAGTTCGCCGGTATCTTTGCAGCCATAGGTATGGCTCTTGGCTTCATCGGCGACGCTCTCGTTTCTTTGGCATCCGGAATCTCAAGTCATCCCTGGTGGCAGACTCTGCTGGCCATCGTAGCCATTATGCTCGTCATTTCCGGACCTTCCTGCTTCCTGGCCTGGACCAAACTGCGCAAACGCAATCTCGGTCCCGTGCTCAATGCCAACGGCTGGGCCATCAACTCCATTGTCAAAGTCAACGTAATCTTCGGCAAGACCCTTACCAGCACTGCCAAATATCCCATCGTCAAGATGAAAGATCCTTTTGCAGAGAAGAAATGCAATTGGAAAAGGTGTCTGGTAGGCTGCATCATCGCCCTGGCTGTTGCGGCAGGAGTGCTTTGGCTGACCGGAGTCTTCGACCCCAAGGAGGATGTTGTCGAGCCCGTTCAGCAGGAGATGGTTGAGACTCCCGCCAATGAGATTGTCAAGGTACAGGAAATCCCCGAAGAATAGTCAGTTACAGTTAAAAGCGATTTTTTCATCATGAGGATCAGTGGAAAGGATTTGTCCTCCCGCTTGAAGGAGGAGATGGCTGTAAAGGTTGCCGCACTTAAGGAAAAGTACGGCAGACAGCCGCATCTTGCGGTGATACTTGTCGGCGAGGACCCGGGAAGTGTCAGCTACGTTACAGGCAAGGCAAAGGCCAGTGAAGTCGTCGGGATAAAGAATACGACCATACGTAAACAGGTAGCAATCAGCGAAAAGGAACTTCTGGGCCTCATTGCTCAGCTGAATGTCGATGACAGTGTCGACGGCATATTGGTGCAGCTTCCTCTGCCTTCCCATATAGATGAGAACAAGGTAATAGAGGCAATCTCGATAGAGAAGGATGTCGACGGTTTTCACCCTCTGAACGTGGCTGCCCTGTGGCAGAAGAGGCCCTGTACTGTGGCCTGCACTCCCAAAGGCATCATCAAGCTCCTGCGTGAGGCGGGAGAGGACATAGCCGGCAAAAGGGCCGTTGTCGTGGGCCGCAGCAATATCGTAGGCCTTCCCGTAGCAAAACTCCTGCTGGACGCCAATGCAACGGTAACCATCGCCCACTCCAGAACGCAGGATCTGGCCTCCGTCACACGTGAGGCTGATATACTCGTTGTGGCCGTGGGCCGCCCCCATACTGTTACGGCTGATATGGTAAAACCCGGTGCCGTTGTGATAGATGTCGGAGTCAACCGCAATCCAGATACCGGGAAACTCTGCGGTGACGTGGACACGGATGCCGTGGAGGCCGTTGCCCGCTACATCACGCCTGTTCCCGGAGGTGTTGGTCCTATGACCATCACCTGCCTTATGGAGAATACCATCGAGGCCTTTGAGCGCAAGTTCAGCCGCTGACAGCATGCCCAAAGCATCCGTGCAGCCTCGGGGACCTGGGAAATGGTATAAGGTCCCCGAGGCGAGGTAGGCGAATTGTGTGCGGAAGGGCCCTCCTGACACACCATTTTGATTCGCGGAGTCATTCCGTAAGAAAAAGGCTCGATTTCCTCACCGTCTTGGGTTTGAGAGGCATTCGGTAAGAAAAAGGCTCGATTTTCTCACCGTTTGAGGTTTGGGAGTCATTCCGTAAGAAAAAGGCTCGATTTTCTTACCGTTGTTTCGTCGGTGCTGGCTTGCAGCCTGAATTTTTGCTTGGCTCGCAGCCTGAAATTTTTCGGAACCTTCCGGGCCCGTCACTCGCCGTAACGGCTCCCGGCTTTCCAAAAATCTTCCAGGCAGTCTCGTCTGGCGCACCACTGCGAGTCATCGGTCCGAAGTACCTATGCCGCTTCGGGGACCTTATACCATTCCCCAGGTCCCCGAAGTGGCATAGGTGCTTCGGCAAACATCGCTTCCCGGGCACGTTTGGGGCCGTTTCCGCTCCCGAAACCGTGAACACTTTGGCCTGAACCCCCGTTATTTCGGGACGGCTCTGTGGAGCCCCGTTATTTCGGGGCTACTCTGTAGAGGAAAATGGCAATGCCCGCGAAAATGACATTGGGCAGCCATATCGCTATGGGGGCCGGCATAGTGTCGGCGATTACGAACATCTCGCTGAACTTCTGGAACAGTATGTAGGAGAAACTCAGGGCTATGCCAAGGGCGAGATTCCATCCTATTCCACCCCTGCGCTTGCGAGAGGACAGGGCCACGCCCATTATCGTCAGGATGAATGCGGAGAAGGGCATTGCATATCTCGTATTCTTCTCGATGAGAGCCTTCTTGATATCAGCGTCACCGCGCATCCTCTTCGTGGCTATATACTGGTTCAACTCGTTGATATCCAGCTGTGTCTCGTATTTTCTGGTCTTCTTGAAATCGCCTATGGTGAGGTTCAGCACGGTGTCCAGCTGCTGACCGTTCTTAATCCTGTCCTCCAGTCCGGCACCGTATTCCCTGATGAAGTATTTCTTCAGTCTCCAGCCGCAGAAGGTGCTGTCCCATACAGCCTGTTCTGCTGACAACTTGCTGACAATCTCGTGATTCTCAATCTTTTCGAGAGTGAAACGGTAGGCAGTGTTGTTCCAGTTGCTGAATGATTCCACATATACGAACTCGCCGGGATTTATCTGATAATGCATATTGCGCATAGTGGCCTGCCTGTTGTAGTCCTGGACATACTGGGTCTCGAAAGCCATTCGTATTCTGTTGGCGTGCGGTATCACCCACAGATTTAGTGTGAGCGACAGAATCGAGATGAATGCGGCGGATATCATATATGGCCGCAGCAGCCTCTGGAACGATATTCCGCAAGAAAGCACAGCGATTATCTCGGAATTTGCCGCAAGGCGCGAAGTGAAGAATATTACCGTTATGAATATGAAGATAGGGGAGAACATATTCATAAAGTAAGGTATGAAGTTCACGTAATAGTCGAGGATTATGGCCCTGAGCGGCGCTTCCCTTGTCACGAAGTCATCTATCTTCTCGGAAATGTCGAAAATGATGACGATGACGATGATAAGAAGCAGGGCAACGAAGAACGTACTGATGAAGCGCCTGATGATGTACCAGTCCAGCTTCTTCGGCTTCCAGTCATACAATATGTCCTTCCAGTTCATTCTGAGCTCGTTCTTTTTTTAAAGGCGTGTCGTCAGCCGTTTCACTGTTTCTTTCTTCCAGACGGCGAAATCCCCTTCGAGTATATGTTTGCGGGCCGTGCGCACGAGATCCAGATAGAAGGCGAGGTTGTGCTCGGATGCCAGTTGGGCGGCAAACATCTCCCCGGCAATGAAAAGATGACGCAGATATGCTCTGGAATATGTTCTGTCGACGAAGGAACTGCCGTCAGGGTCTATGGGGCTGAAGTTATCGGCCCATTTCCTGTTGCGCATGTTAATTATGCCGTTCCATGTGAAGAGCATGCCGTTGCGGCCGTTCCGTGTGGGCATCACGCAGTCAAACATATCCACACCGCGTTCAATGGCCTCCAGTATGTTCTCCGGTGTGCCCACTCCCATCAGATACCTTGCCTTGCCGGCCGGGATTACGGGATGCAGGGTCTCTATCATCTCGTACATCTGCTCGGTGGGCTCGCCCACGGCGAGACCTCCTATCGCAATGCCGATTTCGGAGAATTTCAGGGCGTGTTCTGCAGCCTTGACGCGAAGGTCAGGATACACGCAACCCTGAATTATGGGGAAGAAGGTCTGGTTGTAGCCATATAGAGGCTCGGTTGCCTTGAAACGTGCCGCATAGCGTTCCAGCCAGTTCTGTGTCAGTCTGAGCGATTTTTCGGCATATTTCCTGTCGGCGTCCCCGGGACAGCATTCGTCCAGGACCATCATAATGTCGGCACCGATGATGCGTTGCGTATCCACGTTGTTCTCAGGCGTGAATGTATGCCTGCTGCCGTCTATGTGGCTCTGGAACGTGCATCCTTCAGGGGTAAGTTTCCTGATACCCGTGAGCGAGAATATCTGGAAGCCTCCGCTGTCGGTAAGTATGGGCCTGTCCCAAGTGGTGAACTTGTGCAGGCCTCCCGCGGCCTTGAGTATGTCAAGACCCGGACGCAGGTACAGATGATAGGTGTTGCCCAATATGACCTGTGCTCTGATGTCTTCGCGCAGGTCACGGTGATACACGCCCTTGACGGATCCCACTGTGCCTACTGGCATGAATATAGGCGTCTCGATGTCGCCGTGGTCCGTGGTGAGGATGCCGGCGCGCGCGTTGCTTTCCCTGTCTGTGCCTATGAGCTTGAAATCCATTGTCGCAAATTATCTGTCAAAGATACGAAACTTTACGTAAAAACTTCTAAATTTGTAGGATGGAGACAAACAAGATTCTATAAATATGAAAAATCAAGCCAAAAACATCACGCTCAAGCTGATTCTGTTCAATTTTTTGGAATTCGCCGTATGGGGCGCATATCTGACCTCGCTCGGCCGTTATCTGGGCAATGCGGGTTTGGGCCCCCAAATCAAGTGGTTCTTTGCGATGCAGGGAATAGTTTCCATCTTCATGCCCGCCATCGTGGGCATCATCGCTGACCGCAAGATGCAGGCACAGAAAGTTTTTGCCCTCTGCCACCTTCTGGCCGGAGTATTTATGATTGCAGCCGGACTCTATTGCCGTACAACCGGCGGGCAGGTTGAATTCGCTCCGCTGTTTACGCTCTACAGCTTCAGCGTCGCATTCTTCATGCCGACCATAGCCCTGTCCTATTCAGTTGCATATTACGCCTTCGCCCAGTCAGGACAGGATCCGGTCAAGGCTTTCCCTCCCGTCAGGGTATTCGGGACAGTGGGCTTCATCTGCAGTATGCTGGCCACGAACTGGGTCAGGATTAACGGTGTCGCAATGCAGGATTCCTATACACAGCTCATAGCTTCCGGCATATTGTCAGTGGTGCTTTTCGGCTATGCCCTCACTATGCCTGCCTGCCCCGTAAACAAGAGCGAAAAGAAAGGCGGCATTGTCAATGCGCTGGGTTTGAACGCATTCGCTCTTTTCAAGGACGGGCAGTTCGCGATATTCTTTATTTTCTCGATGCTTCTTGGCGCCTCCCTCCAGATAACCAACGGCTATGCCAACACTTTCCTCGGCTCCTTCGGGTCCATCGCCGAGTATGCCGATACCTTCGCCGTAAAGAATTCCAATGCGTTACTTGCCATTTCGCAGGCGTCAGAGACTCTCTGCATACTCCTGATTCCGTTCTTCATGAAAAGATTCGGCATCAAGAAGGTCATACTCATAGCTATGTTCGGATGGGTGCTCCGCTTCGGTTTCTTCGGCCTCGGCACTCCCGATATGCCCGGCGTGCTGCTGTTCATTCTCAGCTGTATAGTTTATGGTGTCGCCTTTGATTTCTTCAACATTTCAGGTTCCCTCTACGTGGAGCAGAAAGTGTCAGAGGACATACGTTCCTCAGCACAGGGACTCTTCATGCTGATGACCAACGGCCTGGGAGCCACGATAGGAACTCTGGCCGCCGGCGCGGTGGTCGAGCATTATGTGTACAATGCCGCCGAACCTTCCTGGTCTTCGGCCTGGTACGTATTTGCCGCCTATTCGCTCGTAGTGGCACTGGTGTTCATCTTCATCTTCAAGGATCCGACCAAGGCCCAGAAATAATTGATGCGCCAAAGCGCCTCTGCCGCTCCGGGGACCTTATACCCTTCCTCCAGGTCCCCGGAGCGACAGAGGCGCTTTGGCGAACCTGGAACTTTTTCAGTCGCCCAGGATTATCAGCACTTTGGAGGGATGATTGAAGGTAAGGGTGACGCGGTCATCGCAGGCGCGGTTGAGGCTGCCCTTCCACCAATTGTCGAAAACCACATTGTCGGTGGGCCATTCCAGGCCTGCCGATTCTATTTTCAGTGTACTGTCCGGGGAAAAGATGGATACGGGGCGGCCCTTTCCGCAAAGGAAGCTGCCGCTGTCCAGCATAGGGAAGGTGGTCTCGTTGTCGCTCACGGAATCTATGATGACACCGTCGGCGGCCCTGGTCGCGTATTCCGTCAGCAGGGAGAGATTTGCAACGGTGTGGTCGGCTCTCTTGCCTGTGGCACCTATGAAATGTATTTCCGAGATGTCCGGGTGTGTCCGGATCAGCCAGTCGAAGGCCTTGGTCTGGTCATTGGTTTCCTGATTGGGAACTTTGAGGCATTTGCCTCCGTATGACTTGAGGAAGGCTTCCGGCAACGAGTCCATATCGCCTATGACCATATCGGGGAGTCTGTCCGGAAAATTGCGCAGACAGGCCCGCACGGCACCGTCGCAGCATACCACGATGTCGGCTTCTGTGACAAGGTAGCGCGGGAATGCTTTTCTGGGGAATTGCCCTCCGCCTATGATTACAGCACTTTTCACTGTCCTGATGATTTGTTCCGGAAGATGACGCTATTCCGTCCTTTCGCTATCGTGTACGGCATCAAGTATGCCCTTGGACGTTCCTTCAGACACTTTGTAAGAGCAAGGGTCGCGGAAACCCCTCAGGAAGTCTTCTGTGACCATACGTTTCTTGCCTGAGAGCTGGACTTCGTCCAACATCACTATTCCGTCTGCGGCTGCGATGCCCAGATACGTCTTGCCGTCGGACACTATGGTTCCCGGTTTCTGCGACTGGCCTTTCCCAACTCGTGCGCGGAATATCTTCAGGGTTGTCCGAGCCGCGTCACCGCTTGCCGTCTGAGGCACAGAGTCGGATGCGGCTGGGAAGAGTTCGGTGAATGCGCAGGGATAATCGGACAGACCGCGTATGAGGTTGACGATGTGCAGGGCCGTGTCGGTCCAGTCTATGTGGCATAGTTCGCGTGACAGTTTGGGAGCCTTGTGCAGTATCTCCTCGCCCTGAATGAAACTCTTCTGGACACGGGCGTCGATATTCCCTTCCATAAGCCCCTGCACGGTCTGCACGACCACTCTCGAACCCATTTCCATCAGCTTGTCGTGAACCGTGGCGGCAGTGTCGTCCTGGTCTATCTTGTACTGCTCGCGTATAAGTATGGTGCCGGTGTCCACTCCGCTGTCGATGAGGAAGGACGTCACACCGGTGGCTTTTTCCCCGTTGATGACGGCCCAGTTTATGGGAGCGGCTCCACGATACTGGGGCAGAAGCGCGGCATGCAGGTTGAAGGTTCCCAGACGCGGTAAGCTCCATACTTCCCGTGGCAGCATCCTGAAGGCTACGACCACGAACATATCAGGCTTATAGGACTGGAGGCTCTCAAGGAAGGCTGGATCCTTGAGTTTCTCAGGCTGCAGGACGGGTATGCCTTTTGACACGGCGAACTTCTTGACTGCACTTTCGTTGACCGTCTGCCCGCGTCCTGAAGGCTTGTCGGGTACAGTCACCACGGCTACGACGTTATAACCTCCGTTGAGCAGGGCCTGAAGCGGAGCAACGGCGAATTCGGGCGTACCCATATATATGATATTCGTTTTCTTGAAAATTTCCATAATCCTGGTTTTGAGTTTCTTCCATTGATTTTTAAGCTGGTCATTGCCGAGTATGGACTCGTCATTTATGGCTTTATAGGTCAGGAAGCCTCCCAGCGGGAACAGCAGATACGAGGCGATGAATGCACCCGTTATGGGGTCGATGGCTCCGTCTCGGGCAAGTTTTGTCCCCACCATATCCACAATGTAGTACAGCACGAAGAATAATATGGAGATGATGGCCGGAGTACCCAGGCCACCCTTGCGTATGACGGCACCGAGAGGTGCTCCTATGAAGAACAGAATGAAGCAGGCGAGGGCCAGTGCGAATTTCTTGTAGATTTCTATGTCTATCAGCTTGAGGGTGAAACTCTGCGCGAAAGTTTCCCTGTCATAGCTGCTGATCTTCGAGATTAATGTGTTGATTCTGCCTATGGCTGCTACGTGCTGGTTGATATTTGTGCTGATGTCTTCCGCGGACAGGCTGTCGATGGGAAATGGCAGCGTTCCTTTGGGCCTCCGGTTGGCAGTGTCCAGCTGCCAGCTGAATTGCAGCGTTCCGTCTCTGCGCAGTTCGTCCAGATGGCAGGCAATCTGGTCATTGAGAATAGTGCGTATAGAGTCCTGATCTTCCATAAGGTCTCCAAGGCTCATCGATTTCGCCTGGTCGGAATACCTTCCCACCTCCGTTTTCTCGAACTCGTAGTGCTCAAGAGGGATAACGAGCTCCTGACGCGAGAATTCTATCCTTTGGAGCTGTCTTGTCGTGTCGGCCCCCTTTTGGGAGTTGGTCTCGTCATAGTTGACTCCGTTGTACATCGCGAAAGTGAGGAATCTCTTGTTCGCCGACATCTTCATCATTGCAGAGTCCGCTATGGCCAGAGATATGTTTCCCCGATTCTGGCTGTGGTTGTATACCATCACCCCGTGCATCATCCCGCTCTTGCGGTCGGTTTCTTCAACCCTGAGGATGTAACCCTCTATGCCGTCATAGAAGGTTTTTGTGGGTATTTTTATTTCGTCCTTGGTCTTGCGTATATCCTCGGTCAGGGTGTATATGTTGTTGTATGCCGTCGGCACGAGGTTGTTGGCAATGAAGAACGCTCCTATGGCTATGCCGAAGGAAGATGCAATCAGGGGAGTGATGATGCGGCCCAGCGATATGCCGGCGGCCTTCATCGCTATCAACTCGCTGTTCTCCGCAAGACTGCCCATAGTCATCACGGATGCAAGGACAGTTGCGAGGGGAAGGGAAAGGGGCAGCATCGTGGCGGCACCCCAGCCCAGAAACTCCAGTACAACCTTGACGCTGAGACCCTTGCCGACCAGCTCATCGATGTACAGCCACAAAAACTGCATCATAAGGATGAACACGACCAACAGGAGGATCGCCACAAACGGTCCTATGAAGGATTTCAGTATGTAGTTGTCAAGCTTCTTCAATATGCTGTACGGTGCGTATTTCCGTTATTCCGCGCTCTTCCTGAGTTCTTGGAGAGCCGCTGCGAGGCCTTCCGTATTCTTTCCTCCTGCGGATGCGAGCGAAGGCTGTCCTCCACCACCGCCCTGAATGTTCTTTGCGGCATTGCGCACGTCATTGCCGGCATTCTTGCCTGCGGCGACGAGGTCGGCCGAATACATTACAAGCAGCTGGGGTTTGCCTTCCCACTGGATTGCTGCAACGAGGGCCAGACCGTTCTCCTTCTGCAACAGAAGGGCGGCATCCCTGAGCAGGGCGGGGTTGCATTGACCGCTGACGCTGATGAGCCTGTGTCCCGAACAGGACTGTGCTTCGGCGAGCAGTTTGTCCTTCAACGAGGCTGCGCGTTCCTTGGCCACCGCATCCATCTCTTTTTTGTACGTATCATTGTCGGCAATAAGCTTGGCAATGGCTGCCTTCAGGTCGGCTGCATTGTTCAGCAGGGCCTTTGCAGCGCGTACGCTGTCCTCAAGACCGCATATGTACTGCTCGGCGGCCAGACCGGTGCAGGCCTCTATCCTCCTGATGCCGGCGGATATAGCTGACTCGGAATTGATCTTGAACAGACCGATGCGGCCCGTGGCTGAAGTGTGCACTCCGCCGCACAGCTCGACGCTGTCGCCGAAACGTACGACCCTGACCTTGTCTCCATACTTCTCTCCGAACAGTGCCATCGCTCCCATAGCCCTGGCCTCGTCCATCGATGCGTCGCGCCTCTCGCACAGGGGGTAATTCCCGCGTACGAGGGAATTCACCCTCTTCTCCACCTTATCAATCTGCTCCGGCGTCATCTTCTCGAAATGCGAGAAGTCGAAGCGCAGGTACTTGTCGCAGACGTATGAGCCCTTCTGCTCGACATGTGTGCCAAGTATCTCGCGAAGTGCCTGATGAAGCAGGTGGGTGGCGCTGTGGTTGGCTGCAATGGCATCGCGGCGCTCTGCGTCTACGTGCAGGCTGAAACATCCCGCGCAATCTGCGGGCACTTTGTCCAGCACGTGTATCGTAAGCCCGTTTTCCTTGACTGTGTTAAGGACTTTTATTTTCTGCCCGTCCTCGGCCTCAATCCATCCGGTGTCTCCCACCTGTCCGCCCATCTCCCCGTAGAACGGGGTACGGTCGAACACGGCCTGTATGGACTCCTTGCCGCCTGTTTTCACGATACGGTGGCGGCATAGCAGGGCCCCGTCGCATTCCTTGACGTCATAGCCCAGGAATTCCACATCGGTGCAGGGGTGCAGTTCGCACCAGTCTCCGAACTCGTTGGAAGTGGCCGCGCGTGCGCGCTCCTTCTGCTTCCGGAGCTCGGCCTCGAATACTTTCTGGTCCACGGTGAAACCCTGTTCGCGCGCGATGAGTTCAGTAAGATCTATGGGGAATCCGTATGTGTCGTAGAGTTTGAATGCGTCCACACCGGAAATCACTTTGTCCTTGCCCGCATTCTGCATCAGCTCGCCAAGAAGCGCGGTGCCTTTGTCCAGTGTCTTGAAGAATGCCAGTTCCTCGGCCCTGATGGTATTCTCGATGAGCTTCTGCTGGGCTATGAGTTCGGGGTAGAATTCTCCCATATCATCCACCAGCTGGGGAACAAGGCGGCAGAGGAAGGGATCCTGCAGCCCGAGGAAAGTGTATCCGTATCTTACCGCACGGCGCAGGATACGGCGTATCACGTAGCCGGCCCTGTTGTTGGAAGGCAGCTGGCCGTCTGCAATGCTGAAACTGATGGCGCGTATATGGTCGGCGATGACGCGCATCGCGATGGCCACATCTTCGCTGTCGCTGTATTTATGGCCGCTGAGCTCCTCTATCCTGTGTATCATTCCGGTGAACACGTCGGTGTCATAGTTGCTCTGCTTGCCCTGCATCGCCATGCACAGGCGCTCGAAGCCCATACCTGTGTCCACGTTCTTCGCGGGCAGGTTCTCCAGCGATCCGTCGGCCTTGCGGTTGAACTGCATGAACACCAGGTTCCATATCTCGATTACAAGGTGATGCCCTGTATTCACAAGGGTTGCACCGTCCACCTTGTCCCTTTCACTGTCGCTGCGGAGGTCTATGTGTATCTCCGAGCAGGGTCCGCAAGGGCCCGTGTCACCCATTTCCCAGAAGTTGTCATGCTTGTTGCCGCGCAATATGCGCTCCTTGGGCAGATGTTTCTCCCAGGCTGCGAACGCCTCGCTGTCGAATTCGGTGCCGTCCTCCACGCTGCCCTCGAAAACGGTGGCGTAAAGGCGGTTGACATCCAGTTTGTAAACCTCTGTGAGCAGTTCCCAGGCCCAGTCTATGGCCTCGGTCTTGAAATAGTCTCCGAAACTCCAGTTTCCGAGCATCTCGAACATTGTGTGGTGGTAGGAATCGTGACCGACTTCCTCAAGATCATTGTGCTTTCCGCTCACACGCAGGCATTTCTGCGAATCGGACGCCCTCTTGTACTTGGGAACGCTGTTTCCGAGGAACCAGTCCTTGAACTGGTTCATTCCGGCATTTGTGAACATAAGGGTGGGGTCATTCTTTACCACCATCGGCGCAGAGGGGACGATGGTGTGTTCCTTGGAAGCGAAAAATTCCAGGAAAGCGCGTCGTATTTCTTTCGATGTCATAATTTTGTGTATTGTCCGTAATATATAGCCTTAAGGCTAATAGTTTGCAAAAATACACAATTTTCCGCAATAATTCGTATATTTGCATCTGATATGTCCGGAAATTGGGAAAAGCTTTGGCGGATACGCTACCTGACTTTTTTTGCGGTCAGTGTGGCGCTGTTTTTTGTTTACCTGCACGTCTATACCGACCTGCTGGGTCTGGAGCTTCCGAAAACACGCCGTCTGCGCCGCCAGAACGTGGAACTGACTGCAAAGGCCAGGGAGCTGAACCGCAGACTGGATGCCCTGGTGGACCCTCTGGAGGCCTTGGAAATCAGGGACGAAGGTATATACCGCAGCGTATTCGCCCTGAATCCCATACCGCATCAGGTTAGGGAAGGGGGATTTGTCTCTGACAGGAAATACAGGGAAACCGACGGGCATGACAGGAGCGGCAACATCAGTTCGTTGAAGATGCGCTCCGATATGCTGGTGAAGAAAGCCTATGTGCAGAGCCGTTCCTATGACGAGATAGTGCAGATGCTGGCTGCGGCCGGAAATATGGCGACGTGCATACCTGCGATATGCCCCATAGTGCCGGACGAGTCGATGTCCAGAATCAGCAGCCGTTACGGCTTCCGCCGTCACCCGGTGTTAGGGTACTCGCGTCTTCACAGGGGCATCGATTTTTCGATGAATCCCGGCAATCCGGTTTATGCGACCGGTGACGCGGTGGTGGAGTCGGTCAAGATAGAAATGCGCGGATACGGGCGTCAGGTTGTGCTGGACCACGGATTCGGCTACAAGACGCGCTATGCCCATCTCAAGAGCATACTGGTCACGGAAGGAATGAGGGTGAAAAGGGGAGAGCAGATTGCAACCACGGGCAATTCCGGTCTATCGACCGGTCCGCACCTGCACTACGAGGTAATCTACAAGGGGCACAACGTCAATCCTGTCAATTATTTCGATAAGGATATCACCCTCGAACAGTACATAGATATGATTGACCGGGCTGCAGAGGAGTCCGAGAAATTCTATTAGGAAAGCAATACAAGTGATACTGTACTATCTCAAGAAAGGTTTTTTTCTGCTGCTGGCTACGCTGGTGCTGTCAGTCGTGTATTACGAATTGATGGCTCTGGTGTTCTCGACCGATGTGGAGAAGGCGTTGGAAGCGGAGAACGAGATGTACAGGAAGGAACTTCCGCAGGTTGCTTGGGCGGCTGATCTGCTGGAGGATGAGATTATTTTTCTCACCGACAGAGATGTGGATATATATAGGCAGATATTTGACGCTGAACTTCCTGACTTGTACGGTGTTATGGAATATAGGCCGCGTAATGCCACGGCACTCGCGGCCAGAATAGAGTACAATCTCGCGATGGTTATGGACAGCCTGTCCAAAAAAGCTTACAGACTGCCTCCCATGACCTCACCCATCAGTGACTTGACCTATACCAACGTTGGCTCCTCCACAGGTGAAAGAATGAATCCTTTCTACAAGGTGAAATCCTATCACAGCGGGCTCGATCTGGTGGCTCCGGAGTTCACGGAAGTGCGTGCCACCGCTTACGGTACGGTCCGTACGGTGCGCAATTCGTCCGGAGGCAAGGGCAACGTTGTCGAGCTTTCGCATCCGGGCGGTTACATAACGCGCTATGCCCATCTGGCAAAGACGCTTGTGAGGCCGGGAATGACGGTGAAGACCGGTACGCCGGTTGGTCTGGTGGGAAACAGCGGGCGGTCGTTCACGACGCACCTGCATTACGAAGTTTTGCGCGACGGTCAGGTGCAGGATCCCGTCAACTATATGTTCGGGTTCCTGACTCCGTCGGATTATCTGGATTTCTTCGTGATGGGGGCTACCTCGGGACAGAGTATGGACTGACAGAAAATTGAGAACCTGTTTTGATATGGAAAAACTGTTTTACGGCATTACTGAAACTGCGGCACTGGTGGGTGAAACTCCCGTTACAGTACGCTACTGGTCAAATACTTTCGGGAAGCACCTGGCGCCGAAACGCAACGCCAAGGGCAACCGTATGTTCACCCCCGGCGATATCGAGGTGCTGCGTCGGATCCACTATCTGACAAGGGAGTGCGGTCTGTCTCTGGAGGCTGTAGGCAAGAAACTCTCCGGTAAGGCGGGAGACGGCCCAGACCTGTTGGAAATCAGGGCGTCCCTGCTGCGTATAAAGGCTCAGCTGGAACAGATAAAATCGGAATTGTAAAATATTGAAAATATACCTATCTTTGCAGTTCGCACGAAAGAAAAATTACAAGACATAATATGGCAAAGAAAGCAACAACAGTTCAGACACCCATTGATGCTCACGAGACCTTCGTCTCAATCCGCAAGTCGTTTGCGGACGGTGCGGATGTCGCCCTCAAATTAAAATCACTTTACGAACTCCAGCAGATTGACTCGGAGCTGGACAGGATATATCAGCTTCGCGGTGAGCTTCCCGCAGAGGTCGAGGCTCTCGAGAACAGGATAGCCGATCTCAACGGAAAGGCGGCCAACGTGTCCGCCCTCATCACCGACTGCGAGAAACGCATAGCCGAGTACAAACAGCAGTACAAGGTATGCCGGGACCAGTCAGCCAAATATCAGGCCCAGATGGACAAAGGCGTGGAAAATTCGCGCGAATACGATTCCCTGAGCAAGGAAATCGAGAATCAGGAGCTTCTCTCTCAGGTTGCCTTGAAGAGGATAGGCGAGAACGAGGAGAGTATAGCTGAACATAAGCAGAATCTCGATGAGCTTTCCGCCAAGATAGAAGTCAGGAAGGATGACCTGAAGGCCAAGAATGAGGAACTGGAGGCGATTGCCACTTCCACTGCCCGTCAGGAGGAGAAATTACTCGCCAAACGCAAGGAGTGCGCCGACAAGGTCGATGCCCGTACAATGAGCGCATACGAGAGAATACGCAAGAGTGTACGCAATCATATCGCCGTTGCCGCAGTTTACAATGGCAACGCCTGCGGCGGCTGCCACGCAGAGATAGCTCCCCAGAGGCTCATCGACATCGACGGAGGCAAGAAACTCATCATCTGCGAATACTGCGGAAGGATTCTGGTTAACCCTGAGGCTTCTCAGGAAGAATAAGACCGCGTATGGCGACCGGCAGAAGCACTCAGAAAAAGGATCAGAAAGTCAATCTCGACAACCTCTCGCTGGAGATGGGCACCAAACCGCCCCAGGCTCTGGACGTGGAGGAGGCCGTGATAGGTGCGATGCTGGTTGAGCAGAACTGTGTGGATGACGCCCTTGGGGAGCTGTCATCCACCTGTTTTTACAATCCCAAATGCCGTATGGTGTTCCAGGCCATAGGCACTCTGAACGACAATCATAAGAGCGTGGACATCCTGACGGTTGCCCAGCAGCTCCGCAAGGACGGCAATCTGGAGAATGTAGGAGGAAACGTGTTCCTCGCAGACCTTTCCCAGAGGATAGGTGCCGCCGCGCACGTCGAGAGATACATCCAGATTCTGAAAGAGAAGGATATACAGCGCAAGCTGATAACTGCTTCCTATGAGATTCTCCGCGAATCATATGACGAGTCCACCAACGTTGACGATCTGATAGTTTCCGCACAGGGCAAGATTTACGACGCTGTCCAGGACAATATGCACAACGATGTCGAGGAGATAGGCTACGTTATCAACGAGGCCATCTCGCACGTCCAGCAGATGCAGGAACTTGGAACCCAGTACAACGGTGTGCGTTCGGGCTTCAAGTCATTGGATGACAAGACTTTCGGCTTCCAGCCCTCGGATTTGATAATTCTCGCTGCCCGTCCCTCCGTGGGCAAGACGGCGTTCGCCATGAACATTGCAAGGAACGCCGCAGTGGACTACAATGTCCCCGTTGCCATATTCTCCCTCGAAATGCCTTCCATCCAGCTGGCCACCCGTATGATGATAAGCGAGACCGGTCTGGAGGCCGCGAAGCTCAAGGGCGGCAGCAAGCTGGAACCGTACGAGTGGAAGCAGCTTGAGATGAAGATAAAGTCCCTGTCGAAAGCCCCGCTCTACATAGATGCCACTCCGTCCCTGCCCATATACGAGTTCCGTTCCAAGGCCAAGAGGCTCGTGGCGCAGAAGGGCGTCAAGCTGATAATAGTGGACTACCTCCAGCTGATGCAGGGTCCCAAGGAGCTGCGTTCTATGAGGGAACAGGAAGTGGCGGCCATTTCCAGGACACTGAAGGCCACGGCCAAGGAGCTGAACGTTCCGATAATCGCTCTTTCCCAGCTGTCACGTCAGGCCGTGCAGCGCACTACATCCAACAATCGCCCGCAGCTCAGCGATCTTCGCGAATCAGGCTCAATAGAGCAGGATGCCGATATGGTGCTGTTCATACACAGGGCCGACTATCAGGGAATGTCGGAGAATCCGGAGGACAAGGGCAGGACCACCCTCATCATCGCCAAGCACAGAAACGGCGAGATAGGCGACATAGACCTGGTGTTCCGCAGTTCCGAGGTGAAGTTTGTGGACATGTCAGACTCCCTTCTCAGTCAGGCGGCCGGTCCCGTAGTGTCCGGTTCGGCAATGAACGAAGCCGGTATGCCGCCGATGGATGGTGCAGATTTCGGATATTCGGATGATTTCGGCGGGCCTGCCAACGATTTCCAATAGAGGTAGAAGGAGCATGAAACGCACCGGAATCGTCATAACAGCCGCTCTTTCTGCCATCTTGATGTTCCCATTGTCTGCCGGTGGACAGCAGGGATGCATTCCGGTATATGCCAGAACTGCGGAGGATGTTGCATACAGCCCGGGTGAAAGGCTCACGTTCAGCATACATTATACCTGGGGGATACTGGACGCTGATATGGGCGTGGCAGAAATCTCTCTGGATACGGTGACTGTCAACGGTATTCCGGCTTTCCACTGCCGCGTGACGGGCAGTTCCGTGAGGATATACGATTACTTTTTCAAGGTAAGGGAGGACTTCAACTCCTGGTTCGCCTGTGACGGGCTCTCTCCCATAAGATTCACGCGGGATACGCACGAGGGCAGATATTTCGCATGGAACGAGTACAATTATCACTGGGATGCCGGGAAGCCTTACGCCGATGCCGTGGTGCGCACCTCGAAAATGAAGGAAAAGCATCTTCAGCTGCCTCTGAAGACTTGTACTGCGGACCTTCCGGCTCTCTTCTTCTACGCAAGGAATATAGATATGTCACGTGTCACTGCCAATGTCAAGCATCCGATGAGCTTCGTCATTGACGATGAACTGTTTGACGTATATTTCATATATAAGGGAAAATGTATCAGGAACGTCAAGGGTCTGGGCAGTGTGAAGTGCCTGGAATTTGCGGCAAAACTGCTTGAAGGCGAAGTGTTCAAGGGAGACAAGGACCTTACCATCTATATCTCGGACGACCCAAACCGTCTGCCGGTGTCTTTCGGTGCTCCCATACTTATGGGCCATCTGGAGGGACGGCTCACCGGTTACAACGGGCTAAAATATGAATTCTCATCATTGGAACAGGCACAGGCGAATGGATGAAATCTCTCATAAAGGAAGGATAGTCAGCATAGACAGTTGCGTGACCCGTGTCGAGATACTTCAGACTTCGGCCTGCAGCGAGTGTCACGCCAAGTCACTCTGCGGGTTCTCGGAGCAGGTCTCCAAGATTGTGCCCGTACCCACGGACGGTTTCGCCATGCGGAACGTCGGGGATGAGGTTGAATTGTGCATGAAGCGTTCGATGGGAATGAAGGCGGTATGGATTTCCTATGTTATACCGCTCATTGTGCTGATGGTAACGGTGCTCACCGCCTCGGTGGCCGGTGCGGTCGAACTGGTGACGGGCCTGTCAGGAATTGCAGCCGTGGCATTGTATTATATGGTGATTCTGCTTTTCAGAAATCGCCTCAGGAATGAATTTGTGTTTTATATTAAATAATTAGAGATGAACAGCATTATTATTTGGACTGTTGCAGTCTTGTTCGGCCTGGGAATCCTGCTTTCCGTGGTATTGTACCTTGTGGCCAACAAGTTCAAGGTTCAGGAGGATCCCCGTATCGACGAGGTTGAGAAGGTGATGCCGGGTGCCAATTGCGGCGGTTGCGGATTCGCCGGCTGCCGTGCATTTGCGGCATCCTGTGTCGAGGCGGGTAATCTGGACAACAATTTCTGCCCGGTAGGCGGCAACGACACTATGAAGAAAGTGGCGTCCGTGCTCGGGCTTGAAGTGAAGGAGAAGGCTCCTATGGTCGCGGTGGTGCGCTGCAACGGCAGCTGCCAGAACCGTCCCCGTACCACCGAGTATGACGGATACCGCTCCTGCAAGGTGGAGGCTATGCTTTACAAGGGCGAGACCGACTGCGCTTTCGGCTGTCTCGGATGCGGTGACTGCGTCGAGGCCTGCGCTTTCGGAGCCCTGTCTATGGACGAACAGACCGGCCTTCCGGTAGTGGACGAAAACAAGTGTACTTCCTGCGGAGCCTGTGTCAAGGCCTGCCCCAAGGGAGTCATCGAACTGCGCAAGAAGGGGCCCCGCGGAATGAGGGTGTTCGTATCCTGCGTGAACAAGGAGAAGGGAGGCGTTGCCCGCAAGGCCTGCACCGCGGCCTGCATAGGATGCGGCAAATGTGCCAAGGTCTGCGCCCAGGAGGCCATCACGGTTGCCGACAACCTTGCCTACATCGATTTCGAAAAATGCAAACTCTGCAAGAAATGCGTTGACGAGTGTCCTACAGGTGCTATTCACGCCGTGAATTTCCCGCAGAAACCCAAAGTGCAGAAAGAGGAGGAATAGTTATGCAGACAGTTACATTCAAGATGGGTGGTATTCACCCCGATGACAAGAAGATATCCGCAAGGAGCAAAGTGGAGATACTGCCCCTTCCCGCCAAGGTGTATGTGTCCATGGCACAGCATCTCGGTGCCCCGGCGAATCCGGTTGTGGCCGTGGGTGACCAGGTCAAGGTTGGTCAGGTGATAGCCGAACCCGCCGGATTCATTTCGGCATACGTTCACTCTCCCGTTTCAGGCACTGTCAAGTCGATAGGCCCGAGGGCTGATCTGGCCGGCAATATGGTCAAACATATAGAGATTGACGTTGTCGGGGATGAGTGGATGGAGGATATAGACCGCAGTACTACTCTCATTACCAAAATCCCCGAGGACAAGGCATTCATTCTGGATAGAATCAGGAACTGCGGAGTGGTGGGCCTGGGAGGAGCCACCTTCCCCACGCACGTCAAACTCTCTCCGCCTCCCGGCAAGAAGGCCGACTGCCTAATTCTCAACGGTGCCGAGTGCGAGCCCTACCTTACCAGCGATTTCCGCATAATGATGGAGCGCTGCAGTGAGATAATCGTGGGTGCTGCCATTATGGCCAAGGTTCTTGACGGCTGCCCGGTTGTGATTGCCATCGAGGAGAACAAGGGTGAAGCCATCACAATGATGTCGTCCGCTCTTGCCAGCCTCACCAAAATCATACCCGAATGCAGCAGGATGCAAATCAGGATACTCAAGAAAAAATATCCCCAGGGTGGTGAGAAACAGCTTATCGATGCCGTTATGGGCCGTCAGGTGAAATCCGGCGGACTTCCCATAGATGCAGGTGCGGTAGTCCAGAACGTGGCCACCTCGCTTGCCGTCTATGAAGCCGTTCAGAAAAACAGGCCTCTCATCACCAACGTGCTCACTGTGACGGGCGACTGCCTTATGGTCCAGCACAATTATCAGTTCCGCATAGGTATTCCCCTGTCATTCATAGCCGAATATGCCGGGGGCGTACCCGCTGAAACCGCGAAGATAATATCCGGCGGACCGATGATGGGTAAAGCCATCGCGAATCTGGACGCCACGACGGTGAAAGGCTCGTCTTCCATACTTTATCTCACCAGAAAGCAGACAGAGCGCCGTGTGGAGACGGCATGCATACGTTGCGGACGTTGCGCCTCCGCCTGTCCGATGGGGTTGGAACCTTATCTGTTGTTCAAGCTGGCCAAGGTGTCCGACAACGATGCTCTCGAGGAAAATGCGGTTCAGGACTGCATAGAATGTGGCTGCTGCCTCTATTCCTGCCCCGCAGGGGTTCCCCTTCTGGACCTTATACGTCCTGCCAAAGGCAATGTTTTAAGAATAATCAAAAGTAGAAAATAGATATGCAAAAGATGTTGGTTTCACCATCTCCGCACATTCACACGAATCTTTCCACAAGAAGACTTATGTTGGATGTCATCATCGCCCTTCTGCCGGCAACGGCAGTGGCCGTCCTGTACTATGGATGGAGGGAACTGCTGGTGCTTTCGGTAAGTGTTCTTGCCTGCGTGCTGTTGGAGTGGGTTATTACTAAGTTTCTGTTGAAGCGTCCGTCCACCGTTTCCGACCTGTCGGCTGCGGTCACGGGCTTGCTGCTCGGCCTCAATCTTCCGTCCCTCACCCCCTGGTGGGTTGTACTCATAGGTGCGGTTGTTGCCATAGGCGTGGCCAAGATGAGTTTCGGAGGCCTTGGGCAGAACGTGTTCAACCCGGCTATTGTGGCCAGGGTGTTCCTGCTCATTTCATTCCCCGTGTTTATGACGACCTGGGCTGCAGTCGATATGCAGAATGCCTGGACCATAGGCATTGACGCCATCACCGGTCCCACGGCCCTGACCCTGTTCAAGGAAAACCATGGAGCCGTTACAGGTCTGCTGCTCCAGAACGGAAGTGCGGGAGAAATCTCCGACATAGCGTTGCTGGTCGGTTTCGTATATCTGCTGGCGCGCCGCGTTATCAAGCCGTGGATAACCCTGTCGATATGGGCTACGGTTCTGGTGTTCTCCGGCATACTTTACCTTGTCGCTCCAGGAACCTATATGGCACCTCTTGCCGCCCTGCTGTCGGGAGGTATAATGCTCGGCTCCATCTTTATGGCCACCGACTATGTCACCTCGCCTATGACCGATAAGGGTGGAATCATCTTCGGTACAGGCATAGGCCTTCTGACCGTGATAATCCGCTGCTGGGGCTCGTATCCCGAAGGCGTTTCGTTCGCAATACTCATAATGAACGCTTTTGTACCGCTCATCAACAAGCTGTGCAAATCCATAAAATTCGGGAGGGTATAGATATGGCTGTTAAAAGTTCATTCGTAAACATGGTGCTCTGTCTCAGTACAGTCACATTGGTATGCAGTGCCTTGCTGGCATACGTATATACTGTTACGGAGGAGCCCGTAAAGCGGGCCGCGGAGGCCAGGACGCAGAAAGCGATTGCCGAAGTGACCCCGGGTTTCGATTCTCTGGAGGATGCCGTCACAGCTGACGGTATTCCCTATATCGTGGCAAAGAACAGGGCAGGGGAGGCTATCGCTTACGTGCTGGATGCTTCTTCCGTAGGGTTCGGAGGCAAGATAAGCCTCAAGGTGGGCTTTCTGCCCGACGGCACTATTTTCAAAACTTCTGTCCTTTCCCATTCCGAGACTCCCGGTCTGGGTGCCAAGTGCACGGACCCCGCGTTTGCACTCCAGTTCGAGCGCTTCGACACTTCTTCCAAGGTCCTTTCCGTCAGGAAGGACGGAGGTGATGTGGATGCGATAACTGCGTCAACAATCACTTCCAGGGCATACTGCAAGGCCCTTCAGAACGCCACGGACGCTTACAGGGCCATTGCCGCCACCTTCGTGGTGGAGGAGCCCGTGGACAGCCTTGCCGTGGAACTTTCAGATGAATCAATTGAAACAGAGGAGGGTAAAGACAATGAGTAAGTTTTCGCTCGTTACAAAGGGTTTTGTCAAGGACAATCCCACGTTCTCGCTTATGCTCGGAATGTGCCCCACGCTGGCCACAACGACTTCCGCCGTCAATGGTATGAGTATGGGGCTGGCTACCGCGTTCGTGCTCATCCTTTCCAATATGGCGATAGCCGCCATTGCCAGGTTCGTGCCTGACAAGGTGCGCATACCTTCTTATATAGTGGTGATAGCCACTTTCGTAACACTTCTGCAATTCCTTATGCAGGCATACGTGCCCGACGTGTATGAGACCCTGGGACTGTTCATACCCCTTATCGTGGTGAACTGCATAGTCCTCGGCCGCGCCGAGGCTTTTGCCAACAAGAATTCTGTATGGGATTCCGCCCTGGACGGTCTCGGGATAGGCCTGGGCTTCACCTTGTCCCTTACTGCGATAGGCATAGTCCGCGAACTTCTCGGAACAGGCAGTATCTTCGGCTGGAAGTTCGTCCCCGGTGACGGCGTTCTGGTGTTCGTCCTGGCTCCCGGCGCATTTCTGGTACTCGCTTACCTTCTTGTTGTTTTTCGTAAGTATATAGCTAAAAATGAGTAGGTTATGGAATATGTTCTGATTATTATATCGGCAGTTTTCGTAAACAATATACTGCTGTCCCAGTTTCTGGGAATATGTCCCTTCCTGGGCGTATCCAACAAACTTTCCACTGCTGCGGGAATGAGTGCTGCGGTATGTTTCGTCATCACTCTTGCCACGCTGGTAACGTACCTTCTCCAGTATTACGTTCTCAATCCTCTGGGAGTGGGCTTTCTGCAGACCATCGCGTTCATACTCGTGATTGCGGCCCTTGTGCAGATGGTGGAGATAGTGCTCAAGAAGGTGTCTCCCTCGCTGTATTCCGCCCTCGGAATATTCCTTCCTCTGATTACCACCAACTGCGCCGTGCTCGGCGTTGCCCTTACAGTGGTCACGAAGGAATTCACTTTCGGCGGTGAGGCTCATCTGCTGAACCTCGGACAGAGCGTAGTCTACGCTTTCGCCACATCGCTCGGCTTCGGCCTTGCAATGGTGCTTTTTGCCGGACTTCGCGAGACCCTTGCGCTGAACAACGTTCCCAAAGCCTTCAAAGGCATACCTGTAGCCCTGCTTACCGCCTCCATACTCGCGATGGCGTTCATGGGCTTCAGCGGACTTGTATAAAATCATAAACTAAAACCTACACCTATGAACTCAAATGAGAGAAAACGCGACAGAAGGGACAGATGGGACAGGATTTTTGTCAAGGACAGCGACCCTTTCCATTTCATAATGCCTTTCGTGATGCCTACGCGTTGCGCCAACGAGGCTGTAATGGCCGAAACCTTCGATGTCACCGAGCTTGACAGATACCTGCAGGCGAAGAATGCTCTTAATCCTGATTTCAAATACACCTGGTTCCACGTGATATGCGCGGCCATGGCCAAAGTGATGGTGTTGCGACCGAAGTTGAACTACTTCATTTCGGGATACCGCCTGTACGAAAGACGGGACATCGAAATCGCTTTCGTCATCAAGCATCGCTTTGCGGATGAAGCAGGCGAATCTCTGGTGAAATTCGTCGTTGACAAAAACGGAGGAAGTCTTGTGGAGCAGGTTCATTCCTTTACCCGGAAGATGGTGACCAAGGTCAGGAAAAATGACGAGGTGACGGGAATATCGCGTGCTTTCAATCTTTTTGACACCGTTCCCAGACCTTTGATGAAACTGGTTGTGGGCGTACTCAGATGCCTGGAATATCACGGCCTTTATCCCAAGGTCCTGACAAAGGACGATCCCTGCTACAGCAGCCTGTTCATAACGAACCTCGGCAGCATCAAGATGAGCGCCGACTACCATCACATTTTCGAATGGGGTACCAACTCGTTCTTCGCCGTTGTAAACGAGAAGAAGAAAGAGCCTTTCTTCAAGGAGGACGGCTCCTATGAGCTGAAGGATACCATCAAAATGTCCTTCACCGTAGACGAAAGAGTGGCCGACGGCTTCTATTTCGCAAAGAGCATCAAACTGCTCAGACATATTATAATGCATCCTGAAATCCTGGACGCTGATGCGTCTGCGCCTGTCGATTTCGAATTCTAGATACTATGGAAGAAAATATACCCTGGCTGTCCTCTTACGGGGAAGTCCCTTTCCATCTCGATTACAGTATAAAATCGATGTGCGATACGGTGTTGGACACCGCTGCCGAAAACGCTGATTTCCCGGCTCTCACCTTTTTCGGAAGGAAAATAAAGTTTGCCGAATTGGCGTCCAACATAGACAGGGCTGCACGCAGTTTCTACAGCATAGGCGTGCGCAAAGGTATGCGCGTGATGGTGTGCCTTCCCAATGTGCCCCAGGCCATATATTGCCTGTATGCCCTCAACCGCATAGGCGCGATTGCGACTATGGTCCATCCGTTGAGCGCCGTGGGCGAGATAGTGTACGATCTGAGGGAAGCCCACTGCAATTTCGCCGTAACCCTTGACCAGTTCTATCCGAAGTTCCTGGAAGTGATGAAGGAGCGTGCCCTGAGAAAACTCATAGTAGCTCACGTTTCGGACGAACTTCCCGCCTTCACTGCTCCGTTCTTCCGCTTTTTCTCCGAAAGCAAATTCCCCAAGGTGGATGGTGCCTTTGCAATCAACTGGAAGACCTTCCTGAAGGAGGGACGCCACGTGCGTGACGGTTACGTTGCCCGCAAGAACCCCAGGGAAGAAGCGGTGGTTCTATTCTCCGGCGGTACGACAGGCGTGACCAAGGGCATCAAGCTCAGCGACTACAATTTCAACGCCCTGGCCGCCCAGACCATAGCGATGAGCCACGAGACCATCAATCACTCCAAGATGCTTGCGGCAATGCCCGTGTTCCACGGTTTCGGACTTGGTGTGTGCATACATACGATGATGGTGGCCGGAGGAACGGCGATACTTGTGCCGCGCTTCAACGTCAAGAGCTACGCTCTGCTCATAAAGAAGCACAGGCCCAATTTCATAGCCGGCGTGCCTTCGCTGTTCGAAGCGATAGCGCGCAACACCTATCTGGACGGCGTTGACCTGTCCTGCCTCAAAGGCGTGTTCTCCGGCGGCGATTCGCTGTCAATCGAGCTCAAGAAGAAATTCGATGCTTTCCTTGCCGAGCATAAGGCCGGCATACGTATAAGGGAGGGTTACGGTACCACTGAATGCGTTACGGCATCCTGCCTGACTCCCTACAACAAGGAGAAGGAGGGCAGCATAGGTCTTCCTTACCCTGACACCTATTTCAAGATATGCGGAGTCGGCACCAATGATGAACTGCCTTACGGGCAGGAAGGGGAGATATGTCTGTGCGGTCCGACGGTGATGCTGGGATACATAGGACACGAGAAGGAGAATGCCGATACCCTGCGTGTTCACGCCGACGGCCGCGTATGGCTCCATACCGGAGACCTCGGCATTATGGATGACGAGGGCTTCATCTATTTCCGCCAGAGAATCAAGAGAATGATTATCACCAACGGTTACAATGTGTATCCGTCACAGATAGAGAATGTTCTGGATGCCCACGAGGCCGTGCGGATGAGCTGTGTGATAGGCGTTCCGGACCCCCGCAAGATGCACAAGGTCAAGGCTTTTGTGGTTCTAAACGAAGGGTGGAAGGACAGTCCCCAGTTGCGTGAATCCATAATGAAGCATTGTAGCAGGAGCGTTGCCAAGTACGCTATGCCTTATATGATAGAGGTATGCGACGACCTTCCCAAGACTCTTGTCGGCAAGGTGGCCTATACCAAACTGTCCTGACAAAGCGTAAGCGCCACTGCATTTCGGGAACGTTTCAACATGGGATATTGTTCCCGAAATGCAGTGGCACTTAGCTTCTTCTCTTAATCCATAGGGTAGTGGACGCCCCACTCCTTTCTGAGGGCGTCCATTTGTTTCATAATAGACAGCGTCTCGGCGTGCGGCATCATAGGCGATTCCTTGAGGCCGTTCTCCAGACAGCGTTTGCACTCCAGAACCTGATACTCGTAACCGTTGACGAAGTCGGGACTGACACCGTAGCTTTCCACGAGCTTGTAATCCCTCCATACTTCCACACATTCCGGGCAATTCACGTTGTCCACCCTGATGTATCCTTCGGAGCCGCTGATTATGCCCTGACGGTCGTTCAGGACCAGGGCCGAGGATTGCAGGTTGGCCATCCTGCCGTCTGCGAAGCTGAGAGATATGCTTTCCGTCATATCGACTCCAGTGGACCCTATGTGGCAATTGCTCACTGTCTTTGTGATGTCAGTGCCGAAATACATTCTCGCAAAGTTCAGGACATAGACTCCCAGGTCCAGAAGAGCTCCTCCGCACAGGTCGGGACGAAGTATTCTCTCCTTCTGCTCCATCTGGTAGCAGAGGGTGGCTGTCAGCACACGCGGTTCACCTATCGCCCCACCATCCAGCAGTTCTTTGATTCTATGGGACAGTGGCATATAGCGTGTCCAGATGGCTTCCGTGATGAAGACACCTTTCTTTTCGGCAAGGTCCAGAAGTTTTTCCGCTTCAGCGGCATTTGCCGTGAATGCTTTTTCCACGAGTGCGGCCTTGCCATGCTCTATGGCCAGTTTTGCGTGAGGAAAGTGATGGGAATGAGGCGTTGCTATGTACACCAGATCGACATCAGCATCCTCCACGAGCTCCTCGTAGCTGCCGTAAGCCTTCTCTATTCTGTATTTCTGCGCGAACGCCGTAGCTTTGTCAAGTGACCGTGAGGCGATTGCGTGTACCTGAGCGTTTTTGAGGGGAGCGAGTGCCTCGGCCATCTTGCAGGCAATCCATCCGGCTCCGATGATTCCGATTCTTATCATTACTCTTTCGGCATTACAAACCAGCAGATAAGGTATGCCAATATACCAATGCCGCAGGCGATGACGAGAACGAGCCAGATGATTCTGACGAGGGTGGGGTCAAGGTTGAAGTACTTTGCAATTCCGGAGCATACTCCGGCAAGTTTGGCGTCGGCCAATGAACGGGTCAGTTTCTTTTCCATACTTTTTCTTAAAAATATTGTGGTGAATCGTAATGTCAGTCTCTCTTGAAAATATCCCTTGTGTACACTTTTCCGGCCACGTCGTCCAGACAGTTGTCATAACGGTTGGCTATAATGGCCTGACTCTGAGCCTTGAAGGAGGCGAGGTCGTTGACCACGCGGCTGCCGAAGAAGGTGTCGCCGTCGGACAGGGTGGGTTCGTAGATGATGACCGTGGCACCCTTGGCCTTGATGCGTTTCATTATGCCCTGGATGGCACTTTGGCGGAAGTTGTCGGAATTGGATTTCATGGTCAGACGGTACACGCCTACAACCACTTCTTTTTCGCGGCCGGACTCGTATTGGGAGTTCTCGTTGTAGTAACCGGCCATTTTCAGCACCTGGTCGGCGATGAAATCCTTGCGGGTGCGGTTGCTCTCGACGATGGCGCTCATCATCTGCTGCGGCACGTCCTGATAATTGGCCAGCAACTGCTTGGTGTCCTTGGGCAGGCAGTAGCCTCCATAGCCGAAAGAGGGATTGTTATAGTGCGTTCCTATGCGCGGGTCGAGACCGACTCCGTTGATTATGGCCTGCGGGTCGAGCCCCTTGACCTCCGCATAGGTGTCCAGTTCGTTGAAGTAGCTGACGCGCAACGCAAGGTAGGTGTTAGCGAAGAGTTTGACGGCTTCGGCCTCCTTCATTCCCATCATCAGCACCGGAATGCCCTTGCAGGGATCCTCAGGACCTGTCGTTTTGATTGTCCTATCCTCGGAGCCTGCCTTTCCCTTAGTCTCCTGGCTGCCTATGGCACCCTCGATTAGGAGCTGCGCAAAGGTACGGGCGTATTCTTCGGCCTTTGGGTTGCCTATGGCGTTGATTGCGGCGTTTTCCTCGTCCCATTTGCGGTCGCCTCCGGTGGGAAGTATCTTGGGGTATCCAACGATTATGCGCGAGGGCCAGAGGTTGTCTTCCAGAGCCTTGCTCTCGCGGAGGAATTCGGGGGAGAAGAGGAGATTGAAGTGTTTCCTGTCCTGTGTGCCGGTGGCGCCTGCCGAGCCGTTGAGTGCAGGATCAGTCAGGAATTTCAGAGCGTATTTTACGTATAGGCTCCTGGTGTAGCCCACCGGAATAGTGGATTTTATGACCATCACGGCATCGGGGTTGACGCTCAGGACCAGGTCGATGACTTCCTCGACGTGCGAAGTGTCGAAATGGTTCTTGACTGGGTCGTAGTTGGTCGGAGCGGCGATGATGACGAAGTCAGCGTCCCTATAGGCACTTGCACCGTCAAGGGTTGCCTTGAGCTTCAGTTTCTTTTCAGCGAAGTATTTCTCTATGTATTCGTCCTGGATAGGGGAGATGCACCTGTTGATTTTCTCCACCTTTTCGGGAACCACGTCCACGGCCGTCACTTGATGGTGCTGGCTCAGCAGCGTGGCTATCGACATACCCACATAGCCTGTTCCCGCCACTGCGATTTTTATGTCCTTGAATTCTCTCATATTCCAATTGTTTATTTTGACGAAACTATGCGAATTTACAAAAATATTTGTAAAGTTGCTTTGTGACGTTTCCAGAGTATCAAGTGGGGGGATGATCAGGGCCGGCAGGAAACTGGAAGAACTGCCTGCACCGTATAACCGCGGTTTCAACACGAGCGGCCTCTGGCGTCTGAGCCGTCATCCCAACTATCTGGGCGAGCAGACCATCTGGGTGGCATTCTATATATTCTCGATTGCTGCCGGGGCCGGAATCCTTAATTGGACTATCTGTGGTGCCATTCTGTTGATACTGCTCTTCTGGGGCAGCTCCACCCTTGGCGAATATATCAGCAAGTCCAAGTACCCCGAGTACGCCGCCTACGTGAAGAGCGTCAACCGCTTCCTTCCCGGGCGGAAAAGAGCCGTATAATTTTCTCACCGTTTGGGAGCACATCGTCGGTGCTGGCTCGCAGCCTGTAATTTTTCGGAACCTTCCGGGCCCGTCACTCGTCGTAACGGCTCCCGGCTTTCCAAAAATCTTCCAGGCAGTCTCGCCGGCGCACTGCCGCGGTCTCTGCGGAGTCATTCCGTAAGGAAAAAGCCAGTTTTTCTTACCGTTTGAGGTTTCAGAGGCGTTCGGTAAGAAAATGGCTCGATTCCCTTACCGAATGGGGTTCGGACGTCATTGTCACCTGAATACGAGGTGGACTTTCTGATAGGCGAGGCGGGGAGAGCCGTCTTCGAGGCGGATGACCCCGCAGTAGGCGAATCCGAATTTCTCTATGCAGTGACGCATTATCCCGTTGTCTTCGTGGGTGTCGATGCGGAGGTTGTGGCACTGGTCCCAGCTCCATTCGAAGCAGGCTCTGGCCACGCCACGTGAAGCTTTCGTGCTTCCCAACCTGTGAATCGTGCAATAGGACGCGTCATTATCTATCCACCGGCCGCCCTCTATCTTGAGGTAGGTCTTCTCTATGCCCGGAATCAGTGCGAAGTAGCCCACGGCAGTCTTCCCAGGACAGGATGTCTCCACGGCATTTCCGTCGGCAGCTTCCTGGTCATCTCCAGATGTGCCAGCATCCTCTAAACCCTCCTCGTCTGCCTCTTCCACGGCATACGCCACGCCCTCCTCGTCTGCTTCTTCCACGACATATCCTACGCCGGCATCGATGTCCGCCCTTATCGTTTCTTCCGAGGGATAGCCGCCAGTCCACTGCGTCATATTGCCGTTCGAGCGCATTATGCTCCTCGCTTCCGCACATATTTCCATTATGCGCGGGATGTCATCATATGTGGGCTTGCGGATATGCATATTGATCAAAGAAATTGGACACAGACAGGGGAGGGGATATCGATGGTCTTGCCGGTGAAGGTGAGCGAACCGTCCTGTGAGTCAATCGAATAGATTTCTACCCTGTTGTCGTCCCGACAGGCGCAGAGAAGGTAGCTGCCGTCCGGAGTGATGGCAAAGTTGCGGGGATGTCTGCTCGTGCGGCAATATCCGGTGTTGGTGACGCTGCTGTCTTCACGGTTGACGGCGAATACCGAGATGCCGTCCTCTTTCAGCCTGTGGCTTGTGTAGAGGAAGCGTCCGTCCGGACTCAGGTGGATATCTGCGCTGCCGTGGCCTTCGCCGTGATATGCCGGCACTGTGGAAACGTGGCTGAGGCATCCGTCGTTGTAGGAAAGTACGGTCAGAAGGTCGCCTAGCTCGTGGATGACGTACACGAACCTGCCGTCAGCACTGAATACGGCGTGGCGGGGCCCCGGGTGGGTCCGGCTGTCGAACCTGTATGCCACGGAGCCGTTCGTAAGGGGGCTTCCCTTGATGGGGCAGCCGTCGTTCTCAAGCTCGAACCGATAAATGGCGTCCAACCCCAAGTCGTTGGCGAACAGGTATTTCCCGTCCGGCGAAAGGAATGCGCAATGGAGGTGCGGGCTATGTGTGGAGCCGCCGGTCTGCGGGCCGAACTGCATTTCAAGCGGCCCGAGAGTGCCGTCTTCGTTGATTGGGAAGGAGGAAAGGGTGCCTCCGCTGTAGTTGGAGGTGACAAGGTGTCCGTTTACTGCAATGACGTTGCAGGGTGCCGCTCCGGAGGCTTCTCCGTCGGTGGATTGGCAGTTTATCGCATCAATGGTGCTGTCTCCGAGCCGGTAGGAGTATGCGCACTGGCGGCCGTCATCGTATTCTCCCACAGACCAGGCGTATCTTCTGTCGGCGGAGGGAATGATGAATGACGGATTTCCGGCTCTGGCGGTGTCCAGGAGCGAGAATGTGACGTCGTCCGGATTGAATTCGAAGAGGTAGACGCCTTGGCTTTCATTGCCCTCCGTGTAGGTGCCGATGAGCATCCTGAGCGGTGCTTCCTTTCTGGCGCATAGCATTGAAGTGATGCAAAGAATGGCCAGCGGCACTATGATTTCCAGTATTCTTTTCATATTGATTTTTTTCGATGCGAATTTAACAATTTTATGTATTTTTGCGTTGCTTAACACCATATATTATGTCACAACTTGAAACGAAAATCCAAAAGGATATTATGGAGGCGATGAAGGCCAAGGATGCCGTGCGCCTCGGTGCAGTACGTTCAATCAAGTCGGCCATCCTGCTGGCTAAGACTTCCGAGGGAGGCAGCAAGGAACTTGAGGATGCCGACATTATAAAGATTATCCAGAAACTTGCGAAGCAGCGCAGGGAATCGGCGGACCAATATGTTGCCGCAGGCCGTCAAGAGCTGGCTGACAATGAGTTGGCGGAGGAGAAGGTGCTTGCGGAATACCTTCCGAAGATGCTTTCCGAGCAGGAGGTCGAGGCCAAACTCAAGGAGATTATCGCCCAGGTCGGGGCTGTGGCGCCTTCCGATATGGGAAAGGTGATGGGTGTCGCTACCAAGACTCTCGCAGGGCTTGCCGACGGCAAGACCATTTCCATGATAGTTCGCAGGCTGCTTGTCTGATAGTTGTTTTAGTCATTTCAAAACAGATTCTTAGTTAGTCTTTGAATATGAATACTTTAGGAAATATACTCTGGCTCATTTTCGGCGGCATTCTCGTTGCCCTGATGTACTTTGTGGCAGGTCTGGTGATGTGCATTACAATAATAGGCATTCCCTTTGGCGTGCAGCTGATGAAGATAGGTTTTCTGGCCCTTGCGCCTTTCGGTGTGGATGTCACTACGAAGGAAAATGCCGGTTGCCTGTCGATAGGCTTCACCGTGCTGTGGATACTCTTTGGCTGGTGGGAGATTGCCGTTATGCATCTGATGCTGGCCGCCGTGTGTGCCATTACAATCATAGGCATCCCCTTTGCCAAGGCGCATTGGAGGCTGATGAAGATGAGTTTTATGCCTTTCGGCCTGACGATAAAATAGCCTGTGACCGGATATCGTGAGTTCGTTAGCTTGAAAAAAGTTAGCATTGTCATATTTTCGGCCATTGTGGTGCTGGCACTTGTCTTTGCCGGCTTGTGGCTCTGTGAACGGTCGGAGATTGCTTCGGTCATAGACGACGAGGCCGTCTGGGATTTGAGGGACAGTTCGCCTCGGATGAGGGTTATCGTGCTGGAGGACGGTACCGTTGCGCGCTTTGTTGCCGAAGATGAGACGACTTATACCGGAGACGTTCAGGATACGTTCACGGTTGACAAGGAGGGTGCCTCTGTGGAGGTGTGGTATGCCTGTGACGGGAAGGGGATAGTGTATCTGAAGGACTTCGGCAGGGTGGATGCCTATGCGGAGCCCGGTGGCGGTTCCTGCTACGTTGTTGGTTCCATCTCCGGTGGCGGTCCCGGTTCCGTTGTTGGTTCCATCTCCGGTGGCGGTCCCGGTCTCTGTTCTGGTACCGGGGTCGTTGGAACGCTTGTCTATGAGGAGGGTTATGTACCAGAAACATACCGCTGTCTCGGCTATAGGGACGGCTGGTTCAAGGTCAGGCTGACCGATGGTGTCGTAGGCTACGTAAATGAGAAAGACATCGTCTGGGACGCCATCGACAGCTTTTAAAACAACGTTATAAATGGCTCTGACATATCTGATATTGGGATTTCTTGTTGCGATGAGCGTTGTCTCGTTTGTCGCTTTCGGCATTGACAAATACAAGGCCCGGCACGACAAATGGAGAATCCCCGAGCGGGTTCTCCTTCTTTTTGCCTTCTTCGGCGGTGCCATCGGGGCCTTTGCCGGGATGAGGGTCTTCCATCACAAAACCCAACACTACAAATTCACAATCCTCGTTCCTCTGTTCGCGATTCTGCAGATTGCCCTTGTGCTGTGGAGCATTTGGTGATGGTCTCGGAGTCATTCGGTGAGTGAAAGGCTCGATTTCCTCACCGTTTGGTGGCACATCGTCGGTGCCGGCTCGCAGTCTGAAATTTTTCGGAACCTTCCGGGCCCGTCACTCGCCGTAACGGCTCCCGGCTTTCCAAAAATCTTTCAGGCAGTCTCGCCGGCGCACTGACTTGACAACTGAGGGTAAGTTGTGTGTGAAAGGGTCGTTCTGGCACACCATCTCGATTCGCGTAGTAATTTCGTAAGGGAAAAGCCAGTTTTTCTCACCGTTTTGGGTTTGGGAGTCGTTTGGTAAGAAAAAGGCTCGATTTCACGAACATTTGCTATTTTTGCAAAAAGCAATCGTGAAATATGAAACAGTTTCTTTCCCTATTCGCCGCGGCGGTGATTTCGGCCGTCTGCATCTCCTGCGGCCAGTCGCAGAACTCGTCACAGCCGCAGAGCTCCATACAGCCGCTGCAGGTTCCCAATCACGCTGAGTATCAATCAACTAACATAGAAGCTATGCAGAAAACCTACGATTTTATCAAACAGAATTGCCACAGCACGTATTATCTGGCGACCGTGGATGGTGACCGGCCTCGCGTGCGCCCGTTCGGGACCGTAAACATTTTCGAGGGCAAAATCTATATTCAGACGGGTCACAAGAAGGATGTGGCAAAGCAGATTGCGGCCAATCCCAAGGTGGAGATATGCTGTTTTGACGGGCAGGCAAATTGGCTCCGTCTGAGCGGAACGCTGATCGAGGATGAGCGGATCGAGGCGAAAAAGGCGATGCTGGATGCGTATCCGGAGCTTCGCGGGATGTATGACGAAAATGACGGAAATACCGCAGTCTATTATTTCAAGGACGCGACCGCCCGTTTCGATTCGTTCGTGAAGGAGCAGGAACTCGAACATTTCTAGGCGACGATGAATTTCGCTGGTATCATTCTAGGCGCATCCGCCTTCATTATAATCGGTGTTTTCCACCCAATCGTCATCAAGGCTGAGTATTACCTCGGCAAGGGGTGCTGGTGGATGTTCGCCCTCGCGGGCCTCGCTTTCTGCGCAGCCGCTCTGTATGTCTCCGACACGGTTTTGTCCTCAATTCTCGGCGTTGTCGGCTTCAGCTGCTTCTGGTCCATTCTGGAACTCTTCCACCAGGAGAAGCGCGTAAAGAAGGGCTGGTTTCCCGCCAACCCCAAAAAACGGTAGCTTCGCCCCCGCGGCACCACTGCGGGCACTGCCACACACGGGTACCACTGCGGGCACTCCGCATCATACACCGCGTGCGGGCTGTTCGTGGCTCTTTTTACCCAGTGGAAACAGGCTGTCCACCTCGTATTGCGTGAGGTCGAGTACACGGCGGATCTGGCCGTTGGAGGAACGGTAATCGTAATGGAGGGTACGGGCAAGGTCGAGGCGTTGGGCTTTCGTCAGCTCGCGGATAGATGCTACATGGTACTGGTCGCGCACTTTCTGGAGTAGTTGGGAGAACAGCTCCTGATCCGTAAGGAACTCTCCGTCATCCAGTTCCAAAGCCAGGTCGCTATAGGCCTCTACGTTCTTGCTGACGGCAGCGAAGTAGTGGTGCGCATCGCGGAACATCGCCATGCCGAGGCGGATGTCGCAGAAGGATGGGGGAGCGACATGTGCGATGGTGCCGGTGTCAGTTGTGCCCGCAGCTACTGTGCTTTTTGTGGTGCCGGTGTCCATTACCTGCCAATCTGAGGGAAATTTCTCCACTCTGCCCCTGAGCATTGACCGCTTTAACTCGAAAGGAATTTCACCGTACGAACCGTTGCATTCCATAGCGTTGAAGTAGTATCGGCCTGTTCCCCAAGGATAGGAGAACGGTGTGTAGTCGGGATTGGCGACGAAGCCGTTGCGATTGATATAGACAATATTGTTACGCATACCGTTCATATCTTTTATCGGCTTGAAGGATGGCTTCATTCTACCAGCTTCTGGTATTGTTCTCTTCAATTTTTTGTTAAGGCAATTGAAAAAGTTATCTATACACTCCTTCTCTCCAATGATTAAAAAGTGTAAGTGGTTGTCCATCACGGTGAAAGCGATGATTTTGATTAATCCGTTGAATCGGAACGCGGCATATGCGATGACATTCATTACGAATGCCTGTTCTTGGGGAGTTGTGAAGAGAATCGGCATTTCTTTGCCGGAGGTGTAGGCGTGGTATGCTTTACCACGTGATAAAAAGGCTGCCTGGCAGTCCCTTTCGAAGTCGGAGAAACTGTTCATAGTTTAGCTTTAAGTTTTGGCAAGCCAAGATAGGGGTTTCTCGCCTCAATAGCAAGGATCCGGTGAGGAAAATGCCAGTTTTTCTTACCGTTGGGGGGTTGGGAGTCGTTTGGTAAGTAAAAGGCTTGATTTTCTCACCGATGCTGCGTCGGTGTCCGGCTCGCAGTCTGAAATCTTCCGGCTCGCTACCTGAAATTTTTCGGAACCTTCCGGGCCCGTCTATTCTCTGATTCTTGAGTCGATGATGATGGTCACGGGGCCGTCATTGATGAGACAGCATTGCATGTCGGCGCCGAAAACGCCCTTGTGGACCGGTCTGCCGGCATTTTCTGCGAGGAGTTCACAGTATCTGTCGTACAGGGGAATGGCCAGGTCGTGACCTGCCGCACGTATGTATGAGGGGCGGTTGCCTTTTCTGGTGGATGCCGTGAGGGTGAACTGGGAGACGGCAAGTATCTGCCCGTCGGATTCGACGATGTCGCGGTTCATAACCCCGTTGTCATCATTGAATATTCTCATTCCCGCGGTCTTGGCGGCAAGCCACTTGGCATCTTCTTCGGTATCGCCGTTCTCCACTCCGACCAGTATGAAAAGGCCCGCGCCTATGGATGTCCGGCAACTGCCCCCGATGGTGACGGAGGCTTCCCTAACTCTCTGAATAACAAGTCTCATAGCTTCAATGCTCTGAAATCCAACATTGCCTCGCATCCTTCGAGAATATCCCGGAAGGCGGTCTCAAAATCGCCGGTGTACCAGGGGTCGGCCACACTTCGCCTTGAACCTGTGTATGACATCAGCAGATGAACTTTTCCCGCAGGGTCCGAGGGGATGATTCTGCGCAGCCACCGGAGGTTGTTCTCGTCCATACAGATTAGCCTGTCGAAGCGGTCATAATCTTGCGGGGTCACCTGCCTTGCCCTTTTGTCGGGGTCAAAGGCAACACCGTGACAGCTGAGGCACCTTTTTGCCGGCGGGTAGATTGGATTGCCGATTTCTTCCGTTGAGGTGGCGGCACTCTCGATGTGGTATTCTCCTTCGAGACCTTTTGCCCTGACAAGGGCCTTCAGGATGAATTCCGCCATAGGGGAGCGGCAGATGTTGCCGTGGCAGATAAACAGGATACGTTTCATAGCCTGCAAATTTACTCAAAAGAGCGGGATTTCCTTGATGGGACAAACGTTTTTGCGTATTTTTGTAAGGAACAATGAATACGATTGATCCTGAAATACTTGAATATATCCGAAACAGAATTGTTCCGCAATACGAAGGCTTCGACCCGGCACACAGGGTGGACCACGTGAACGGGGTGATCCGCTCCGCTTTCCGGATGAGCCGGTACTACGACGTGGACGTTGATGTTGTGGCTATGGCGGCCGCCTGTCACGACCTGGGCCTGTGCGAAGACCGCAAGACACATCATCTGGTGTCGGGGAGAATCATACGTGGGAATGCGGATTTGCGCAAGTGGTTCACGCAGGAACAGATAGAGACTATTGCCCAGGCGGCTGAAGACCATCGCGCGTCATCGGACCACGAACCGAGGAGCATCTACGGCCGTATTGTTGCTGAGGCCGACCGCCAGATCATTCCCGAGACTGTTATCAGGCGCACCATCCAATATGGCCTGGAACATTATCCGGAACTGGATATGGAAGGCCATTGGCAGCGGACTCTCGAGCATCTTCACGAGAAATATGCCGAAGGAGGATACCTCAAGTTGTGGATTCCGGAGTCATCCAATGCCGCGGAGCTGGAACGCCTGCGGGAAATCATCCGTGATGAAGCCCTCCTGCGCAGAATCTTTGAAGAAATTTACAAGAAATGCATCAAATAACGAATATCATTATGCCTAACAAAACAATCCTTGCTGCAATGGCAACACTTGCACTGATTTCCTGCAACTCAAAAGAAACTTCCAAGTACGCTCAGGACACTTTCAAGGCCGAAGACGGCACCGAAATCACCTTTACTTACTACGGTCACGCTTCCATCGGCATCGAAGCGCTGGGCAAGCATATCTACGTCGATCCGGTAGGGGAGAACGTCGATTGGGCAGGGGAGCCCGTGGCTGACCTGATTCTTGTCACCCACGACCACTTCGACCACCTGGACACAAATGCCGTGAAGATATTGACAGGCAAGGCGGACGGCTATACAAAGCTATCCGTAGGCACTGTCATAGAGCCTTTCGACAAGGTTTCCGTCGAGGCCGTTCCGGCCTATAACATCAGCCCCGAACAGCTCGCCTTCCATCCGAAAGAGCGTGGCGATGCGGGCTATATAATCACCGTTGCAGGCAAGCGTATTTATGTTTCGGGCGATACGGAGGACAATGAGGACGTCCTCGCCATAAAGGACATCGATATCGCGTTTGTGTGTTGCAACAAGCCCTACACTATGACCGTGGAGCAGTGCGTGAACGTTGTGAAGGCGATACGTCCGCAGGTGTTCATTCCCTATCATTACGGCGGAACGGACATCCCCACAGACCTTGATGCCCTCCAGAACTCCCTTAAGGATGTGACCGAGGTTCTCGTCAGGCCGCTGGAGTAGAATCCCGGAACAGGGATCTGTTTTGAACCGGTTCACTTGAAACAGACCCCAATCAAATCCACACTGTATAATTATACCCTTCTCACAGTCCGCAAACCGATATTTTGCGAAACTGTATGGGGGGGGGTAAAATATTGCTGTCAATGACTGAAAAAATGCACAGCCAATTAGGTTAATTGAGATATTTTGATTAGATTTGTAACCTATTTAGTGCGCGCGCGAGCGAACCCTTTTTGCACAAGTTGCATCAGCGCACGCCCGGTTGTAACGGAAGCCGCCTGTACAGGGGCAGAAGTTACGGGTCGGAGAGAAACCCGATAACCGAAGCCTACCTGCCCAGAGTGTTTTTTTCAGGGTAAAACCGGCGGGGGCTTTTCCCATACCCTGCCTTCAACAAATGTCAGAAACTATATCCTGGTACGCAGCCCGTATCGTTGCCTCCGCTCCCGTCATCGCCAAGCGCCTGGCCTACGACGGCATCCACTGCTACCGCACAAAATTCGCCCCGGGCATCGTATTTATGCGGTGCACAATGCGTTTTGCCTCAGACCTTCTTTCGGAATTCTGGGGCAAAGTCTATTTCTATCTCGACACGGAACGGAAGCATCCCGCCTCCATCCCTGAGAAGGAAATGAACAACTTCATACTCGTCACATCCGTCTCCGACGAGCTGATTCCTCTGACCGATATCACTGAGGAATTCCTCAAAGGCGACAGGGTTCGCGTCATTGCGGGAGTGTTCGAAGGAGCAGAGGGTGTTGTCAAGCGAATCAAGGGCCACCAACGCCTCGTGGTGTCCATCAATTGCTTCACCGCGGTTGCAACCTGCCACATCGGAGCGGAGTTTTTGGAGAAGATTTAATTCAATTTTGCAAATGCAAATCCTAGAGACAAACATACCGGGCCCGCTCATCATTGAGTCCAAGGTTTTCGGGGACTCCCGAGGATACTTCTTCGAGAGCTTCAACGCACGCGAGTTCAAGGAGAAGACCGGCCTTGATATCACCTTCGTGCAGGACAACGAATCGATGTCCACCTACGGAGTGTTACGCGGGCTCCACTTCCAAAGGCCGCCCTACACCCAGAGCAAACTCGTCAGGTGCGTCAAAGGCAGTGTGCTTGATGTGGTGGTTGATATCCGCAAGGGTAGCCCTACCTACGGCAAGCACGTTGCGGTCGAACTCACCGAAGACAACCACCGCCAGTTCTTCGTACCCAAAGGCTTCGCCCACGGCTTTGCCGTCCTCAGCGAGACGGCAGTCTTCCAGTACAAGTGCGACAACTTCTACGCTCCACAGGCCGACGGAGGCATCAGCATCCTGGACAGCAGCCTCGGCATCGACTGGCGCATCCCTACCGACAAAGCGGTTCTTAGCGAAAAAGATCTGGGGCATCCGCTACTCAAAGACTTCGAAACACCATTCACGTACTAATGAAATGAACATACTTGTAACAGGTGCAAACGGCCAACTCGGCAACGAGATGCAAATCTGCTCGAAGGGCAGCAAGGACACATACTTCTTCACGGACGTGTGCGAAGGGTATGAGCATCTCGACATCACCGACCTTCAAGCCGTAAAGGAATACGTCAGGCGGAATAGCATCGGTGCCATCGTCAACTGTGCCGCCTGGACAAACGTTGATGGGGCTGAGGATCCTGACCGATTCGAACTGGTAGAGAAACTGAATGCGACGGCCCCCGAGAACCTCGCTATTGCGATGAAGGAAGTCGGCGGTTTGTTGGTGCATATCTCCACGGATTATGTCTTCGGCCGCGAGCCGTACAACGTGCCTTGCCGCGAAGACCAGACTGGCACCCCCACCGGAGTCTATGGCCTGACCAAACTCCACGGGGAACAAGCAATCCAACGGGTTTTTGGTGCCTTTCCCGCTGGGGCTTATGTGATAATCCGCACTGCCTGGCTCTACAGCGAATTCGGCAAGAACTTCTGCAAGACGATGCTCTCCCTCACCGCCACAAAGCCGGAACTGAAAGTTGTGTTTGATCAAGTCGGCACCCCTACATATTCCCTTGACCTTGCCAAAGCGATAATCGTGGTTTTGGAAGACTACAACCGTCATGCCGGACCTGATCCGGCATTCCCTTATCCCAATTCCGGCATCTATCATTTCAGTAATGAGGGAGTATGCAGTTGGTACGACTTCACCAAGATGATACAGCACTTCAGCGGCCAGACCGCCTGCAACGTCCTCCCTTGCCACTCCTCCGAGTTCCCGAGCCCCGTCACCAGACCGGCCTTCTCGGTACTCGACAAGACCAAGATAAAAGAGACCTTTGGAGTTGAGGTTCCGTATTGGACCGAGAGCCTGCAGAAGTGTATAGAAAGATTGAAACCAGAAACAAGAAACAACCGAAACACACAATGAAACGCTACTGTCAGACATTGAAGCTTGTGGAAGATCCGGAGATGATGCGGAAGTATTGCGAGGTGCACGCACACGTGTGGCCGGAGATTATCGAAGGGCAGAGGGCTGTCGGGATACTCGATATGCAGATATATCTCAATGGGACACAGGCCTTTATGATATGCGATACGGTCGATGACTTCGATTGGGACAGAGATTGGGAGCGTCTGGCGAAAATGCCTCGGCAGGCGGAATGGGAGGCTTATGTGGCCAAGGCTCAGGGGGCGGACCCCTCGCTGCCCTCAAACCAGAAGTGGCAGCTGATGGAGAAAATCTTCGACACCAACGGTCAATAACAACTGAACACCAAAACCACCCAACGAACAACCAACAAACAAACAACCCGACAAACATCAAAATCATCCGAGTTAACACTTAACAAGTTAACACCCCACCATGTGAAAACAATCGAAAGAAAATACCTGCTGCCGTTTATATTGGTGACCAGCCTGTTCCTGTTGTGGGGGCTGGCCAACAACATGACCGACACACTGCTGGCCGCCTTCAAGCGGATTATGAACATGAGCGACACCCAGACCTCGCTCATCCGGTTCGCATTCTACGGCAGCTACTTCTGCTTCGCTGTAGTAACGGCCTACGCACTCTACGTCAAACCTTGCGCAAAACGCGAGTCACTCGCGTCCGCGCAAACCCCAGAATAGCAATGCCCACCAAAAAAGTTTTCGTATCCGGATGTTACGACCTGCTGCACAGCGGTCACGTTGAGTTCTTCCGTCAGGCGGCTCAATATGGCGACCTCTATGTGGGCATAGGGTCGGACCGCACCATACTCCACTACAAGAACCACAAGACCGTCTATTCCGAGCAGGAACGCCTTTTCATGGTCCGCAGCATCAAATACGTCAAGGAAGCCTACATCAACCAGGGAGACGGCATACTCGACTTCCTGCCCACACTCGACATTGTAAAACCCGATATCCTTGTGGTCAACTCAGACGGAGGTTCCGAAGCCAAGCGAAAAATCTGCGAAGAACGCGGGATGCAATATATCGTGCTTGAACGCACGCCACAGGAAGGCTTGCAGGCCCGCAGCTCCACCGAGCTCAAGAAGACCCCCTGCCAGCTTCCCACGCGCCTCGACCTTGCCGGCACCTGGATAGACCAGCCCTACGTCAGCTGTCACGCCCCCGGATGGGCCATCACCATCTCCCTCGAACCCTCCTTTGAGATAAGGGAAAGATGCGGCCTCTCCACCTCCACGCGCAACATCGTCAAACGCATCTGGCCCTACCAGCTACCCAATATGGACCCCGAGACCCTCGCACGGCTCATCTTCTGCTTCGAAAACAATCCCGAACGTGAAGACGGCATCATCAGCGGAGCCCAGGACGCCATCGGTATCTGCATCCCCGGCCTCTGCCGCCACTGGTACGACAACCACTTCTGGCCCGACCGCATCGAGACCTGTCAGGACGAAGCCACCCTCCAGTGGCTCGAAAGCCATCTCGTGATGATACCGATGGACCCCCGCCCGCAAGGCTGCAGTGTGGTCGAAGGCAAAGACATCACGGAAGCCAAGGTGAAAGCTCTCGCCAAGGCAGCCGACGACTGCTGGAACGCAATAATGGCGAAGGACCTCGGTGCATTTGCAGCGGCATACAAAGCCTCCTTCGAAGCCCAGACCGCAATGTTCCCCGCAATGATACAGGGAAGCGTCAAGAGCTACATCGACCGCTGGTCCAGCGAAAACGATGTTCTCGCTTGGAAGATGCCCGGAGCCGGAGGCGGAGGCTACCTCGCCTGTGTGGTCACAGACGCAAAAAGCTTCACGCAGGCCCACCCCGAAGCCTTCGGCCTCAAAATCCGCAGGCCCGGAATGTAATAAAATAAGATAAATAAATGAAAACAGCACTTATCACAGGTATCACAGGACAGGACGGAAGCTTTCTGGCGGAGTTCCTGTTGGAGAAAGGTTATGAAGTACACGGCATCATCCGTCGCAGCAGCTCGTTCAACACAGGCCGCATCGAGCACCTCTACCTCGACGAATGGGTCAGGGACATGAAGCAGAAACGTCTTGTCAACCTCCATTACGGAGATATGACCGACTCCTCCTCCCTCGTGCGCATCATCCAGACCGTCCAGCCCGACGAAATATACAACCTAGCCGCACAGAGCCACGTCAAAGTCTCCTTCGACTGCCCCGAATACACAGCCGAAGCCGATGCCACGGGCGTCCTGAGACTCCTCGAAGCAGTCCGCATCCTCGGCCTCGAAAAGAAATGCAAGATATATCAGGCATCCACCTCCGAACTCTTCGGCCTCGTGCAGGAAGTCCCCCAGAAGGAAACAACCCCCTTCTACCCGCGAAGCCCCTACGGAGTGGCCAAGCAATACGGCTTCTGGATAACCAAGAACTACCGTGAATCCTACGGCATGTTCGCTGTCAACGGCATCCTCTTCAACCACGAATCCGAGCGCAGGGGCGAAACCTTCGTGACCCGCAAGATAACCCTTGCCGCAGCCCGCATCGCCCAAGGCTACCAGGACAAACTCTATCTGGGCAACCTCAACTCATTAAGAGATTGGGGCTATGCCAAGGACTATGTGGAATGCATGTGGCTCATCCTCCAGCAGGAGAAACCCGAAGACTTCGTCATCGCAACGGGCGAATACCACACGGTACGCGAATTTGCCACCCTCGCCTTCAGGAACGTGGGCATAGAGCTCAAGTGGGAAGGAGAAGGAGTAGATGAAAAAGGCATCTGCGTATCTGTAGCCGATGGCGCACCTGCCGCACTGGCGGCCCTTGTCGGCAAAACCCTCGTCGAAGTCGATCCCAAATACTTCCGTCCTGCCGAAGTCGAGCAGCTCCTCGGCGACCCCACCAAGGCCAAGACCCTCCTCGGCTGGAACCCTCGCAAGACCAGCTTCGAACAGCTCGTCAAGATAATGACAGACCACGACATGAAATTCGTCCGCAAACTCTACCTCAAATCGCAGATGTAATCTTGCGCAAACCAACAAAATAGCAATATATGTCAGATAACGAGATACAACAGCAGATGGAGGCGATGCGGGTCCTGGACGAACCTATGCCACAGGTCGGAATCTTCTGGTTCGACCCGCAGGACAAGGCCCTCTTCGGCATCCGCAAGCAGGAACTCACACCAAAACAGGTAGAAGAAGCGGCCGAACAGGGCCTGCCGTTCATCAACTATCCTCACCTGCACCGGCAGATATGGGCCAAGGAATACTTCCGCGCCCAGGCGACAGGCGAGGCCACCAAGTTCAAAGGCGACTACACCCAAGTGCCGAGAGGCCGCGTGACCTGGAATATCAACAAGTTCATCGTCTTCGTAGGTCAGTGGGCCAAACCCATTGAAGCTGAGCTCTCTCAAATGATAGAAAAGGAATTCGCCCTCCCGTACTTCGAATTCGTATATGACGAGCATTGGGACCTTGGCCACGGTTGGTCAGGTGATATGTAACCCTTGCGCAAAACGCGAGGCATCAGCAGTTTTCGAATCCCAAAGAGCAAAAACGAATTAATCGATAATAAATGTCAACACAAGAATTGCAATCATATCGGCTTTCTTCAATGGAAGAGCCTACAGATGAGATGCTTCATGCCATTATGGAGCAGGTGGCCGAATCTGCACGCCAATCGAGCGAGAATGTTCGCAATGAGATTTATCGTCGTTTGCAACAGATAAAAAACAAACACTGATGGCACAAGAGACCTTCTTCCATTTAATCAGCCAGAGCATGCAGGAGTCTGCTCAGCTGGTCCGCTCCTCATTGGAGCGCTCATCGTATGTCATCTCACGCGAGAAAGCCTTAGCTCTGGTGGCAATGCTTCAGGAAGCCAAACAGCGCCAACAAACTGGCAGATAGACGAAGCCCAGGAGCGTCCCATCTCAAAGACATGCATCCGGCCAACATATTCATGGAAGAATCGTCCGACACCCCAATCTGCATCGATTGCATAGTCAAATTCCGTCGTTGAAAACACAGAAACTTGAACCCCTTGCGCAACCCGCCAGTCGCTCGCGTGACGTGCAAACCCGAAAACCACAACCTTTACAAGTTAAAAACATAAATTATGGGTATAACCTTCGACATAGAGAAGCAGAAGTTCCAGTTCGACTTCGAGCACGATGGAACGAGCGACCTGATAACCCTCACAGGCAGTGGCTATCAGGTGGAGGCATTCGGCAAATGCTTCTACTACGGCTACGAATTCGAGCCCGAAATCGACAGCGAAACCAGGACGAAGTTCATCCAGTACGTCAAATTCCCGCCCTCCATCCAGAAAGACGAGAACCTCTCGCATTTCATCCAGAAGGCTATCAACGACCTGGACGGCAAGATCAACCTCTACGACTACGACCTCGTCATCTACCCCGAGTCCTCCAGTCAGGTCAACCAGTATATGCTCCGCTACATCTACCGGTTCGCACAGCCTACACTAAGGAAATATGAAGCTGTGTTACAGACCACCACGGACGAACATCGTGAACTCTGCACCACCATCAGGAACCAGAACATCCTCGTGATTGACGATATAACCACCAGCGGCTCCACCCTGAACGAAATCCTCCGGACGCTCAGAATACTCAACGAAGACAACTCCATCACCATCTTCAGCCTCCTCGGCCGCAAGAACCTGATGACAGAAATGGGATAATTATATGATATTCCTCCCCGGTAGCTCGTTGCTACCTCTGAGCATCGCAGTATGTCAAGATACTATGTTGCAAATAGGGACATCAAAGGAAGATGGAAGGCACCAATAAAAGTCAGAAACTTGAAGGCAATGCTAAGATGAAGAAGGAAGAGTTGGACATATTGCAGAATGAATTTGTGTTTGGCAGGCTGAGTGGGTCGGCAGGCAATATCACTGCGGTCACTTCCGAGGGAAGGGCAAGACCGAATACTCGAATACAAAGAGGCAGCAGACACATCATCAGGTTACGGCCCGTGGAGTCGCAGCTTGGCAAGGCCTGACGACAGACAAACAAGAGCAGTGGAACAGGCTGGGCGAGAAGGCCAGACCGCATTCATGGCCTTATAATGATGGCAGCAGGTTGTCGGGCTATAATCTGTTCTTATCCTGCTATCTTCAGCTGGCATCCACCGGCCGTGAAAGCATTCCCGACCCCGTCAGCAGTCCGGCAAGCGTGCCGGAGGTGAGTCTGAAACTGACCGGCATAAGCGAATCGGACTCCTCCACGCTGAATATAGAGTGCCGGGCCACGCCAGACATACCTGACGGCTTCTGCATAATCGCCCGCATAAAGGTCCACGCCTACGGCTATGACTGTAATCCCGGCTACAAGCTGAGTTGCTGCGGCAAGTGCGATGACGGCTGCCGCGTGACGTTCACCCTGCACGACTACCGGCGCAGTTTCAATATCGGCACTCTGAGCCGCCAGGAGGTGTTTGTCAGGATGGAATATGACCTTGTTGATGTGCAGTCAGGCTTTCACTGGACAAATAAAAAAGTGCTGAGCGTCAAACTTATGTCGAAAGACAACACAATATCGGAGCAATTCGGATGATCCAACAGCTACAACCAGCCGACTGAATAAAACTTATGAATAATAATATCATTATGAATTTACATTTGAAATTTGGAATAATACGCTCGGATATTCGTCGAATGTTTGCCAAAAACATATCGAAGGGAACTGCTACTCAGTTATTGTGGGCGTTTGCCTTGATAGGTATTTCTTTTGGAATTTTCATGCTCTTAGCAAGATTATTTATCGGCCCAGATATTATTCATTGGCAAGATATTATTGCATTGTATCTAGACCCGGGGGTTTTTGGCGGAGAAGGGGAATATGATATTTTCCGTTTATCGGTAACGCTTGTAGGAGCTCTATTATTTACAGCCGTATTAATTTCTATTGTCAGTAACATATTTGTAAATATTAGCGAATCCTACAAGAGGGGCGAATCCAGGTATAAGTTCAATCATCATATTCTTATCATTGGTTCAACCAAGGTCCTCTCTGGCATGTTAAGCGCCATCTCTGCGGATAAGAAATATAATAATAAACAAATTGTAATAATGGCCAACAGGCCAATAGTACCTCTTCAAGATGAAATCAGCGCATATCTGAATGATGATAAATTATTAAATCGCATTACTTTTTACTACGATAGGCGAGATAATAAAATTAATCTCGAGAAGGCAAATGCGGGATTTGCAGATTATATTTTTGTAATAGGTGAGGACAATGAACCATATCATGATTTTATCAGCCTTCAATGCCTAAAATACTTAAGGGAAATAATAATGCAGCAGAAGTCGGAGCTACAAAAGAAGAGTGCTGATATTTCAGGTTCCCCTTTGAAGCCAAATTGCTTTGTATTAATGGGTAGCCAATCAACCATGAAGTCTTATCAGTTGGTTGGGACTGATGTTAAGGACGAGAATGGCAACCCAACATATGTTAATAATCCTAAAGATTGTGACTCATTCAATGAAAGTGTCTTGAATATCAATGAATGTAAGGCAGAAGTATTCTTAAAGAATATACAACCAATAATAACGAAATCAGCCAACAGCTACACCAATAATGAGACCTCCAATGTCTTTTTCACAATTTATGGAATGACTTCATTTAGCAGGGCTCTTTCGACTACAATTGCATATTCTTTTCATTTTAAAGATGGGCGCAAAACAATAATTACGATAGTAGATAACGATATCAAGAATAAGATTCGTGATTTCCAAACGCGTTATGATACTCTGTTTCACTATTGTGATTGCAATTATAATATTTATGATATAGATGT
>JAZLKN010000049.1:0-25515 GCA_045597605.1 Candidatus Cryptobacteroides sp. | reverse complement strand
CCGAGGTCTTCGTAAGAAGGGATGATTGTGCGGTGTGATGCAACGGTGATTGCAGGCAGGCTTTCAAAATAAACTTTTTCCATTTTGTGTAATTTCTTTTGGGAAGCCACCACAGCCTTAAGCATTCGTTCGCGTGCTTTCAGCATCTCAAGTTCGTCTTTACAAGTCCTGATCTTCTCCTCAAGAGACTCGATTGAAGGGAAATGACTGTCATCTTCCCATAGGTCACGTATCTCTTCAAGAGAATATCCAAGGGCCTTGAGCGTTGTGATGCTCTGAATCTTCTGCAACTGGCCCACGGCATAATAGCGGTAGCCCGTCTCGCGGTCAATGATTTCCGGCCGCAGGAGACCTATCTCCTCATAATGTCGCAGGGCCCGCACCGTGACTCTTCCAAGGCGTGAGAACTCCCCGATTTTCAAACGATTTTTGTTCATAACATCTGTGCACTGATTGTTAACGCATGCAAAGATATATACTGCCGTAGGGTACGAGTCAAGTTTCATTGCTACACGTGTATTTTATATCAAAAACTATCCGCTGTAATCCCTTTACCCGACAAGCCATTTACCCGCGACGGGAATCTTTTGCAGAGCCGTGCATATCACCGCTACGGTCACATACGCGCATACGGCTGTGGCGATGATTTCAACCGGTGTGGTCATTATGCCGAGACAGCCTTCAGTGCCGATGCCCAAGGTGTTGCGGAACAGCGTTGCGTATGTACTCAGCGCCAGCATATGGACAAGATACATTCCGTAGCCGGCCTTCGATACTGGTAGCACAATCTTCCTGTAAAACCTTCCTTCGGAATTGAATTTTCTGAAAAAGAGTATCCATCCGACGGTCATAAGCGCAACTCCTACACCGCAGAAGGTCCATGGAATCTCCCATCCTGCGGCTATGCTGCAGTCTCCTCCGACGGGAAAGGTGCAGCCGGCAAACAGGTGCCCGTCATTCAGAAGACTGCCTCCGGCAGTGGCGGCCACCCTGTTCAGGAATCCTGCGGAGCAGAGGACGAAACCGCCCAGATAGCAGGGGAGCGCCGTGGCAAGGGTTCTGCCCCAGCTGAATTCGGTAACGAACCTTCGCAGGTAAAGCCCCAGCAGTATATATCCTATGAATCCACTGAGATAATGGAAAAGACCGAAGCTGTTCCAGCAGGCTTCTCCCCACAGGGGATACGGCGCCTGCATCGGAATTCCGCCCGGGCCGAAGATATATACGTCCTTACCGTCCATCCCGAACTCGCGAACATATGGAATGAGTGTTGTCAGGAAGCACAGGCACAGGTAGCACAGCAGTTCTTTTCCGCCCACTTTGGCGGCCCAGGGAGAAAGCAGCGGCATCAGCAGGTAGAGGCCCACGAGCATATAGACGAACCAGAGATGTCCCGCTGCATAGTTGAAGTTGAGAAGCAGGTCCTTGAAATTACTGATTGGCTCACCCCATGCAAGAGCGTAGACAATGGTCCAGATTGCGAAAGGAATGATTATTCTGACGGCCCTTTTCCTGAAAAATTCTCCGGTGCTGTAACGGATGGGGAACTGCAGGTAGCTGGATGCCACCACGAACAGGGGGACGCAGGCGCGGGCGAAACTGTCGAAAACCGCCGCCCAGAAAGCATCCGTCTCCGTCAGTATGAGCGAGCCGTCTCCTCCCAGATAAAAAGGTTCGGTGCTGTGCACCATCATAACGAGAAAGCAGGCTGTGATGCGCAGCCAGTCCACCCAGATTTCACGCTGTTTTTCCATATCATAGTCCTAATCCGTTCAAAGGTAAACAATAATTTTGTAACTTTGCAGGTCTTATAATTCAAAGAGAAATGATTATTACGCAGAAAGCCCATCCCTGGCACGGCATTGAACAGGGTCCTGACTTCCCCGATGTACTTAGGGTTTTCATCGAAATAGTGCCGACAGATACCGTCAAATACGAAGTTGACAAGAAATCCGGATACCTGTCACTCGACAGGCCCCAGAAGTTTTCCAACATAGTGCCGTCGCTGTACGGTTTCATCCCGCGCACCTTCTGCGGCGAGAAGATGGCCCGTTTCACCAACGAGGCCATTGCCCGTTATGACGTGTCCGGTGACGGAGACCCGCTTGACGTATGCGTGCTTACGGAAAAGGACGTCACGCACGGGGATATTCTGGTCAACTGCATTCCCATAGGCGGTCTGCGCCTTCTGGACCATGATCAGGCCGACGACAAGATTATTGCCGTACTCAAGAATGATGCGGTTTACGGGCATATCACAGATATAGAAGACCTGCCGAAGGAGATAACCAGACGCCTGATCCATTATTTCACCACATACAAGGACATCCCCGGCGACTCGAAGAAGAGAATGCAGTTCATCAGCCTGTATGATGCAAAAACCGCCAAAGACATTATCCAGGCCTCAATGGAGGACTATAAGGGCCATATCGAGGCAAACAAATAGTGACCCATCCATGCTCTGCGAACAACATTTTTTTGAACTGTATAAAAGGGAGCCGCAGGAGGTGGCGTTCTGCCCGTACAGGATATGTCCTATAGGCGCCCATTCAGATCATCAGCACGGTAAGGTAACCGGAATCGCCATAGACAAAGGCATATATCTGGCATACAGCCCCAAGCAGAACGGAATCTCTCCCGAACCCCTGGAAGTTATCTCGCCTGGCTGTGCGCAAACGCTCCCGTGCACGCGATGCTTATGCCGGGGCGGAGGTATGACATAGGCAATCTGGAGAGTTACAGCGAGGTACAGCAGACATTTGCAAAGTAATTTTGAACAGGTAAAAACGTTTGGACAAATGAATGTTCTGGTAACCGGCTCAGCCGGATTCATAGGAAGCAACCTGGTGCTCAGACTGCTCAGGACGGAATCGCCCATAGAAATTGTCGGCCTGGACTCTTTAAATGACTATTATGACGTCAGCCTGAAGGAATACCGCCTACGGAAGATAGAGGCCGAAGCGGAAAATCATCCCGAGAGCAGATATACTTTCGTCAAAGGAAATCTTGCCGACAAGACGCTCATCGACAGTCTTTTCGAGAAACACCGCTTCGACATAGTGGTGAACCTTGCCGCTCAGGCGGGAGTGCGCTACAGCATCACAAACCCGGGTGCCTATATCGAAAGCAATCTCATAGGCTTCTACAACATTCTGGAGGCCTGTCGCAATTACCCTGTCGAGCATCTGGTATATGCTTCGTCGAGCTCCGTTTATGGCGGCAATACAAAGGTCCCGTTCAGCGAAGAGGACAAAGTGGACAATCCGGTCAGCCTCTATGCTGCAACCAAGAAAAGCAACGAGTTGCTGGCGCACAGTTACAGCAAGCTCTACAATATTCCGAGTACAGGACTTAGGTTTTTCACCGTCTATGGTCCTGCCGGACGTCCCGATATGGCCTATTTCGGTTTCACTGACAGACTTCTGAAAGGTGAAACCATAAAGATATTCAATTATGGCAATTGCAAACGCGATTTCACATACATTGACGATATAGTTGAAGGCGTTCAGCGTGTGATGCACAGATCTCCGGCCAAAAGGGTGGGCGGAGACGGCTTGCCGCTGCCGCCCTACAAGATTTATAACATAGGAAACTCCAGTCCGGAGAATCTTCTGGATTTCGTGCAGATTCTTCAGGAGGAGCTTATCCGTGCCGGAGTTCTTCCTGAAAATTATGACTTTGATGCACATAAGGAACTTGTTCCTATGCAGGCCGGAGACGTGCCTGTGACATTCGCCGACACCACTGCGCTGGAGAGGGATTTCGGATTCAGACCTTCGACATCATTGAGGCGGGGGCTTAGGGCTTTTGCCGTGTGGTACAGGGACTTTTACCGGAAATAGGATAATAAGATTCAGAATATGATATTTTTCAACAGTGATTATCTTGAGGGCTGCTGTCCTCAGATTCTTTGCAGGTTGCAGGAAACAAACCTTGAACAGACGGCCGGGTATGGTTGCGACGATTATTGTGAGGGTGCGCGCAATCTGATACGGCGTCTGTGCGGGCGTCCGGATGCCGACGTGCACTTTCTGGTCGGAGGCACTCAGACCAATGCAACGGTGATTGCTTCGGTGCTCAGGCCATATCAGGGAGTGATGTGCGCTTCCACCGGCCATATCAATGTCCACGAGACTGGAGCCATAGAGCATACGGGGCATAAGGTAATTCCGCTGCCGTCCGTGGACGGAAAACTGTGTGCATCGGATGTTGAGGCCTGTCTTAAGGAACATTTCGGTCAGGATGGGCCTGAGCACGAGGTTCAGCCTGGGATGCTGTACATTTCTTATCCCACTGAATTGGGTACTCTCTATACTCGTGAAGAACTTTCAGATTTAAAGCAAGCTTGCGAAGAATACGGTATTCCTCTATTCGTTGACGGAGCTCGTCTGGGTTATGGGCTTGCTTCCGAAAAGTGCGATCTGACCTTGTCAGACCTCGCTTCTCTGTGTGATGTATTCTATATTGGCGGGACAAAGCAAGGTGCATTGTTTGGGGAGGCGGTTGTGATTTGTAATGAAAGGCTGAAAAAAGACTTCCGATATTTCATAAAGCAAGGCGGTGGTATGCTTGCAAAAGGTAGATTGCTCGGATTACAGTTTGAAACCTTGTTGTCTACCGGACAGGGTGACCTGACAGGCGTAAACGGTATGGGGGACAATTTGTATCTCACCTTGGCCCGTGACGCGGACAGAAAGGCTGCGCTGCTGCGCGACGGATTCGCTGCCGCAGGGTGCGAGTTCTTTGTACAAAGTTTTACCAATCAGATATTTCCCATTCTTCCACGGGAACTTGTGTCCCGCTTTGACGGACGTGTCGGTTACCAGTTGTGGAAGGACCTCCCGGATGGTCGCAGAGTGGCCCGTTTCTGCACGAGCTGGGCTTCTCCCACATGTAATGTTGAGTTTTTGTTGGATTTGTTGAGAAAATAAAGGAAAATGTTTGCGTAAATTGCAAAGATTGACTATATTTGTGACTTCGAATAGTGTATTCGGACTAAGATGTTTGACAAAAAGTTCGCTTGTGTGTTTCGTAAAGGTCTGCTGGTGACGGCTTTCCTGCTTTGCGTGTGCTCTCCCGTGCGTGCGCAGGCGGGTTTGGAGACGCTCAAGACTGCGTTGAAGGAACAGGGCTTCAGCAATATCCGGGCAGTGTCTTCGGATTCGCTGACTGTTCTTACGATTCAGAACGAAGCTTATAAACTTCAGGCATCCGGCATTGCGGCCGCGATACGGGTACTGGAGAATGAGGGTGCTCTGAATGAAGGCGTGGTTAAGTTGATAGTTCTGGACTATGACGTTCCGCAAGTGACTCTGACTTATGATTCCAAAGTAGGGGATTGGGACGTGTCCCATCATCTTGAAAGGTCAGACTGGAAAATGATCCGTGAAGACCGCAAGCTCAACAGTTCCTTCGGCAAGGTGGACATCGTGGTTTACCCTCAGGTTTCTTTGATGAACCTGATTATCACGCAGGTCTATCAGAGTCTCTGGCAGCTCAGCCCTGCGATTGAGATGACGCTGTGGCCCGGCTCGAAGTTGTCATATCAGGTAAAATTCCCGATATACAATGACGGCTACGGATCGAGGGAAGGCAAGATTCACCCTGGTATGATTACTCTGTCGCAGCGTTTCCGGCTTCCCCTGGATATCACGGGCAAGGCGGCCGTCGGTGTGTTCGCGAACAACCGTTACGGTCTGGGCATCGAGATGCAGAAACGTTTCTCATTCGCGCCTTGGCTGATGATTGAGGGCGGGTTCAGGATGCTGGGCTTGTGTTACTTCGAAGGTTTTACCTTCCATATGAGCAAGGAATTGGAGCCGTTCTGGAACGTTGGGCTGAATGTCTACTGGCCAAGGGCGAGCACCGAATTCAGGCTCAAGGCGGAAAAGTTCCTGCTTGCCGATATCGGGGCAAAGGCCGAGATGATAAGGCACTTCCGTTATTGCAGCATAGGCTTCTACTTGGAGAAGGGGGTCAATACCTACGCCCATACCAACGGTGGATTCAGGTTTCAGATAGCTCTGCCGCCTTACAGGTACAAACGCCCGGGCTATTGGCCGAGAGTGACCACTTCGGGGCAGATGGGTATGGCCTACAATGCCAACAACGAACAGAGGTGGTACAAGGAGACAAGGTTGGAATCGTCAGACAACATAATGAACAGTAATGCGTTCAACCCGTATTACATCAAGAAGGAGATAAAGAGTTTAACAAAATAATAACAAATTAACAAACAAAACATTTTTATCCGATGAAAAAGTTTTTTAAGAATCTGGCTGTAGCCAGTCTTGCGATTGCGGGTATTCTTGTTTCCTCATGTACAATCGAGGATATCAAGACTGCATTTGAACCTACTAATGCGGTTGCTACTATTTCGGTTACCGCTATAGACGTTTTGCACGGTAATGCAGATGTCTCAACTGACTCTGAATTGAAGCTGGAGGCTTCCAGCACTGCAAACTGCGTTATCAAAACTGAAGGTAACAAGATTATCATTGAAGGTGCTCCCGCACTTCAGGAGCAGACTGTTACCATAAATGCCGAGTACAAGGGCAACACGGGTAAGACGACTGTTTCCGTCCCCTCTCTTCGTGCGGGTGGTACGGCTACAATTCCTGCTACTGTGATTGTCGGTACTGTTCAGGAAAAGGAAGCTGTAGCTAATGCCACTGTTCAGGTATCCGTTTGGGATAACGTAAGCGGCAAGGACGTTACATCCGAGGCAACATATTCTTATTCAGGAGCTCCCTCTGACTGTACTGCCAAGGAAGGCGATGCCAAAGGCTCGTATATTATCTCTCGCGAAGGAGGCATTTCAGCATTCAAGCTTGAAGTTACTGCAACCTACGGCGGAAATTCAAACAAAACTACTGTAGAGATAGGCGATATCTCCGAGGGTGATACCAAGACTTACGTTGCATCAATCGAGGTTGGCACAGCTCCGGAACCGGTCAAGACTCCTGCAGTTGCGAAGATTAACGTGAAGGTTGTTGACGGTACTCTCCAGAAAGATGTTACTGAAGAATCTACAATTGATGCGAAATTTGTTGGTGAGGAACCGAAGGAATCGCTTACGAAAGAAGGCAATCTTATTACCGTTACTGCCGGTGAGAGCCTTGAACTCAAAAATGTAGGTATCCTGATTACGGCCAAGTATGAGGAATTTGAAGGCGAGACTGTTGTCACAATTGCTAAAGTTCCTGAGGGTGGCGTTATTGACTACACAGCTACCGTCATTATCAAGAACCCCGCTGAATATGTCCCTGTAAAAGTTTCAGAGAAAGTAACTGATGTCAAGGTTGGAACGTTGAAATCAACTCACGGTCTGCATACCTATACTCACGATTACAGCCATGCGACTACAGGTCACGGACACGGTACCGGTGAGTGGCTTTACAATGAGACTGAATTCATTCTCGAGACTACTATTGACTATGAGAACGAGTATGGTACGATGAATTCTTATGAGATTGAATTTACGCCGGATACCACACCATCTGACATGGCAATGGTAAACTACTTATATGAGGCACTCAAAGGCAAGGAAATTGTTAAGGAGCCCGCTCAGCTTCAGATAAGAGTGTCTGCATTTGCAATGTACTCCGCTTTCTGCACCAAGACCACTAAAGCCCATAAGTACAATATTATTCGTCGCGAGTCTGGAAAGGATGATGTTCTCGTCGGTATTGTTACTGTGTACACCGTTTCGACTCAGGCCGAATACTGCGAGGCCGCAATTCCCGGACACGAAGGACATTATGTACACGGTCACGGTCACGATGATATCCATGGATACAGCAGCAATGCAGGTGGCGGTATATTCTTCGTTGAGTAATACACAACTATACCTTAATTATTAATTTAAAGTAAGAATGATTATGAAACTTAAATATTTTGCAGTTGCTGCAGCTCTGGTTTCTTGTGTATTCACAGCCAATGCGCAGCAGGAAGAAAAACTTGGCAACGATGTATGGATTGGTGCCAACGGCGGTATCATCATTACAAACAGCAAGCCTCAGCCCTACGTTTCAATAGAGGTGGGCAAATGGTTCACTCCCGTATGGGGCGGCCGTGTGGCACTTGGCGGTCTCAGCCAGTACTATGGCGAGAAGAAACAGAATGTTGACAACTGGAATCACAAACAGTATTTCGGTGAATTGAACCTTGACGGTATCCTGAACATTACTCAGGCTATCAGCAAGAAGAGTCTTCCTCTCGTTGACTTTTACCTCTTTGTCGGCCCCACTATGAACCTCGCTTCAAAGTGCAGTGAGTTCACCGGGGTTGTTGAAGAAGGCGTTCATCTCCTTGAAGTTTCAGATGATCTCAAAGCCCGCTTCGGTGCAACTGCCGGTCTCGGTCTTTCATTCAATATCTCAAAGGCTTGCGCTCTCGGTCTTGAGTATCGTACAGGCGTAACCCCTTCAATCTTCGGTGATGCTTCCGTACATCGCAAGGCTGAGAATACGAACCGCATCTCCCTCCGCTTCGCTTACACCTTCGGCGGCCGTCTCGGTGAAGAGGGCTTCGCCAAGAAGCATGGACGTGTTGAGTCTGTTTCCACTACAGTAGAGGTTCCTGTTGAGAAGATTGTTACTAAGGAGGTTATCAGGGAAGTTGAGAAGGTTGTCACAAAGGCTCCCGTTGGAAACTATGTATTCTTCACTATAGGCAAGTACAATATCACCAATCAGGATAAGGTTCGCCTCAGCGAGGTTGCCAAGGCCATCAAGGAAGGTGCAAAGGACGTTGTTTACACAATCTCCGGTTATGCTGATAAGGCTACAGGTTCTGCCAAGTACAACCAGAAACTTTCTGAGAATCGTGCCAAGACTGTTTACGACTATCTCGTAAAGGAGGGTGTCAATCCCGACCAGCTCAAGATTGTTGCCAACGGTGGTGTTGACAATATGTTCTTCAACCAGGCAGCTCTCTCACGTGTAGCTATCATCGCCGAGTAGTTCGGTTACCGGATAGATATGAAAAAACCGGCCAGACGGCCGGTTTTTTTGTTTATATCAAAATTGTTTGTACCTTTGCACAGTCATCGGGGAATTCGCAGAAGGGATGACAACCCTTAGTGCTTCGGCATTTTCGAGCCCCTTTTTTGTTTATATCAAATTTGTTTGTACCTTTGCATCGTCACAGGGGACTTCGCGTAAGGGATGATAACCCTTTCTGCTTCGGCAGTTTCGAGCCCCTAGCCTTCTAGCCATCGCAAAAGCGGTGGCTTTTTCATTGCTCTTTCCTCGTCGATGTAATACAATATGACAACCCTTAATGTTTCAACATTTCCGAGCCCCTTTTTCTATTGCCGCTGTTATCAGTGGCTTTTTTTTGTTTTGTCTTCAAGGTATCTGAGAGACTCCAGATACGCCTTTTCAACATTACTTAAAGTCTTCTCCTGATATTTTTTATATTCTTCTTTTGCTTTGGCATTAGCCTGCTCGTGAGAAATGCTGCCGGCTCCAATAAGAAGTTGCTCACCACTCATCGTTAGAATCTTGTCCAGATGTCCGGCCCAGTCAGCCATTGTCATTTTTATGTGCTTTTCCGCTTGACGTTCCGCGAAATCAAGATATCCGGAAACAAGTTGTCTGAGCGAATGCAGTTCCTGCTGATTCAAATAGTTCTTTGCAATAAGTGCATCGGACAAGTATGGCCTGTCTCCTTTGAATGAAGTAAGACCCATAAACTCTTTTTCGGCATCCGCTCGTGTATATATCACTTCTGCAGCGGTCTGTCCGTGGATTGCATAATGAATCTTGTTCTGTACTGTCTTGAAGAACAATATTGAAGTGTCGGCTTTTGGATCATAGTCTATGCTGGTAGCGTAAATATCAAGCACTTGGCGATAGAACACCTTCTCTGATGCCCGAATATCCCTGATTCTTTCTAGCAGTTCCTTCCAATATCCTCCGCCGCCAAGTTCTTTGAGCCTTTGGTCATCCAGGGTGTATCCTTTTCTGATATACTCATTGATTCTTTTCGTAGCCCATTGACGAAACTGTGTACCGACTATGGATTTGACTCTGTAGCCAACAGAAATAATGACATCAAGATTGTAATATGTAGGTGCCTTCTGCATAAATTCGGAATTTCCGAATTTATGCGTACAAGCCTCTGGAATCAGTTCTTTTTCTTGAAAGATGTTAGAGATATGCTCACTGATGGTTGATTTTGATTTCCCGAAAAGCGTGGCCATCTGTTCCTGTGTAAGCCATACGGTGTCTTGATCAAAAATAACGTTGACATCTATTCTGCCATCCTCCGTTCTGAAAAGAAGAAAACTGCTTTCACTTGGTATCAATTCATTTGCCATAAATGCTATTTTTTTTCAAAGTTAATGATTTTACTCCAACTCTCTGACAAGTTCCTGCTTCATATCGTCATCGATGTCGCGGTAGCGGGTGAAGGCTGCAGAACCGTGGGCGTGACCGGACAGCGAGCCCACGAGGTCGGGGTCCTTGACGCTACGGTACAGATTGCCGCAGAAAGTCTTGCGTGCCATATGGCTGCTGGCGATTTCGTTGATGGGAACCTGTTTCTCCTCCCTTGTCAAGGGGTCTATGATTGTAACCATCCTTGTGACTCCGGCGGCCTTGAAGATTTTCTTGATGGCGTGATTGTAGCGTTGTGCACTGATGAAAGGAAGAAGTTTGGGCCCTTCGGGATAGCGGTCCAGAATTTCCTTGGAGATTGACATCAGGGGGACGTGAAGCACTTTCAGCGAACTGTCTTTTGTCTTGCCCGCTACATATTCGATGGAATTACCGACAATGTTGCTTTTTGTCATACGTATCAAATCGCTGACACGACATCCGATGCAGCTGTGAAAGATGAAAATATCCCGTTGTACAGCTAATTGCGGGTCCGAGGACAGGTCGGCATTGAATATGGCATTCCTTTCTTTCTTGGTAATATATATAGGTGTGCCATACAATTCCGGCGCAATCTCGAAATTGTCGAACGGATAATTCTTTGTGTAACCCTCGCGTCTGCACCAGTTGAAGAATGCGCGTATCTTGTTGAATTCGCAGGTAATGGTATTCTGGCCCCTCGGAACGGGTTTTCTGCATTCGGGTACTGCTTCGAATATCGATTGGTCTGCGAGAGTATGTTCGATTCGGAGGAAGTTGTCGAAATCCCTGAGGTCATCGGAGGTCATCGTGTCAATGTCCAGGGCTTTGTGCCTGTAAAGCTCGAACCTTTGCAATGTACGATACACCACTCGATAATTACGTATTCGGATATCTGACAGATTTCTCACTTCAAGAAATCGGTCAAACAGCTGAAAGAACCCCCTTGCGTCGAAGTTCTTTTCCGGATGGTGAAAAAGAAAAATAACTTTTGAGAGCCACTGCGAATCTATTTCCCTGGGGTCAGCGGCCCTGAATTCTTCCGTAATTCTTATAATTAGCTCGTTAAGATTCCTTTCGGCCTCATCCAATCTGGAAATCAACGCCTTTGTTTCATCATCACAAACGCGCTTACGTACATCCTTGTTGATCTTCTCCCGTTTGGAATCCCACCTGTCAGACGGTATCCAGATGCCGGACTTGGCGCGAATGGCAACCGACTTGCCGTTAATTTTGCCGACAACCATTCTGAGGAGTATCTCACTGCATCCCGTGGCCTTGTCGGACTTGCTTGATAGACTGCAACTTATCTTCATATCTTCCCATAGTTTATCATACGATACAAATGTAGGAAAATATTTCTGATTTTTGTCAACCTTTTGTCAACCTAAGCGAAAACGGGCGGTTTTCAACGAAATTGTCCGAGATGCTAACTCGTTGATTTTGAGTTCAAAACATTTCGGACAATTCCAGAAGATTTCATTATTTGTACCCCCTAGGCGAATCGAACGCCTATCGTCAGAACCGGAATCTGAAATTCTATCCATTAAACTAAGGAGGCGGAAAGTGCCCAGCCGGTGTCTTCAGACGGCATCCGGGGCATTGGTGTTGCAAAAATACAAAAAATGTTCGTTTTGTCAGTTTTTTGAAGTAAATTTGTTTGATTAGACGAAATTGCATGAAGACAGCATATGTTTTCCCCGGACAGGGGTCTCAATTTACCGGAATGGCGAAGGATCTGTACGAGAATTCGGCCAAGGCCAGACAGATCCTCGAGGATGCGAACGACATTCTGGGATTCCGTATCACCGATATCATGTTCGAAGGCACTGACGAGCAGCTGAAGGCGACGAAAGTCACTCAGCCTGCGGTCTTCCTCCATTCAGTCGCAGCCGCGGCAAGCATCGAGAACTTCGCTCCAGCCATGGTGGCCGGCCATTCGCTCGGTGAATTCTCCGCTCTCACAGCAGCCGGAGCCATGGATTTCGCCGATGCGCTCAAGCTCGTGCACATACGCGCCACGGAGATGCAGAAGTGCTGCGAGTCAGTCCCCGGCACGATGGCGGCCGTGATCGGACTGGACAACGGGACGGTCGAGCGCATCTGCGCGTCGGTCGAGGGTCTCGTGATAGCAGCGAATTACAACTGCGACGGCCAGGTGGTGATCTCAGGTGAGAAAGACGCCGTAGCAAATGCCTGTGAGCTTATGAAGGAGGCCGGAGCCAAGAGAGCCCTGCCGCTGGCAGTGAGCGGAGCGTTCCACTCCCCTCTCATGGAGCCTGCAAGGATGGAACTTGCGAAGGCCATCGCCGCGACGGAATTCAAATCCCCTGTATGTCCGGTTTACCAGAACGTGACCGCAGAAGCGGAAACCGACCCTGAAAGGATCAAGGACAACCTCCTTGCCCAGCTCACATCTCCGGTCAGATGGACACAGTCCGTCAAGAACATGCTCCGTGACGGAGCCGAAGAGTTCATCGAGCTCGGGCCGGGTGCTGTACTTCAGGGCCTCATCAGACGTATTTCCAGATAAACAAAAACCACATAATCATGAGCAACAAAACGAATTTCTTTGCAGTCGACCTTGGCGCGACAAGCGGCAGGACCATCCTGGCAACATACGACGGCTGCAAAGTAGAGATGCGCGAACTTACACGTTTCAAACACCCTATGGTCCCTATCGGCAACCACCTCTTCTGGGACCTTCCACATCTCTACAACGAGATTCTCGGCGGTTTGAAGAAAGTAGCGGCCGAAGGTATCGAGATCGAATCCATAGGCATTGATACCTGGGGTGTCGATTTCGCGTTTTTCGGCAAGGACGGCCAGGTGATCGGTCTTCCTCATTGCTACCGCGACGAATATACCAACGGAGCGATGGAGAAATTCTTCGCAGAGAAAATGCCTTCCAAGGAAGTCTACTCACGCACCGGCATTCAGTTCATGCAGTTCAATTCGCTCTTCCAGCTCGCAACCCAGCGTGCGGAGGGCAGCAGCGTACTCGAGGCCGCCGACAAGATTCTCTTCATGCCTGACGCGCTCATCTACATGCTCACTGGCAAGGCAATATGCGAATATACCATCGCATCCACATCACAGATACTGAACCCTAACACAGGCGATCTCGACGAGGAGCTCCTCAAGACCGTCGGCCTGGACCGCAGCCGTTTCGGCGAACTCACCCAGCCTGGCACAGTAGTCGGCACTCTCACCGCGGAAGTCCAGAAGGCCACAGGACTCGGAGCGGTCAAGGTCGTCGCCGTCGCAGGCCATGACACAGCGTCAGCAGTGGCATCAGTTCCTGCCAAGGATGAGCATTTCGCATATCTCAGCTGCGGCACATGGTCACTCCTCGGCATCGAGTCGCCGAAGCCGATCATCTCCGAAGAGAGCTTCAAGGAGAACTTCACCAACGAAGGCGGAGTGGACGGCACCACAAGGTTCCTCAAGAACATCTGCGGCCTCTGGATCTTCGAGAAATGCCGCGACGACTTCTACAAGGACCCTGCACGCTTCCCTGGCGCCCCTGACAACGTCCCTGCCATGTCGGCTCTCAGCATCAAATCAGACTATGACGGCCTCATCAACCCGGATGACGAACTCTTCGTCCATCCGGAATCCATGACTTCCGCCATCTGCGAATACTGCCGCAGGACCGGCCAGAAGGAACCTGTCACAGTAGCCGATTATATCAGATGCATATATCGCAGCCTCTCGGCCCGTTACAAGGAGATCATAGCCCTTCTCGGCCAGATCTGCGGCTATGAGATCAAGAGCCTCAACGTCATCGGTGGCGGATCTCAGAATCCATACCTCATGCAGTTCGCATCCGACACCTGCGGCATCCCTGTGATCTGCGGTCCTACGGAAGGCACCGCCCTGGGCAACGCGCTCATGCAGCTGCGTGCAGCCGGCCAGGTTGCCGACCTCGCTGGAATGCGCAAGATTTCCGCAAACTCAGTCGAGCTCAAAGTTTATACACCACAGAAATAACACATCGCCATGAACCTCATCATCGGACTCATCATCATTGCAATAGGTGCATTCTGCCAGTCAAGCAGCTACGTCCCTATCAACAAGATACAGAAATGGAGCTGGGAGTCATACTGGCTCGTGCAGGGCGTCTTCGCCTGGCTCATCTTCCCTCTCGCCGGAGCATTGCTCGCAGTGCCTGCAGGCAACAGCCTCTTCGACATCTACGCCCAGTTCCCTAAGGAGAGTCTCCTCACCATCCTCTTCGGTGTGCTCTGGGGAGTCGGAGGCCTGACATTCGGCCTCTCGATGCGTTATCTCGGCGTTGCGCTCGGCCAGTCCATCGCACTCGGCACCTGCGCAGGTCTCGGCGCAATCCTCGGACCGGTTTTCACAGGACATGCGCATGACCTGACATCCTCAGTGATCATCGGAGTCATCGTCACACTTGTCGGCATCGCCATCATCGGCATCGCAGGAGCGATGAAATCCGCCGCACTTCCTGAAGAGGAGAAGAAGAAGGCCGTCAAGGATTTCAATTTCCCGAAGGGCATCGCAGTTGCGCTCCTCGCAGGCTTCATGAGCGCATGCTTCAACATCGGTCTCAGCTTCGGAGAGCCTCTCCACTGGGCCGAGACCAAGGAAATCTTCCAGTCGCTCCCTGCAACCCTCCTTGTCACATTCGGAGGATTCATCACGAACGCAGCTTACTGCCTGTTCCAGAACGCGAAGAACAAGACCTTCTCCGACTACAAGGAAGGCAAGCTCTGGGGCAACAACCTCCTGTTCTGCGCTCTCGCGGGACTTCTCTGGTACAGCCAATTCTTCGGGCTCAGCCTCGGCAAGGGCTTCCTCGCCGAATTCCCTGTGCTAATCACCTTCAGCTGGTGCATACTGATGGCACTCAACGTCACATTTTCAAATGTATGGGGCATCATCCTCAAAGAATGGAAAGGCGTTTCCAAGAAGACAATCATCGTGCTGGTGGCCGGACTTGCGGTCCTGGTATTCAGCACCTTCCTTCCACAGCTTATATAATTCAATAAAATAGATTATGGCAAAAGAAAAGAAATTCATCACCTGTGATGGTAATCAGGCGGCTTCGAACATCGCATACTTGTTCAGTGAGCACGCCGCGATCTACCCTATCACACCTTCATCAACGATGGCGGAGAACATCGACGAATGGGCGGCACACGGCAAGAAGAACCTTTGGGGCGAGACCGTGAAAGTCACTGAAATGCAGAGTGAAGCCGGCGCGGCCGGTGCAGTCCACGGTTCTCTCCAGGCAGGCGCGCTCACGTCGACCTTCACAGCATCTCAGGGTCTTCTCCTGATGATTCCGAATATGTACAAGATTGCAGGAGAAATGCTTCCAGGCGTTTTCCATGTATCAGCCCGTGCACTCGCATCGCATGCACTTTCCATCTTCGGTGACCATCAGGACGTAATGGCTTGCAGGCAGACTGGTTTCGTCATGCTCGCTTCTGGTTCAGTGCAGGAAGCACAGGACCTCGCAGCAGTGGCACACCTCTCAGCAATCAAGTCAAGTCTTCCTTTCCTCCATTTCTTCGACGGATTCCGCACATCTCACGAAATCCAGAAGATCGAAGCTCTCGATGAGGACGAGCTCCGCAAACTCGTCAGCGAAAAGTCTCTCGAGGCCTTCCGCAAGAACGCCCTCAACCCGGACGCTCCTGTGACACGTGGTACCGCCCAGAACGGAGACGTATATTTCCAGGCTGTCGAGTCAAGGAACAAGGTATATGAAGCTGTCCCTGACATCGTCGCACGCTACATGGGTGAGATCGGTGAGATCTCCGGCAGACAGTATCGTCCGTTCGAGTACTATGGCGCCAAGAATGCCGAGTGCGTGATTGTGGCCATGGGTTCTGTCACCGAGACCATCAAGGAAACCATCGACTATCTCGCAAAGCACGGCCGCAAATACGGTCTCGTCACAGTGCACCTCTACAGACCGTTCTCGGAGAAATATCTCCTCAGAGTCCTTCCTAAGTCAGTCCGCAAGATCGCTGTACTCGACCGCACCAAGGAGCCGGGAGCACTCGGAGAGCCTCTCTATCAGGATATCAAGACCGTATTCCAGGGCGACCCTCACGCACCGCTCATCGTCGGCGGACGTTACGGTCTTTCATCAAAGGATACATCCCCTGCACAGATCATCGCAGTTTACGACAACCTCGAGCTCAAGGAGCCTAAGAACGGTTTCACAATCGGCATCGTCGATGACGTCACCTTCAAGAGCCTCAGCATAAAGAGCGAGATCTCCATCGTGAAGCCGGGCACCACTGAATGCAAGTTCTACGGTCTCGGTTCCGACGGTACTGTAGGTGCCAACAAGAACACCATCAAGATCATCGGCACACATACGGACAAGTACTGCCAGGCATATTTCGACTATGATTCCAAGAAATCAGGCGGATACACCTGCTCTCACCTCCGTTTCGGAGATTCCCCTATCAAGGCGCCATACCTTGTTTCCACTCCGGATTTCGTTGCATGCCACGTACCTTCATACCTTGAGAAGTATGATGTGCTCAAGGGCATCAAGGATGGCGGAAGCCTCCTTCTCAACAGCATCTGGGACGAGGAAGAGACCCTCAAGAGAATCCCTGACAACGTGAAGGCCACCATCGCCCGCAAGCATGTAAGCCTCTACATCATCAACGCCACCAAGATCGCGGCCGAAATCGGCCTCGGCGGACGTACCAACACCATCCTCCAGAGCGCATTCTTCCGTATTTCCGGCATCATCCCTGCAGAGGACGCTGTCAAGTACATGAAGGAAGCAGCTCTCAAGAGCTACGGAAAGAAGGGCGAGAACGTGGTCAACATGAACTACGCAGCCATCGACCGCGGTGGCGAATACACCAAGATCGAGATTCCTGCCGAATGGGAGAACATCAGCGCCAAGTTCGTCAATCCGAATGCAAGCCGCCTCGCCACTCCGTTCGTGAAGGACATCGCCGACATCGTCAACGCGCAGTGCGGCGACTCACTCCCTGTCAGCTCATTCCTCCCTTATCAGGACGGTACGATGCCTGCAGGCACAGCCGCATATGAGAAGCGCGGTGTCGCAGTGACAGTGCCGATATGGGACGCCGACAAGTGTATCCAGTGCAACTCCTGCGCATTCGTCTGCCCTCATGCAGCCATCCGTCCGTTCCTCCTCACAGCCGAAGAAGCAGCAAATGCTCCTGAAGGCGTGAAGATGGTTGACGGCAAGGCCAACCTCAAGGACTACAAGTTCGCGCTCGCAATCTCAGTCGCAGACTGTACAGGTTGCGGCAACTGCGTGGATGTATGTCTCAGCAAGGAGAAATCCCTCACCATGGCCTCCTATCAGGACAACCAGGGCGAGCAGGCCGCATTCGACTGGCTCAATTCCAAGATCGGATACAAGCAGGTTCTCGACCCTAAGTCTAACATGAAGAACGCACAGTTCGCACAGCCTCTGTTCGAGTACTCAGGTGCTTGCGCAGGCTGCGGTGAGACTCCGTACATCAAGAACATCACCCAGCTCTTCGGTGACCACATGATGATCGCCAATGCCACAGGATGCTCTTCAATCTACGGCGCTTCATTCCCTGCTTCTCCATATTGCACCAACGCACAGGGCCACGGTCCTGCTTGGCAGAACTCATTGTTCGAGGATTTCTGCGAATTCGGCCTCGGTCTGCACCTCGGTTCCGAGAGGATCCGCGAGACAGTCGCAAGCTGGATGCAGAAGGGTCTCGAGTGCAGCAAGTGCACTCCTGAGATGAAGGCTCTCTATCAGCAGTGGCTCGACAACCGCAACGACTACGCAAACACCCGCGAAGTTGCGGACAAGCTTGTCCCTATGATGGAAGCATGCGGATGCGAGGTCAGCCAGGCACTCCTCACCCTCAAGCATTTCATCCCATCACGCAGCCAGTGGATCTTCGGCGGTGACGGTGCCAGCTATGACATCGGTTACGGCGGACTTGACCACGTGCTCGCAAGCGGCGAGAATGTCAACATCCTCGTTCTCGACACTGAGGTTTACTCCAACACCGGCGGTCAGTCATCCAAGGCTACACCTGTAGGCGCCATCGCAAAGTTCGCGGCATCCGGAAAGAAGATTCGCAAGAAGGATCTCGGAATGATGGCCATGAGCTATGGTTATGTATATGTGGCTCAGGTGGCCATGGGTGCAAGCCCAGTCCAGTATATGAACGCCATCAAGGAGGCTGAAGCATATGACGGCCCATCCCTCATCATCGCATACGCACCTTGTATCAACCATGGTCTGAAGGCCGGTATGGGTCTCAGCCAGAAGGAGGAGAAACTTGCAGTGGACTGCGGTTACTGGCATCTGTACCGCTACAATCCGCTTCTCGAGGAGCAGGGCAAGAATCCGTTCTCTCTCGACTCCAAGGAGCCTGATTGGAGCAAGTTCCAGGACTTCCTCAAGGGTGAAGTACGTTTCGCTTCGCTTTACAAGCTCTTCCCTGAGCAGGCGGATGAGCTTCTCCAGAAGACGGAGGAGTTCGCGAAGGTTCGCTTGAACACTTACAAGCGCCTCGCCGGCAAGGAATAAGCCGCATTTCTGAATGACACAACGAAGTCGTGCTGTTTTCAGCAACAGCACGACTTTATTATTCAAGCGTGGCTCCGGAGTTCAATTACGGAAAAACTGATATCCGCTGCAGGTCCGAGCTCCGTCAGTCCGTCTCCGGAGACCTTCGCTGCGCTCATCCCTCCCGCTGCGCTGTCGCTTGCGGGCCCCTCCCATTCATGTGGCCATGGGCGGCCACAGGTCCCGGAGACGGACTGGCATCCGCTCTAACTGCAGCGGACAACAAATAATATTAAACTACATATTATTGATTTGCAACAATATGACTAAAACAAACAGAATATCGATAATCGCAGCGGCGGCTGTGATGCTTGCGTCCTGCGGCACGTCAAAAGAGGTCACATACAACTGGGACAAGATGGCTAAGCCCACGGAGACCGTCTATCTGTATCCGGAAGGGCAGAAAGTCGATAAGGGCATCATCGAAGACGGCGTCACAGTGACCTTGGGCCCAGGGATGGACAACGAGTACAGGGAAGGTGAGACGGTCACGGAGAGAGGCAACTGCAAAGGCACCGGAGACGAGGCAAGGATGATCTTCTACATCCCGAAGAAATGCAACGGCCAGATGGTCATCATCTGTCCTGGCGGAGGATATTCTAACACGTCGGCCAGGAACGAAGGCACAAAAGTGGCGCAGTGGCTGTGCGAGAGAGGCATAGCCGCATGCAACCTCATATACCGCATGCCTTACAAGACTCATCCGATTGTGCCGCTGACAGACGTGCAGAATGCGTTCCGCTACTGCCGCTTCCATGCGGAAGAATGGGGCGTGTCACAGATCGGAGTGATGGGCTTCTCCGCAGGCGGACACCTGGCGGCAAGCGCGTCAACCCTGTACAGCGATGCAGTCACCAGACCGGACTTCTCCATCCTGGTGTATCCAGTGATCACAATGGAAGACGGAGTGACCCATCAGGGCACAAAGAACAACCTCACGAACGACGGCAAGGACAAGAACCTCGTGGAGCATTTCAGCCTGGAGAACAGGGTGAACGCTCAGACTCCGCCCACAATGCTCATATTGAGCGGGGATGACGGTGCAGTCCCTCCGGAGAACAGCATCCGCTACTTCAAGAAACTGCGCGAAAACGGTGTGCAGGGAGAAATGTACATCCTGCCGTTCGGAGGACACGGATGGGGCTTCAGGACAGACGACAACGAGAAACTGACCGACGGCACCAGATCACTGTTCTTCCACGCCCTCGACAACTTCCTCTACAGGATGTCCTTGAACAAATGAAACATAGGGTCCGAAGACAATTCGGACACCTTTGACGCAACACTCTCGAAGGCCTCGAAATCGCTCATGACGGTATTGAGGTCTTCGTAGTTTTTCATGATCCGGGATGCGTACAGCCTGAATATATCCCCGCGCGGAGTGAGGGTGACCTCTCCCCTGTTGCGCTCGAACAATGCCGTGCCCGCCTGCTTCTCCAGCTCGGCGATATTCTGACTGACAGCCGGCTGCGAGACATTCAGCTCCTTGGCCGCCGCCGTGAAATTCTTCAGCCTGGCCACCGTCATGAACATTTTCAATCTGCTATCCTCCAGTATCATATGGCCTCAGGTTTGATGGAATCCAGAAAAGCGAAGAGTGCATCGAAGAAAGCCTGCCTGTATGGCTCAAGCTTGTCTTTCTCCGCCAGGTCCGAAGTAGAAAAACCCCAGCCATGGCCACCAGTCGGATATATGTGCATCTGCACCGGAACTCCGTTGGCCCGGCAGACACGATAATACTCGATGCTATACTCAGGAGACACAGTCTTGTCATCGGTGCTGAGAGCGAGGAACGTCGGCGGAGTGTCCGGAGTAACGTTCCTGGCGCAGGAATAGCGGGCGACAAGCGCTTCTTCGTCGTCCTGACGTGAGGTGAGACGACGGCGCGTGCCACTGTTCAAGCCCGGAATGTCGAACGAAAGGACTCCGTAAAGCAGTATCGAGAAATCGGGGCGCGTCACAGCGTCTTCATAAAGAGTCGATGCACAAGCTGCAAGGTGGGCACCGGCCGACCCTCCGAATATGCCGATTTGGTTCACACCCCAGTCAGCCGCGTGATAACGGCAGTAACGGAACGCGTTCTGCACATCGGTCAGCGGAATCTGGTGATGGTAGTTCGGCATCCGGTATACCACGACACAGGCGGCATAGCCTCGTGCGGTCAGGTGATATGCCACATGGGTACCTTCATTGTAATATGAAATGGTGTTATAGCCTCCTCCCGGGCATACCACGACCATCTGGCCGTTGCATTTCTCCGGGATGTAAAGCTCGATCCAGGCATTGTCTCCAATCTTGGCCCAGCTGTCTTCTGTGACCAAGGTGTCTATGTGGTTGTTGCACACGGGGCCGGAAGTGATGCGGACACCATCCTCGACAATTCCCATATCCACATCCTGCCCCTCAGGATAAAGAAGGATCTTCGCGGTAGGCTCCGTCATGCCGATGAGTGACTCCTCACTCCGGCTGCAGGAAACTAAAAAGGCTGACACCATAAGCATCAGCCCGATCGATGATCGAAATTTCATTTGATTACTCTGCAATGATTGAGCCTGTTGGGCAAGCAGATTCGCAAGCACCGCAATCGATGCAAACTTCAGGATCGATAGAATAAACGTCTCCCTCGAGGATTGCTCCTGTAGGGCACTCTCCCTGGCATGCGCCGCATGCTACACAGGTATCAGGTGAAATTTTGTGTGCCATAATTGTAAATATTGGTTAATAGTAATTATCGTTTGCAAAAACCATACAAATATAAAATTCTGTTTTGACTAAAACAAATCAAATCAGTTTCGGGAGGTATTAAAAAAGAATTTGTAACTTTGAAAGATTTATGTCAAGGCCATAAGATTTCAACTGAAATGCCCGGAATTTTGAGAAAAATATTCACGACGATGATGATTGTCAGCATCTTTGCGGGCAATGCTCCGGCGCAGGTCAAGGTCGGCGATGTCGCCACACTGGACCGCACCGTGTATGATTTCGGGGACATACAGACGACTCAGGGACCTGTAAGCTGCTCATTTACAGTAACCAACACCTCCCGCAAGGAAATCACCATCCTCAACGTGATATCTTCCTGCGGATGCACTGATGTCAGCTGGAGCAGGGAAAGCATCAAACCGGGAGCCAAAGGCACGATTTCCGCGACATACAAGAATGACGAAGGTCCATATCCATTCGACAAAACGCTCACGGCCTACATTTCAGACACCAAGCAGCCGGTTATCCTGCATCTGAGAGGTGTCGTACAGGAGAAAAAGCTGCCGCTCGGAGAGACATATCCCGTGCATTTCGGCGCATTGGGCATACGCAGCGCTGAGATCAAGGCCGGAAACGTGCTGCAGGGCCAGCAGAAGAGCGGAGAGATGAAAGTTGCCAATTTGTCAGACGGTCCTGCCAGAATATCATTCGAGAACGTCTCAGACGGGCTCGTGATCAAGCTGGATCAGAACCCTGTCCCTGCCGGGAAAACGGCGACCTTGACATACACCATCACTACAGACCGCAGGCATTGGGGCAAGAACTGGTACTATGCGACACCTGTGGTCAACGGCAAGCCGCAGACCGCGGAAATCATCAAGACCGGAGAGAAGAAACCGGAAAGAGGCGCTGAGGCCATCGTTTCCGAACCGAACCCTGAGATCGGAGCCGGCAAGAGCCGCATAGGCTTCTACGCATTCACGAAGGAGGATTTCAGCTCGATGAGCAAGGAACAGAGAGCGGCCGGTCCGAATCCGATGTTCACTTCCAGCACATTCACCTTCAACCAGGTCAAGGCGGGGACGAAGGTCGAAGTCACATTCGACTGCAAGAACATAGGCAAAGATATCTTGAAGATATACAAGGCAGACACCGACAGCCGCAAGGTTTCGATAGAAGACACCCACGACATCAAACCGGGAGGATCAGGAAAGATCAAGGCTGTGCTTGACACCAAGGGACTTCCTTCCGGTGAAGTGCTGTTCATAGTGACACTCACGACCAACTCTCCTCTCAGGCCAATGGTCAACCTTTACATCAACGGATACATCAAATGACAATCGACTGGTTTGACATAATCAAAGAATCGATCACCATCACCCTGGTGGTCACGGCATTGATGCTGGCAATCGAAGCATTGAACATCCTGCTCAAGGGCAAGGTCATGGATTCGCTCAGGAAAACCAGGGCCGGCCAGATCATCGGCTCAGCCGTCCTGGGTGCGATCCCGGGATGTGCTGGAGGATATTTCAGCGTGTCGATGTATTCCAGAGGGATGTTTTCGTTCGGCGCCCTGCTGGCGATGATGGTCGCCACAGCTGGGGATGAAGCTTTCCTGATGCTGGCGCTGTTCCCCGGCAAGGCGGCCGCGATCATAGCGGCGCTGCTTGTGCTGGGTGTCATCACCGGCTTCATGACGGACGCTGTGACCAAGGCACGCAAAGGTGAAGTCACATATCTGACGAACGAAATACCAGGAGCGGGCCACGACCACGGAGACAGCGTGAAAGAGCACCTTCTGCATATGCTGCCGCACTCGCTGAAGGTCTTCGCATGGACTCTGGGTGTCCTTCTCGCAGTCGCGGTTCTCGAACAATATGTCGACCTCGGGCAGTGGATCAAGGACAACACGATCATCAGCATACTGATCGCCATCGTGGTCGGATTCATTCCTCAGTCCGGACCGCACATGATATTCGTGACCATGTTTGCGGACGGTCTGCTTCCGCTCCCCGTCCTCATCGCCAGCTGCATAATGCAGGAGGGCCATGCCGGACTCCCGCTGCTGTCGGTGAGCAAGTCTTCCTGGCTCAAGGGCAAGGTCATCAAACTGGCATTGGCAATAGTTGCGGCGGGAATCGCCGCGTTGATATAAGAAAGAATATAAGAGCAATACATAAATGGCAGAAACCAACTACACAGACGCCAATATCCGCACGCTGGAAGGTGTTGAGCACGTACGAATGCGCCCGGGTATGTACATCGGCCGCTTAGGCAACGGAAGCAACCCGGGAGACGGAATCTATGTCCTTCTCAAGGAAATCATCGACAACTCAGTGGATGAATTCTCCATGGGATTCGGCAAGCAGGTCACCATCGACATCACGGACAATCATGCAGTGCGCGTAAGGGACTTCGGACGCGGAATTCCTCTCAAATCCGTGGTCAAGGCTGTCAGCATCCTCAACACAGGAGGAAAGTTCGACACCAAGGGATACAAGAAATCCGTGGGTCTGAACGGTGTCGGCACAAAGGCTGTCAACGCCCTTTCCGAGACATTCTATGTATGCTCGCACCAGAACGGACAGTGCTCCTGGGCACGTTTCGAACGCGGAGAGCTCCAGGAGAGCGGTGAAGGCGAAACCAAGGAAAAAAACGGCACACTCGTGGAGTTCGTCCCGGACAACTTCATGTTCGCCAACTTCTCATACAATCTCGACTATGTCGAGACCATGATCAAGAACTATTCCTACCTCAAGAAGGGTCTCACCCTCGTATTCAACGGTGTCTCATACAAATCTGAAAACGGTTTGCTCGACCTCGTGAACGAGAACCTCTCGGAGGAGCCGCTCTACCCTCCTATCCATCTTGAAGGCGAAGACATCGAGATCGTGCTCTCGCACGGCAACGCATACGGCGAGAACATAGCATCATTCGTGAACGGCCAGAACACAAGGGACGGCGGAACCCATCTTGCCGCGTACAGGGAGGCCATCGCGAAGACTCTCAAGGACTTTTTCAAGAAGAATTACGCTCCGGAAGACTGCCGTCAGGGCATCGTGGGTGCCATCAGTATCCAGATCCAGGAGCCTAATTTCGAAGGCCAGACCAAGACCAAGCTCGGATCCAACTATATGTGGGAGAAACAGGAGAAGGATGAACATGGTGGAATAAAGGCCGACATTGGCCCGACCATCCGCAGTTTCGTCAATGACTTCGTGGCCAAGAACCTCGACAACTATCTCCACATGCACATGGACATAGTCTCAAGAATCGAGGAGAAGATCAAGGATTCGCAGAAAGAGAGAGAGGAGATCCAGGGCATCCAGAAGAAGACCAGGGAGAAGAACAAGAAGGCCAATGTCTACAACAAGAAGCTGCGTGACTGCCGCTTCCACTACAACGACAAGGCCAACGGCAAGAACCAGGATGACATCGAGCGTTCCAGCATATTCATCACCGAGGGTGATTCCGCGAGCGGAACCATCACCAAAGTGAGAAACGCAAACAACCAGGCGGTGTTCTCTCTCCGTGGAAAGCCTATCAACTGTTACAAGGAAAGCCGCAAGAAAGTCGCAGAGAACGAGGAGCTCAACCTGCTCATCTCCGCATTGGGCGTGGAAGACGATCTTGAAAACCTGAGATACAACAACATCATCGTGGCCACCGATGCGGATGATGACGGAATGCACATCAGGATGCTCGTGCTCACCTTCTTCATGAAATACGACCCTGACCTGAACCGTCGTGGTCACGTCCATATGCTGCAGACTCCTCTGGTCAGGGTCATAAACAAGAAGGCCACGCGCTACTGCTATTCTGTCGAAGAAAAAGAAAAAGCCATCAAGGAGCTGAAGA
>JAZLKN010000048.1:0-3616 GCA_045597605.1 Candidatus Cryptobacteroides sp. | reverse complement strand
GGGTTAAGCGCTGATGTCCTTCATCAGATTTTCACTCCCGACAGAAAGTAACCATAGTGGGAGGCCGCACAGGCTTCCGCACTGAAAGCAATCAACCGTATGCTCACAATGAGAAACTGATTGATTGGCCGCTGCATCAATCTGAAATAGGTATGCGGGCATAACGGATGAGACGGCGGTCATAGGTATAGACGACGTGGAGCGCGCCGTCGGAGCCGACAATCATACTTGGATAACAGTACCCGTCAGGGCAAGGCTCGCTGTCGAGCGTAACAAGTTCCTCCCAGTGTCTTGCATCCTCGGAGACAAAGACGACAAGAGGATATCGTCCGTGGTAAACAGGATTGCAGGCCATAGCGAAACGGCCGTCAGGAAGTGTCACGGCATCGATTCCCGAATTATTGTGAGGGAAATCCATCAATTCTACATCAGACCAGGTCTCGCCCTCATCATAGCTTATAGTGGAGGCTATCTTTTTGTTCGTTGAACGCAAAAGCGCCTCTATGGAGCCGTCTTTATGAAGAAGAATCGTCGGCTGGATGACGTTTACCGTATCCTCCGAAGGGATAGGACCGACCTTGCGCCAAGTCCTCCCCTCATCATCCGAAATCTCGAAATGGGCAGTCCACTTGCGGCCGGAAAAGCCTTCCGGAGGTATTGTCTCTATGCTGGAAGGACTTATTATACGGCCTGAAGGGAGACGTATAGGCTTGTTCTTGACTGCGCCGATCATACCCTCAGGCATCATATATTCTTCGTCCCAGGTGTATCCGCCATCGTATGACGTTTTGACGTAACCTCTCCACTCCGGTATCGGTTTGCCTTTCTTGTAGAAAAGAAGCATTCTACCGTCATTGCAACCATACAGGACGGGGTTCCAGCAAGGTTCCAGCCTGTCGCCGGCAACGTTCTCGAGCGGCGACCAGACCGTATCCGTCAATTCCTTACAGCTGAGCCAAATGCACACATCATCGGCTCCTTCGTACTCCCCGCCGAAGAATGCGACAGTAAGGTGACCCTTAGGATACTCCACGATAGTTGATGCGTGACAGGACGGGAACTCAGCATTTGTATAGATGAACTCCCGGGTAACCTCCGGGAGCTGAGGCGAGCCGCAGGATACGGCGGCAAGGCACATAAGCAGGCAAATGGAATATAAGCAGATACTGAACTCTTTTATCATAAGACTTTTGTTTACTTCGGACTTTGTGGTGCGTCTTTAACGTTTGCAGAAGCTCTCGGGCCGCGTTAGGCACAGAGCTCCTTTTTCGAAATAATTAGACACAAATTAGGCACAATTTTTAAAGTCAAATGCCCCTGACTTGCGTCAGAGGCATTATTTGGAGGTGCATAGCGGAATCGCAAACGGGATATTTGTGGGATATGTGAGTCCGAAGAAAATTGCTAAATTACTGATATTCAAAATATATTGGATTTTGAGGTCTTGAATTGGTATCAAGTAGTCCGAAAAATTTGGTATCAATTTGGTATCAAGTCCAAAAGATTTTTTATCTTTGTGATACGATTCAAAAAGATAAAAAACATGGCAGTTTCATTCATTGTGAGGACTACAAAGTCCAAGGGGGAAGCCCCGATTTCCGTGAGGGTTAGGTCTTCGATTCTGAAGATTAACATTCTTCAAACTACAAACATTATGGTTCCCGTGGAGAAGTGGAATCTCAAGAAAGGCACTACTGCGTATGAGAATTTCAAGAACTCTCCTATCGGCAAGCCCATTTTCGCCAAATTGAACGAGATTGAGGCGGCTATCGATGACAAGGTGGCCGGCGGTGTTGTGCTTACGGCCAAGGATGTGCAGGCGATTGTGGACAATATCGTGTACCGTGAAGCTCGTGAGGAGGAGGCCCGCATTGCTGCGGAGAAGGCCGCTGAGGAGGAAGCAAGAAAACGTGCGGCTGAGGAGGCGAAGAAGGTGACTCTTTCCAAGTATATCGATATGTATATCCGGGAGATTGAGACCGGAGCGCGGCAGACCGACCGCGGTGTGAACTACTCTCCCAACACCGTGAAGGCGGTTCGTACGGCTCTGACTCAGTGGAAGGAGTTTCAGGCGGCAAAGCATAAGAAATACGATTTCGATGACATTGACCTGAAGGTGTATTACGAGTACACGGCTTGGCTCAAGGCAAAGGATTATTCTGTCAATTCCGTTGGCAAATGCATCAGTAATCTGAAGGTGGTCCTGAATGCAGCCCGCAGTGAAGGGTACCACAATAACAATATCACTGCGGAGAAGAAGTTCAAGAGTACCCGCGTGGAGGTGGATGCCATCTATCTTACCAGGGATGACCTTGAAAAGATCTGCGCTGTTGATTTGAGCAAGGAGGAACCGACTCTGGCTCTCGCCCGTGACATCTTTATGGTGGGCTGCTGGACTGCGCAGCGCGTCTCCGACTACAACAACATCAAGAAGGAGGATTTCGAGACTTATACCAGGAAATTCGTTGTCGAGGAGGAAGACCCTGAGAATCCCGGGAAGAAAAAGGATGTGGTGAAAACCGAAGAGGTGACATACCTCAACGTCCGTCAGCAGAAGACCGGTGCCAAGGTGGCGATTCCGGTGAGCAGCCGCCTGAAGGAAATTATGGAGCGATACGATTATCAGCTCCCCCATCTGGCGGACCAGACCATCAATGAGAAAATCAAAATGGTTGGAGAAATGGCCGGGCTTGAAGAACTTATTGAAATCGTGACAACCAAGGGCGGCACTCCGAAACGGGAGCAATTCAAGAAGTACGAGCTGATAATGACCCATACGGCAAGAAGGACAGGAGCGACACTGATGTACCTTGCCGGTATGGATATCTATGACATCATGAAGATTACCGGTCATACATCCCCTGCAGTGCTGAAGAAGTACATCCGCGCTGACGAGCTGCAGGTGGTGGACAAGATCAAGGGCAAGTACAACTATTTCGATTAGCGCCTATGACTACCGACAGACAGATTCTTAACCGTACGGCTGAGCTTTTGGACTCGGCCGTGCGGCAAATTGATATGCTTGTGGCCTGGCTCGGCGGTGATGAGGATGCGGGGTTCGGCGGACTGGCAACGAAAGGTGCCGTGAAGGAACTTTACCGGCTTGGGGCTGAAATAACGGCTGCTCTCAGCGACGCTTCCGTGTTCATTACTGACCAGTGGCCATATATCGAGAACAACAAGGCGAGACTGTTCGAGATGGGCCGGTTCTTCGAGGTTTACGACCGGTTTCACGCGAGTGTGATGGCCTATGATGATGCGAGGATTGACAATGAGGCAAGGGCCGATGAACTGCTCGGCTATGATATGCAGCCGCAGGAATATGTGATGATGATTGCCCGGTTCGACAGGGAGTTCAGTTTCCCGAAAGAGCATCTGAACGATGTGGTGAACGGCCAACCTGCAAAGCAAGCTCTTGAAGGGCTTGCGGAAAGGCTTATGCACAAATACTGCTATGGAGTGTCGGATGAAACGCTGGAGAACCTCATCCGCTATCACGAGACTCCCGCACTGAAGGGAACCTGGATTGGCGACAAAAGGTTTGCGACGTATTTCGGCCACAGGTGCAATCTCGGCTGCGCTGATATGAACGCGACCTTTGATTTCTACAGGGATG
>JAZLKN010000047.1:0-20594 GCA_045597605.1 Candidatus Cryptobacteroides sp. | reverse complement strand
GCGTTACGCACCCTTGCGCCGGTCGCCATCAAGGTGTATTGCTACTCCTCATGCTGCCCCTCGACTTGCATGTGTTAAGCCTGCCGCTAGCGTTCATCCTGAGCCAGGATCAAACTCTTCATTGTATAAAATTTAGAATTCTAGCTTGATCCCAACGCTTATTCTGCTAACCTTAAAAAAAGAATTAACGCTTCTCGAATTTTTTAGTTTTCGGTACTTTTGCTTGTACAAAAATTTCAGTCTTGTCAAAGATCGTTTTGTTGTTTTTCCCCGTTTTCGTCAAGCGGGACTGCAAAGGTACGACGATTTTTTTAATCACCAAATTTATTTCAACTTTTTTTCACTTTTTTTTATCTTTGCACCGCAATGGAAAAGAAACTGGTCATAATTCCCACCTATAAGGAAAAGGAAAACGCCGAAAAAATAATCAGAGCGGTGTTCAGCCTTGAAGAAGGCCTCGATATTCTGATCATAGACGACAATTCGCCGGATGGCACGGCAGACATCGTCAAGTCTCTTATTCCCGAATTCGAGGGACACCTATATATAAAAGAAAGAAGTGGAAAGTTGGGACTGGGGACAGCGTATATAGAAGGTTTCAAGTGGGCGTTGGAGAAAGGCTACGACTACATATTCGAAATGGACGCCGACTTCAGCCACGACCCCAATGATCTTCCCAGACTGTTGCAAGCCTGCCGCGAGGGTGCCGACGTATCCATAGGCAGCCGCTACAGTGAAGGCGTGAACGTAGTGAACTGGCCTCTGGGCAGGGTTCTTATGAGTTACGGAGCATCACGTTATGTTCGCATAGTACTCGGAATGCGAATAAACGACTCCACGGCCGGATTCGTGTGCTACAGAAGAAAAGTGCTGGAAACTATAGATTTGGACCGGATTGAAATGAAGGGCTACGGTTTCCAGATAGAGATGAAATACAAGGCTCACCGCCTCGGATTCATTGTCAAGGAGGTCTCCGTAATATTCCGCGACCGCACGGAGGGCAAGTCGAAGATGAGCAGCGGCATTTTCGGAGAAGCCTTTTGGGGCGTAATCAAGTTGCGTTTCAGCAAAATATGAAAACAAAGTGATTCTCAGAGCAATCTGAGGCTTATGCGCTTGCGGTCGAGGTCCACGTCCAGAACGAGGACCTTGATTTTTTGATGGAGGCGCACTGCACGGGACGGGTCAGCAACTCCGCGCCTCATCTGCGAAACGTGTATCAGGCCGTTTTCGTGCACTCCCACGTCCACAAATGCTCCGAAGGCCGTTATATTCGTGACGATGCCTGGCAGTTCCATCCCTGGATGCAGGTCCTCGATATTGTGAATATCATCGGCAAAGGAAAAATCCTGGACCGCCTCCCTCGGATCGCGCGAGGGCTTACGCAATTCAGAGATGATATCGTTCACCGTGGGCAATCCGAATTCACCTTCCACGTATTTTTCCGCTACTATCCTGTCACAAAGGGCGGCGTTGGATACCAGTTCCTCTGTCTTTACACCAAGGTCCAAAGCCATTCTGTCAACAATATGATATGCCTCGGGGTGTACGGCCGAATTGTCAAGGGGATTGACTGCATCCGGTATCCGAAGGAATGCGGCGCATTGCTGGAAAGCCTTGTCCCCCAGACGTTTGACCTTTTTCAAGTCGGCTCGGGAAACATATTCTCCATTCTGTGACCTGTACTCCACAATGTTCGCGGCAAGAGCCGGTCCCACTCCGGACACGTATGACAGCAGATATTCCGACGCCGTATTCAGATTTACGCCGACACTGTTCACACAACTCTCGACCGTATTGTCCAGTTTTTCCTTGAGAAGTGCCTGATCGACATCGTGCTGGTACTGCCCCACCCCAAGAGACTTGGGATCTATCTTGACCAGCTCTGAAAGAGGGTCCATCAAACGCCGTCCTATCGAAACCGCACCCCTTACCGTCAGGTCATAGTCCGGAAACTCTTTCCTGGCTACTTCAGAGGCCGAATATATGGAGGCACCATCTTCACTGACAGAATATATCCTGACAGACTGGGGCATAGGTATCTTCTTCATGAATTCCTCCGTCTCACGCCCTGCTGTGCCACTTCCTATTGCTATGACCTCAGGCTTATACTTCTCAAGCATCGCGCACACGGCATTGATCGATTTGATCTTCTCATTTGCCGGCGGGTGCGGAAAGATGGCCTCGTTGTGAAGCAGATTCCCCTGATTGTCAAGGCACACCACCTTGCACCCGGTGCGGAAACCGGGGTCTATCGCCATCGTCCTTTTACCTCCTACAGGCGGTGCCAGCAGCAACTGCCTGAGATTCTCACCGAAGATGCGTATCGATTCCACATCTGCCTTCTGCTTGCAAATCTTCAGAACCTCACCACTTATGGATGATTCCATAAGCCTTTTGTATGCATCTTCCACAGTCTGGTTGATCTGGGCACGCAATTCATCCGAAGGATATGGCTTCCCCTTTGAGATTTCATAATAAATCTTCTTGCCGCAAGAAATCGGATCCGCATCTATTCTGAGCGTCAGGAAGCCTTCGTCACAGGCTCTGAGTACGGCCAGTAGCTGATGGGAAGCGATACGTTGCAACGGCATCGAGAAATCGAAATAGCTTCTGTATTTTGCAGCCTCCGCAACCTGATCCGCAGACTTTGTCTTTTTGCAAACAAGTCTGCGTGTCATGAATATCTGCCTTAGAGCTTCCCTGATGACGGCAGTTTCGGAAATCCTCTCGGCCACTATATCCCGCGCCCCGGCAAGCGCCTCGTCCGCCGAAGACACCTTCGCACCGACATACTTGCCGGCTTCCAATGACGGATTGCGCAGTTTCAACGACCACATCGCATCCGCAAGGGGTTCAAGGCCGTTTTCCTTAGCAATTGATGCCCTCGTACGACGTTTCGGTTTGTAAGGCAGGTACAGGTCCTCGAGTTCCGACGAGTCCACGCATCTCTCTATTGCGGCCTTGAGTTCATCAGTCAACAACCCGAGACCGGATATGGTTTCCAATATGGTTTCCTTGCGCTTCTCCATCTCGGCGAAAACATCGTTCCAATGTCGTATTTCGGCGACTGAGACCTCATCCAGCCCACCGGTACGCTCCTTGCGATAGCGGCTGACAAAAGGTATCGTGGCACCATCGTCGAAAAGTTCAATGCAATTCTCCACCTGCCAGGGCTTGACCGAAAGCCTCGTGGCAATATTCCGGACATATATTTCCTTCATAGCGAAAATCAATCGTGGCTTACCTCCCTGAGTTGGGTACGATAAGCATTGAATATCTTGGATTTGGACACAAAGCCCCTGTATATGCGGCCCTTACCCACCACCGGCAGGTTCCAGGCATCAGTTGTCTCGAATTTGTTCATCACATCCTGCATACTGTCACTATCTTCGATATAGGCGGGAGCCGACTGCATGAAATTGTAGACATGTAGCGTGTCATACAACTCCGTCTTGAACATATCCTTCCTGATATCTTCAAGACGCACAAAGCCCTGAAAACGATTCCGTGAGTCGAGAACAGGGAATATGTTGCGTTTCGAATCCGCAACAGCCTTAACAAAAGTGCCCAGCGAATCATCTATCAGAACAGGCTGGAAGTCGGACTCTATGAAGTCTTCCATCTTGAGCAAGGTCAGCACAGCCTGGTCGGAATCGTGTGTAAGAAGCTCACCGCGCTTGGCAATTCGCTTTGTATAAATGGAATACGGATCCAAGGTATGGGATATGCCATATGAAATGGTTGCCGTGATTATCAGCGGAATCAGAAGATCGTAGCCACCGGAAATTTCGGCTATAAGGAAGATGGCCGTCATAGGAGCCTGCATCACTCCCGCCATCAACCCGGCCATACCGACAAGGACGAAATTCGCTTCGGGCACCGAGAACGGTGATGAAATGAAAACCAGATTGATGAAACGCGCCACTACAAAGCCTGCCATTCCTCCTACGAAAAGAGTCGGACCGAAAGTACCTCCCACTCCCCCGCCTGCATTCGTAAAGGTCATGCTGAACACCTTGACCAATATCACTATCAGGAAGAATATGGGTATAAGCACCGGACTGTTCATGAAAAAGGCCAGAGGAGTCTTGCCGGAAAAGTCTGGAACCCTGCCGTCCAGAAAACACTGGAGCGAATCGTAACCTTCCCCGAACAAAGTGGGGAAAAGGAAGATGAGCAAAGTGAGACTCAATGCGCACATTCCCCACTTGGCATAACGGTTGCCAAGCTTTTTCAGTTTGTCTTCCAGCCATAGGGTCATATTATTGAAATACAGTGAGCACAATGCACAGAAAATGCCCAGAACAATGTAGGCGGGAATATTGCGCATTGCAAATGGAGTAAGGTCACAGGTAAACTGCGGAGTCACGCCAAGGAAAAGGTAGGACACCACCGTGGCGGAGACGGCACTGAGCAGCATAGGCAGAATGCTGGTCATCGAAATATTGAACAGCAATATCTCCAGAGTGAACAATATCCCGGCCAGAGGTGCCTTGAATATTCCAGCTATTGCACCGGCCGCACCGCAGCCAAGCAGAATGGTCACGTTTTTGTGGGAAAGTCCCATCCAACGCGCCACGTTCGAACCTATGGCCGCTCCCGTATAAACTATGGGAGCCTCGGCTCCGACAGATCCGCCGAGTCCTATGGTTATGCCGCTTGTCAGTATCGAACTCCACATATTGTGCGGCTTTATCCGGCTTTCGTTCTTGGACACGGCAACCAGGACCTTTGTGACACCATGTCCGATGTCGTCCCTGACAAGGAATTTCACCAGCAACATGGCAATCAGCATACCCAGTCCGGGGAACACCAGATATATATAAGAGTGCGACCCGTCTATGCAGCAGGTCGCAGTCTCACGTATAAGTTGTATGACATAATCCAGCAGTACGGCGGCAAATCCGCAGGCCGCACCGACAACTAAGGAAAGAATGAGAAGGAGGTCGCGTTCGGCAATCTTCAGGGGAAAGCCCTGAAGCTTATTCCGAATCTGCAGAGTCCTCCTCTCCATTTGCGTATTGCGATATGTTGTCGTCTATGATTTCCTCTCCGTCCTCTGACTCTCCTCCCCCATCATCGTCGCCGTCAGAGTCCAGCCAGCGCTCGATATCCTCGGCGGCATCCGTCTTCACGTTCACCTTCACAAGAGCTATTGTATCCTCTGTCTCAACGGTCACAGCGTAGAAAAAGCTGCCGTCGGGCTTCTCATATTTCAATGCTTCAGGGAGATAGTCGCTGAAACCCCTAGGGTACTTCTCCGCAAATGCGGCGGCAAGCACCTCATCCATATTCTCGTAACTGACTACACGTCTTTTCTTCTGATCCATATTACATACGAATTACTGTGCAATAATAGGACAAAAAAGCAAAGTGACCAAATTTATTTACATTTTTTCGGGAAGAGATATTCCAAGTATACCCATCGCCTTTCTGAGCACTGCAGCCAGCACACTGATAAGATGCAGACGCAGGTTCAGCATTGCGGTGTCCTTCTCCTTCAGAACAGGGGTGTCGTGGTAGTACTGGTTGAACTCCTTCGCCAGTTCGTAGGCAAAGTTTGCAACAAGTGCCGGCGAATGTGCCTGTGCAGCCTCCGCTATCTTGTCGGGGAAGGCGGCAAGTATCTTCACTATCCTTATTTCCTTTGCGGACAAAGCGGCATTTTCATCCAAGGCAACGTCCGCAACGTTGATTCCTCCCTCGGCAGCCTTTCTCAGGATAGAGCATATTCTGGCGTGGGTATATTGTATGAAAGGGCCGGTATTGCCGTTGAAATCTATGGATTCCTTAGGGTCGAAAAGCATTGTTTTCTTCGGATCCACCTTGATTATAAAGTACTTGAGTGCACCCAGCCCTACCATACGGAAGAGTTTGCCCTGCTCCTCCTCACTCATTCCGTCAAGTTTGCCGTTGCCGAGCTCCAATGACGTCTCCCTTGCCGTACGGTACATATCCTCGATAAGGTCATCCGCATCCACAACGGTACCTTCCCTCGATTTCATCTTGCCCTCGGGCAGTTCCACCATTCCATATGACATATGATAGATAGCATCGCTCCAATCGAAACCCAACTTCTTGAGTATCAGCTTCAAAACCTGGAAGTGATAATTCTGCTCATTGCCGACGACATATATCTCCTCATCCAGTTTGTATTCGTTGAAACGCTGATGGGCAGTACCCAAATCCTGAGTCATATATACTGAAGTGCCATCCTTGCGCAGAAGCAGTTTTCTGTCAAGCCCGTCAGAAGTGAGGTCACACCAGACACTGCCGTCCCCGGCACGCTCGAAGACTCCGTCCTCAAGACCCTTCTGTACCAGAGATTTGCCCAGCAGATATGTCTGGGACTCATAATAAGTACGGTCGAAACTTATGCCGAGGCTGCTGTAAGTCTTGCCGAAACCGTCATAGACCCACGTATTCATAGTTTCCCATAGCTTACGGACTTCAGGGTCTCCCTGCTCCCATTTCAGAAGCATATCCTGGGCTTCAACAAGAGAAGGGGCGTTCTTCTCCGCCAGTTCCTTCGCCTTTTCCCCGTCCATACCCCGGGCAATATATTCATCCTGAAGTTGGGAAACTTCTTTCTTGTAAATGTCATTGAAAGCAACGTAGCAGTCACCAACAAGATGGTCACCCTTCTTTCCTGACGTTTCAGGCGTTGCTCCATTGGCTGTCTTCAGCCACGCAAGCATACTTTTGCATATATGTATCCCCCTGTCATTCACCAGATTGACTCTTATCACGCGATTGCCGGCAGCAGCCAGAAGCTGTGACACAGACCATCCGAGCAGATTGTTGCGCACGTGTCCCAGATGCAAGGGCTTGTTGGTGTTGGGCGAAGAGAATTCAACCATAATGGTGCGTCCCGTAGGAGGCAGCTGGCCATAATCCGGCGTCCTGATTATCGTGTCCAAAACCCTGTTCCAATAAAGCGGTGACAGACAGATGTTCAGAAAACCCTTGACCACATTGAACGATGCCACCTCGGGAACATTGGCTGACAGCCACTCCCCTATGGCATTTGCCGTAGCTTCAGGAGCCTGCCGGCTTATCTTGAGCAAAGGGAAAACTACGAGAGTGTAGTCTCCTTCGAATTCCTTTCTCGTAGCACTTACCTGCAGCAGGGAGTTGTCAACCTGCTGGCTATAGAGTGAGGAAACGGCCTCCTCGACCTTTCCTGCAAGAAAAATATCCGGATTCATCTTAACCTAAATAACCCTTCAACAGTTTACTTCTCGAATTGTTCTTGAGCTTGCGTATGGCCTTCTCCTTGATCTGGCGGACACGCTCGCGGGTGAGTCCGAAACGCTCGCCTATCTCTTCCAGCGTCATCTCCTGGCATCCTATGCCGAAGAAAGACTTGACTATCTCCCTTTCACGTGGCGCAAGAGTCTGAAGGGCACGCTCTATCTCCTTGTTGAGACTCTCGTTGACAAGTCCCTTGTCCGCCACGGGAGAATCATCATTGACAAGCACGTCCAGAAGGCTGTTGTCCTCGCCTTCCACGAAAGGAGCGTCCACGCTGACGTGACGGCCGGATACCCTGAGGGTGTCGGCAATCTTCTCTCTGGGGATATCCACCATATCGGCAAGTTCCTCGGACGAAGGCATGCGCTCGTTCTCCTGTTCGAACTTGGACTGGGCCTTGCTGATTTTGTTGAGGGCGCCCACCTGATTGAGAGGCAGACGCACAATTCTGGACTGTTCGGCCAGAGCCTGCAGTATGCTCTGCCTTATCCACCACACGGCATAGGATATGAATTTGAAACCTCTGGTCTCATCAAACTTTTCAGCTGCTTTGATGAGACCGAGATTTCCTTCATTGATGAGATCCGGGAGACTGAGCCCCTGGTTCTGGTACTGTTTGGCCACAGATACAACGAATCTGAGGTTGGCGCGTGTCAGTTTCTCCAGAGCCGCCTGGTCGCCTTTGCGTATTCTCTGCGCAAGTTCCACTTCCTCTTCGACGGAAATCAGCTCCTCACGGCCGATTTCCTGAAGATATTTGTCCAGCGAGGCACTCTCGCGGTTGGTGATTGATTTTGTAATCTTGAGTTGTCTCATAACTTTGGCTTATAATCCGAAGCCAAAGTATGATGCCCTGCCGTTTGCGTCAACGCCTTCGATATACACGGCCCTCTTCGACTTCTTAACAATGTTCAGTATGTCCTGAGGTTTCTCCACCGGAATATCGTTGACATAAGTTATCACGAATCCTTCCCTGACGCCGGCTTCCTGAATCTTTCCGGGACCGACAGAGACGATTTCAACACCGTTCCTGAGCCCGAGTTTCTCCAGAGTCTCCTTGGAAGCATTGGCCAGCGTCGAGCCGTAGAATGATATGCCGTTACCCACTTTCTGGCCATTCTGCACCGCAGAATCAACGAAAGTGACAGGAACGGAAAGTTCTTTGCCGTCGCGTATTATCCTGACCGTGGCCTTGTCATCGGGACTGAATTGGCTTATCGCCTCCTGCAGTGCCGCGAAACTGTTGATTTTCGTCGAATCCAGCCGTACGATCACATCCCCTTCCTTCAAACCGGCCCTGTCAGCGGCGCTTCCTTTCGAAACCTCACCAATATATACGCCCATCGGAGCGGAAAGTTTCAGTTCCTGCGCTTTTTTGGCGTCGATTTCCATAACCGACACTCCCAGCATCACACGCTTCACCGAACCGTAAGTCATAAGGTCGTCCGCAATCTTGCGAACAATATTTGCGGGAATGGCGAATGAGTAGCCTGCATAAGAGCCTGTCTGGGAAATGATGGCTGTGTTTACACCGACCAGAAGGCCTTCCTTGTTCACAAGGGCGCCACCGCTGTTGCCGGGATTGACGGCAGCATCGGTCTGGATGAAAGACTCTATTTTGAGATCCTTCCCGTAGTTGGGCATACTGCGTCCTTTGGCACTGACTATGCCGGCGGTGATTGTGGAACGGAGGTCATACGGGCTGCCTATGGCGAGCACCCATTCACCGAGACGGAGTTTGTCGGAATCCGCGAAAGGTATTACGGGCAGACCCTCTGCGTCTATCTTGATTATGGCAACATCCGTGGCGGGGTCCGTACCTACCAGCGAAGCTGTATATGTCTGATTGTTGTTCAGCGTCACTTCAATGCGGCTGGCATCACCGACGACGTGATTGTTGGTCACGATATAGCCGTCCTGACGTATGATAACGCCGCTCCCGCTGCCGTATTGTTCTCTCGGAGAGCCCTGGCCTCTTCCGTCACCGTATCCTTGTCCGGGCATTCCGAAAAAGAAGTCAAAGATGCTGCTGGGTGCCTGCATCTGACGGGTAGGAACTGCCACTTTGACATAAACGACGGCATCGACAGCCGATTCGGCAGCATAGGTAAAGTCAGGATAATCGCTCAGATTGAGATTCACCGTACGGTAAGTGGTTCCGTCATTTCCGGAAACCACTGTCTGGAAAGTGTCGTCAGGAGCGACTGTCCTGGCAACTGCATAAGCTGTAAGGCCTCCTACCAGCGCGGAAGCCACAAATGTGATTATTCCCTTTTTCATCATATCGAATTTTTCTCCATTAAAACTCAAAATATATGCCAAAATTAAACATAATTTCATTATATTTGTAAGGTATAACGTTTATAAAAAACAAAAAAACATATATGAAGCTCATAATTTCAAGTTCAGAACTTCTCAAGGGCATTATGGCAGTCTCCAAAGCCATTCCCGCAAAGAGTTCGCTTCCCATTCTGGAAAACTTCCTTTTTGATCTGAAGGGCAACACTCTTGAGATCACGGCATCTGATTCGGAATTGACTCTCCGCACGCGCCTTACAGTTGAGTCTGCGGACTCTGACGGCAGGATAGCCGTCCCCGCCCGCCATATGCAGGACCTGCTCAAGGAGATTCCCGACCAGCCCATCACAATCCAAACCATCAAGGAGAACTACTTCGAGTGCAGCTGGATGGGCGGAGCATCGACTCTCCCCTTCTTCTCCGCTGACGAATATCCGCAGATAACCACGACAGAAGAAGGTGCTGTCACCGTCAAATTCCCTGCGCAGATATTCGTAGACGGCATTGCCAGCACAATATATGCCACCGATGATGACGAAATGCGTCCAGTGATGAACGGTATTCTGTTCGATATGGGCCCCGCCGGCACAACCCTCGTGGCATCCGATTCACGCAAACTCATATGTTTCACGACCACCGAGGTTAAGACCGAGGACCAGTCAAGTTTCATACTTCACAAGAAGCCGGCCGCCGTCCTCCGTTCCATCATTGGAAAGGATACTGAGGAAATCACCGTAACCTACGATGGCAAGAACGCTGTCTTCGCTTTTGACGACACCGTTGCAGTATGCCGCCTCATCGTAGGCAGGTATCCCAAATACCGTGATGTCATCCCCCAGAACAACTCGAATGTTCTTAAGATTGACCGTCAGCAGTTTCTCAACTGCGTACGCAGGGTGTCGGTTTGCGCCAACAAAGCTTCCAACCACATCAAGCTGGACCTTCAGAGCAACTCGCTCACCGTTTCCGCCCAGGACCTCGGCTTCAGCATTGCGGCACACGAGAAATCAGCCTGCCAATATGACGGTGAGAATCTGCAGATAGGCTTCAAATCGACGTTCCTCGTCGACATCCTGTCAAATCTGAGCAGCACCGAGGTAACAGTCAAGTTCTCCGATGCACGCAGAGCAGCCCTGTTGCTTCCTTCTGAGGATGGGGACCAGACAGAGAAGATTTGCGCCATACTGATGCCTATACAGATATAATCATTCTGAATAATGGAATTGAAACTCAAGAGGCCTTTGCTCTTTTTTGACATAGAGAGCACAGGCCTCAATATTGCAAGCGACAGCATAGTCGAACTCAGTTTCGTGAAGATTCTGCCCGAAGAAGGCGGAACCAACGAAACCGTTATCAAAACCTGGAGGCTGTGCCCCTGGGATTATGTCAACAATTGCCAGAAAAAGATGGATCCCGGCGCCCAGAAAGTGCACGGCATTTCGGATGAAGACGTGAAGGATTGCCCCAAGTTTCAGGATGTGGTGGCGGAAATCGGCAGTTTTATGGCTGACGCGGACCTGGCCGGATTCAATTCGGCGAAATTCGACCTCCCTATGCTGGCCGAAGAATTCGAAAGGGTCAGGACTTTCTGCCACAAGAACTTCAAGATGGATCTCCACGAGAAAAAGATGGTGGATGTCCAGAACATCTTCCACCAGAGGGAACCTCGCAATCTGAAGGCCGCACACATATTCTACTGCGGGTGCGATTTCGAAGGAGCCCACGGGGCCGAAGCCGACACCGTAGCCACGTACGAGGTGCTGAAAGGCCAGTTGGACAGATATCCTTATGACAAGGAGAAAGATCCGGACGGACTGCAGAATGACGTGGATTGGCTCGCACTATATTCCACCGGCGCAAGAAGAGTACTGGATTATGCCGGCAGGATAGCCCTCACCTCAGACAACGAGCCCGTGGTGAATTTCGGCAAACACAAGGGTAAAACGGCAAGGCAGGTCTGGAACGAAGAACCTTCATATTTCGACTGGATTGACAAGGGCGAGTTCACCCTCGACACCAAGCGGCAGTTCGCCAACCTGAAGGAGCAATATATGGAGGAGGCTAGAGCCAGACAAAGCAAACCTGCCTCAGCCGAGTCCCTGCAGGGCCTTATGGGTAAGTTCAACAACGGCAAATTGTTCTAGCAGATGAACTTCCTCATTCTTACAGCCGAAGGAAAAGTTATAGCCAGACCCGACAGTACACGCAACAAGGACAACGGGGACTATTTCGTTCCTACCGACGTGCATTCCCTGGGCTTCGCTCCCGTAGTCTATGCCAGGATGTCGCGCACAGGCAAAATGATAGGCAGGGAATTTACTCACAGGTACTATGACGCAACCGCCTTCGGGATACTGCTATATCCGTCCACGTCAGCGGAAGACAATCCGCATTATTGCAAGGCGACTTCGTCCGTTTTCGACAAGACTTCGCTGCTGCCTCTCCCTATGTACAATCCTGTAACGCTGGAAAGAGCGGAGAACATATTCAGGATATCCGTCAATGGCAAGGAGGTATTCAACCGCAGTACCGTGGGAATATCCTCCCTTTTGGAAGACGCCCTCACCGCCTGCAGCAGTCACAGCACTATACACAAAGGCGATTTCGTTATTGCAGAACTGGATACGGTCAAGACCCTATCCAAGCGCTCCGAAGGTAATTTTCATCTGGGAGCAACTTTTTGCGGAAACGAAACCATAGATATTGACGTGAAATTTTGATATTTCGCTCAAGAATCTTAACTTTGCAGTCCTTAACGCCAGAATAGCTCAGTTGGTCAGAGCATCGCATTCGTAACGCGAAGGTCGTGGGTTCGACTCCCACTTCTGGCTCAACTGACGTTGAGCCAGTTGTCAACCCCCTCGCAGACCTTGTCTGCGGTCCCCCAGGGGACACATGTGGCGTTGAGCCTTACTGTTTTACCCCCCCCCGGCCTGACGGCCACCCCAAGGGGTAATGCGCGCCTACCCGGCGCGGACTGCGTCAAATCGGTGCGGAACTGAATACCATGAATCACCATAATATCATCATTATAGGGGCGGGAGCTGCAGGATTGATGGCAGCCGTGGCGGCACCGGGAGCACTGGTGCTGGAAAAAATGCCGAAGCCGGCCCGCAAGATGATGATAACGGGAAAAGGACGCTGCAACTTCACCAACTTAAAGAACTGGGCCGATTTCTCCGGCCACATTCACCCGAAATCCAACATACTTCGAGGTGCATTCCACTGCCTCACTCCGGAAAAACTGATGGATATGTTCATTGCTGCCGGACTAAGCTGCGTTGTGGAAAGGGGCGACAGGGCTTTTCCCGAGTCCCACAAGGCAGTGGACGTTGTGGACACCCTTGTTTCCATGGCACGAAACTCCGGTTCCAGAATACTATGCAATTGTGCGGTGACAAGCGTCGAAAAGTCATCGGACGGCTTTGTGCTGGGCACTTCAACAGGTGCCAGATACAGCTGCAACAAGCTTATCGTTACCTGCGGAGGTCTTTCCTACCCCACTACTGGTTCGACAGGAGACGGACACCTGTTTGCCCAAAAGTTGGGACACAGAATCACACGCCTGTACCCTGTTCTGACTGCACTGGTTCCGCGCGATTACAAACAGCTGAATTCCGGAGACGGCCAAAGCCACAGGCACATTCACCGGGACACTCCGTTAGGACCGGTAGGAAAACAATTCATGGGCAGATCGATGAAAAACGTCACCGTTGACCTCTTAATTGACAGCCAGCTCATACAGCACGAATTCGGAGATGTGGATTTCACGGATGGAGGGCTGGAGGGCCCCATCGGATACAAAATCTCACGCAGGGCAGTCATTGCACTGGAGAACGGAAGCAAGGTCGCCGTGGAAATCTCATTCAAGGATGATCCCAAACCCCTGCATTTCGACATTGCCGGATACGTCGGTTACGAGCGCGCCGTAGTCACGGCAGGAGGCGTCAGCACGGACGAAATAATACCCAAAACACTGGAATCCAAACTGATACCGGGATTGTACTTTGCCGGAGAAGTATTGGATCTCGATGCGGACACGGGAGGCTATAATCTACACACTGCATTCTGCACCGGCTATCTTGCAGGGCTTTCAGCCGACAGATAATCTCCGCTAGATTACTCCGCTTCCAAGCATTTCCAGATCATCGTCATACCAGACAGCGAACTGTCCGGGGGTAATTCCGCGCTGACTGTTGTCAAATATTATGAACAGGCCGTTTACGCGTTTGATGAGAGTGGCACGCTCAAGAGGCTGGCGATACCGTATACGGACCTGGTAACGGCGCACTTGACCGTCCTGCAACTCAAGGTCAGGTCTTATCCAGTGAATCTCTTCGGGGGAGATACGAAGGCAACGCCTCTGCAGGCCCTTGTGCCCGTGTCCCTGTCCTACATATATTGTATTGGAAGGAATATCCGTACCGATGACGAACAATGAATCCGAATGACCACCAACGGCAAGTCCGCGACGCTGTCCTATGGTATAGAACTGTGCACCTTCGTGCTCGCCCACTATCTTGGCATACGGATTATCCTTGTATCTGGTCTTCTTTATGTGCTTCTTGCCGCTGCGGTATGTCTCGGTTTCGAAAGTAATGCTGCCATACGTTACCGGACTTGACATTTCCATAAGTTCCTCATCGGTAAAATCCTCCGGGGCACGACCGTTGTCCCATTCTCCGAAATGCTCACACAGCATATTATAGTGCACATCGTTCTCGAAGAAGGCATCATAGACTTCCACTATATTTCCGGTGACGGATTTCAGTTTCTGCTGGAGAAAGGTGGGCAGGTCAACCTTGCCTACGAAACATATTCCCTGACTGTCCTTCTTGTCGGCGGAAGGCAGACCTGACTCTCTGGCAATGCGTCTGACCTCAGGCTTGACGATATCTCCTATCGGGAACATCGCTTTGGACAGCTGCTGCTGGGACAGCTGGCATAGGAAGTAGCTCTGGTCCTTGTTCGGATCCGTGCCTGCAAGAATGCGATATACCTTCCGGCCTTCCCCATCAGTGAATTCCTCCTTCCGGCAATAATGTCCTGTAGCCACCATGTCCGCCCCAAGGCGTTCGGCTTCCTTGAGGAAAGCATCGAATTTGATTTCCCTGTTGCAAAGCACGTCAGGGTTGGGGGTGCGGCCCTTTTCATATTCGTTGAACATATAGTCAACCACACGCTGCCTGTACGGACCGCTGAGGTCCACGAAATGGAAAGGAATTCCTATTTTTCTGGCAACCATTTCGGCAACGTATCGGTCCTCCTCCCACTCGCAGTCACCGTGAAGTGTACCTGTAGTATCGTGCCAATTCTGCATGAACAGGGCGAAAACGTCATAGCCGGCCTGCTTGAGAAGCAGAGCCGCGACGGAGGAGTCTACACCTCCGGAAAGACCGACACAAACCTTCATACTGACAAATTTAGCACTTTTATGCATAAAAATGCTATATTTGTAGAGTTAACTGACGGAATATGAACAGAAAATTCGAGATTGAATATCAACAGTTCGATGACATCGCACAGATGAGCAGTGAAGACAGGGAGCTGATTCGCGCTGCCCTCCGTGCCGTGAAAAATTCATACGCTCCATATTCAAAATTCCACGTAGGAGCCGCCGTTCGTCTCGAGACCGGCGATATAATCACCGGAGCCAATCAGGAGAACGCTGCATACCCTTCAGGCCTATGCGCCGAACGAACCGCAATGTTCGCGGCAAATGCCACACACCCCAATGTTCCTCAGACAAGCATAGCCATTACGGCACGCCATAAAGGGAAAATCCTTGACACTCCCCCGACTCCCTGCGGAGCCTGCCGTCAGGTTATGGCCGAGTACCAGAAAATCGGGGACAGGCCCATGAGCGTCATCCTCTATGGCAAGAAAGTCATCTACAAATTCGAAAAGGTGGATGATATTCTGCCATTGATATTTGACAGCATCTGATTTTTTTATACCTTTGCAGACGGGTAAGTCTTACACGACCAGCTCCCTTAGAATTCCCCCAGGGTCGGAAGGCAGCAAGGGTATAAGGTTGTAGCGGTGCGATGTAAGTAGCTTACCCTTTTTTGTGGTAATTGAGGCCTGTTTTGATTTTTACTCCTGATTCTCGTTGCGAGGTTCGCGGGGACGGCGGTCGTTGTGGCGGTCACCGTCACGACGGGGTCCTCTGTCACCGTCACGGCGGGGTCCGCGGCGGTCGTCATCGCGACGCGGTCCACGGGGACCTGTGGGGCGGCGCTCAGGCTCCACATAGCCTTCGGGCTTGGGAGTGAGGGCTCGCATTGAAAGACGCATCTTGCCTGTCTTGGCATCGATTTCGAGGAGTTTGACGTCAACCTCGTCACCAACTGTAAGTACGTCTTCCACCTTGTCGGTCTTGCCCCAGGCAATCTCGCTGATGTGCAGGAGGCCTTCCTTGCCGGGAAGAATCTCTATGAAGGCGCCGAATTCGAGAATGCTGACAACCTTACCGTGGTAAGTGGTGCCCACCTCGGGAACTGCGCATATGCCCTTGATCCAGTCGAGAGCCTTCTGCATCGCCTCCTTATCATTGGAGGCGACATCAACGACACCCTCCGTGCCACCGCCGGGAAGGGGTTCCTCGGTAATGGTGATGACAGTGCCTGTCTCCTTCTGAATCTTCTGTATGGTCTCACCGCCCTTGCCGATGACTGCGCCGATGAACTCGGCTGCAATGCGTATCTGCTCGATGCGGGGAACGAAAGGCTTGTAGTCTTCGCGGGGCTCGCTGATGGTCTTGAGCATTTCGCCCATAATGTGCATACGACCCTGGCGTGCCTGCTCGAGAGCTTTCTCGAGAACGTCGTATGAAAGGCCGTCCACCTTGATATCCATCTGGGTGGCGGTGATACCGTCGGCCGTACCGACAACCTTGAAGTCCATATCGCCGAGATGGTCCTCGTCACCAAGGATATCGGTAAGGATTGCATAGCGGTCGTTGGGGTTGACCTCGTCGGTGATAAGACCCATCGCAACACCGGCGACGGGCTTGCGTATCTTCACGCCGGCATCCATCAAGGCCAGGCAGCCGCCGCAAACGGAAGCCATTGATGATGAGCCGTTTGACTCGAGGATATCGGAAACCACGCGCACTGCGTAGGGGTTCTCGGGAGCGAAAGGCATAACGGCCTTCAGACCGCGCATCGCAAGGTTGCCGTGACCTATCTCACGACGGCCTACGCCGCGCTGGCTCTTGGCCTCGCCTGTGGCGAAAGGAGGGAAATTGTAGTGGAGCACGAACTGCTGGTCATCCTGGATGAGGACCTCGTCAGTCTCCTTCATATCCATCTTGGTACCGAGGGTTACGGTTGCAAGGCTCTGGGTCTCACCGCGTGTAAAGATGGCTGATCCGTGGGCGCAGGGCAGATAATCCACCTCGCACCATATGGGGCGGACCTGGTTGCATACACGTCCGTCGAGACGGATATGCTCATCAAGTATCATATTGCGCATAGCCTCTTTCTCCACGGCACCGTAGTAACGGCCCACGAGAGCGGCGGTCTGCTTGAAGGCGACTTCCTCCTCGAGGTTGGTGGGCTGGGGCAGAGTTGCGATGAACTCATCCTTGATGGCGGCGAAACCGTCTTCACGCTCGTGTTTGGGTTTTGCGGATTTTGCAAGCGCATAGCACCTGTCATAGCAGAAATCGTGAACGGCCTTCTTGAGCTCCTCGTCCTCAACGTCGTGAGGATAGTCGCGCTTGTTCACGTCTGTTCCGAGCTCTGCCATAAGTTCCTTCTGGACGCGGCAGTGCTTCTTTATCTCTTCGTGGGCGAACTTGATGGCCTCGAGCATATCGTGCTCGGAAACCTCGTTGAGCTCACCCTCAACCATCATAATGTTCTCTTCGGTTGCGGCAACCATAAGTTCGAGGTCGCTCTTCTCCATCTCGGAGAATGTGGGGTTGATCACGAACTGGCCGTCAATGCGGCATACGCGCACTTCGCTGATGGGACCGCCGAAGGGCAGGTCGCTGGTAGCAAGGGCACAGGAAGCGGCGAGGCCGGCGAGGGCGTCGGGCTGGATGTCCTTCTCTGCGGAAATCAGTGTTACGTTCACGAAGACCTCCAGGTGGAAATCATCGGGCCACAGGGGACGGATGGGGCGGTCGATGAGGCGTGAGATGAGAATCTCATAGTCGGATGACTTGCCTTCCCTCTTCATGAATCCGCCGGGGAAACGTCCTGCAGAATAGAATTTTTCTTTGTAGTCAACTGTAAGGGGCATGAAATCAGTGCCTTCCTTAACATCTTTTGCAGCGCATACGGTAGCGAGCAGCATCGTGCCGCCCATCTTGACCACTGCTGAACCATCGGCCTGTTTTGCGAGTTTGCCGGTTTCGATCTCGATCACGCGGCCGTCGGCCAGTGTGATTGTCTTTTTGATAATGTTCATTGTTACAGCTTTAAACAGCCTCCCCCTATGGGAGAAATTAATATTGAAAAATAAAGTGATTTCAAAGAAAAGGGGGTACCGTCCTTTCGGGCGTCCCCCCTTGCGTTTTCCTGTTTTATCGACGGAGGCCGAGCTCCTTGATAAGATTTCTGTATCTCTCGATGTCTTTGCTCTTGAGGTAATCAAGAACGCGACGACGTTTACCTACGAGCTTCAGAAGTGCACGGCGTGTGCCGAAGTCCTTCTTGTTTGTTTTGAGGTGCTCGGTAAGGTGAGCGATACGGTAGGAAAATAAAGCAACTTGACTCTCTGCAGAGCCGGTGTCTGTATTGGACTTTCCGTACTTCGCAAAAATCTCTTGCTTTTTGTCAGCATTCAGGTATTCTGCCATAATGCAAAAGGTTTTTAATGGGTTAAACTTCAATCCTGATGGGGACCTCCCCAAAAGGCCTGCAAATATAGCACAAAGTTTTGAATTACACAAGTTTTATTTCCACCTTCCCCGGCAACGGCATTCCGGTGGGCCTTTTAGGAAGTTTTACAGACAAGGTAAAAACAACTTGTGAAAAAGAAATTCCGCACATAGGGAATGGCAGCCACCCAGGACCATAGTTTCCGGGGGCGCAGGCCGAATTTTATCTCATAGTGCGGGTTGATGAAGTAGAGTGTCCTGTCAAGCACGGTCAGGCACTCCTGCCCGGCAAGTTTTTCGAAAAGTTCTACAGAGGTCGCACACTTCTTGATATCAAGCATTTCGCGGATTACACCCTCAGGCTCCCCCGCCGCCTTCATCAGGTATTCATAACAAACGGCGGGAAGGAGATGAACAAACGGCAGATGAGACATTATGCGGGTATTGCAATTCTGCTGGTGTCCACCGAACGGCATTTGCCACGCAGGAAATCCGAAGAAAATAATCCCGTCTTTCTTCACGTAGTCGCGAATCTTTCTGAAAAAAGATGACTTGTCGGAAATGTGCTCTATGACGTCGTGGCAGATAATGACATCGAAATAGTCCTCGTACCCGTCAATCAGGAAAAGGTCGGATGCAATCAAATTGGCCCCAATCCCCTCTGCGGCAAAGCAGCGACGTCCTTCCTCAATCTTCTGAACGTCCAAATCAACGCCTGTCACCTCGCAGCCGAGTCTGGCGAAAGGCAGAAGAATGCCGCCCTGGCCACAACCGAACTCAAGGACACGCATCCCGGGGGAAATCCGTTTGACCCCATTTATATAGGGAATGAAATATTTCTCCGACGAGCGGGCCAATTCATTGAAATACTGCGCGCCGTCCACTTTCCTTACCGGCATATTCCCTTGTTGGATAAAGCATTAGTTTTCCTCTGGAAGCACTCGATGGTATTCTCCATTTTTTCCTTTACTTCATAAGCAAAATTACCTCTTCTTCCGCAGATTACCAAACTTTTCCGACACTGTCTGAGCTTGAGCCCGTGGCGGGCAAGAAAGTGACGGTCGATTTCACCGCCACGTCATCACAAAGGCGGGTGGTTTCAAGTGGGTAAAGACCGGAGAAAGGCTGTAAACTGTTGTAAAACTTCATTATATTTGTGCAAACAACCGACCTCCAATGAAGATACTACATTTTTTAGAAACAGGATCGGAAACATCCTAATGCCCAAATAACTTTGCTGTTATTGCATAATCTCAAAATAAGCCATATATTTGCATACAATGTAATACAAATAAAATCATTATGAATACAGCAGTTGCAAATTCTGATAAAACGCTTACTTCTTTCAGATTGAACACCAAATTGGTAGAACGTTTGCGCAAAATGGCTAAAGATAGCAATAGGAGTCTTAATAATTATGTGGAGACTCTGTTACTTGACATAGTCTACCAGGAGCCGAACGATGAAACGATTGAGGCTCTGGAGGAGGTTAAGAGTGGGAAACAACTTGAATCCTTCAATCGCAGTGAGTTGGAAAAACTGATAGCTTCATTGTAAAACAATCAAGCTCGTCAGACTGGGCAGCCATTCCGAGTTGTTCAGATAGAATTTGTCACTTTTCCTATACAGCCCCGATAAACAGAATCTTTTGCATTCGCATATCCGATTCAATTATAGGATCTCATTTTGAGAATATTTGGGTGTAGGTGTGCCCACTCCCCTATAAATAGATGGGAGTGAGCACGCGATTGGCTTTCTGGCATATCGTGTTGGGGTGGGGTGTGCCCACTCCCTGTCTTCTCCGGAGGGGTGAGCACACCTATGAATAATACTAAAAAAACAAACTTAGTTCGTTTACGCCTTCAAAACAATTGAGGAGCACAACCCTTAAAAGCTGATGCGGGTTTCCCCGCATCAATCAATCTTCGTCAAAGGTGATGTACCTCTCGAAAGTCTTGGCAGACTTGTGACCGGAGCATTTTCTCACCTCGGCCTCCGTCGGGCACCGCATCACATTGTATGAGATGAAAGTCCTTCGGCCCGTATGACAGGTACATAGCTCCCATTAGCGGTGTTCGCTACGGTTCACAATTCCACCGATCTTCACCTCTGTAATGACCGTATCATTAAAATCCTCCCCAATCTCCCTCAGCAATGAATGCAGATAGCGGTCATAGTTTGACACGGAACTGGCGTAAGGACTGCGATA
>JAZLKN010000046.1:0-5324 GCA_045597605.1 Candidatus Cryptobacteroides sp. | reverse complement strand
ATTGAAGAGGACGAACAGGCTCTTGAGCAGATTTCCCGCCTGATGCCGGAATATGCAGGGCGCATCGAGATGGTGGATGCCAGTGACCTCGTAATTCACGGAGGCTGCTTTAATTGCTGCAGCTGGACAATCAGGGAAGAGACATGCAGAGATTTACCTTCAAGCAAGAGTGGCCTATGAGCAATGTTTCAATCGAGCCGGGTGCTGAGATATACAAAGGAAGCTATGCCCTGAGATTTGCGCCCAAACCGGAAGATAGATACGTTCCAAAGAACTATGACGAAGAATGTATCTGCACCGGATTGCGCCTGCTGTCAGAAGGGAAAATGGAAGATGGCTTGAGATATCTTCTGATTGCCTGGGCCGATGAGAATTTATGGGCGGGAGAGCTGCTATCATACGGCTATACAGCAAATTGGTTCGGAGAGATCGATTACCCGAAGGCTCTGCAGATCCTATACAAAATGGTGGACCGCGGGTATCCGATGGCAATGAACAATCTGGGCACTATGTATATGGAGGGTCAGGGAGTGAAACGCAGTGACCGTTGGGCCAAGTACTGGTTTGAGAAGGCTGTGGCGCACGGATGCGTTTTTGCTATGGTCAATCTTGCCAACATGCTCACTCTTGGGCCGAAGAAGTATAGGGATTACACCAAAGCCGTTGAACTGTTGAAGATGGCTATGGCGAAAAATGACCCTGAGGCTTTCAATATGATGGGTCTATGCTACCACGAAGGGCGAGGTGTGCCTCAGGATGAGGCACAGGCCTTCCGGTATTACAAACTCGGCTATGAAAAGGGCGCAGGGCCTGTGGCTGCGTATAATCTTGGCAAATGCTTTTATTTGGGGCGTGGGGTTGATAAAAATCTGGAGATGGCTCAAGAACTGTTCAGAGAAGCCTAGGAAGGGGGATTTCCGGTGGGGGATTATTTCGTGGATTGAATGCTGAGGGCCCTTTGCGTTCATTCTTGCCAGCCTCGGGTTCGGGTTCAAACGATGTCGGAAAAGTTTGGTAATCTGCAGAAGATGATGTAGTTTTGCTTATGGAGTGAAGGAAATGATTCAGTCTATGCCTTCAATGGAGAAAATGATGAATTTTTGTATGTGATTATGTATAAGAAAATTACTCTTTTTGTAACAATAGTTCTGGTGTCATTGGTGGCAGTATCTCAGAACAAGGCCTTTGCTATGGTGAGTTCAACGATGGACCCTTTGGACCAGGCGTCCAAGGTAACCCCGACACCGATATACGGCAGCGTAGAAGTGAAAGTGAAACCCGCTGATGCCGAAATCTGGCTTGACGGCAAACTTATGGGCGCGACGCCAATGCTTCTGACAAAGGTGCTGGCCGGCGAACATAAGATTGAGGTTCGCAAGTCGGGCTATGAAGAATTGACGGAGTCGGCTGTCGTAAAGAAAAACGAAAAGATTGTATTGATTGGAGAATTGAAGGAAGCGGCCATAGCGCAAGCCACTGAAAATCATGAATGGGTCGATATGGGACTCAGTGTGAAATGGGCCACCTGCAACGTAGGTGCAAATGCCCCTGAAGACTATGGTGACTATTTCGCCTGGGGAGAGACATCGCCTAAGAACATCTACAGTTGGTACAACCTGAAATACAGCCTCTGGCTCGAAAATCAAATAAAATTTTCAAAATATGTTACAATCCACAATGTTGGCAATGAAAGTTTCCGCATCGAGGATTACGGACCTGTTGACCACAAGGCTGTCTTAGAGCCCGAAGACGATGCCGCCCGTGTCAATTGGGGCGGGAGTTGGCGCATGCCTACAAAAGCAGAGTTTGAAGAATTGATAGAGAAGTGCACTTGGACATGGACTACGTTGAACGGGAAAAATGGTTATAAGATTATGAGCAAGGTGAACGGGAACTCCATCTTTTTACCAGCCGCCGGTCTCCCCGGAGATACGGAATCCAACCGTGCGGGCAGTGACGGAACCTACTGGTCGAGCTCACTCAGTGTGTCGAATCCGAGTTTCGCTTTCGCTTTTGCTTTCAACCACATCCCAGAATCGGGTCTTTATTTAAATTTTATCTTAGAAGGTAGAAATTTGATCACAGAGCATATTCATACGAATATTTTCCACCGTTTTGAAGGTCACTCTGTGAGGCCAGTTTGTCAAGTAACGGATGAACCTGGTAACGTTCAGGCAATTAATGTCCCTCTTCAATATTCTGAAGACGAACGGATTAATGGTGTTGATCTGGGCCTTTCTGTGAAATGGGCCATTTGTAATTTAGGAGCTTCCGGGCCGGAGGAAAGTGGTAGATATTTTTATTGGGGTGATGTCAAGGGCCAGACTTGGAACGGTTCGTGGTCTGAAGGAGGATTCTCAGAGCCTCAAGGATTCGAAGCGCTTCGCCCCAGATATAAGTTGTCAGACAACAACTTAACACCTGAATATGATGGGGCTTACGTTAATTTGGGGGGCAAATGGAGAATGCCTTCGGCAAAGGAATTCGGGGAACTTCTCAGATATTGCAACGTGGTTTGGACAACCGTTAACGGGGTATACGGAATACTTTTCACCAGCAAGAAGCCCGGCTATGAAGATAAGTCCGTCTTTTTTCCTGCGGTCGGCCTCTCCTTCATCTCAAAGAACGTCGTCAATCACGGCGACATTCACGGTTATAATCTTGGTGGCTCCTATTGGTCACGGAATCTCAGTTCTAATTATGAAGACAAGTCTTGGGGTTTCGGCTTCGATTCGGGTTCAAGAGAAGTGTTTTTGAGCAGTGACTTTACACATTATATTGGACGATCTATTCGCCCTGTCTCAGAATATTGAATTTCCAAAGCTTTCACCTGCATTGTTCAAAGCCGTAACACTTCTTCTTCATAGTAGCCGTTCGATTGCCCCGGGATTTCCCCGGAGCCACACGGATTTTCCGTCAAAAGCCGGAAACCCGGGCCATTTGAACGCAAAAGGGCTTTGCCGTTCATTCTGAAGGAAAAAATCCGCGTCATTTGAACGCTATCGGCCGTTTGCGTTCATTTCGATTCCGGGAACATCGCGTCAACCGCGCTGATGTCCATCGCTCTGGTGGCAGTGTTGCGACCGAACGGCTTCCATTCTCGCCATTTGCGTCATTTGCTGCGCAAATAACTTGCTGGCTGCCTCTGTGCCGTCCTTGCCGCAACATCTGCGCGCCGACGGCTATCTTTTTGCGAAGAATCTGTCGGTGTGCCTGAAGACCATAGGGTAGATCTAAAGTTTAACCCACATTGCAGCTAACAGCGTGCTAACCTCCTGATTTTGAGGGTGGGTCTTTTTCGGGAGGTCGTTCCCGGAGCCACTCAGATTTTATCGAACAGACAGGGAGAGCGGGGATGCCGAGTGCCGTCTGGATTTCGGCCAGTCTGGCCTCGGGCGTGGTGCTGCGGCGGACTTTGAGGATATGACCGTTTGCCTGCTGGGCGACCATAGTCACTCTCTGTTGTGTACTCATTATCCTCAGGAGTTCTTCCCAGCGCACTTTGATGTCCTTCTGTTTGAGCCGGTACTTTGTCGTGGAGACCACCCAGTACGCAAGAACGGCGAGGTTGAGATGGGCTTTCGTCGCATCGTCCGTCTTATGGAAAACGGGGCGCATGTCCAGATCCGACTTCAAGGTCTTGAAAGTCTCCTCCACCGTACGGATGACGTTGTAGAACTCCCAGATGTTCTCTTCGTCTTTTTCATCGAGTGAGGTCTGCAGGAGATACTTGCCGTGCATCTTGCGTGTCGCTTCATCAACGTCTGCATTTCTTGACCAGGACATTGATGTCGCCACGTCCTTTTCATTGTACGTGAAACTGATGTCGTAGTTCTTCCCGACTCCCGGGAACTTGGCGTTCAGCCTGCCCAGACGGTTCTGGACCTTGTCGCGTCTCTTCGTGCCCCTGCCTTCAATGCCGGCTTGTATCTTTTTCAGACCGGCCTCGTAACGGCCGACGAAAAGTTCGTACATGCTCCTTTCCTTGGCCGTCTTGGCATCGCTGTCAACAAGCAGGACGGTATCTTCAATCCCATCGACCTTCGCCATTTGGAGGCGTATCTGCTGGTCCTTGTTGTCCGTGACCGTCTTTATGGGACCCTCCGCCGTGTACTTCGCGCCGGAGGAACGCATCACCGTGATGAAGTCATAGCCGTTCTCCCGCAGCCACTGGAGGTTGGAACTGCTGGAGAACCCCGCATCCATCACGATGAGATGCCTGCCGCCTTCCGGCATATCCTTCTCAAGCGAGCCTATCACATCCTCAAGCGTGGTGACGTCCTGACGGTTGCCCTCGAAGATTTCCGTCCTCACAAGAAGGCCCTCCCTGTTCACCACGGCGGCCAGAACCACTATCTTGCAGTCATCCCTCTTTTCCTTGCTGCGACCCCGGCGGCAGAGCTGCGAGTCTTCCATCCTCCCCTCGAAATAGGTGTTCGTCAGGTCAAAGAGCAGGATTCTCTCATCGATGTCGAACAGACTGCATACGCGCCTGTGAAGGAAGTCCTCCATGTTCTTGTGCACCTTCCAAAGGTCGTGGGCGCTTTTGTAGAGAGTGTCCTTCGTTATCCTGTCCGGATCGAGACCGAACATCTCGCATACTGCGGAGTTCTCGCGGAGGTATCTGACAGTCCTGTATTCCGAGTAAGGATATATCGCCCGGGCGATTATCTGGACCAGAGCCGTGTCCACCTTCTCCCTGCTCCAGCCGCATCCTTCAAGGAACTCCCTTATCCCAAGACGCTTTACGGTATCAAGGCAGACGTGCTCCGCCCCGATCGCACGGGACATCTCCGGATGGAGGCTTTTCAGTTTTATGCTGACCTTCACCTCCCTGGCTTCTTCCGCTTTTCTGCGCGCCTCCTCGGCTAGCTTGTCCTCTCGTTCCTGGGCCTCCTTCTTTTCCTCAAGCCACTTGCCATAGAAGACGAGCGCCGCATCATACACTTTCCGGTTGAAGCATATCCTGCTCTCTCCCTCGTTTATCATTGATGTGAGCTGCTCCGCCAGTTCGCGCTTCTGGGATTCCTCCGGGAAATCAAGCAGTTCGCCAAGACCGAGAACCGTCCTCTGCCTGACCCTGCCGTCGGCTTCGCGATACGATTCGCAGAGGCGATAGTAGGTGTATGGGACCATTATCGCATCGTTCCCCTCCGGGTTCCTCCATTTCTTTGACGGCTTGATGAACATACCGTAAAGTTCGTGATATTCAATGACTTTACCAAATCAAAATGGGAGCCACACAAAAGGGCTTTTTGCTTCAAAATAGGCGTTCCGGAGCATTGCCACCCAGCCTGTAGTGGTCTGTAAGGCAGATTGGACGA
>JAZLKN010000045.1:0-4336 GCA_045597605.1 Candidatus Cryptobacteroides sp. | reverse complement strand
GGCCTGATGGCTTTCTTGGATAATCTATAAGGTCGACTTGGAAGGAAAAAATTATGTTGTGTCGAGGAAAAATGTTAACTTTATGTATCAAAACGTTAGGCCTTTGACACAACATAATTGGCTTCGCCACATAAGACTTGTACTGCGGTCCCCACCCTGTGGGAAATACCCTGTAACTGCATTCCCTTTGCCTTCCTGTTCGTCGCGACCGGGAAGGCTTCTTCTTTATTCCGGGCAGTGGTTATTCGCTGCAATATCAGTAAATTTGCAGTGTTTACTTAAATTCTTGTAATAGCCGATGCCTCGATACGAACCCAATTCCAGTTTCTCAGACTGCTGGTCTTCAGTGGGTGATGTTACATTCTTCCACAGGGATGGTGTGTGCTTCTGGAAGAAGAAGCCGGTGTGTGAATTCCCGGGGACTCCCGGGCAACTTGACCAGGCTGAATTGCATCACCGTGCATTGGAGGCTTGGAGGGGTTTGAGTCACGATGTTCAGCTGCTTTGGAATGATTACGCCAGAGTGGTACCGAGCCATCGGCCACCGTTCGACGGGTCCTCTCACATCACTGGCCACAATCTTTTCGTCTCGGCATATCACGGATTTGCGCAGCTGGGCGCGGAACACGTTCCGGAACCGGCGCCCTGGGAGGATTTTCCGGTGATAAGTCTAGAGTTCCGGAAAGGAGAAGTCATTGATGAAAAGGATCTGCAGATGACATTCCGCTGCCAGCTGCCGGAATGTTCAGATCCGATGCGATATCGTGTAGTGCTGAAGCTGCAACTCACGGAGCCCGGACGAGGACGCAATGACGGTTATCTGAGAACCTTTCTGGCCCTTTCAAATTGCTCCTCTGATGATGCGGAAGTCCGTTTTCTCATTCCTGACTTCCGCAATCTCTGGTCAGCCGTTGGTCCTTCTTACCAGGTGCATTGCCGGTATCTTCTCATCGATACTCAGACCGGGTATCGGAATATCTACAAGAAGACATCGTTTCTGATGAAGGTAGGGTGAAATTCTTCCGTCTGTATGAACGGGTGAATCAGATATGCCTAAACCGCCTTACAGACGCAAATGATTCGCGTGTGTACCAGTTCAGCCGTCTGGGCAAATGGACACAACGTAATTGGTTAGCGTAAACGAACTCAGTTTTGCGGCCCACGCACCACCCTATAATGTTCTGCCGGATGATACGCAAATCCAGCGCCGTGAAAACAGCGCTGGATAAAGGATTTCAAGGTTTTATTTCACGCACACCGGACTCTTACTGACATTCTGTAACGAGACGGAATGGTTCAGCGTCGAATTTAGAGATGCTTGCGCTCGTATCGACGTCGTTAAAAATAAAATACAATTCAAAGTCTCGAGGAAATCTGCTGCTGGACGGGGCATTAGATGAGCTCTTATAGCCGGCAGATTTATTCACATTGATTGCGTTTCTGTTACCAGCCTCGGGGCCGGTACTTTGTCGATAACCAGCAGCAGTAAGGAATACAACCCCAGCCGTTTCCATTTCAGACCAGGTTTCTTCCGGAATATCAGACCCCGGGTAATCAACACCCCCGTCATTTACCTTGCACATTCCAGTGCCTCCTTCAGAAGAATATCCGGACGGCAACGAATATCCGTCAGGGAAGATGAGGAGTCCGTTCCACCCGTGAACCTTTGCCTTGGCGAACCTGTTGGCCTGCTGACGTTTTTCGATAAGATATTCCCACTCTCCGCCAGGACCTCCCGACAGGACACGCCAGACTCCCTGCTGACCATTGACAGCGAAATCAGGATTCGGAGTAGTTTCGTCCGCATTGGTGAATAAGGGGCCGTTATAGTTGCCAGCCTCAATCAAACTATTGTAACTAGTTAGACAGACTGAATTTGATATGTCGTTGCAAAACATAAAATGGGAAATATGGCTGATGGATCTGGCCCCCCAATCATTTGACGGAGTACTTTCATACTGCTTCTTCTCGAAATCCCAAAACTTGATTACCGGATTTTGGTCAGAATAGCCGTCTCCCGTTCCGTCACACCACAGATTACCCCTTGAGAATCGAACCTTCCTAGTGTCGCTGACGCTGAATACTCCGCCAAGCATATCGATATAGCGGAAATATGCGTCTATCGTCTCCACGTCATCCGGGATGAATAACAGCTCCATATCAGCGTATCTGTCGCCCTTCATTTCCAAATGATCAACGACATAACCTCTTCCGGGAACAGCTGTCAAATATGAAGGCCTGCCCTCAATCACGGTGATAGGGTTACCGGTTCCGTAAACATAACCTTTGACATTAGGAGCCTTGTCAACACCTGCTACATTTACTGTCACCTCCCTTGTCTTCGCGTGCGCCATTGATACGGTGATATCCCTGGTTATGTCGGAAATTGAAAAAGTGCTGACACTCCCGTTTTCATCAGGGACAATCGCTGGGCCGTCGGCGGTGTGGATTATGAGCGGTTTTACTTCCCTCGAAAATGCTTCAATCTTTGCCGTATCCCCGACAGTATAAGCCGTCATCCAAACATCTTTCTCAATGTCTTCAAGTTCTTCGTAAACAACTTTTACCTTATGTGCGCCGACTGTGATTTCCTTTCGTCCACCTTCTCCCCAGACGCCGACGGTCGCAACGACATCCTTCGTTTCGACAGGAATGACAAATTTGGTAACTTCAATACCTTCACTTTCGATAATCTCTTCGCTGACATCTCCTCTGATATTTCCTCCTTCCACCGGACTCGCCATAGTATCATCATCCAGTTGGCAGGTAATCCGCTTGCCTAAAATTGAAAATGCTTCTATAATGGCATTGCTACCTTCGGCATACGCCTTCATCCAGACATCTTTATCTATCCCGGAAGCCCCTTTATCAAGCGTCACCGACACCTTGTGTCCTCCGACTTCAACGACGCTCCAGTCTTCAATAGAGACAGTCTGGACGGAGATTCCGGTATTGCTAAGGGCAATGGTCACGTTGGACTTGGTGTTTTGTGCGATGGTTACGCCTGTGTCTCCGCTGAGGGTTGTTGTCTTGTCGTTACCGTCTATATTGAGGGTGAGGTCCAGCGTCTGTATGAGCGACTCTTCTTCTGAAGGAACCAGGAGACATTCATATACCGTACCTTCCGCAGTGATTGTCTGCTTGCCGGAAGGAACTTCGAGAGTTACATCGGCCTTCGTGGTGCCGGTGATCATTCCGCTGGTGGCATCGAGGATTCCGTTCACAGAGGCCTCTGCACTCGAGAACTTGATGCTTGAAAGTTCTCCCGCTCCGAGGGTATAGCCTTTGTTTACAACCGTTATGGTGACGCGTGCCAGTGCGTGGTTCATCTTGATGGCGGTCTGTGATGCCGTCTCGTCGGTTACCGTCTGCTTTGTAGCATACATCACGTCATCTCCGTTGAGAGAAGATGATACAGGGATGGCCTTGATGTCAGTGACTGCACTGTTGTACGGATAATAGCCGTAGAGGTGCCCCGGTTCGCCGCCGACCACGATCGGAGGGTTGGCGGTCCATTTGCCGTTGTCCTCGCTATATGAGTATTCTACATTCGAGCAGCCGGTATCTCCATAAGGTGAGACTGCAGCTTCATCCTTGAAGAGGAACAGGCCGATGTGACCGTCCTTAGGGAAGATTGTTCCGTCAATGACGGCCTTGGTTTCGTTCGTGCTGACAGAGGAGAGCTCCAGATTGGCCTGCCGTTTTTCAATCGTGTTTTTTGCGCAGCCGGCAAGCAGAGCGGTTGCTGCCAATGCTGCAAAGGCGAATGATAGATACTTGGTATTCATAGTGAGTGATTTGTTTTTCGGTGAATTATTGGTTGGTCCGCCATAAGGACCGATATATCAATTGCAAAGTAAGCAATTATTTCCGACAGTATTGCTCATTAACGGAAAAACATCATCACTTTTGATGAACAGAACGTAATCGGTTATGCGAATGTTTGAGCTTACGTTTCCAGTCCATCCGTCTGCGCGAGTATTCCCCGTATCATATATTGATGTAGAATCCACCTTAATAACAACTCAAAATAAAATATTGTAAAGTGTTGATACTTTGCAATAAATAATTTTTGTATATTTGCATTGGGATTGGTAGCTGCTATAATATGAAGCAGTATGAAAGCACTACCGTCCATCGCATTTTCAGAGTTTACCGGTTCGGCCGGTGACGTCACGGCAAGAAGTGTCCAAGGTCAGACCTTCCTATCACACAAAGCATATCAATCGAAAGTAAAGACGCCCTCACAGGCGTCCAGTCGCAATACTCTGTCCAAAGTTTCCCGGGCATATAAGCAGCTCACCGATTCCCAAATGAAAGCCTGGGGAGCTTTGGC
>JAZLKN010000044.1:0-2152 GCA_045597605.1 Candidatus Cryptobacteroides sp. | reverse complement strand
CCGTCGCTGCGGCATCATCGACGACAAGGGCAATGTGCTTATCAAAGAAATACCGGGCGGACAGCTCGAAATGGATGAAAACGGACATCTTACAGGCTTCATAGATGAGCGCGTGACGGGGTATCCTATGCGTATGGGAGGCATAGACTCAGACGAAATCATAGATGATGAGGTGGCGGGCATCGCCCTCGAAAAAGCTCAGGAACTGCTGATATCCAACGGCTATGTGTCATATATGGAAGGATGGTCAAACTGCCTCCATCCAAGCAAGTTCTACGAGGTTGCAAACCGTTTCGACAAGGAAGGCAAGCTTAATATGCTGCTTTCGATGTCCTACGAGGTTGAGCCCTGGCAGAAGGATATGAGCGACCAGATAGACTATCTCGTTTCTCTTAATAAGAAATACGGCACTTCACACGTGCGTCCGCAGTACTTGAAGGTGTTTATGGACGGCTGTGTGGAAGGTTCTAACGGCGCTATGTTCAAACCATACAAGAGCGGGATTACATACAACAGCTATTGGGCGGTGGACCGCCTTGCCGACATTACCCGCGAATGCAATGCCAAAGGTCTTACCGTCCACACCCATACAATGGGCGACAAAGCCGTTGCAGAGGCCACAGATGCCTACATCAAGGGAGGTGACGGAGAACACCGCAACTGCCTCGTACATCTTCGCAATGTGCGTAAGGAGGATTTCCGGCGCATTGCCGAGAACAACATCGCCTGCACTGCAGGTCTGACCTGGCACGTCACTGATGAACTTTCTCTGGCGGTGTTGCCAAACTATATTGATGAGGAATATGTACTGCACGGATATCCTATCAAGTCTTTCTTCGATGCAGGGGTCAGGGTCTCCAGCCATACCGATTTTCCGGCCAACGGAACCTGCCCACAGGACCCGTTCGGAATCATGGAAATAGCTGTCACCGGCCAGATGATTTATCCTTATACGGGTGAGCCGACACCGATGTTCGACACGGAGGAACTCATCACTCTGGAGCAGGCGTTTCAGGCACTCACAATCAACGGCGCCTGGCAGCTTGGTCTGGATAACGAGCGCGGAAGCATCAAGGTGGGCAAATATGCTGATTTCGTTCTTGCTGACCAGGATGTTTTCGATTGCCCCGTGACAGACATCCATAAGACAAAGGTTGTCTCCACCTGGTTCGAGGGCGAGAAAGTTTACCAAAATAGATGATTATTCCCGGAAAAATGTGTATATTTGTGCAATTATATACTTACTTGTGTGAATTTTACAACCATTTGTATAATTAATGAAAAAAAAACACATGAAAAAAATTCTTTCATTACTTTCCCTTGCGGTCCTGACAATCGGACTGCTGGGTTCCTGCAAAAAGGATGAGCCCACCGTTACTCCAACCACGGTAACCAAGATTGCCGATTACCTGTATGAATATACGGCTGAAGGCTACAGCACCGAGGCACCTTCCGAACTCCTGTTTGACGAGGACTGCCCTATTCCGATATTCGGTTGCAGCGCTGTCAGAAACGGCAACTTCTACGGACGTAATCTGGACTTCAATATCAACGAAATCTGTGAATTTGTTGTCAGGACCAAAGCCACAGCAACGCGTCCCCACGCTTCAATCGGTGTTGCGAACACCTGTTTCCTGAACATTACCAATGATATGGTGAAGGCCGGGCTCAGCGACAAACTGCTCAATTACATTCCGTGGATGACTATGGACGGTATCAATGATGCAGGGCTTGTCTGCAACGTTAACGTTGTGAATGCAGCTGACCTGAAGGGCAAAGAGCACGACCACACCAACCAGGGTGCACCGCAGATTATGGTGATGCAGCTTATCCGCGCACTTCTTGACAACTGCGGAAGTGTGGAAGAAGCAAAGACGTTTATCAAGAACCACGATATCAGACCTATACCTACGACCTGGGACGGTCATATAATGGTTGCAGACCCGAAAGAGACCGTGATAGTGGAATTCACGGGCGAGAAAGGCAATGAAGTCAAATTTGTGGAGCAGACGCAGATGATTATGACAAACTTCTACAATCACCTGTTTAAAGAAGAAAACTTCTTGCGCGATCGCAGCATCAATAACTTCCCCAAACATTCCTGCGGTATGGAAAGATACTTTATCCTCTCCGATAACTTCAATACCGGCAA
>JAZLKN010000043.1:0-17180 GCA_045597605.1 Candidatus Cryptobacteroides sp. | reverse complement strand
GAGAGGGGTGTCCGATACAAAATATTTCCTCTACAGGCTATCAAAAATATATGCCTGAGAAGTCACTCCTATCAAGGACTTTAAAAGATATATCTGAACTTCAAAAGTAGGGCTTCAAACACAGGGTTTTACCCCTGAGCCGTTATGTGCCGTGAAGTGCCAAGACTCTTTTGTTCCATTGCCGACGGGGAGATTTTACCGGGTACACATGATGAAATAAAGGTATTTTTTCATAACTTTGTGAGTTGGTATGAAATATAAAGCTATGGCTGACATTCAAAGAAGCAAAATCAAAACCCTTCTGGGTAGCACCCCGGGAACAGACGTACTGGTAAAGGGATGGGTAAGGACAAAACGCGGGAACAAAGAGATTGCATTCATTGCGCTCAATGACGGATCCACCGTATTTAACATACAGATTGTCGTGGACAAGACGAAGTTCGACGACACTCTTCTCCAGAAAATCACCACAGGTGCCTGCATAGGCATCGAGGGCAAGCTGGTCGAGAGCGTGGGCAGCGGACAGGCTGTGGAAATCCAGGCAAACGGGATAGAGCTGTTCGGAGAATGCGACCCGGTACGCTATCCTCTCCAGAAGAAGGACACCTCATTCGAGTTCCTTCGCACGATAGGACATTTCAGACCCCGCACCAACACCTTCGGCGCCATTCTCAGGATACGCAACCAGATGGCCTTCGCCATACACGACTATTTCCACGGCAAGGGTTTCGTCTATTGGAACTCCCCCCTCATAACGGCATCCGACTGCGAAGGAGCCGGCGAAATGTTCCAGGTGACCACCCTCGACCTGAACAATCTCCCCAGAAACAAGAAAGGGGAAATCGACTATAAGGAAGATTTCTTCGGCAAACTCACCAGCCTGACCGTATCGGGCCAGCTGGAAGCCGAAATCGGAGCGATGGCCCTCGGAGAAGTATATACCTTCGGTCCCACCTTCCGTGCAGAAAACTCCAACACCCCCCGCCATCTGGCGGAGTTCTGGATGGTCGAGCCCGAGATGGCCTTCTACGACATCAAGGACAATATGGATCTTGCGGAAGACTTCATCAAACACCTTATAAGGTACGCATTGACGAACTGCTACGATGACGTGAAGTTCCTTTGCGAAAAATATGACAACGACCTTATCGCCCGTCTGGAAGGCATACTGGCCGACGATTTCGTAAGACTCCCCTACACCGAAGGCATAAAGATTCTGGAACAGGCCGTGGCAGAAGGACACAAATTCGAATATCCAGTAGCCTGGGGCATAGACCTGCAGAGCGAACACGAGCGCTTCCTCGTGGAACAGCATTTCCGCAAGCCCGTCATCCTCACGGATTATCCCAAGGACATCAAGGCCTTCTATATGAAGCAGAACGAGGATGGAAAGACGGTACGCGCAATGGACGTGCTCTTCCCGAAGATAGGCGAAATCATCGGAGGAAGCGAAAGGGAGGCCGACATTGTGAAACTCGAGAACCGCATCAAGGAACTCGGAATGAGCCGCAGTTCCCTGGAGTGGTACCTCGACCTGCGCAAGTTCGGCAGCGCTCCCCACAGCGGTTTCGGACTCGGTTTCGAAAGGCTTCTGCTGTTCGTCACCGGTATGAGCAACATACGTGACGTCATTGCTTTCCCGCGCACACCCAAGAACGCTGAATATTAATATCTCCACAAAACAGGTTCCACTATGCTGATAATAGGTATCGCCGGCGGATCAGGTTCCGGCAAGACAACGGTGGTCAAAGCCATTCAGAACAGCCTCAACAAAAAGGTTGCGGTAATATCCCAGGACTCCTACTACAAGGACAGCGGGCACATTCCCGTCGAAGAACGCAAGAACATCAACTTCGACCATCCGGATGCCATCGACTGGGATCTGCTATGCCAGCAGCTGATGGACCTCAAGGCCGGGCGCACCATACAGCAGCCCGTATATTCCTACATCACCTGCACAAGGAGCAAGGAGGACACCGTGGAGATAAAGCCCGCAGAGGTCATAATAGTGGAAGGAATACTTATATTCTCAGTGGCAAAACTCCGCAAGCTGCTGGATATCAAGATATTCGTGGATGCAGAGCCGGACGATCGCCTGATGCGTATCATCTACCGCGACATACTCGAACGCGGGCGCAATATGGACACCGCCTTCAACCACTACTGTGACACCGTGAAGCCTATGCACCTGCAGTTCATCGAACCCAGCAAGCGTTACGCCGACATAATAATGCCGGAAGGCGGGCACAACAGAGTAGCCATAGAAATCATAGTCAACACCGTAGAGAAGGCACTCAGATAATGAGAAAAGAAGACAGAGCCGGACTTCAACTCACCATCATCGTGCATCTGGTGGTGCTGATTGTCCTGCTTCTGTGGGGGATAGGCCGCGAGCTGGTGAATGAGAACAGTTTCGTCCTGGACTTCAGCAAACAGGAGGAAATGGAGAAGCAGCAGGAGCAGGCGGATTTCCGGGAAGATATCAGCCGTCGTCTGGATAACATTATCGCCAAAGCCAACAAGGACAATCCGATAAGGAACGTGGCCGTCAGCAGCGAATTGCGCGATGACCGCCATTCTTCCGCCGAGGCGAAGGCACTTATGGGAGATGCCGACAGGCTGGCGCGGGAGCTCAAGGACGGTTACAAATCCGACATCGAGGAAGACGCCCGGGAGGAAGCGGTGGAATACAAACAGGAAAAGACAATCGAGAAACACGAATACAGCGGTCCCTCCGTGCTGTCCTGGACACTCGAAGGCCGCAAGGCCAGCCATCTGCCGATTCCCGCATACCGCTGCTACGGCGCCGGAGTGGTGGCCGTTGCGATAGCCGTGGACCAGCAGGGCAAAGTAGTAAATGCAAAAGTAAATGACTCAGCGTCTTCCGACGACAGATGCCTCAGAGAGTTCGCAATCCGCGCCGCAAGGCTGAGCAGGTTCAACCGCGACATGAACGCCCCCTTACGTCAAGCGGGCGAAATAGTCTACAGCTTCATTGCCCAATAAGCGGTATGGTCGGTATCGTCATATTGAACTACAACAATTCAGACCAGACTCTCAGCTGTCTGGAATCCCTGTACAGGTGCTGCAAAGGCGGCAACTACAAGGTCTGCGTGGTGGACAATGCCTCGTGTGCGGAAGAACTGGAAAAATTGAAACAGGGATGCACTGAACACATTGTCATCGCCGGAGAGAACCGCGGCTATGCCTGTGGCAACAATATAGGATGCGGATGGTTCGACAAAGATTCAGATATCGACAAGATCCTGATACTCAATGACGACACCAGGTTTACTGAAGACATATTGACTCCGCTGGAGGCTTATCTTGACACTCATCCCGGGTGCGGAGTGGTCTTCCCTCTCGTAAAGGCCGCCGACGGCAGTATGGACAAAGCCTGCGCCAGAAGGCAGAAAACCTCCACCGGCCTCTTCCTGCAGGCCACGTGTCTGGGAAGGCTAGGCTTCAACAGGAAGGAGTTCATAACACCGGAGGAAATCGGAGACTCCGACTGTATGGCCACTCAGGTGCCGCCGGGTTCCTGTATGATGCTGCGGAAAAACGTCTTCAAGGAAATCGGATGGCTGGACCCGAACACCTTCCTTTATTTCGAGGAGCATATCCTAAGCACGAAACTCGCACGAAAAGGGCTCCAATGCGTGCTGCTGCCCCGGATAAGCATAATCCATCTGGGCGCAAGCACAACATCCAGACAGCCTTCAAAGACCGTCTATGCACACTGGAGGAACAGCTATCTCTACTTTGTGAAAAACTATACGCACATACCGTGCGCCGTACGCAGATGGATGCAGTTCAGGACCTGGCTGAAAACTCTGATTTAACGGGCCTCAACAGCCGCCTTTACAATTTCGTCTATAGGCAGGACATAGCGATAATAGGCTTCCTCCCCCACTTTCGAATACCTTCCGCACAGGCCCTTTATCTGAGGCATCATATACGGCATGCTCTCCTGCCATTCCGCGTTCGAAGACGGCCTGATTCCCAGGGATGCGCAATAATCCAGGAACAACGCCTCCATATTGCAGCTGCCAAGATAGGCGGACAGCGTGCCGAAATCCGATATCGAAAGTATCTTCTGCCTGTGAGTGTCAAAGAATCTGTTGGAGAAGCGCACCACGGCCGCTTTCCTGTTGCAGGCTATGTAGAAGGAAGTCGCACGGGTGGTATCCATAGGCACGAATATGTCGGGAATGATTCCTCCACCGCCGTAAACGGTACGGCCGCCGACCGTCTTGTACACCTTGCTGCTGTCTACCTTTATACTGTCGGCCGACGTAAGCTCTCCGTGGGCGTAGCGCTCGTAGAAGTCATAGGCATAATCCTCGCTGTAGGGCTTCTGGATGCACCTGCCGGAAGGAGTATAGAACCTGGCCACAGTAAGGCGTATGCCCGATCCGTCAGTGAGATATATGGGTTCCTGGACCAGCCCCTTGCCGAAACTGCGGCGCCCCACTATGACTCCCCTGTCATTATCCTGCACCGCTCCGGCGAATATTTCCGAAGCCGATGCGCTGCCGTCATTTATGAGCACGCAAAGGCCTATGTCCTGCAGATTTCCGCGCCCGTTGGCATAGGTATCCTCGCGGCGGCGGTGAAGCCCCTGCATATAAACTATGAGGGCATCTTCGGGAAGAAACAGGTTCGCAAGGTTACAGGCCTGGTCGAAATAGCCTCCCGTATTGTCCCTGAGATCGAAAATCAGTTTCTTCATACCCTGCTTCCTGAGGGCGGATATGGCATTGAAACATTCTTCGTACGTAGTGCGGGTGAACTTGGACAGACGCAGGTACGCCGTCGTATCGTTCAGCATGAAAGCAGCGTCCACACAATGCTCGGGTATCTTGTCACGCGTTATGTCGAAAGGGATACGTTCACCGTCACGTCCTACGGTTATGGTCACGTGAGTGCCCTTGGGGCCTTTCATAAGGCGCACCATAGTATCCTGCGGAGTCTTGGTACCGGCTATTGTCCTGTCATTCACCCGAAGTATCCTGTCCCCTGTCAGGAGACCCGCCTTCTCGGAGGGTCCGCCTGATATGACACTCAACACAACGGCAGTGTCATTGGGCACATTGAATTGTATGCCTATTCCTTCAAATCCTCCTGCAAGGCTCTCCTCCGCCTCTTTCAGCGGTTCCGGAAGCATATAGACGGAATGGGGGTCCAGTTTCTGCAGGGCGGCCGTGAGCGCCGCATCGGTCAGAGCCTTGCGGTCCACGGTGTCCACATAGTTCCTTTCGATTTCATTCAGGATTACGTTGAGTTTGCCCCAATTCACATACGAGGCGCGAAGGCGCTGCCTTGATGCCACTAAAGAAGCGGTAGTGGCCACCATCGCCCCCAGCAATATACCGGAGAGTAGAATAACAAGAGATTTATGTTTCATCGTACCGTTACAGTTCCACTTTTTCCACCTCGATACCGGCACGTTTCAACAGATTGATTCCGTCTTCCAGACGGTATTCGTCGGTATATACCACACGTTTTATTCCGCTCTGAATTATGAGCTTGGCACATTCGATGCACGGTGCGGCAGTCACGTACAGGGTCGCCCCTTCACTGCTGTTGCCCGATTTCGCAACCTTGGTGATGGCATTGGCCTCGGCGTGAAGAACGTAGGGCTTGGTCCTGTCATTCTCATCTTCGCATACGTTCTCGAATCCTGACGGCGTTCCGTTGTAGCCGTCACTGATTATCATCTTGTCCTTGACCAGCAGGGCCCCCACCTGACGGCGCCTGCAATATGAATTGGATGCCCATACTCTGGCCATCTCCAGATAACTGCGGTCAAACTTGTTCATCAGCGTTGATACAGATAGCGTTTAATACTCTTCTTGGGCGTACGTTCAAAGTCTTCCACCCTTATTTCCAATGCTTTGATTTGAGAATAGTTGGGAAGGTCCGCATTCACGGAGGCAAGCCCGGCTTCCAACTCCTGTCTGAGAGTATCCTCATTCAGACCGCGTTTCTCGGCAAGAGGGAAATTCGGGAATACCAAAGCGGTGATCTCTCCCTTGTTGTCAATCACGAGGGAGTCGGCCACGTAAGTCAGGTTATTCAGCATAGCCTCAAGTTCTTCGGGATATATGTTCTGGCCGCTCGCGCCCAGTATCATACATTTGCTGCGTCCCCTGATATACAGATAGCCGTCCTCATCCAAGACACCCATATCCCCTGTCCGGAACCAGCCGTCCTTCGTAAATGACTGTGCCGTCTGCTCCTCATTCTTGTAATAGCCCATAAAGACGTTCGCTCCCCTGCACTGGATTTCTCCGGGTATGTTGCGCGGGTCTGCACTGTCCACGCGTATCTCCATATTCGGGGCCGCGGTGCCGGACGCTCCGACGCGGGCATCCTTCCAATAGCTGTACGAGATTATAGGGCCGCACTCCGTCATTCCGTATCCTACCGTGAAGGGGAATTTCATCTTGTGGAAGAAAGCCTCAACCTCCTTGTTGAAAGCGGCGCCCCCTATTATTATCTCGGTAAAATCCCCGCCGAACGCCTCAATGAGGCTGCAGCGTATCTTCCGCAGCAATATGCACTCGAAACCGGGAAGATATTTCCTCAACCGTCTGACTACGGGATGCTGCAGGCGGGGCAGTATGGTATTCTTGTAAACTTTCTCTATGACAAGGGGCACGAAAAGTATCAGCCTCGGCTTGATGTCGGCCATAGCATTGAGAATAATATTGGGACTTGGCAGACGCGTGAGATAGTGGACGTGCACACCGCGGCATATCTGGAAGAAGGTCTCGAACATCAGACCGTACATATGGGCGCAAGGAAGTATCGCGAGCGTATTGCTGGTGTTGTCAAGACCCGTATATATGTTCAGACCGAAGTCCATATTGCTCCATACGGAACTGTACGACAGCATCACCCCCTTGGAAAAACCGGAAGTTCCTGAAGTGTAGTTGATGATGGCCAGCTCGTCAGGGTTCTCTTCTTCGTAGATGATGTCATCACGGCTGAAACCGCCGGGATAACGTTCATCCATCAACTCCTGCAGACTTGACATAGCCTCGCCGAAACTCGGGTTTCCGGAAGAGATTACAGTGAGACTGCCGATGCCGACGACCCCTTCAAGAGAAGGCATCTCATTGATATCCAGATTTTCCCATATCTGCTCGTCGATAAAGAGCAGACGACTCTCGGAATGGTTCACCAGATGATGGATATTGGCCGGTTTGAACTCGTGGAGCAGGGGGACCGGCACTGCACCGTACGTGAAGACTGACAGGAACGACAGAATCCAGTTCGCGTGGTTCTTGCCGCACAGGGCGACCTTGTCCCCTTTCTTCAGACCGGCTTTACCAAATGCAAGATGCAGAGAAGCTATCCTGCTGCCGAGATCCTTATAGCGATATGAAATATCACCGCCGTAATTGGATAGGGCATAATAATCCCAGTTCGCGCGGAAACTGGCTTCGAGCATCTTGGACGGTGACTGGTATAAATGACTTGTAGCCATAATTATTGGGGTAGCTCGGTAAGAATTTCATTCTTCCGAAGGTTCAAGTAATAGGTTTTCTTTTCTGTATCCACTCTCCAGTAGTTGGTCCCTCTGACGCTCACCTTGTCAGGGCCGACCACCGCATTCGCCGGGAGTTGCCTGGGGAATCCGTTCACCTCGCGGCCCAGACGGTCGATAAGATGCACCAGATCTCCGCTCACCACAAGGAACTGTATCTTCCCGTTGTTGTAGTAGTCCACCTGGCCCACCATTCCGCACAATTTCCCCGGAAAGGGTATTTTCCACAGTATCTTGCCTTGTTCATCGACAAGTTCGAGAGAGTTGTCCTTGTTCTGCCTCAGGAGATTGTCTTTCCCCGTAGCACAGTTCTTTACCTTGAAAGGCCCGGTCGGGATATCCACAGGCTTTATTGCAGACAATACCGTATCCACCGCCACGGCAGGAACCGCAGGCTGCGGTTCCCCGGCCTGCACCGGTGCCTCCTCCTGCTCCTCGAACTCGGCAACGCGGGAATTCTCCACTTCGACACCATGGTAGAGATACACCACACCGCCCGTGATAAGCAGGGTAAGGAAAGCAATCAGGGACAGCAGGAATGTGACGGTTCGTTTGTTCATATTTTCAGAATTCGGTTCTTTCGCTCCGTAAAAAAACACAATGTTCGCAAATCTACAAAAAATTGCCGACATATCCGTCATTTTGCCTATATTAGCAGAAGCGATTAAAAAATACGTATGGACAGCATTAAAAATATTTACAAGATAGGTCTCGGTCCTTCCAGCAGTCACACTATGGGGCCCAACAGGGCAGCAGGCATTTTCCTGTCAAAATATCCCGATGCAGCCGCCATCAATGTCACCCTTTATGGCAGCCTTGCGGCCACGGGCAAAGGGCATATGACGGACAAAGCCATAATACGGGCTCTGACCGACAAGAAAGTGAACATAATATGGAGGTCCGACATAGTACCGGAATTCCACACCAACGGAATGCTGTTCGAGGCTTTTGACGCAAACGGGGCAAAAACCGGGGAATGGATGGTCTACAGCACAGGAGGAGGCTTCCTTTCAGAGGGCAAGAATTCCGGGGCGGACATCCAGTCGGAACAGGTATATCGCAGGAACTCGCTGGAGGAGATAAAGGAAATCCTCGCAAAAGAAGGATTTTCCTTCTGGGAATATGTGCAGTACCACGAAGGGGACAGTTTATGGGACTATCTCGGCGAGGTCTGGGAGGCGATGCAGAACAGCATAAGGGAAGGTCTCGAGGATGACAGCAAACTGCCGGGACCGCTCAGGCTCAAAAGCAAAGCCAAACAGTACTATCTCCGCGCACAGGGTCTTGCATCCAACCTTCGCAGCCGCGCCCTTGTCAGCGCATATGCCCTGGCGGTAATCGAGATGAACGCACGCGGAGGTACTGTGGTCACGGCTCCTACCTGCGGCTCCTGCGGAGTCGTTCCGGCCGTGCTGTACCATATGAAAACGGGCCATAACTTCTCTGACCGGGATATACTCAAGGCACTCGCCACCGCAGGGCTTTTCGGCAACATAATAAAGACCAACGCATCCATTTCCGGAGCGGAAGTCGGTTGTCAGGGCGAAGTCGGCAGCGCCTGCGTAATGGCGGCAGTTGCCGTGAACCAGCTCTTCGGGGGCACGGTTTCACAGATTGAGACTGCGGCCGAAATGGCAATGGAGCACAACCTCGGCCTCACCTGCGACCCTGTCGGCGGTCTGGTGCAGATACCATGCATCGAAAGGAACCCGATGGCCGCGCTAAGGGCGCTGGACGTCAGCCTATACGCCCTTTTGAGCGACGGACGCCATATCGTATCCTTCGACAAGGTGATAGACACTATGAAACGCACAGGCAAGGACCTCCCCAGCCTGTACAAAGAAACGGCAGCCGGAGGCCTCGCCACCCAGGAATACGAGAAATCAATGTTCGATGATTTTCTCTAGCGTAGGCATATACGGTATGCTTTGATGAACGCCCTGGTTTATGAATACTTTTTGAAAATAGGGTCAGAACAGACGACAGATAAAACGGAAAGAAAGCTGAGGGTACACACAGATTTTTCCTATGGTGTCCAAAACTTTCTGAACATCATTGTCCTGTGTTGCTACAGATGATGCCCTGCTGACCTCGTTTGCAGAGGTAACGGACAGTTTCCCTATGTATATGACACCAAAATCAAACTGGAAGCCGCATCTGGTTTTAGGAATACTTCTGCCGAACCCCAGCCCCAGATAAGGTCTCATCGCCGCGGCTTTCAAACCGACATTGACATTTCCGGGCTCCTTAAGCTGGAATGTCCTTCCGTTGACCGTCGTTTTAAGCTCGGGAAGGGTGCCAACCTTGGATGAAAATTCCGGATAGAGCTCGGCCATTCTTTTCGAAGTGACCAGATTGGTGCTGTACGCGTTCCAGAGCCCGGGACATCCGCCGTCCACCGAGAAAATATTCGGATTACCGACATACACACCTGCATTTATATGGAAACTGCTTTTCTTAGACGGATAGTATTCCAAGATTATTTTTCCCGTGCCTAATCTGATTTTTCCATCGGCATTGAATTCCAACGATGATGGTATTCCGGTAAGACGGGAACTTTCTTCCGGAATCTGTTCGAGATAGCTGTTCGCTTTGTCAACATACTGGTTGACTTCCTCACTCAACCCGGAAAAGTTCAAAGCATTGCTCCCCATCGAAAATTTGAAACCACTGTGATTATAGCCGGCCTTCAGCACCAGATGATTCGTGACAACGGGAAGCGAAAGTTCCAGACCTATACCTGTTGTGGCCAGGTCAAGGCCCATAGAAAGATGTTTGAAAGCTTCCTGAGAATTTGCCGTGCCCGCACTTACCAGAAGTAACGTTGAAAAAAAGATGGATTTCTTCATATCTGTTTTTAAGTTTTTCCTAACAAATATAGCAATTCTAACTGTTTCCTCCGTCATAGCTGCAAAAACGGTCCGGGAATCGAACCTTATGATTAGTTGTTCCACCTGTGCGACACCACCACAGGAGGATGCGTCGGGACAAATCCTTCCGGCATAGGAGTGCCGTAGTTGGAAAGAGTGTCGGCTGCTGGCTGTATATCAGTTTGCTGAGTGCCGTTATCCTGCGGCACCGACCTTGCGGTGCCACAGGATACAGCGCTCATCGTCAGAGCTATTGCCGCTGATATTTTCAGTGCTTTTTTCATAATCCGTCTTTGCCGGGATTGTTCACGGCTTCTTTCCAGCTGCGTTTTACAACAACAGGTTCGTGGAGCGGCTGGAACGGCTTGCCCTTGCGTGCGGCAGCGGCTCTGGCGGCCTTTGCCCTGCTTGCAGCCTGTGCTGCAGGAGTGCGGTTGATGGCATCGTAGGTCACGAAATCCTCGTAATTGTACTGCCATTCCTCGCCGTATACCAACTTGTGAATACGGTACCATATTGTCTCTCGACTCGGGGCATTGAAGCCGCCGGTGTTGTAACGCATAATCGAATAGTCAGTCGGACGCCATACTCCGCTCCAATAGGTCAAGCCTCCCTCAAAGCATCCGAGCCCCTCATTGGCATAACGCTCGTCGCTCAGTAACTTACTCCATTTAACCTGCGTCGGATCTGAGGTGAAGTCAACGTTCTTCCACCAGCCATAAGGTTCCAATTGCTTAGTATCGCTTATAGCCTGATCAGATATGGTGCCCATATCTTCATATGCATATTCATCGCCAAGCTTCGCAAATCCGTGACCGCCAGCCTCGTGAGAAACCAGCCCGTTGAATGTGTCAATATCACTGCTCGTCGGGAAATATGCTATTGCCGCTCCTCGTCCGTAATCCCCGGAATACGGATAATACATAAAGCAGGTGCCGGCGTATGCATCCTCATTCATCATCACGATAATCAGGGCATCATCCATCTGTTCTGCGGTCAATGCTTTTTGCGCATATTCGAACACCTTGTTGTCGTTGCCATATACGTATGTTCCGCCGCCATGACCGGTGCTGAAAACTTGCCCGCTATGTTCATACCCTTCAGTCATAGATACAGCATCAACGGTATAAACATTAAAGTAGTCCTTGTAAGATTTGTATGGTTCTTCGCTGAACAATGCATTTACGGCCTTTTGCATCACACTGTTGTATGTTCCGTCTGCTATCTGCCTGTCGGAGAATGCGTCACCCATCAGAACCACATTCGCGCCTTTGCCGGTCGTTGCCGTCTGAACAGTATGGACAGTGCCGTCGGTGGAATAGTCGGTAGAGATGTAGTAATCAGCTTCGGGTAGATCGCCATATTTATATCCTTTGATATAATCTTTATAACAAGTCCAATTCTGCTTGTATAGTTCGACTGATTGCTCTGGAACGTATATTGTTAAATCATCAAAAAGAAATTTTGTATCGTCTATTCCGACATTAAAATTCACAGTTGGAGGTAACAGAGCCCTGCAGTAGACTGTTTTTAAGTTGGGAGTAGTATAAAAGACGGAAGCAAAAGGATCATATCCCATATACATCATATTAGTTGAAATAGTAACCATCTCCAAATTTGGGCAGAAATTAAACATATAACCATACCCATCTGTATCAACAATCTCATCTGACAGTACATATTCCCTAATGCTATTATTATTACAAAGAACCCCATATGCAAGGCTGTTTACGCCTTTGGGCGTAATGTACTTTTCTTGCCCTGCACCCGCATACATCACTAGTTTCCCGTCAATGACCATACTCCTATTGTCATCAAGCACATACTTTCCAGTAATCATTTCTATATTAGTTGTACCTTCAAAAGCAGCACTTGACGCATTTTCTACATAGGAATCGGGAAAGTTGAGTTTTCTCAAGGATGTAGCAAAATAAAAAGCATAGCCCCCGATTATTTCCACACCATCCGGAATTGAATATTCAGGCAGCCCGGCTCCTGATGCAAATGATATTAACTTATTACCATCAATTAAGCACATACCATCCGATGAAACAAAGCCACAATCTCCATAAAAACGTTTAATATTTTTGTTATTGTACAAAAAGGCATGAAGTCCGATATGTTTCAGAGAACCTGGCAAATACACATACTCCAACGAACTTTCGATATGTTCATCAGCAAAAGAATGTCCGATAAAAGCCTCGTGCTCAATGATTTCCACACCTTCAGGAATAATGATTGTTTTCAAAGTGCAATCCAAAAAGGAGGCTGTTTTAATCGTAATAACACCTTGCGGAAGAGAATAAATATCTGATAAACCATAGGGAGCGAATGAAAATATTGAATTATCCACTATCAAACAGCGACCATCTTCACTTGCAAGAGGACCTTCTATTTTTTTTAGTTTTTTGCACCGTACGAATGGATTAGGCGTACCACTTGTTTCATCAATATGCAAAGACTCACTAGGAATTACAACTTTTTCAAGATTAACGCAATCATCAAAGACACCTGTTCCAAATTCAGTAATTGTTCTTGGAAGGATTATGGATGCAAGATTGTGTCTATACGCAAATGCGCTATTACATATTGTCACCGCAGGAGCATCGAACTTAATTATTCCTTTTCCATTGTGACACTCATTGGATACCACGTTGGCATTAAATTTCGAATCGCCAAAGACAGGATGGGTTAAAGAAACTATCTTACTATCGGTCGTAGTATACCATATTTCGTCATCAGGAGGAGTGAGAGTTCCAACATAAATATCAAACACCGCCTCAATCGGAGTCAGTGCATTCTTGGTATTTCTGACAACCTCTTTAGAAGATGACGTACTCTTGACCATCTGCCAACCATCGGTCTTTGTAGCTGTAACCGTGAAGCCCTTGCTGAATGTTACAGGAGGAACACAGAACCAGAATTCAGTGGCTGTCTCAGCCGTTGTTCCGAGAGTTACGCCTTCTCCGCAATCAATTGTGATTGAGGTGGTTGCATCTTCTGACATCGTTACCGAAGGCAGAACACCATATGCTGCCTGGACATCGGCCTTGCCGCTTATCTTCTCTCCGTCATTGGCTTCCAGTTTTATGGAAGCTACTGTGCCTTCTCCGTACAGTTTCACAACAACATAGCCGCACAGGTTCTTGAACTGAAGGAAGTTGTCCTCTTTGTTCTCGGTTACGGCTACCATAGTGTTGGCTCCCAAGCCGAACGAATTCTGTGCATATTTTTGGATGGATGGCAGAATGACAGACATACTGCCATCCGAACTCATCTCATTGGAAGCATTGTAAGGATAGACGGCATAGTTGGCATCCAAAGGCTCTGCTGCAATAAACTCGGAATTGGATAACGCCGAGAATGAACCGTTGTTCGCTCCGGTCTCTCCATCATATTTGTATTCGTGATTGAATGTATTCCCGACAAATATCGAAAGCCTGTCATCCATCGTCCAACGAAGCGACATATCCTCATCAACGTACGTCTTGGTCGTTTCATCCGCAGCATCATCAAATGATGCATAGAATGTTGAAAAGTCTCCAACTATATTCTGCGGGTTATCCAACTCTTCTACAGCACATCCTGACAGCAGAAGGGTGGCAAAACAAATGATTCTTATTATCTTTTTCATATCGGATACTCGTTTATTTCAATGATTAATCCCATCCCCATTCATCGCCCTCTTCCGGGTCTTCGACATTAGACTTTTTGTCCACAGTAATATTGCAGACAGCAGTCTTGCCGCCATCTTTCGTTGTGACTGTTATGGTAGCCGTTCCGGCGGATTTCGCCGTCACGCCGCCGTTCTCATCCACCGATGCTACTTCCGGCTTGTCACTGCTCCATTCAACGCTCTTGTCCGTTGCATCTTCGGGAGACACGGTTGCGATAAGTGTAGCTTTCTCATCCTCAATAAGAGTGAGTTCGACTTTGTCAAGGGTAACGCTTGTTACGTGAACAAATGTCTTCCCCTTCTGATTGACCGTTATCTTCTCGGAAAGTCCTGAGTCTTCATTGCTGAAAGTTATCTCGGTGCTCCTTGCCTCATAAGTATCATTTGCCGAAACATCAAGATGGAACGTACTGGTTGACACCGATTTGGTCTTGTTTTCCGTAATCCAGGCAGCATCTTCAGGGATTGTCATCATAACCGCAACGTTGCTGGAGACTTCCACTGCAATGCTTCCGCCTTCGGCTTCCAGGTTGTATTCGTTCTGTGAGATAACGAGAGTAGGCTCCTCTCCGCTCTGGTAAACCCTGACAGTCTCGGAGAATCCGCCTCCCTTTACTGTTACGCTGCCTTCACGCTTCTGCACGCCATCATTCGCTTCGGCAGAGAATGTGAGAGTCTTTTCCGAATAAGCCTTGGTGGATACATATTTTATCCAGCCGCCCTCTATTTCATAGCTGAAGTCGATGTTGGACTTGAGCTCGATTGTGAACGTGCCGCCTTCCGCTCTGAGCTCCACCTTGTCGGTCGTGACGGTTATATTGTCCACCTGCTTCTGCGTGAGAACGATATCCTTGGTCTGCCCGCCACAATTTATTTGAATTGTGGCATTGCGCTCGACGTAGGTGTCGTTGGGAGCCGTGGTAATCTTGATTTCCGCAGGGCCGGGATTGCCGCTCTTGGGGTTCACGTCAACCCAGGAATCGGCCTTGGTGCTGACCACCGATGCCGTCCAAGCAGTCGCAGCCGTAAACGTAATCTTTGCATCACCACCTTCCGGCGGCACCACAGGGGTTACATCCACGGTCGATGGAATAGTTATCTGCGCTTGAGAAGGTGTGGGCGGCTGAGGATTATCCTTGCCGCCTTGTTCCGGCTTGGTGCAGCCGATAACTGACAAAAAGATTACTGTCAGCGGAATCAAAATGTGTTTCTTCATAGGAGTAATGCTTCAATTTACGGTGCTATCTTACAACAGCAGAAGCGAATATAATAAAATTTCTCCGGACTTTATTGCAATTCAGAAAGATTCATTATCTTTGCAACACGTATTGACATCAACAGTGAGAGATAAGCGCCTCACACATGTTGAGAAACCATAAACAGAGTACCTTATTCCTTTGCGGATGCGGTGCTCTGTTTTTTTAAAATATATAGATATGGAGACGAGAGATTACTACGCAATGGAAGCCGGATGTGAATTCAGATTCCGCGAATTGGGCCATTGTTACCATTTGTGTACGAGCGAAAACAGCCCGATTCTGTTTCACGACGAAGCGGAATTCGAAACTGCGATGGATATCGTGGCGCTAATGTCATTCCTGTATCCTGATATTGTCGTGATTACTTTTGAGATTATGACCAATCATTTGCATTTTGCGGTGGCCGGAAAGAGGGAACGAATCATGGATTGGTTTAAGGACCTTGTCAAGAAAATGAAAATGCATCCCGTACTGTCTGAATCAAAACGTGCATTTGAGCTGATTGACATCAAGTTGGTAGAAATCAATAGTTTGGAGAACATGCGGAATGTAATTGCCTATATCAATAGAAACGGCTCTGTCGTCAATGTGAACGAGACTCCATTCAGTTATCCCTGGGGAGCAAACAGGTACTATTTTAATCAGGAGGCAAAATTGAGATATGAATTGGCAGGAAAGAAGGTCTTATACTCTGAACGGCGCGAAATGTTCCGCAGCAATAAGGGAGACGCTGAAAGAGAAATGATTTCAGTAGATGGGTACGTATGTCCGCTTTGTTTCTGCAACGTATGTATCGGTGAGGGCTTGTTCAGGAATGCCAGGCAATATTTTTCGAAAATTTCAAAAAACATCGAAGCTTTCTCGGACATAGCGAAAACGATTGGCGAATCTCTTTTTTACAATGATGATGAATTGTATTCGTTTGTTGCTGCAGAATGTATGAGGAGATACGGAATCAAATCACCCAAAATGATTAATGCCACTGCAAAGATAGATCTTGCCAGGAAACTCCATTTTGAGTATAATTCCGGCAACAAGCAGATAAGCAGAATCCTCGGAATGGATATCAATGCCGTTTCCGCTCTTTTCCCTGAAACGAAGTGAGCGTTTCTTCTGAAACTTGGCGGCTGAATAACGTAAACTGTTGCGGAGATGTCGGTCGCCTGGACAAAAAGTAGGATGATTTGCTCTTGATCTCGAATAATCAGTGCGTTTCCGCAATAAATGCACTGATTCTGACAGTTTTTTCTGAAAATCAGTGCGTTTAAGTCTAAAACACACTGATTTTGCCACGCGTGGTTGACCTTCCCCGAGACCGACGATGTGTTGTGATGCGTTGTTTGCCGTAGCGGCTTCCGAAGCCCTCTGCGGAATATTTACCGTCGGCAGTGGCCGTACCGTGCAGTTCGCATGCGGAAACCTGTACTATGATGGGACAGGCTGGAGCATGGAGGAGAATCAGTATGGCGGGATCGACAGCTTCTCCTCCAGCCACATTTCCCACTTCTTCTGGACCAAGTCGGGCAAGGAAGGTTTCGGAGCTGACGAGAACTATACGTCAAGTTCTGACACAACTGTTGACTGGGGCGAAGCTTTCTGCAGCGGCAACAGCCGGCCTGAAGGAGAATGGACAACATTGAGTTCAGCCGAGTGGAAATATCTTCTCTCCGAGCGCACGATGACAGGCGGAAGCCCGAGGTTCAGCAGCACTGTCGCTTCTCCTGTTACCATAGATGGAATCCAGTGCAGCGGTCTTTTCATTTATCCTGACAATTATTCCGGGAGTGTGGTGGACGGCAGTTTCACCTGGAACTCAATCA
>JAZLKN010000042.1:0-91765 GCA_045597605.1 Candidatus Cryptobacteroides sp. | reverse complement strand
GGTTCAGCGTTGTCTGGATTCGCAGCGGGCAAAATAGAAATCCAGAATCCATAACAAGACGAGCCATAGCACTTCTGGAAATCTGCGTATTTGCGGATTAATTCAGATTAGTGAATACTGACTTGTAGAAGTTTTCCAGGGTGCGGTATGCGTTCTCTCTCTGTTCGGACGCAAGCTCCGTGCTTTCCACGTCAATCTGCATTACCGGGGCAGCGTCAAGTCTGCCGTTGATTGGTGTCCACTGGGGAAGACCCTCACCGTTCGGATTACCGTTCTTACAGAAATTGACGTAATAGCCCAGGAATACTTTTGAAATCTTGTAATCCTCTTCCTTCCAGTCAAATACGGTATTGGTTGACAGATTCCCCATGGCATATTCAATGTCAGCGGAATGGGTTGCGCCGGGGGCAGGGGAGGCTTCCGGTCTGGGGTGATTGAACTTGTAACGGTACACGGGAGAACTGCCGGTCCTGGCGTGGTAGTCGCAGGCTTTCCAGGTGGGGAATCCGGTGAACAGGTCACCTGCGAGGGTGTATCCCTTATCCGAAAGCACGTCTTCGTCCTTCAATATGCCGTAAGCTTCGAAGATTTCATCCGTTTTGTCTCCGAAGAAACGGCTGAGCTGTTTTTTGTAACCCTCGACTGTAGCTGCTCCAGGCATTCCCTCCAGAGAGTTCCATCCGGCGAGCAGCGGAACGTCCGCCTGCCGACCCTTTGCGAATACGGAATCCGTACATTCCGTCATCAGATATCCGTCAATTACGACAGACTTCATTCCAGAGGGAGGAAGCAGTGTCTGCAGGTCCTCTGCGGAAAGAGCCCGTGCGTCGGAAATGCACGCAAGACCCTTGCTACGAAGAAGTGCAGCGCCTTCCGTTTCGGCATCCTGCAGTGTTCTGGCCCGGGTAGGCATAAGTTCGGCACCGGAGGAAAGTATCGCTCCGGCTATGTTGTCTTTGGACAGGGGAGAGGCCATAAGTATCGATACGGAAAAAGAACCGGCAGATTCACCTGCGATAGTGATGCGCTGCGGATCTCCTCCGAATGCCTTGATATTCTCCTTTACCCATTCGATAGCCGCCACTTGATCCAGGAATCCGTAGTTTCCGCTGCCGTGGCCGGAAGATTCGGCAGAAAGTTCGCTGTGCGCGAGATATCCGAAGATGCCCTCTCTGTAGTTCGCCGTCACTCCTATCACACCCTCGCGCGATATGGATGCTCCGTCATATCTTGGCTCGGAACCGGAGCCGGCCATAAGTCCTCCACCATTGAAGTATATGAGTACGGGAAGTTTGTCTCTGTTTGTCTTCGCCGTTGTCCATACGTTAAGATAGAGGCAGTCCTCGCTCTTGGCAGGGCCGCGGAATACCATATCGCTGTAAATAGAAGGCTGCATAGGGTCATTCCCGAAGGATTTTGTCTCAAGGATACCGTCCCAGTGTTCAACGGGTTGTGGAGCCTTCCATCTCAATTCTCCCACAGGAGGTTGCGCAAAAGGTATTCCGAGGTAGGCCTTGACACCGCCTTCCAATTCTACGCCTTCAATTTTGCCGCAGGATGTGCTTAGCCGGATCCCGACCTCATCGCTGCAGGCCTGCAATGCTATGATTGCAACAAATAGGGACAAAAAGGATTTTTTTTTCATATTCTCGTGTGTGTTTGCACAAAAATACGAAAATTAATGACAAAGAAAAAAGGCGACTGTGAAGTCGCCTTTTTTCGTGGTGTCACCGCGAATCGAACCAGGGACACAAGAATTTTCAGTCCTTTGCTCTACCAACTGAGCTATGACACCATTGTTTGGGAGTGCAAATGTAGATAATTTTTCCGGGACTGCAAAATTTTTTGAAGACAGATTCCGTTTTTCAGACAGGATCGACGTCGAAGTACAGATGATCGGTGTATTTGCTTTCGGTCTCAAAAGCACTGACTGCCGCCATAAGTTCCCGTTTTCTGCGTTTGAGCGTGCTGTCCCTTTTCAGGAATACGCGCACGCAGTCCGTCCCCTGCATCACGTTTCCCTTTCCTGCGGCCTTTTCGGCGAGAACGGCCAATCTGCTGCCTATACGCATTGACCTGTCTGCAAATTTGTCGATGATACGTATGTCCACTATCCTTGTGAACGGTGGCATCGAGAAGGCCTTGCGTTCCTCCATCAGCTGAGAGATGTCTCCGGTTTGCAGTGCCTTGAAGACCGGATGAGAGGCCTCACGCGTATGTATCAGCACTTTCTCGATTGACGGCATTCCGCTGGCAATCGCTTTCCATATGGTTTGGAACAGCCTTTCGTCTGCGCGGAAATCGGATTTGCCAAGCATTGCGTCCGCACCGAATATGCCCACGTACCGACACCCTTCGGGGAAAGGCCTGGAAACGGGGTCATCAGTAATGAAGACTTCATTTCCCATTGTTTGGGCAATTTGCGGATACAGTTCCTCCAACTTTGGGAAAGCTGCGCGCATAGGTTTGTAAATTGCAGTCCGTTCCGGCCCGCAGGCCATCAGCCTTCGGGAAATGTCTCCACACATTCCGTTCTTACGCAGTTCTGCATTGGTGTCGACTATGTCGAACTGCGGAACGGCTGTTCTGTCCGATTGTATATGTGCATATTTGCTGCAAAGGCAGTTGAAAAGGCTCTCCAACGAAGGTGTTACACTCTCCAGAACGCAGCCTGCACCGAAAATCGATGCCAGCAATACGGCCGCATCCCTGCCGTTGTAGCGGGGAGCGGGGGAGTTCTGTTTGTGAGATGCATCGTGTTCATCGCCCACGATTACAAGTTTCAGGTCATGGTGGGGGAGGAACAGTGCTGAACGCGTCCCCAGCACTATGTAGGGGGCGTTACCTTTTCTGACTTTCTCCGCGGCTTTTCTTTTGCGGGCAGGTGTCATATCCGAGCCCCAGAGTATGAGCCTGCTGCCGAAGATGTCCTGCAGGTGTTCCTGCATATTCTTTTCCATTTTCAACTCCGGCACAATCCATACAGTGTTACCACTGTTGTTGAGGAGGCAAAGCTCTGTCAGTATCCGTTCACTGTCCATTGCAGTCAGAAGCACTGTCTTCCTGTCTTCAAGTGCCTTTCTGACTGATTGCAGCATTCTTGAAGAGTCCTCGGACAGTTCTATGTGCTCCTTTGCCCCAAGGGCCTCTTCCTCACTCCCGCGCGGCTTTACGTCCTGGTCTTTGACCGAGGGATATGCCGCCTTGTACACCTGGCCCACCGTACACATATAGTATTCGGCTATTCTTCTCCAGAATTCTATTTCCGTTGGCAGAATCCGTTCCTTGTCCGTCTTGATTTCCCTGACCGGCAGTATGCGGTTCAAGGTGTCTTCATCGGGAGTGACGTTTGTTCCGGAAACGACTCCGAGGTAACGGCGTCCTGCAAAACTGACTGCCACACGGTCTCCGACCTCTGCGGACACCGTTTCCGGGAGCGAATAATACGGCTCCCACGACAATTTCAGCGGTAGTATTACAGAAATATAGCGGCAGTTGTTTCCCATACGACAAAAATACGGAAAATTTTGATTAACTTCGTAAAGTCTTTCGATATGCACATAGGAATAGCAGGGAATATCGGCGCCGGCAAGACCACGCTTACGCGTATGCTGGCCGAACATTACGGATGGATTCCGAAATACGAATCCGTCACGTTCAATCCGTATCTTGAAGATTATTACAAGGATATTAGCCGCTGGTCATATAATCTTGAGACCTATTTCCTTGCGCAGCGTTTCAGGGACCTTGTCGAAATATCCCATTCGGACAAGATAATAATCCAGGACCGTACCCTGATGGAGGGTGTGAACATTTTCGTTGCGAACAACGTTGCGATGGGAAATCTGTCGCAGCGTGACTATGAAACTTATCTCCAACTGTACAATCTGATGATGGGTATGGTCAGCGAACCGGACCTTCTGATATATCTTCGGAGCTCCATAGAAGGCCTTGTGGACAAGATACAGAAGAGGGGAAGGGATTATGAGCAAAGTATCAGCGTGGAATATCTGTCAAACCTGAACAACCTGTACGAGAGTTGGATTTCGGGCTACAAGGGTCGCCTGATGATATTCGATGCCGATGACATGGATTACGAGAACCGTCCTGAAGATTTTTCGATGATTACCGACCGCATCGATTCCGAGCTTTTCGGCCTTTTTTAGCTCTCTTCTCCGGTTCATTGCGACGCAGCAGAACGGTAAGCAGGAAATTCAAGGTCATCAGTACTGCGACAAGTATGCATAATTTTCCAGTCACGTCCCCTGTCCTGACAAATACTGTCCTGGCATCGTTGAGTTGAATCTGACCGTCCAGCACCTCGCGTGTCCACCATTTCGTTTCCGATACAATGTCGCCACGGCTGTTTATGAATGCCGAGATGCCGGTGTTGGCGCAGCGGGCTATGTCCCTTCTTGTCTCTATAGCGCGCAGGCAGCTGTAACGCAGATGCTGGCGGTAACCGGGCGTGTCGCCCCACCAGGCGTCATTTGTAATCACAGTCATCGCTCTCGCTCCCTTTTCGACATATGAGGCGAAATGTTCGGGATATACCGATTCATAGCAGATGGCGCATCCGATAGGCTCTTTCCTGCCGGCATACAGCAGACTGACCTCATCCTGTCCTATGCAATGGCCCATAACTCCCCCAAGCGCCCTGTCCAGTTTGCTCATCAGGGCCGGGTAGGGCATTTTCTCCACACCGACGACCAGTTTGCTCTTGTGGTAATAATCGATATGTTTGCCGCCGTTGATAAGGAACGCCGAGTTGTAGTTTTCATACCACATCCCTTCCGCGGCTTTCCTTGCGGTGTGTGACGGGGCTTTCTCTGAGTCGATGAATCCATAGGTCGATGCCCCGAATATCAGGTCGGTACGCTTGTGCTCGTGGATTTTCCTGTTGAAGGTCAGCATTGTAGGACTGCCGTTGAGATTATTCAGTACAATGTCACCAGTTACCGTTTCCGGGGCTATGACAAGCAATCGGGCGCTGTCGGGGTGCGATGCATAGGCGCTGTCGATGAGCCCGGTGATTATTTCGTTCTGCTGAGCCTGTGAAAGAGCTTGGAATTTATGATATGGGTCTATGTTCGGCTGGATCAGACTGACTTCAAGACTTTCGGCGTCTTCGGGTATATATGTGGCATAGCGGATCCAGGATGCGACGGGGGGTGCGGCCAGAAGCAGGAAGGACCATATAGCTATGGCGGTACGTGCCTTTGCGTTCAACATATTCCATTTCTGTTCCTGAAGCAGTACCGTGACGCGGAATATCGTAAGATTGCTCAGCCATATCCATAGTGAGCCTCCCAAGGTTCCTGTCACTTCATACCATTGTACGCAGGTGGTGCTGTATGCGAAGGCGTTGCCAAGTGTAAGCCAGGGCCAGGATATTTCAGCGTTGAAATAGAGTTTTTCCCAACCTATCCATGCGGCCGTCAGGAATATGTAGGGGAGATGCCCGTCAAAACGCTTGGCGAACAGTCTGAACAGTGCCCATATCACACTCATCTGCAGAGCATTGAGTAGTATGGCCGCAATGCCGCCGCCAACTGTGGCATTGCATACCCAGAAGGTTGTGAATGCGTTCCACAGCACGAAGGTAAGGTAATGCCACCACCAGAAGTGACGACAACCGTCTTTCCTTGCGATTCTGTCCATCCACAGAAGTGGGACGAAGGCGATGAGTGCGAATCCTCCGCAATGCGGAAAAAGGAAACCTGCGGACAGCAGAACTGCGCTGAGCAGGGCCAATATGGGGAAAAGAATGTAGTGTTTGCTGTTCATAATTCCAAAGGTACAACAAAATCGCATATTATTTGTAAATTTATGATTATCTTTGAAAGTTAAAGCATTCGAGAAATGATAGTGGACTTGTTAAAGGCGATTGTTGTGGGGGTGGCCGCGTCGGCTCCTGTGGGACCGATTGCCATCTTTGTCATACAACGTACTTTATGCAAAGGCTTCAAACCAGGTTTCATCGTCAGTCTGGGCGCAACTGTTGTGGATACGGTGTATGCGGTTGTGGCAATGTTCGCCCTTACTTTCGTGCAGGATTTCATCAGGGGCAATTCCATACCCATTTTCATATGCGGCGGCCTGATTGTCATAGCCCTCGGCCTCTCGATGACTCTTGCCAACCCGTTCAGAAAAATGAAGGACACGAGCAGGATACCTGAAAACAATGATGTCAGTACTGCCGATTTTCTCGCAGCCTGTGCAATGGGATTTTCGAATCCCGGAGCCATAGCCGTGATGCTGGCCCTTATGGCATTCTTCGGGATAGGGGAGGAGCGTCCCACCGACTGGTCCTTTTTCCCGACGATACTAGGTATCGCCGGCGGCAGTGTCCTCTATTGGTTTGCGGTGACCGAACTTCTGAGCAGGTTCCGCTCCCAATTCAACATGCGCACCGTACTCTGGATTAACAGAACTACGGGTGCGATTGTCATCATCCTCGGCCTGGCGACTCTGGCAGAAGGAATTATGAGAATATTCATCAACTGATTATGACTATTAGGGATTTTTTCAGCAATTGGATAGTAAAGAACCTTATCGGGGCGTTGGTGTTGGTCATAGCCCTCATGATATTCGTGAAGATATTTTTGAGCATTGTGACACACCACGGAGACCAGAGTGCTGTTCCGGACTTTAACGGTATGACCGTTACCGAGGCAACTTCTATGGCACGCAGGGCTGGAATACGTATCGAGGTCGTTGATTCCATTTATGTAAAGCGAATACATCGCGGTTGCGTCGTGCGTCAGGAACCCAAGGCCGGCTCTACCGTTAAGGAGGGGCGTCGCATTCAGCTGACTATTAATGCGGTGGTCCCCAAGAATATACCTATGCCCAATCTTGTGGGATATTCGTTGCGCAGTGCTTCGGCCGCACTGGCTTCGCAGGGGCTCGAACTTGGCAGCCTGGTGTATGTGGACGATATAGCCACAAACAATGTATTGAAGCAGATATACCGCAGTTGCGAAATCAAGCCCGGCGTTATGGTTCCCAGCGAATCCAGGATAGACCTTGTGCTCGGCCTCAATGGGGCGGAGCGCGAGACCACGGTTCCGGACCTGACAGGAATGAAATGCAGGAGGGCAATAGATGTCATCCACGAAAATTCGCTGAATGTGGGTAAAGTGGTGTATTCCCGTGAAATAAAGACCTATGCGGATTCCGTAAATGCGGTCGTACGCCGTCAGAATCCCGAGCCTCTTACCGCTTCCATTCCCAGAGGTCGCAGTGTCACCATATATCTCGGCTTCGAATGATTGACGAAATGGATCTCGCTCTTGCCCGGGAGCTGGAATTTGAGCTTGAACAGGAACAGGAGCAGGAAATGTTCGAGCATTTCCGCTATGTCGCAGAAATAAGGCAGGAGCCCATACGCATAGACAAGTACCTTTCCGGCCAGATGGAGGGCACCTCTAGAAACCGTGTCCAGCTCGCGATAAAGGCCGGATTCGTCAGGGTGAATGACAATACTGTCAAAGCCAACTACATAGTGAGGCCGCGCGACATCATCACCTTTGTGATGCCGTACAGACGTCGCGGTACGGAAATCCTGCCTGAAGATATTCCTCTCGATATCCCTTACGAAGACGAGCATCTGCTGATTGTGGACAAGATGGCTGGAATGGTCGTCCATCCCGGGCACGGGCATTATTCAGGCACTCTGGTCAATGCTCTGGCCTATCACCTGGGCCTGAGGCAGGAAGCGGATCAAGGTGACGAGCGTATGGGTATGCTGGTCCATAGGATAGACAAGGACACTTCCGGGCTTCTGGTAGTGTCCAAGACGGATGAGGCCCAGGCCAGCCTCGCAAAACAGTTCTTCGTCCACAGCATAGAGAGAAAGTATGTAGCCGTTGTGTGGGGTAATCTCCCCGAGGACGAGGGCACAATAGAAGGAAACATCGGACGCGATCCGTCGGACCGTCTGAAATTCAAGGTTTTTCCGGACGGTGAGCAGGGCAAGACGGCGGTAACGCACTACAAGGTCCTGGAGCGTTTCGGCTTCGTGACGGTGGTGCAGTGCGTTCTTGAGACCGGCCGTACACATCAGATACGCGTCCATATGAGTTGGCTCGGCCATCCGCTCTTCGGTGACGAACGTTACGGCGGCACCACTATAAACAAGGGTACCATCTACGCCAAATACAGACAGTTTATTCAGAACTGTTTCAAGATATGTCCCAGGCAGGCTCTTCACGCCGCTGTTCTGGGCTTCGAACATCCTGCGACAGGCAAGCATATGCACTTCGAAACTCCCGTGCCTGCAGATATGACCGCCCTGATAGAAAAATGGCGGGCATATTCTTCGAACATGCCCACCGATCAAGACTGATTGATTCCGCTCTTCCTATCTGCGTGGACCGCCCATAGGACCGCGCATAGGACCGTGCCCGCCTCTCGGACCACCCATCATTCCACCTTTGTTGAACGTTCCGAAACGGAAGGTAACTGAAAGGATGATATAACGTCCGAGCGTATTGTTGCGTGTCTCCTGGTGGAAGTTGGAGTTGTCTGTGACGCTGAGATTGCGTGCCTGTCCGAGCAGATCATATCCCTTGAGCGAGAGCGTCACTTTGTCCTTGAACAGCAGTTTGGTTATCTCGGCATTAAGCACCACTGTCGATTCCTGAGGGGTTGTGTAGCCGTTGTACCAGTTGTAGTTGCAGTCTGCAATGAGATTGACTCCGCCGGGTATGGTCCAGTTCATCGAAGCATCGGCCTGATTCGCCCAGGTGGCATTTGTGTTCTGTTTGGCGGTGTACCAGCTCTTGTTCATTCTTGTCCTTCCGCCGAGTGTCAATTCCACGAGGTCGCTGCGGTATGTGAAACGTATCCTTTCGGTGAAGTTCATCGTGTGGGTCTTGTTGACGCTGAACTCCTTGTCGCGCAGGAAATCGTTGTAGTCCTTGAGGAAGGCATCATAGTCGAAGTTGAATTTGTCTCCTCCGATGTAATAGCCTGACATATCAATCTGGCCGTTGGCGATGTAGTTTGAGTTCTGGTTGTATCCGACGTTCAGCATATTGAAGATGCTGAACTTGCTCTTCGCGATAGGGGAGTTAATCATAAGCCTCAGACTGACGTTGCCGCTGGAGGGACCGTTGGTGGGGAGCGAGAACTGTGCGCCGGTATTGTCGTACCAGGTGGTGTTGATTATGGGGTTCTCTGTGATTCCTCCCTGCAGAAAAGCATTGATGGACATAAAGGTCTGCTTGTCTGTGTACCTGAACATTCCCCTTGCATTATGTGAGAAGTAGGGTGTGAGGTTAGGGTTACCCAGCCTTACGTTCATAGGGTCGGAATTGTCGGGCACCGGGACGAGCTGTGAGGTACCGGGCTGGTTGCTGCGTCCGTTGTAGTAGAAGCGCAGGTTGGAATTGTCGTTGAAGTCATAGCTTATCGATGCCTGCGGAGCCCAGTTTATTACGTTGCTCTCATATGCCTTTTCCCTTGCGCTGGTCTTGTTGTAGGTGTAGGTCGGATTGGCGTTGAAACCAAGCTGTGCCCTGAGTTTCTCGTTTTGGTACATTATGTTCGCACCGACCCTGTGGTTGCGGGACAGGTTGAGTATGTCGTTGGAATATACTTCGTTCCTTTGAGTGGCTCTCGGCAGCTCGGGCAGATGCTCATTCCCGTTATTGTCAAAGATAGAACTGTTATCGAGTATGTCGTAAGTGTCCTTGTTGGATTTCTGTTCCCTCCAGGTGTAGTTATAGTTCACTTCCAGGTAGAAGTTCTTCCACAGGGGCTCGGTATAGGTCAGACCTCCGGAGAGCTGGCTGTTGTTTGAATTCTGGTCGAAATACTGGTTCACGTATGACGTGTCCTCGACGGCTCGGGTAACGGACTGGTTGATTCCGTTAAGGTTGTTCTTGCTGAAGTTGTACCGCATATTGACCGTAATTGTGCGCCCCGGCTTGCCAAGACGCTGCCTCAGCAGCGCGCGTCCGCTGGCAGTCCAGTTCCTGTTGGAACCGGTATTGTTGTTGAAACCGGTGTTCACGACTTCGTTCAATCCGTTGATGTCACGGTCTGTGTCGAACGCGGAATATTCGCTGAAATGGCCCTTGCCTATGTTGAACTGCGGTTCGAACAGTATGGACGTGTTGTCTGAGAACTTGTGGTCCAGTCTCAGGCCTAGTCTGTGTCCGTCGGAGAAAGTGTTGTTGATACCTTTATTATGGTAGTTGAGAGTTTCGTTGGAGTTCAGATAGGTGTTCTTTGTGCTTTCCTCTTCAGATATCCTGTCGCTGCCGTTGTACAGATAGTTGCCGGCCAGCTCCATCCTGTTGTCGCACAGGTCCCAGGCCCCGTTGACACCTCCCATCCAGGACGTAGTCACGCCGGCTCCGCCACCACGGCCCATTCCTCCGCCACGCATATTGCCCATCATACCTCCGGCAAGGTCGTTGAATCCGCGGTTGTTTGTGTTGTTGCCGTTGAGTATGACGCTGATCTGCTGCTTGTCGGTGAAGTTACCTATAAAACCGGCTCCCTGATAGCGCCAGTCGTTCATATCATTGTTCTTGGAAGGTACATCGTGTCCTCCGCCTGCCATAACGTTGCCGAACCATCCCTTCATCATTCCCTTCTTGATGCCGAGGTCGATAACCGTTTCTTCCTCACCGTCATCTATGCCTGTGAAGAGAGCCTGCTCGGATTTCTTCTCCACGACCTTCACCTTCTCGATTATCTTCGAGGGAATGTTCTTGGTGGCCAGCTGAGGGTCGTCGAGGAAGAAGGTCTTGCCGTCTATGGTTATCTTCTTGATGGTTTCGCCGTTGGCGGTAATGCTTCCGTCGCTCTCGACCTCTATGCCGGGCAACTTCTTCAGAAGGTCGATAAGCATATCATTGTCAGAGGTCTTGAAGGATGATGCATTATATTCTATGGTATCCTTCTTCACGACTATGGGGTTGCCCACATCGGTCACCTTTGCTGCATCCAGAACTTTCTGGTCCGGGTCGATTTTCAATTCTCCAAGGTCGATGTTCTTGCCTTCCATCTTTACCGGGAGGGAATAGGTCTTGTATCCCATCAGTTCTGCATTGAACGTGTATGTTCCCTTCTTCACTTTTTCCAGCAGCACCTGACCGTCAGATGTACTCAACACGTATTTGCTTGGTTTTTGGCTTCCATCCACCGTGATGTAGGCTGTGGCGTAGGGCAACGGCTCCCCGTTGCTTGAATCAATCAGCCTTGCCTTGATATTCTGGGCAAACGCATTCAAACACACAAACATCGACAGGCCTGTCAGAATTGATTTCAGATATAATTTCATTGATTTATTGTTTTTACCGGATATATGATAACGGGATGACGTTCAGGTTAACGGGGAAATGCTTATTTTTTCACTCTTTCGGGATTGTCCGCTATGAATTTCTCCCAGCTGCTTCTGCTCTTTGCCCCTGCGAGAGGCGACGATATGTGATAATGGTGGCAGAGGGCTATGCCAAGAGCATCCGTGGCATCCAGGTATTTTGGATCGAATGATACCCCCAAAGTCTTCTGCACCATTACGTTGACCTGTTCCTTGCTGGCTGCTCCGTTGCCCACGATGGCCATCTTGGCTTCGCGCGGGGCATATTCGAATACGTCCACGCCCTTGTGCGCGGCGGCGGTTATGGCAGCTCCCTGCGCCCGTCCCAGTTTCAGTATCACTTGAGCGTTCTTGCCGTAAAAAGGTGATTCGCAGGCAACTGCAGAAGGACTGTAGTAGTCTATGAGCCAGGACACCTTCTCGTATATGAGTCCGAGTTTCTGATACGGGTCCTTTTCCTTTCTGAGGTCCAGAACGCCCATATCCACAAAGTGAGGGCCGTGGGAATCTACCGAAACAACCCCGTAACCAAGCAGATTGGTTCCGGGGTCAATTCCCAATATGGTTTTAGTCTCAGTCAATTACGTCGAAACCTGTATATGGGCGCAAGGCCTCTGGTATTATAATCTTGCCATCTTTCTGGCAGTTCTCGAGCAGTGCGGCTACGACGCGGGGAAGTGCGAGCGAGCTGCCGTTGAGAGTGTGGCAGAGCTGTGTCTTGCCTTCGCTGTCCTTGTAGCGGCATTTCAGACGGTTTGCCTGATATGACTCGAAGTTGGACACGGAAGATATCTCGAGCCAGCGCTGCTGGGCGGTTGAGTACAGTTCGAAGTCGTAGGTGATGGCAGAGGTGAAACTCATATCGCCTCCGCACAAGCGGAGTATGCGATAGGGGAGACCAAGCTTGTTTACGATGCTTTCCACGTGAGCAACCATTTCGTCGAGAGCGGCATAGCTGTTTTCCGGTTTCTCGATTCTGACGATTTCCACCTTGTCGAACTGGTGAAGCCTGTTCAGGCCGCGCACGTCCTTGCCGTATGAACCTGCCTCGCGGCGGAAGCAGGGAGTGTAGGCAGTGAGCTTCTGGGGCAGCTGTGAGTTCTGGAGAATAACATCCCTGAATATGTTGGTTACGGGAACTTCGGCTGTAGGTACCATATAGAATTTGTCCAGACTGGCGAAGTACATCTGTCCCTCCTTGTCGGGAAGCTGGCCGGTGCCGAATCCTGAAGCCTCGTTGACCATTACGGGAGGTTCCACCTCGAGATAACCTGCCTTTGTGTTGCAGTCGAGGAAGAAATTGATGAGCGCGCGCTGGAGTTTGGCACCCTTTCCCTTGTAAACGGGGAAGCCGGCTCCGGTAATCTTCACTCCGAGGTCGAAGTCAATGAGGTCGAACTTCTTTGCCAGATCCCAGTGGGGGAGTGCGTCAGAGCCTAATTCGGGAATCACGCCACCCTGTTTGACTACAACGTTATCTTCCGCTGTCCTGCCTTCCGGCACAAGGTCGCAGGGAGTATTGGGCAGAAGCACGAGACGGCTTTCCAATTCCTTGATATTCTCTTCGGCCTTTACGGTCAGCTCGGCTGTCTTGTCCTTGAGCGAAGCGACGGCGGTCTTTGCTTTCTCGGCCTCGTCGCGCAGTCCTTGTTTCATATATGCACCAATCTGAGCGGCGAGCTTGTTCTGCTCGGCTTTCAGATTGTCGAGCTCCTGCTGTATTTTTTTACGTTCATCATCCAGACTGAGGATGAATTTAACGTCATCTTCCGCCTGATATCCTTTCTTTGCAAGTTTCCTTACAATATCTTCCGTATTTTCACGGAGTGCTTTGAGTGTCAACATGATATGTATTATTTTATATTTTCAGAAACAGTTGTCTGTTAACAAAAAAGACCGTGCCCGCATCGGGGTACAGTCCTTTTGATGTTTGTACAAATCCCCGGGAGCGTTAGTTCTGGAAAGGAACTACCGACACGTACGATTTGCCTTCTGCCTTCTTTGTGTACTTTACAGTACCGTCGATAAGAGCATACAGAGTATGGTCCTTACCCATTCCTACATTGAGGCCGGGGTTGGTTTTGGTACCTCTCTGGCGAACCAGGATGTTGCCAGCCTTAACTACCTCAGATCCGAACTTCTTAAGTCCAAGTCGTTTGCTTTGTGATTCACGGCCGTTCTTTGAACTACCCACACCTTTCTTATGTGCCATAACTCGTGTCTTTTAGATGATTTCGTTAATCTGAAGTTTTGTGAGATACTGACGGTGACCGTTCAGTTTTTTGTAACTCTTGCGACGTTTCTTCTTGAAAACGAGAACCTTGTCTCCTTTGCATTCGTCGCAGAGAACAGTAGCTTTGACAACTGCTCCTTTCACATAGGGACTGCCGACCTTTACTTTGCCGTCAGCATCCACGAGAAGAACCTTGTCAAACTCAATGGCAGCACCTTTCTTATCCGCAAGGCGGTTAACAAAGATTTCCTGTGAAGGTTCAACCTTGAACTGGTGACCTCCGATTTCTACAATTGCGTACATTGTAAATCAAAAAACTTAATAGTTTTTGGCAGCAGGCGGACTCTTGCGAGCCTCTTTTCGAGCCTGTCAGCCTTCATAATTGGCCTGCAAAGATAATCAATATTTCCCGAAGAAAAAATTATTTCTTACATTTGTGATATGAATACTCTTTTTATATTCAACGAGCCTGTCACAGGTCATGCCTTTGTCGGGAGAAGGAAAGATATCGACTTGATATGCAATCTGTTGACCACAGGTGAAGGCATCGTTGTCTATGGGGAACCCGGTATTGGCTGCAAATCCCTCGTGAAGGAATCCCTGACCAGGCTTAAAATGCATAAGTCGGATTTCTCCGTTGCTGACATAGACCTGTCCCGCGTGCGAACCACTGAAGATGTGCTTGTGCAGTTTGCTGACGGTTTTATCAGGGCCTGCGCCACTTCACCCTCGCAGTACCGTGAGATAGTTGAAAAATTCCTGCAGGGAACACACTTTGTGTTTGATCAGGAACAGTATGACAAATCCGGATGTGTGGTGTCTCTGAACTGGATGCCGGACGAGATAGACATTGCAAAGGTCTTCGAACTGCCGTCCACACTGTCTTCGTACAGGCAAGCCAGACTCATCATACAGGTACGTGAGTTCCAGAACATTCTTTTCCCAGAGGATTCGGACCTGCTTCTGCGTAGCCTCGAGAAGGTTGTCGAGCGCAGGGACACGGACTGTCCCTTCATATTTATGGGCTCTCAATACAACAGACTCAGGGAGATTTTCGACGAGAAAAGATATTTCTGGCGTTCCATTTTCAGATTGAAACCATCAAGGGTGGAGCCTGCGCAGATAGCCGAGTACGTCAACAGTGCATTTCAGGCATACGGAAAGGTACTGCAGCGGGATATCGTTTCCGGCGCCGCTGAGTTGCTCCGCTGCAATCTGAGATATGTGAACCATCTTTTCTCGCTGGTGGATTCGATAGCTAAGGGCTACATCACACCAGGTCTGGTCACAGACTCGTTTGTCGTGATGCTGTCCATATACAAACCCGGTTTCCTCCGCAACGTGTATTCCCTGACCGATTTCCAGCTTCGTATGCTCAGGGCCATTGTGGACGGAGAGACACGTCTCAGTGCCGCATCAGTGATTGACAGATACGGGCTCAGTTCGTCCGCAAATGTAAAACGTCTCAAGGATGCCCTTGTAAAGAAGGAACTGGTCTGGTTTGACGATCAGGATGTGCCTCATATACAGGATCCTCTGTTTGAATATTGGCTGAGAAAAGAATATTTTGCAGATTGAATAAATATTCCTATCTTTGCTGCCCGAAGAAAAAAAGGAGGTGATTTAAAATGATTATTGTACCGGTAAGAGAAGGTGAGAACATTGAGAAGGCATTGAAGAAATTCAAACGCAAATTCGAAAAGACAGGTGCTGTGCGCGAACTCCGTTCACGCAGGGAGTTTACCAAACCTTCAGTAAAGAACCGTATCGCAAAGATGAAAGCGATTTACGTGAACCATCTCCGTCTCGAAGAGGACGAAATGTAATTAAATTCATCAATAAACGGAAAAGCCGACCAATTTTGGCCGGCTTTTTTGTGTTCACGGCACATAACCCATGATAAAACGTGTCGTGAAGTGCTATGCCTCGTTTCTTCAACGTCCCCGAAGTGGCACAGGCACTTGCGGTTCGAACTTTATTCCAACTTGACTCCCTGGCTGTCTCCTATTTCGTATTGGAGCAGGGATAGGGTAGAGTGTTCCTCGATAACCACCTTGATGGAATATTTCTTTTCCCATCTGCGTACAATCGAGGGGCGCATCAGGCTGCCTCGTGTCAGATAAGCTCCCAGAATGGGATTGACCTTGATGGTGAAATGGCGCAGTCCGTTCTCGGTGACGAAGAACGACATTTCCCTTTCTATCTTTTCATCAATAAGTATGCTGGCCGTTATCTTGCCGGTGCCGTTGCAGCAGGGGCAAACCTCTATGGTGGATATCTCCGTTGCGGGACGTACTCTCTGGCGCGTAATCTGCATCAGGCCGAACTTTGTCAGGGGCAGCACGTTGTGCTTCGCCCTGTCGGTCTTCATCAGATCCACCATATAGTTGTAAAGGAGTGTGCGGTGTTCGGCGCTTTCCATATCGATGAAATCGATGATGACTATGCCTCCCATATCCCTCAGACGCATCTGACGCGCAATCTCTTCGGCTGCATAGCAGTTCACGTCGTAGGTGTTCTGCTCCTGCTCCTTGTTCTGGCCGCGGGTACCGGAATTCACGTCAATCACATGCAGGGCTTCCGTATGCTCGATGACCAGATACGCCCCCTGTTTCAAAGGGACAGTCTTACCGAACGAACTCTTTATCTGGCGTGTGATTTCGAAATGATCGAAAATTGGCTCATGGCCGGAGTACAACTTGACTATCTTCTCCTGTTCGGGGGAGATGAGTGCGACGTACTTGCTAATTTCTTCAAAAACCGTCTTGTCATTGACATAGACGTTTGTAAAACTGTCGTTCAGAAGGTCGCGAAGGACGGTCGTCGTCTTGCTGTATTCGTTGAACAGCAGTTTCACGCCCTTGCCGGCCGCAATCTTCTTCCAGGATTCTTCCCATTTTCCGATGAGGGAGATGAGCTCGTTGTCAAGAATCGATGCTGATTTACCTTCGGCCGCCGTACGTATGATTGCTCCGTAGTTGGGGGGCAGAATTGCGCGTACGAGCGATTCAAGGCGGCGTCTCTCCTCCTTGGACTGTATTTTCTGTGATACACTGACTTTGTCGGCGAAGGGGAGAAGTACCACATTGCGTCCAGCCATCGATATTTCGGCTGTCAGGCGGCTTCCCTTCGTACTGATGGGCTCCTTCTCGATTTGGACGATTAGCGGTTGTCCGACGGACAACACATTCTCAATCCTGCCCTCTTTGCCGAGAGCGGGACCAGTCTTGATGCTTTCAAACAAGCGCTTAGCGTCGGTGTTGGGATTCAGCTTCCTTACGAACTGGTCGAAGGCGTTGAAGTATAAACCAAGATCCAGATAGTGTACAAATGCTTCCTTGGTATCACCAATATCAACGAAGGCAGCGTTCAGGGCCGGGAGTATTTTCTTGACCTTGCCAAGATAAACGTCCCCTACGCCGCAACTTCTGCCTCCGGTTGATTCTTTGCTGTACTCTATGAGGCGGTGGTTTTCCAGTAATGCGATGGCAACTTCCGCTGTCTCGACGTCGACTATCAGATCTTTTACTGCCTCAGATTCCATTCAGAAGATTATTTCTTCTTGTGTCTGTTCTTGCGTAAACGTTTCTTGCGTTTATGCGTAGCCATTTTGTGGCGTTTATGTTTTTTACCGTTAGGCATGGTTGTATTTATTTTTTAATTGTGAATGCCTTTGAGGGTTTGAATGCGGGTACCTTGTGTGCGGGGATAGTGATAGTGATGCCCTTTGTGATGTTGCGTGCGGCCTTCTGAGCGCGTTTCTTGATGATGAAAGAACCGAAACCACGAAGGTAAACGGCTTCTTCCTTGCTTACTGCATTCTTGATGCTCTCAATAGTCGACTCAACGACACTGGCAACAACTACTTTTTCGATGCCTGTTGCCTTTGCAACTTCATTTACGATGTCAGCTTTAGTCATAATTGTATATTTCTAAAATTTAATTGAATCCGAATTGGCTTGCAAAGTTAGCAATCTTTTTTTTTAATTGCAAAATTATGAATGACTTATTATGGCACGGAGATTGACTGAATAATATATTTGTAGGCGAAAAGAATGAATTGTGCCAAATTGGCAGTATATTTGCGAAATATTATGACAGAAATGAAAGATATAACGAATTATTTGTCCTCAATGGGACCGGATGTAAGCATAATACCTGTCGTGCAGGGTGCGGAAGGGGTGAGAATTGACGAAGGCGATCTTCCGGATGCCCTTCCCTTGCTGGCTTTGCGCAATGCCGTGATTTTTCCCGGTACCGTGTTCCCCATAACCATAGGCAGGCCTAAAAGCATCAAACTTATCGAGGACGCCCAGAAACACAACAATTTCATAGGTGCTGTGCCGCAACTCGATGCCGTTGTGGAAGAACCTCAGGCTGAGGATATGTTCAAATTCGGAACCGTGGCCAAGGTTCTGAAAACCATTGATATGCCCGACGGCACCATCACTGCCATACTGCAGGGCTTCAAGCGTTTCGAACTGCTCAGCATCACACGCTACAATCCGTATATGCTTGGTATTGTGTCATATCCTTACGATGCCGATACGGATCCTTCCGACAATACAGTCAGGATGCTTGCCAAATCCATCAAGGAGAAGGCCGGCTCTGTGATACGGATGAGCTCCTTCGCTCCCAAGGAGGCCGCTGACGCCCTCAGGGGCATAGACGATTTCGCCTTTCTCGTGAATTTTGTGGCGACGACGGTGGAGGTGGAGAACTTCACCGAAAGGATGGAACTGCTCCAGTATGGCGATATCAGGACGAGAGGCATGAAGCTTCTCGGCGTACTTGATACCCAGATACAGTTGCTCAAGATAAAGCAGGATATCAACAACAAGGTCAAGAGCGAGATAGACCAGCAGCAGAGGGAATATTACCTGAACAATCAGCTTAGGACCATCCAGGAAGAGCTCGGAATGGATGATGAAATGGAGTTCGAACAGCTGCGTGCCAGAGCTGCCCAGAAGGATTGGCCGGAAGAGGTGGGAGTTGTCTTCGAGAAGGAAATGGCCAAGCTGGAGCGCTTCAATCCCACTTCGCCCGACTACAGCAACCAATACAACTTCATAGAGTTTATGCTCGATTTGCCCTGGGGTGAGATGAGCAAAGACAATTTGGACCTGAAACATGCCCAGAAGGTGCTCGATAATGACCATTACGGTCTCGACAAGGTAAAGGAACGCATTATAGAATATCTTGCGGTCCTTAAACTCAAGGGCAATATGAAGTCGCCCATACTGTGCCTCTGGGGCCCTCCGGGCGTGGGCAAGACTTCGCTGGGCAAGAGCATAGCAAGGTCTCTGGGCCGCAAATACCAGAGGATTTCACTTGGTGGTCTGCACGACGAGAGCGAGATCAGGGGACACCGCAAGACCTATATCGGCGCGCTTCCCGGTCGCATACTCAACGCCCTGAACAAGGCAGGTACGTCCAATCCTGTCATTGTGCTTGACGAGATTGACAAGGTGGGACAGGATTTCAAGGGAGATCCGTCATCGGCTCTTCTCGAGGCTCTCGACCCCGAGCAGAACAATGCTTTCCACGACAATTATCTGGACATAGACTATGATCTGTCCAAGGTGATGTTTATCACTACGGCCAATGATATCAGCACCATTCAACCGGCCTTGAGAGACCGTATGGAGATGATCAACGTCACGGGATATCTTGCCGAGGAGAAATATCATATCGCAAAGAATTTCTTGTTGCCCAAGCAGTTGGAGGAACACGGACTGGGCAAGGGCACCATCAAACTTTCTAAGGATACCATAAACGCCGTGATTTCCGACTACACTCGCGAGAGCGGTGTGCGCGGGCTTGAAAAGCAGATTGCGAAGATATGCAGGATGGTGGCCAGGAAGATTGCGATGGAGCAGGAATACAATCCCGAAATCAGGCCGGAAGACTTGAAGGAATATCTCGGACTGCCGCTTGCAAGTTTCGACAGGCAGAAGGGAAATGAGGCGATTGGTGTCGTGACCGGTCTTGCCTGGACTCAGGTCGGGGGAGAAATACTCTTCATAGAGACCAGCGTGTCCAAGGGCAAGGGAGTGCTGACTATGACCGGTTCGTTGGGTGATGTTATGAAGGAGTCCGCTACGATAGCCTACCAGTATCTCAAGGCCCATCCGGAAATGACAGGACTGACTTATGACCAGTTCATCGAGAAGGACGTGCACGTGCATGTTCCTGAGGGCGCAACCCCCAAGGACGGCCCTTCCGCCGGTATCACCCTTGTTTCCTCGATGGTTTCCGCCTTCCGAGGGAAACAGGTCAGGAAAGCCTTGGCGATGACCGGCGAAATGACACTCAGGGGCCGTGTACTGCCTGTGGGCGGTATCAAGGAGAAGATTCTTGCCGCAAAGAGGGCGGGAGTCAAGACCATAGTTATAAGTGAAGAGAACCGCAAGGACGTGGAGGATATCCCTCAGATTTACGTTAAGGGGCTGGACTTCCACTATGTGAATACCATTAATGATGTCATAGACTTTGTCTTCTGACATCGTAAATTCTGCAGTGATGGACGTCAGGATAGAAGAAAGCTGGAAGAAAGCACTGGATAGCGAGTTCTCGAAACCGTATTTCGGGCAGATAGTGTCATTTCTGCATTTGCAGAAGGATGCCGGGAGGGTGATTTATCCGCGTGGAGGGGATATATTCAAGGCTTTCGAACTGTGTCCCGTGGACAGGGTCAAGGTGGTGATACTGGGGCAGGACCCGTATCATGGTGCAGGTCAGGCTATGGGCTTGAGTTTCAGCGTGCCTGAAGGCATCCCCGCCCCTCCGTCACTGAAGAATATATTCCGCGAGATAAGCACGGACTGTGGCGTGACGATGAGCGGTAGGACGGATCTCAGTCCCTGGGCATCGCAGGGAGTCCTGCTTCTGAATGCCATTCTGACAGTACAGGCCGGAGCCGCCGCCTCGCACAGCAGGATAGGATGGCAGGAGTTCACGGATGCCGTCATTTCGTACGTTAGCGAGCATTGCGACGGAACCGTCTTCATGCTGTGGGGCAATTTCGCAAGAAGCAAGAAAGCTCTCATCGATTCCTCGCGCCATCTCGTGCTCGAAGCCGCTCATCCCTCACCGCTTGCAGGCGGAGCTTTCTTCGGCTGCCGGCATTTTTCCAAAGCCAACGAATATCTTGCCTCGAAAGACAGAACACCGATAAACTGGACATTATGACAAAGAAAACAGCATTGTTTCCCGGTTCCTTCGATCCTTTCACTCTCGGACACCTGAACATCTTGAAAAGGGCTTTGACCATGTTTGACAAAGTAGTGGTTGCCGTCGGTGTGAACCAAAACAAGACGGGTATGTTCGACATTGAAAAGAAGATGGACATCATACGGCAGGCCACGGAGGGCCTGGAAGGAGTGGTTGTTGACAAGTACGATTGCCTTACTGTGGATTATTGCAGGCGGCACGGGATACATCATATAGTCAGGGGAGTGCGTAACTTCGTTGACTTCGACAACGAAAAGGCCATCGCTGATGCAAACAGGAAGCTTAATTCCAGGGTCGAGACCATAATCATCCCTACGGCACAGGAATATGCGCATATTTCCTCGACGGCCGTCAGGGACGTGCTGAGACACGGAGGTGATACTTCTGCATTCATACCCAAGGGAATCAAACTGTGAAACGCCTGTCCGTCATACTTGCCGTTGCCGCCGCATTCATTTCCTGTCCCTGCGTTTTCCGTGCCGTAGCCGATGATACGGCACGGGTACACACGCCTGACGAGGGCAGGGAAGTTCTGTTCGTCAGGATGGCAGAATACCTGAATGCGATGGACAGTCTGTCGATTCCGGAGGCCGAGGCCGAGGCGGACTATATGATATCCGCGATAGGGGATTCCAGTTTCCGAAACAGGGCAGCAGTGGAAGCCTACAGACATTTCAGGGCCTCGAAGCATATGGGCAGCGAAAATGTCGCCATACATATATATGACAGGTGGTTCGCGTCTTACAAGGCCGTGTTCGACAATATTGACGAGCTGGACGAAGCTGAACTCTATGCTTTCGTGAACCGGAGGAGCCTGATAGGATGCAGAGCTCCGGAACTTCTTTTCGAAAACGCGGACGGTGACACTCTGGCCGTGCCCTCATCCGACGGTCGCAGGTCGATTGTCTTCTTTTACAGCGTAGGCTGCCCCAAATGCCTGTATATCAGCCTGACGATGTCCAAATACCTGAATGAAAGCAATCCTGACCTGGATCTTTTCACCATATACACGGGTGAGGATGAGGCTGCCTGGCAGCTGTACACGGAAAGGGAACTGGCCATAACGGCACCTTCGGTAAATGTCCGTCATCTGCGCGGGGGACTCACCGAATACGCCACGGCTTATGGGGTCATACAGACTCCGCGTCTGTTTCTTGTAGATGAAAACGGGGTGATAATCGGACGCAATCTCGATACTGAAGCCCTCTCCAAGTTATTGGAATAGGGTGTGGATAACTTTGTTGAAAACTCATTTCAGACATAGTCTTTTTTCAAACTCTATTTCCATAACTTTGTCTCCCCGACACTAAAATCTAGGAAAGAATTATGGATGTACGAAAAACCAACGGGTCTCTGGAAGACTATGATAAGGTGAAGTTGAACCGTGGTATCCACGAGGCATACAAATCCGCAGGAGAATATTGCGATGACGCAATTGTAAGGTCGATAATCGATAACCTCTATATATATGACGGTATCGCCAGCAGCGAGATACGCCGTCAGGTCGAAGAGGCGTTGATGGGCATCAACAAGAGGGTTGCCCTTGCCTATATCGAGAAGTTCGATGCGGATGTCGACCTGCGCAAGAAGCGTGACTTCATAAAGGATTACATTGCCGCTTCCAATGCCGCCACCGGCAGCAAGTTCGATTCCAACGCCAATATCACTTCCAAGAATATCGTGACGCTTGGAAACGAGCTGTACAAGGAGAACAACATCAAGCAGAACCGCTATATCATGGTGGACAAGATCAAATCCATTTACGGACGCGATCTGGCCCAGCAGTATCTCGCTGACCTGAAGAGCCACGTACTGTACAAGCACGATGAGAGCGGTACGCCCGGTTATCCCTACTGTGTCGCAATCACGATGTATCCTTTCCTGGTGAGCGGACTCAAGGAACTTGGCGGCGTATCAGTAGCCCCTACCGACCTCAAGTCCTTCTGCGGCGAGTTTATCAATCTGGTTTACAGTGTTTCTTCACAGTTCATGGGTGCCGTAGCGACTCCCGAATTCCTGATGTATCTGGACTATTTCATACGTAAGGATTACGGAGACGACTATATCGAGCATCTGGATGACGTGGTTGAGAACAACCGCAAGCAGCGTACTCTGGAGAAAGTCATAGACAACTGCTTCCAGCAGGTGGTACACTCGATGAATATGCCAGCCGGTAACCGTGGATACCAGACCGTGTTCTGGAACATAGGCTATTTCGACAAGCCCTACTTTGACGGCGTGTTCGGAGAATTCCGTTTCCCTGACGGGACGGCTCCCATATGGGAAACCCTTTCCTGGCTCCAGAAACACTTCATGAACTGGTTCAACGAGGAGCGTCTGCATTACATTCTGACCTTCCCCGTGGAGACTATGGCTCTCCTTACCGACGGCAAGGATGACTTTGCAGACAAGGAGTATGCGGATTTCACAGCCGAGATGTGGTCCAAGGGACACAGTTTCTTCTGCTATCTGTCCAACAGCCCGGATTCCCTGAGCAGCTGCTGCAGGCTTCGCAATTCCATCAAGGATATGGAAGACACATCACACAATGTGACCACCCATCAGTACTCTATGGGTACAGCCTCGGTTGCCACCGGTTCCAAGTCAGTTATGACCATAAACCTCAACAGGCTTATTCAGGATGCCACTCGCCGCTACTATCGCGAGAAGAAAGGCGTCAATCTGGCCGCCGGTGCTCCGGTACCCGCAAGCCCTACCGCAAACAAGGAAGACCTGTACGAGAACTATATCGCCGCTGACATACGCAGTATGACGGAACGCGTGCACAAGTATCAGATTGCCTTCAATGAAATCATAAAGGATTTCCTCAAAGCCGATATGCTCGACGTGTACCGTGCAGGCTTCATAAATATGAAGAAGCAGTATCTTACCGTCGGAGTGAACGGCCTTACCGAAGCTGCCGAATTCCTTGGTCTGGAAGTGTCTCCCAATGACGATTACAAGCATTTCGTGAATACCATTCTGGAGACCATCAACATCAGCAACAGACAGGATCGTACACCGGATGCAATGTTCAACACCGAGTTTGTTCCTGCGGAGAATCTTGCCGCCAAGAACTACAAATGGGACAAGAAAGACGGTTATTTCGTTTCTTCAAAGCATAACCTCTACAGTTCATATTTCTACAATCCCGAGGATACGAACACCTCAATGATAGACAAGTTCAAGCTTCACGGAGAGGAGTTCGTAAGATATCTGGACGGCGGAAGTGCCCTTCATATGAATATTGCGGAGCATCTCAGCAAGGAGCAGTACCGTGCCCTGATGAATACAGCCGCCCACTACGGCACGAACTACTTCACTTTCAATTGCCGCAACACTGTTTGCAATGACTGCGGTTTCATCAGCAAGGATACGTTGAAGAAGTGCCCTAAGTGCGGAAGCGAAAACCTTGACTATCTGACCCGTATCATAGGATATTTAAAGAGGATTTCATCATTCAGCGAGGCCCGTCAGACCGAAGCCGGCATACGTTATTACACCGCAAAAGAAGCTGCCGACACAAAAGCCGAGCAGTAGGATGATAAAATATGTGCCCTCCCTCACCGACATCGTGATGGAGGAAATACCCCACAGAGTTACCTTGGCATTGGAGATTTCCAACTGCCAAGGTAATTGTATAGGCTGCCATTCTCCTTTTCTTCGCGAAGATATTGGCGAAGAACTTACCCCGGATGTTGTTGACAGACTTATAGAGGATAATTTCGGTGTGAACTGCGTCTTGCTTCTGGGTGAGGGAAAGGACTATGAGGCGCTGAAGGGGATAGCGGGCCATATACGTCAGGCTCACCCGGGCATTGATTCTGCTCTTTACAGTGGCAGGGTGGAGGTCGAGGAAGAATTGTTCGATTTGTTTGATTTCGTGAAAGTTGGCCCTTACATAAAGGAATTCGGCCCTCTGAACAATCCCGGCACAAACCAGCGTCTGTATCACCACAGGGAAGATATCACCTCGATTTTCTGGAAAACTATATGAGCGTGTCCTGTGCGGCGTGGGTGTAGCCTTCGTCGACGGGAAGGTCCGGCTGCCTGTATGCAGCGGTGGCCAGGGCATCGCAACGTTCGTTGTATGGATGGCCTGCGTGGCCTTTCACCCAGGTGAACGAAACGTTGTGTTTCGAAGAAATCTCCAGAAACCTTATCCATAAATCGGGATTCTTTGCTTTCTTGAAGCCGTTCCAGCGCCATTTTTCCAGCCAGCCTTCATTTACGGCTTTGACGACATAGGTGCTGTCACTGATCACATTTACTGTGGCATTATCCCATTTTATGGTTTCCAGACCTATGATGACGGCGAGAAGTTCCATCCTGTTGTTTGTGGTCAGTGCAAATCCTCCGCTGAATTCCTTGACGTAATTACCGCACTGGAGTACAATTCCGTATCCGCCGGGACCGGGATTGCCGCTGGCGGCTCCGTCAGTGTAGAGTGTGATGGTGGGCTTATTCGGCGACATCTCCTTTTTCGCTGAATTCGCCGGCATTGGTTTTGAGTACAGGACGTGAGGCCATAATCTCTTTGTACTCAGTTCGTTTGTTGAATACGTCTATGGCTGTGTAGATGGCTGAAATCATACTGCGGGGGTCTGCTTCGTCACGTCCTGCGAGTTCGTAGGCGGTGCCGTGGTCAGGAGATGTTCTGACTATGGGCAGACCTGCCGTATAGTTGACTCCAAGCTCGAATGCGAGTGCCTTGAAAGGAGTGAGACCCTGATCGTGATACATCGCAAGTATGGCGTCGTAGCGGCTGTAGTTGCCCAGTCCGAAGAAACCGTCGGGAGAGTAGGGTCCGAATGCCATTACACCGGCTGCCTGTGCCTCCTGAACTGCGGGGAGGATGATTTCCTTTTCTTCATCGCCGATAAGGCCTCCGTCACCGCAGTGGGGGTTCAGCCCGAGCACGGCGATTTTTGGTTCATAGATGCCGAAATCCTGTTCCAATGCGCTTTTTATGGTCTTCAGCTTCTTTACAAGCATTTCCTTGTTGAGAGCTTTGGGCACTTCGCGAAGCGGGATGTGCTGTGTGGCCACCGCAACTTTCAGCTGGTCTGCAACCATGAGCATCACAACTTCGTTGACGTTGAATTTTTTTTCGAGGAATTCCGTGTGCCCCGTGAAGCCGAAACCTTCGGAGTTCATTGCCTTCTTGTTGAAGGGGGCCGTGACGAGTACGTCGATTTTGCCGTTCTTTGCATCCTCAACCGCACATTCCAGAGCCTTCATTGCACATTTGGCGGATTCCGGAGTGGATTGTCCGGGCTCTACATACACGTTCTCGGGCAGGCAGTTTATGATATTCACCACTTTCGGCTTGATATCATTCACGGAGTTTATTATGTTTGTGTTTATCTGTTCGATGTTGTGTATGGTCTTCTTGTAGAAACCGAACAGTTTGGAGGATCCGTAGATTACCGGAGTGCACATCTCCAGCATACGCTCGTCGGCGAGTGCCTTGATTATGACTTCGTAGCCTATTCCGTTGCCGTCACCCTGGGTGATGCCTACTATGATTTTTCTATTCATTGCATTACAGTTATATGTGCAAAGATAGCAATTTTTGTTATATTTGCGTCTATGGATATTCAGTACCTGAAGGGTGTCGGGGCAAAGCGTGCGGCGCTGCTGAGCAGCGAACTGGGCATCGCTACCATAGATGACCTGATTCATTTTTTTCCTACACGCTACATAGACCGTAGCACAATAGTCCGCATTGCCGATATTGTGCCGGATGCCGCCTACGTGCAGATAAAGGCCAGGGTAGTGAGCCGCGAAGAAAAGCCCAAGCGTCTGAGCGTATGGGTTGAAGACGGTTCCGGACGAATGGAACTGGTGTTTTTCAAAGGTATCAAGTATGTGTCCGCAAAGCTTCAACCCGGAGCCGAGTTCATTTTCTTCGGCAAACCATCGGTTTTCAATTCCACGGTTAACATCGTGCACCCGGAAATCGACGCTCCTTCCGATGAGGGACGCAGCGGTTCGATGACCGGCGTATATCCTTCCACGGAAAAGCTCAAGAATGCCGGAATTACCGGCAAGGTGATGAACAGGATAATGGAGGGCGCCCTGAACCTGGCCCTTCCGCAGATGCAGGAAACTCTGCCGGATTACGTCATTAAGGGACGCAGACTTGTCCCTGTGCAGTTTGCCCTGCGCAACATACATTTCCCTCAATCGACCGATGCCCTTGTGAAAGCTCAGAGAAGACTCAAATTCGAGGAACTCTTCCTGCTGCAGTTGTCCCTGCTGAAGGCAAAGTTCGTTCGCATGCGCTCGTCCAACGGATTGAAAATGACAGCGGTTGGGAAGGCGTTCAATGATTGCTACAAGGCTCTGCCATACGAACTTACCGGTGCTCAGAAACGTGTGATAAAGGAGATACGCACCGATATGCAGAGCGGCCGGCAGATGAACCGTCTGCTTCAGGGAGACGTGGGTAGCGGAAAGACGATGGTCGCCGTCCTGTCTTCGCTCATAGCCTGCGGGAACGGCTATCAGGCCTGTATAATGGCTCCCACCGAGGTATTGGCCCAGCAACATTACAGAAACATATCGCGTTATCTTGGACCTACGGGAGTCTCCTGCGCTTTGTTGACCGGTTCCACCAAGGCAGCGGAAAGGCGCTCCATACACGAGGGACTTGAGGACGGTTCCATAGGAATAATCGTGGGTACACACGCTCTGATTGAAGATGACGTTCGTTTCAACAATCTTGGCTTTGCGGTGATTGACGAACAGCACCGCTTCGGAGTGGACCAGAGGGCCAGACTTTGGCAGAAACGTTCAGACGGATTTGTTCCCCACGTGCTGGTAATGACAGCCACTCCTATACCCAGAACACTCGCGATGACCCTTTACGGTGACCTTGATGTGTCAGTACTCGATGAAATGCCCCCGGGCAGAACTCCCATCAAAACCATACACTGCTATGAGGGCAAACGTCCGGCCGTATTCAAGTTCATGAAGGAGCAGATAGCGGCGGGACGACAGATATTCGTGGTATATCCACTCATATTCGAGAGCGAAAAGATGGATTACAAGAATCTGGAGATGGGGTATGAACAGATAGTTTCCGCTTTTCCATATCCTCCCTTCAGGACAGCAATAGTACACGGACAACAGCCTGTTCAGGACAAGACGTTCAATATGGATGCCTTTGTCGCCGGGCGTGCCGACATAATGGTCGCTACCAGTGTAATCGAAGTGGGTGTGGATGTTCCGAATGCGAGTGTGATGGTAATCGAGAGTGCGGAACGTTTCGGACTTGCACAGCTTCACCAGTTGCGAGGCCGTGTCGGCAGGGGATCCGAACAATCCTATTGCATATTGATGACGGATTTCAAACTGTCCAAAGAGAGCAAGCGCCGCATAGAACTCATGTGCTCTACCGACAACGGTTTCGAGCTGGCCGAGGAGGATATGAAGCTCAGGGGCCCCGGTGACCTCGAAGGCACCCAGCAGAGCGGACTGCCCATAGACCTGCGCATCGCGTCCATTGCACGCGACGGCGTGCTCCTTTCTGAAGCAAGGGATTATGCGTCAAGAATACTGGAGAGGGATCCCCAGCTGTCCAATCCTGCAAATGAATTGCTGCTGGCCGCACTGCGCTCCGGGAAGTATGCTCAGTGCGACTACAGCGTCATATCGTAAACTGTTCTTTGAGGCGGGCTATTTTAGCGTCAGCATCGCTGCCCTTGGCTCCGAAATAGAACTTGATCTTAGGTTCAGTTCCTGAAGGACGTACGGTGACGACATCTCCTTCTGCGCTGAAGAACTGGAGCACATTGCTCTTCGGAAGGCCAGTCTTTTCAGTCTCGAGATAATCCACAGTCCTGACGACTTTTCTGCCGGCAAGTTCTTTCGGGGCGTTGCTTCTGAGGTCTGACATTATCTTTTCTATCTCTTCCGCACCTGTCTTGCCTTTGCGAACTACTGAGGCGAGGGCTTCCTTGCGATATCCGTATTCCGCATATATGTCCTGAAGCAACTGATAGAGGGATTTGCCCTTTGTTGCGGCCCATGCTGCACATTCGGTCAGCATCGAGCAGGCAACCGGGGCGTCTTTGTCCCTTACGAATTCGCCCACGTTGAAACCGTAGCTTTCTTCGCCTCCGCAGATGAACTCAGCCTTGCCTTCGTTCTTGAGCACGACCTCCGCGATGTATTTGAAACCAGTGAGCACATTATAACACTTGACACCGAAGCTTTCCGCAATCTCGCGCAGGAGCTCGGAAGTCACGATGGTCTTTACAATATATTGTTTACCGTTGAGTTTGCCAAGTTCCTTCCAGCGGGTGAGTATATAATATGTAAGGATGGATGCCGTCTGGTTGCCGTTGAGCAATATCATTCTGCCTTCATTGTCGCGCACGGCTATACCCATGCGGTCGGCATCGGGGTCAGTTGCCAGTACAATGTCGGCATTCTCCCTTTCCGCTACCTCCAGCGCCATCTTCAAGGCTGAAGCCTCTTCGGGGTTGGGGGAGACGACAGTGGGGAAGTTGCCGTCATTGACGTCCTGCTCGGGTACGTGATAAACGTTCTTGAAGCCGAGCCTCTTGAGACATTCGGGAACAAGATGCACGCCTGTGCCGTGGAGAGGGGTGTAAACGAATTTTATGTCGCTGTGAGCCTCGCACGCTTCGGGGGAAAGAGTGAGCGAGAGGATGTCGCCCAAATATTTTTCGTCCATCTCCTTGCCCATAATCGTAATCTTGCCCTGACGTGAGCCTTCCGGAGCCTTGTACAGTATTAGAGAAGGGTCTGTAATTTTGTTCACTTCCGCAACGACGTCCTTGTCCACGGGAGAGGTTATCTGCCCGCCGTCTTCCCAGAATACCTTGTAACCGTTGTATTCAGCGGGATTGTGGGATGCTGTCACCATGATTCCTGCTATGCTGTGCGTGCTCCTGATTGAGTAGCTGAGTTCCGGGGTGGGACGCAAGGATTCGAAAAGGTAAACGTCAAGGCCGTTGGCTGCGAGAATTTCGGCGGATATTTTGGCGAATTCCTCACTGTGATTGCGCGAGTCGAAGGAAATGCATACTGAAAGTTCCTGGCGTTCAACGTTCTTCCTGATGTAGTTCGCAAGCCCTTGGGTGGCCATTCCGACGACATATTTGTTCATCCGGTTGGTACCTACTCCCATCACTCCGCGCAGTCCGCCCGTTCCGAACTCGAGATTGCGGTAGAATGCGTCCTCCAACGCTACGGGGTCACCTTCCATCAATTTTTTGACTTCTTCCTTTGTCTGTGCGTCGAAATTGCCTGTAAGCCAGCTTCCGGCTGTCTGTCTGTAATTGTTTTCCATATTGTAAAGTGTTCTATTTAAACCATTTGTCAACCTCTTTTACAGAATCCGGCATAGCGAAAACGGCCACGCGGTCGTATGCCTGAATCTTGGTGTTTCCGACTGCTATGAATGAATCGCCGCCGCGTATCACGCCTCCTATTATTGCGTTTGCGGGAAAATCAAGGTCTTTCAGTGCTGCCTTGGTAATCTTGCTGTCGGGAGCCACGATGAATTCTATAACCTCCGCGTTGGTCCCGCTCATATATTTCACGAAACGTACTTTGTCGGAAAGGGTGAACTTGAATATCCTGCCGGCGGTAATCAGTTTCTTGTTGATTATCGCATCCACACCCATCCCTTCGGCAAGGGAGATGTATTCCAGATTCTCCACCTGGGCTATGGTGCGTCCCATTCCCATTTTCTTGGCTGCAACACAGGCGAGAATATTGGCTTCAGAACTCTTCGTGAGGGCTACGAATGCATCGAAATCGCGGATATTTTCATCCACGAGAAGGTCCGAATCGCGTGCGTCCCCATTGATGATCATAACGTCATCGGGCAGTGATTCAGCAAGCTGGGTGCAGCGCTCCTTGTCATTATCAATGATTTTCACTGTGAAGCCCCTTTCGTGGAGCGACTTTGCAACCATTTCCCCTATGGGACTGCCTCCCATTATCATAACGCTCTTAACAGCGATATTGCTCTTGCCAACAAACTGCATCAGAGGGTCAATTCCTTCGCGTTTGGCTATTATGAACAGCAGGTCATTGTATTTGAATTTGGTTTCGGACTTCGGGATGAAGGTCTCGTCGTTGCGGGAAATCGCGACTACTCTGAACTGAAGATTGTCCGTAGGAGCGGCGTTCTGTGCGAACTCCTGAAGTGTAAGACCGATGACGGGGGAATCGTCTACAAGTTTGAAAACGGCCATCTGCAGTTTTCCACGGCCGAAATCCATTGAGTCGGTAGCTGCCGTGTGCGTGAGCAGATCCAGAATCTCGCCAGCAGCAATCTTTTCCGGGTAGAACAGCAGGTCTATTCCCATTTCCGTGAAAAGATAGCGGTTGTCATACGACAGATATTCCTCGTTGTTGATGCGTGCGGTCACCTTCTTGCTGCCCATCTTCTTTGCCAGCAGGGCGGAAACGATATTGACGTTCTGCGAACTGGAAGGATATACCGCAATGAACAGGTCCGCCTTGTCGGCTTCAGCCTGTTTCAGCACTTCTATTGAGACGGGATTGCCCTCCACGGCTATTATGTCCGCCGTCGCGGACAACGCCTGAAGCCTTACGGAATCCGTGTCGATTACTGTTATGTCGTGTGCTCCGCCACTCAGCATCTTGGCCAGGTGCGCGCCAACTTCTCCCGCTCCGGCAATAATTATTTTCATACCACTGTATCTTTGATATATTCGAATATCGAGTCTATTTTTCTGAAGTTTGCCCATACCGTCCACCTGTTCCACATTGACCTGAGTCCGAAGGTCCCGGCCATCTGGTTGCCGGTGCCCGGCTCGTCTGTCAACAGAATTCCCGCTATGTCAAGACGACCTCCGTCCAATATGGACTGTATGTACTGACGCAATTTTTTCCTGTCCGCAGTCTCCCTCATATGTCTGAATTCGCGATGGGCGTTCCGCACGGCCTTGAAGCATTCGGTTTTCCCCTGCACGAGATAGACCACGGCGGCGACGGCATCGAGCAACATGCGCTTGAAAACGGTATGCTCCGCTTTCCTTATTCCCAGCCTGGCGATGGCATCGGCGAGATCTTTCCGGAATGTCTTGTCATTTTCATTGAAGAAATCCGAACAGTTGCGCAGCATGTCCGGACCTTCATCAGGGCTTGCGAACTTTCCGGTAAGATTGAATGCGTATGCCACGGCGTATGTCTTCGGCAGACAGCGGGCCATCATAAGCAGATTGTTCCTGTAGTTGAGAAAGAGCTTGTAGGGGGAATCCTGAGGCAGTGAGCCTCCTCCGAGGTGATATACGGTGCTGCGTGGCACGACGGTCACTTTCCATCCCTCCAATCTGGCCCGCCAGCACAGGTCTATCTCTTCCATATGGGCGAAGAATCTGCGGCAGAAGCCGCCAAGCGTAAAGAATACGCTACTGCGTATCATAAGGGCCGCACCGCTTACCCATAGGACATCGGCCGGAATGTCGTATTGTCCTGTGTCCTTCTCCAGATGCCCGAGCACGCGCCCGCGGCAGAAAGGATAGCCGTACCTGTCTATCAGGCCGCCGGCCGCACCCGCGTATTCGAAACTGTCCCTGTCATCAATCCTGTGAATCTTGGGGCCGCATATCCCGCATTCCGGGTGCAGCTCCATCCACTCCAGGAGATGGGAGAGCCAGCCTTCACTGACTTCGACATCGCTGTTCAGAAGCAGGAAACAATCGGCCTCCAATTTGTTTAAAGCCCTGTTATAACCCTCTGCAAAGCCATAATTTCTGCCGAGAGGAAGGAATTCTACATTCGGGAACGTGCCGCGTACGAATTCTTCGGAGCCGTCATCTGAACCGTTGTCAGCGACGACAACCCTTACTCCGTCAAGACCTGACACAGTCGTGCAAACCGAAGGAAGGTACTTTTCCAGAAAGTTCCTTCCGTTCCAGTTGAGTATGACGATGTCAGTTGTCAATGCTTATTACTTTTTATGGCAACCTCCCTTGCATTCGTCCTTTGAGCAGGATTCTCCCTCTTCCTTGCATTCGCCGTCGCAGTCGCCTCCGCAATCATGGCAGCCGCCTCCGCATCTGCACTCGTGGTGTTGGGCGAATTCGCCGTGCAGACCCTCAGAAAGTTCTTTTTCCGTGGCGTCCCTGACCGTCACGATTTCTCCGCTGAAGTCAAGTGTCTTGCCTGCCATAGGATGGTTGATGTCTATCTTTACGCTCTGTTCACCGATTTCCAGAATCTTGCCCGGAACGACACCGCCCATCTGGTTGACGAGGGGAATGGTGTTGCCCACAACCATAAGGTCCTCGCGCATCTGCCCGTCGACCTCGAATGCCTGCTTGGGAAGGTCTATCACCCTGTCTTCCTCCCATACTCCGTAGCCGTCCTTGGGCTCGAGCGTGAAGGCGAACTTGTCGCCGGGTTCCTTTCCCTCTATGTTCTTTTCGAACAGGGGAAGCAGGTATCCCATACCCTGAATGAAGTCCAGAGGCTTTTCCCTTGTGGTCTTGTCAACGATTTCTCCGTTTACCTTGAGCTCGTATATGAGAGCTACAACTTTTTTGTCTTCAATTTTCATTATAATGCCAGTTTTATGCATCAAGTTCAACATCGCGGAAGGCAAGGGACGGGATTTGCCATCTGGTACATTTTCTGGGGTCGCTGCCCGCCGCTACAACCGAGTTCCACAGCCCGAGCATATTCCCTGTCATTATGACTTCACTGACCGGATGAACGGGATGACCGTCCTTGAACAGCACCCCTTCTATTCCGAAGGAGAAATCGCCGGTACCTTCATTGCAGTTGCCTCCATTGAAGCCGGTGACATACACTCCATCCCGCAGGGAAGACATAATATCTTTCAAATTTATCTCTTTTTTGCGGCAATTCCAAATGAAAGGTTCCACACAGGCCCGCGACATGTTGTCGACCGTATGTTTCATACCCGTTTTCGCCGCCATATGCGTGTTGGCGAAAAACATATTTACCACGCCTCTGTCTATCACGGTCCTGTTGGCCGTCGCCGTTCCCTCGCTGTCGTACAGCCTGCTCCCGGCGCGGTATTTCTCCACGGCAATGTCCTTGACCGTAAGATATTCGGAAAAAACTTTCCGGCCCGGACTGTCTTTCAGAAAGGAATTGTTCTGCTGTATGTTTTCGGCGCTGAGAGCCTGGATTATGGGAGATACCAGACGGCTGGCACAGGAAGGGTCGACCACTATGCTGTATCTGCCGGACCGGATAGGGGAGGGTGCAATCTTGCCTGCAGCGCGCTGTATGGCCTCTGCCGTTACGCCGCTTATGTCCAGAGAGGCAAGGGATGGCGACGAATCCCACCAGTACCCGGAATATCTGTTTTCCCGGCTGTCCTTCACGGTCGCTTCGGCACAGAATCCGAAGGAAGTCTCGATATGACGGCCTTCGAATCCGTCGGAGTCCGTCATATATTCGTCTTCACAGGAATCGGAGTATTCGGCTTCCACCGTCTCCAGAGTGCATCCTGCCGGTACCGTTCCCGTGTTGCGTGCAGCTTTGAGGGCCATATCCATCCTTTCACTCTGGCTGAGCGTATCGAAAGAGGCATCATAGAGGCCGAGCTCGTCCCCCTCGCTGCAGCCGTATGCCTTGGATTCCTTCTCCGGAAGTGTCCTGCAAGGGTCTTTTGCCAGAAGCCTCACGTGTTCTATGGCCTCTGATATGAAGGATTCGAGGGATTCTCTCTCAAGCCTGTTCGTGCTGAAATGCCCGTAGGCTCCGTCCACAAACAAGCTTGCGTACAGCGATCTGTCCCTGCTGCAGGAAATCCTGTCAACACGGCCGTCAAGCACACTGATGCTGTTCTGTACCGTCTTTTCCAGCGTGATGCGCACTGCCGAAGCGCCTTTGCCGAGGGCGGTTTCCATGCACAGAGAGGCCATTCTCTTTTCCTCTTCACCTATTATTCCCTTTGCCGCCATACTATTCTCCTCCTACAGTCAGTTCCCGTACAAGAACCGTCGGCATACCACAGCCCACAGGCACATTCTGGTCTTTGCCGCAGGTCCATCTGCCGTCACTTATCTTCAGGTCATTGCCCACAGCCGTGATATCCTCCAGGGCGCGGGGGCCGTTTCCAATGACGTTGATATCCTTGACCGGCCTTGTCAGCCGACCTGACTCTATCAGGAAACCCGATTTTACGAAAAAGGTGAAGTCGCCCTGGCCTATGTTCACCTGTCCGCCCGTGAAATCATCCACGTATATGCCTTTTTTCACTGAAGAAATGATGTCCGAAGCACTGCAGTCACCGTTCTCCATATATGTCAGCCTCATCCTGGGAATAGGGTAGTAGCGGAAACTCTCACGTCTGCCGTTGCCTGTGGGGCTTACTCCGAAATGCGAGGCGCTTATCCTGTCATGGAGGTAGGACGAAAGTATGCCGTCCTTCACCATATATGTTTTCTGCCCGGAAACGCCTTCATCGTCGAAATTGCAGGCTCCCCGGTTGAATTCCCAAGTGGCGTCATCGACTATGCTTATATTGGAAGAACATACCTGCCTGCCGATTTTTCCGCAGAATACAGACTGACCCTTTCGGTTGAAATCCGCCTCGAATGCATGTCCCATAGCCTCGTGCAGCAGTATTCCGGAAGCTCCGGCTCCCATTACAACGGGCATTTTTCCACCCTTCGGCCTGCCTGCCGCCAGACAGTTGTCAATACCCCCGCACAGTTCGGAGACAATCTCCCCGGCAAGCCCGTCCGTGAGCATTTCAGGGCCTTTCCTGAAACTTCTGGATGTGCTGCGGCTGTCAGTTGTCCTGCCATTCGAAAAAACGATTCTGGCAGAAATGCTGCACATCGGGCGTGTGTCGGTGCACAGTTCGCCCAAGTTGTTGAACATCATTACGCTGCTGTGTGAGGCCGAGAAGGATGCCGCCACCTTGGAAATGCGCGTATCCTTGGAAATTATGGCCTGTTCCAGACGCTTGAGAAAGCCCGACACGGAGTTTACGTCGGTGTGCTCCCACCCGATGGGACAACTGTAGAAATCGTTGGCTGGCCGGTGATGGGCCGTAGGGGAGTACACCGATACGGACGTTCTGCCGCCATCGCCTATAGCTGCAGCAGACTTCGCAGCCTTGAGCATTTCCCGCATATTCGTGGTCTCACAATATGAATAGCCTGTCCTCTCTCCGTCCAATGCCCTGATACCCACGCCGTAATCTATGTGGAAACCGCCTGAACCCACCTCTCCGTCCCTGAGGATAAGGTTGCGGTATATGGTGTGCTCGAAATACAGGTCGGCATAGGAAGCCCCGCAGGACATTGCTGCGGCGGTCACCGTTTCCATATCCCTTCGCGTCACCTTGAAAAGGTTCATAAAATATCCTTCGTCTCTCATTTTCCTGCGATTCCGTATCCGAACAGAGCAAAATCCCCCTTGCAGGGGTCTGTGGGGAAGATCTCTCTGAAAGCGTCGGTTATCTCGACGACTGTTTTCAGATTCGTACCTTTCCTTGTCGTCAGTCCGAGTTCGAGTGCACTGCGGTGTACGTGCACATCCAGCGGAATGAGCAACGCTCCTTTGTCACTGTGCTTCCACAGACCAAGGTCCACTTTTCCGTCATCCCTGACCATCCAGCGCCTGAACATGTTGATTTTCTTGTTTGCGGCTTCGGCATCGTCTCGCGAGCCGAATATGTCCCGTCGGATTTCGGCGACGGTCAGCGTCTCGACCGAACTTGTCTGACGGTATATGTCGCGCAATCTTTCACAGATTGCGGCAATCTCACTCCATTTTATGGTCCTGTGAAGGCTCACGGAATCATTCTTCCAGTTGCCGCCCATCACGTATTCGTATGGGTGCCAATTCATTTCGTCGAAGAGCCTTCGGGAGTCCCTGACTATCATTTCCCTACGGCCCCAGGCAAGGTGTGCGGCCAGCAATCCGGCAATCTCCACATCCTGAAGTACGGCCCGGCCGTCTTCCATATCTTGTGCAAAACGGCGCGGGAACGATATGGGATCGGTGGTGAAGTAACGTATGTTGTTGTATTTTTCCGCCCAGTCCAGCAGCCTGTCCGCCGTATGTCTGTCCATATCTTTTCCCTTACAATATTCACAAAGATACAAAAATCAATTATATTTGCAGAGAATAAAACATCCGTATTTATGGGAATGTCCTCAAAACTGACTTTTGCCGTCGGCTCCATAGTTGCAGTGCTGCTGGTTTCAGGCCTGATTTCCATCTTCGAATTCAGGAGAATGAGCCATTATGTCAGCGACCGCATATCCGAAAATATTTCCTGCGTGAACGTGAGTACCGAGCTCGCAGTCATTGTAGACGAATACAATATAAGCATACTCTCGGTAGTGGGGGAGGCGGACAGCCTGGTGGTTTCGGGTCTGGATCCCAAGCCGTACCTCACTCTGGCCGACAGTCTGATTTCGGAGCTTTCCGCCGCAAGGCTGGACCATGCCGATTCGCTCAGGGCCTCGTTCACCCGCTACACATCCACGTCGCTCCAGCTCGACAGCATCGTTGTGAGCGATTTCGTGGATACCAGAGACTGGTATTTTACAGTTCTCCAGCCTCAGTACAATGAGTTCAGGAAATGGCATGACAAACTTAACAAGGGTATCAACGAAGACCTTCAGGACAACTCCATCAGTTTTGACGACAGTTTCTACCGCAGCATAACACCTACCGTGGTCAGCGTGTCGGTCGCCATAATACTATCTTTGCTGCTGTTGTTCTTCATATTGGAGTTCTATATCAGGCCGTTGAAGAAAATGCTTAAGGCAGCCGATTCCTACAAGCGTTATTCGAATACGTACAACGTCGCCTTCGAAGGGGACGATCAGCTTCAGGAACTCAATTCCGACCTGAAAGAGATAACCGAAGAGAATGCAAGCCTCAAAAGAAGACTGAGAGACCGTGAATGTTAAGGCAGTAACAAGAAACGTGGGCCTGGCCCTGCTTGTCAGCAGCCTCTTCATGCTGTTGAGTGTTGTCGTATCTGTCATATTTGGCCGGGATTCGGCTTTCGGTGCTTTGTCCATAAGTTGCATAATAACCGCGCTTTTCGGAATTTTCCCCTTGATTTTCGTACGTAGGAGCCAGCCCATAAGCCTCCAGGACGGTTTTGTCATAATTGCCCTGTCCTGGCTGCTGTCATTCGTTTTCGGTATGTTGCCGTATGCGATGTGGGGAGGGGAGATGTCCATAGCCGATGCCTGGTTCGAGAGCGTTTCCGGGTTCACCACTACCGGTGCCACTATTCTCAACGACATAGAATCGCTGCCCAGAAGCCTTCTTTTCTGGAGAAGTTGCACGCATTTCATCGGAGGCCTCGGTGTTGTGGTATTTATGCTGCTGGTAGTGCCTTCCGCAAGCCCTTTCCGTCAGAGACTGACCAAGATAGAGGTTTCATCCCTGTTCAGGGATTCGGCCAACATCCAGAGCAGAAAGCTGGTATATATCATCACTTTCGTATATCTCGGCATTTTTCTTCTGGCCACCGTATCCCTTTTCCTGGCGGGAATGCCGCTATTCGATGCAATAAACCACGGTCTCAGCCTCTGTGCCACGGGCGGATTCAGTATCAGGAATGCCTCGATTGCTGCCTATGACTCGGTTGCCGTCAATGCAGTGGCCCTGCTGACGATGATAATCGCTACCACCAATTTCGTACTCATCTACAGTTGTGTGATACGGAGGTCCTTCAAGCCTTTCACCAGTAGTCATACAGTTCGTTTCTATCTGACGTCCATGTTGGTGACATCCGTCATCGTTGTGCTTTCCCTGAGGTTTCAGGGCGACGGGATGAGCTGGGGCAAGGCTATTTCGGACGGTTTCCTCACCACTGTGAGCTATATGACCACGACGGGCTTCACATTCGCAGACAACAGTGCCTGGCCCTTCCTCTCCTGCATAGTTCTGATGTATGTTTCCATCCAGTGCGCGACAGCCGGTTCCACGTCTTCGGGTATCAAGGTGGACAGGATGATGATTGTATTCAAGAGCATCCATCGTCAGATACTTTCCAACCTGCATCCGGCAGCTACTAGACGCATCAGACTCGGTTCCTCGTATATGCCTGAAGATCACGTGCTTCCTATTCTTCTGTATATAGTCCTGTATTTCCTTATAATAATGCTTTCAACAGGGCTCCTTCTGACTTTGGATGTGGGTGGCATCGAGGCGGTCTCGGGTTCAATTGCCTGTCTTGGAAATGTCGGTCCCGGTCTGGGCGGAATATCCGCCGCCGGCAACTATGACACGATGCCTGTGGCTGCAAAACTTATTTTCACTCTCGACATGTACCTCGGGCGTATAGAAATCTATCCGCTGCTCATAGCAGTTTCACTCATTTTCAAGCGTGACAGGTGATGGGAAGGGAGAAATTTCTGGAAAAATCATTCCTCGATGCCCTGAAATTCGAACCGACTTCCTGTCAGAGACAGTTCATGGCGGACGTTGCGTCTTTCGCCTGTTCCGCTGATCACGACATCCTTGTCCTGTCAGGCTTTGCGGGCACTGGAAAGACCAGTGCGGTGGCGGCGGTCGTGCAGGCGCTCAAATCACTTGGAACCAAATGCATACTTCTTGCTCCAACGGGACGCAGCGCCAAGGTGCTCAGTTCCTATGCCGGGCAGGAAGCCTATACGGTGCACAAGCACATATACAGACAGAAGAGTGTGGGTGGGGACGGTTTCGGACAGTTCTCCCTTGCTCCAAACAAGTCCAAAGGCACGCTTTTCGTCGTGGATGAGGTGTCATTGCTGGGAATTGATGCGGACAGTGCCAAAGGCCCCTCATCGGCGTCATTCGGCAGCGGTAACCTGCTCGGAGACCTTGTCGATTTCGTCAGAAGCGGGGTGGACTGCAGGCTTATGCTTGTGGGCGACAGCGCACAGCTGCCTCCCATCGGGCTTGACGAGAGCCCTGCACTGAGCCGTGATTATATGGATTCCACCTTCGGCGGGGTTATGTTCAGTTCGATGACCACGGTCGTGCGTCAGGCTCACGAATCAGGAATATTGCACAATGCCACTGTCATACGCGAAATCATATCCTCGATGTCCGGGGGCGGCCGTTCTTCCGCCACTCTAAGGCTTGAATTGGACGGTTTTGACGACATTTCCACGGTAAGCGGAACGGAGCTCATCGAGACGATTTCCGACGCCTATTCCAAGTATGGCGATGACCAGACCATTGTTCTGACCCGAAGCAACAAGAGGGCAATACGCTACAATGCCGGCCTCCGCGCCCAGGTCCAGTTCAAGGAGGACAGACTTGTGAAAGGGGACAGGCTGATGGTGGTGAAAAACTGTTACCAGTTCCTCGAGAATGTAGAAAAAATGAGTTACATAGCCAATGGCGATATAGTCAAGTTGTTGCGTATCAGTGATTTTGAGGAACGCTACGGCTTGCACTTCGCAACGGCCAAATTGTCCTTCCCGGATTATGACGATGTCGGAATCAGGGCAAAGGTCATACTTGACACCCTTGACTCGGAAAGTCCTTCGCTGACCTACGAGCAGAGCAATCAGTTGTATCTGGGCGTGAACGAGGACTATTCCTGGCAGACATCCAAGAAGAAACGCTACGAAGCGGTGAGAGAAGATCCGTATTTTAATGCGCTTCAACTGAAATATTCCAACGCCATCACCTGCCACAAGAGCCAGGGCGGCCAGTGGGAATGCGTCTTCATCGACAGCGCTTTCTGGCAGGATGAATTGACTACCGATGACCTGAAATGGTTGTATACAGCTCTTACGCGGGCCGCGAAACGGGTGTATCTGGTCAATTACAATAAACTCGAATGGCCTGTAAGCCAGTAATGTACGATGCGATATGAAAAGACTTTGCCAATTGCTGATTTTCTTTTTCATAAGTGCGGCTGGCACGGCAGCCGTGAAGGATTACAGGCTGCAGGTGCTGGACAGATACCCGCACGATGCTTCCGCATATACCCAGGGACTGTTTTTCCATGACGGAACACTATATGAGACAACAGGTCAGTACGGGCAGAGCAGCGTGCGCACAGTCGACCTGACAAGCGGTAAGGTTTTGAAGAACATTCCCATAGGATCAAGGTATTTCGGCGAAGGCTCCTGCGTCGTTGACGGAAAGATATACGTGCTGACCTGGACGAACAGGCTGGCACTGGTGTATGACATCGATAGCTTCAAATACGAGAAGATGCTCTCGTATCCACGGGAGGGATGGGGCTTGACTTCTATACCGGAAGATCGAAGGAGCGAGTTCAATAATGCAGTTATGGTGGCTTCGGACGGCAGTTCTACCATTTTTTTTCTTGACAGGAAACTTTCTGCCGTGAAGTCTCTCACCGTCAGGCTTGACGGCCGCCCCGTGCGGCTTCTTAACGAGCTGGAATGGATAGACGGCAAGATATGGGCGAATGTCTATACAACGGACCTTATTGTCATCATAGATCCCCTTACAGGTAATGTAACGGGTAAAATCGATTGTAGCGGACTTATTCCGCAGGAAAAGCGCACTCCGTCAATGGATGTCCTCAACGGCATCGCGGCCCGACCTTCGGAGGATGGTGGCATTGAAATCTATCTTACGGGCAAGAACTGGCCCTGGCTCTTCAAGGTCAGCGTATCGGAACGCTGATTCTTACGATTTTTTTATTGAAAAGCTTCATTGTATCAGATTTTTTTGTAAATTGCCAGAAACGTCATGGCAGTGCACACCCAAAAAAATCAATGCATATCCTTCTCTGTCGGGGGGGGGTATTTAAGTGTCTGCCAACCAGCGATTTAGCATATCAAACTTCCGTTAATATCTTGAGTCCACAGGTATTGGAGTCAGGATGTGGTTTTTTATTTCAATATGAACATGAATAAAGAAAAATATTCAATTGACGAAGACTGTGCGCAGATTCCGTATGTTTCACCGGAGATGAAGGTGATAGGAATGACTACAAGAAATGCGATTCTTGAATCAAGCCCTGGAAGTACTCTCGAAGGTGGAGGTACTAAATTCCCCGGATGGTAAAAATCAACAACGATTTATACAGTACTCATGAAAAAAATATATTTTGGATTAATTATCGCTCTCGTCCTTTGCTCCTGTACTAAAACAGAACTTACAGGAATCGAAGCGGGCGAAATGATTATCGGAGCTTCAATGGAAGTATACCCTTCCATTTCAAAGGCGGCACTTTCCGACACGGACGGCAGTTTAACCTGGCAGACAGGTGATGTTATCGAGGTCGCAACCAGTGAAGGTCATGCACAGTTCAATTTAAAGACCGGTGCCGGAACCGCGTCCGCAACCTTCAGCGCAAACTATTCCGGAACTCTTGGCGACTATGCCACTTATCCGGCAGACATTTTCGATTCGGAGTCGAAAATAAAGATTCCGGCATCGCGCGAGTGGTCGGAAGGCAATACGAATTGCTCGATGTTCGGCAGCGTGGATGGAGACAATGTGGCTTTCAAGCATCTGGGAGGTGTTGTCAAGGTAACTCTCAACGGTGTTCCGGCGAATGCGAAGAAATTCGTATTCTCCACACCGGGAAAGAAGATCACGGGAGAATTCGATTTCAAAACCGGCACAGACAACATCAAGTACATTGAAACAGCTGATGACAGCGGCAATGCCAATTCATCGTACACTCTGAGCTTTAATCTTTCTGAGGCAAAGAATATGGCATTTTACATTCCTCTCCCTTGCGGGACATATCCTAAGTTCGCTTTTAAGTTGCTGGGCAATGGCGATACTGCTAATCCTCTGTATGAATTTGAAGGCATCAGCGGGCAGACCGTTGGACGAAAGGATATTCTGATAATGCCGGCGTCTACGATAGGTGCCGTTCCGGATGGCGGATATTTATTGACGTCGGTTCCTTCCGATACAGTAGGTGAGTACATCTTGCCTAAAGCGGACAGCGTTATTCTATACTTTGAAGGAAAACAGAATCCTAGCACTGAGGATGAAATCAAACTTAAGTATGCCGACGGTTCCCAACTTCCTAAAAAACTCTGTCTTAAGGTTAAGGATGGGAATAAAGTAAATGTAAGCGGTGATCTTCCTGATACGCACGTGGAATTTGATCAGGGAGAAATAGTCACTGCCAGTCTTAAAACTTCTGCAACGACCTTCAAAATCATTGCTCCTGCAAAAATTAGCGAAAAACTAGTAGTCAAGGGTGGAAACGTTGAAATCACCGGCGGGATTTCAGGTGGCGACAATGTCAAGGCTATCGAAGTCGCAGCTGATGCAACTGCCGATGGCTCTTCCGCTCCCGTCCAGATTACCATTGCTGATAATGCAACTATTGGAACCTCAGGAACAGGCGGAGAGAACGGTGGTATCACAACCAGCGCCAATGTTGTCATAGTGAACAATACTGATGCTGAGGTGAATGTTGCTGTTCCGGATGAAGTTAAGGAAACCGTTAAAGTAGCTTCTGCCGGCACGGGCACTGGAGAAGTGAAGAGAAGTGATAATCAACCTACCACCAATTCGGAAGCCGTCATCGGCACCCAGAATTTCTTTACACTCAGTGATGCAATTAAAGCAGCTATTGACAATGCATCGTACAACGATGTAATAGTGCTGTGCAAGGACATAATCAGAGAAGTAAAAAGCGATAACTCGGATCGTGAAACGTATGTTATTTCAAATAAGACCATCACTCTCGATTTGAATGGACATACTATCAAACATAGATATGGGTTAAACAAATACGGTGTGTTCGAAGTAATGAATTCCACTTTGACCATTGTCGATTCTAGCACTGAGAAAAATGGAAAAATTGCTGACACATATGCACAGGCTGTATTATATGTTGAAAATTCCAATGTGAATCTTAAAAATGGCATATTAGCGGCGGAATATTCTAATACGTCTAGTACAAATTATCGCGTTGTAAAACTTAAGAACTCTACATTCACTATGGATGGCGGTTCCGTTCTTGCTGCAACCACTGGTAACTATAATAGAGCTTTTGAATTTGTTCATTCAACTGGGACTAACTCAAAAGTTATTGTCAACAATGGTGTTATCAAGACACATACCAGCTATGCTGTTGTTTTTTATGGAGATTCTGATGGATACCAAGGCGAAAACAATACTGTAGAGATAAATGGCGGAGAAATTTCTACTGCCGGGAATTTTGGATGGCTTGGAGATGATCTGTTTGGTGAGATTGTTATGAACGGAGGCTCATTTACGTCAAATTGGCATCAGGTTGTTGACAGCAATACGAAATTTACCCATAACGGAGGAACCGTTAATATTAAATCTAACTAGCACATACTTTCCCCGCTCAGACCTATCCGCCCGACTTGGGATAATATACTTTTACTTGGTAAAAACAATTATTTATCATATCTTTGCAATAAAAGTATGGTATAATAGACGCATGGATCTACAGAATACTGTAAAAGAACGTAGAAAGATACTTTCCCTTTCCCAGAATGACCTTGCTGAAATGGCTCAGTTGAGTCTGGCAACGATAAAGGATGTAGAGCGGGGAAAAGGCAACCCTTCGATTGCAACCGTGTCAAAGATTATGGATGTCCTCGGGCTGGAAGTCATTTATAAAGTGAGAAATACAATCGTTGATGAATAATGAGACAGCTGAGTGTATATTACAACAACACAAAGGCCGGTGTGCTGACTGAGCAGAATTCCGGAAGGGGTTATGAGTTCCGCTATGACCCGATATATCTGCTTTCGGGCGGGAAGTCGATATCGGTGACTCTTCCAAGGAACAGGGAGAAATTCGAATCAGAGGCGCTTTTCCCGTTCTTTACCAACATGCTGCCGGAAGGAGCCAATCGCAGTATTATCTGCCGGCATCTCAGAATAGACGAAAATGATTTCTTCGGTATGCTTTCGGCTATGGCAGGGAAGGATTTCATAGGCGCGGTTCACGTTAAAGCCATATAAAGATGATAGATATCGTAAATTGTCCTTCAACCCTTGCAGCAGACTTTTCAACATATAGCTCGAAAGCCCGCAAGACTCTTTTTGACGGCCAGAAAATAAGCCACCTTCTTGATTTCAACGTAGATGAGTTTCATACTACCGGAGACATCGCCGAAGCTGTGCATCGAATTTCGGTATCCGGAGTTCAGGAAAAATTCCCTGCTGTTATCAAGGATTCCAAGATAAGGATTGCCGATGACAATGAACGCTCTACATTTATTCTTAAACCGGCACCGTGGGACAGGTCCCTTGTGGATCGCAAGCAGATCCCTGCCAATGAGAATCTGACGATGCAGATTGCCTCTCAGGTGTATGGTATCAGAACGGCTGAAAACGGTCTATGCTTCACGCCAAAAGGCGAGATTGTGTATATCACGAAACGTTTTGACATACTTCCCGACGGATTGAAACTTCCTATGGAAGACTTTGCATCGGTTATCGGCCGTAACGAGCAGGAGGGCGGGAAGCATTTCAAGTACAGCGGATGCTACGAAGACATAGCTGATGCCATTCGGAAGAATGTATCAGCATGGAGGGTGGATATGGAAAGATTTTTCGACCTTGTGGTGTTCAACTACATCTACGCGAACGGGGACGACCATCTGAAAAATTTCTCCCTGATTCTGCAGGGAGAGGATTACCGTCTGGCTCCTGCATATGATTTGTTGAATACAAGCGTCCACGTGAACGGGGAAGATCTGGGGCTGGATGGCGGACTTTCACCTTATATCGAACATAGTGATGTTTACGAAAGAACGGGACATCCCTGCCGTTTGGACTTCGAGCGTTTCGGCGTCCGCATAGGAATTCTTGAATCACGTGTCTCCAGAATTCTGGATAAGTACATGCAATTTCCTCAGGCATCTGCGGACCTCGCCAGACGCAGCTTCTTGACTGATAAGACAAGAAGGCATTACCTGAGAATTGTAAACGAAAGGATAGCGAGGTTTACCAGAACATCAGACTGAGCGTTGCATACGAGTTCATTCGTCTGTACTGATGAACCAGAAACGGAATATGTGGGAGAAATTTTGTCCGTGCCTATGAACAACGATTACTTTCCATCTTGCTCCGCTCCACTGTGACTCACTCTTCAGAGTCAGGGACCCCATATCTTGTAATCACAGACCCCACGGTATTTAATCACCAACTGTGGGGTCTGAGAGAAAAACGGTGGGAGATTTTGAAAAAAACCTTGGAAGTATTGCAATCCGAACCAACAACCGGCAGCAGAACGCTAATTGTAGCGTTTCTTGCGTTTCCTGATAGGTTCGCTGGTGAGGTCTATCCCAAGTTTGCGGAAAACGTTGCAATCCACCTCGCTGAGCATCTCGGTGGTGTGAATCTGGCATCCCTTCAGTTTGGGAAGCTGTTCGAGTGCCTTGGCGCAGTTGTCGTCATAGACGCTGAGCATTGACAGGGCTATCAGAACTTCATCGGTGTGCAGGCGGGGATTGTGGCCTCCCAGGCAGTTCACCTTGGTCTTCTGTATGGGCTCTATCATTTTTGAAGGTATCAGGTTTATGTGGTGGTCTATGCCGGCCAGATACTTGGTTGCGTTGAGCAGCAGCGATGCGCTTGCTCCCAGAAGCGGGATGGACTTGGCTGTAATCACCGTTCCGTCGTTCAGTTCGATGGCTGCTGACGAAATCCCGGATTCCTCCTTTTTTGCCTTAGCCGCAACGGCAACGGCCCTGTTGTCGGGCGTGATGCCGGCCTGTCTCATCAGCAGGGTTATCTTATTGATTTCAGCATCGTTGGCCTTACCGTCAGCAAAGGCGTTCAGCGCCTTGTAGTATCGTCTGATTATTTCTTGACGCGCGGCTTCGCTGCAGACTTCGTCATCGCAGATGCAGCTGCCTATCATATTGACACCCATATCGGTAGGGGACTTGTAGGGATTTTCTCCGAAGATGCCTGTGAATATTGCGTCCAGCACGGGGAATATCTCTATGTCCCTATTATAATTGACGGCAAGTTTTCCATAGGCTTCCAGATGGAAGGGGTCAATCATGTTCACGTCGTCCAAGTCCGCCGTGGCTGCCTCGTAGGCCAGGTGTATGGGGTGTTTAAGCGGCAGATCCCAGATAGGGAAGGTCTCGAACTTGGCATATCCGGCCTTGATGCCGTGCTTGTGGTCGTGGTAGAGCTGGCTCAGACAGGTGGCCATTTTGCCGCTGCCTGGGCCGGGGGCGGTCACAACTACCAGAGGGCGTGTCGTCTTGACGTAATCGTTCTTGCCGAAGCCCTCTTCCGAATCTATCAGGGGGACGTTGTTGGGGTAGTCCTTGATGGTGTGGTGATAATATACGTTCACGCCTGTCCTTTCCAGACGCTGTCTGTAGGCAATGGCGCTTTCCTGTCCGTTGAAATGTGTGATTACCACGCTGTTGACCTCCAAGCCGCAGTCCATGAACTCGTCCCTGAGCCTGAGAAGATCCTCGTCGTAGGTGATGCCGTAGTCGCTGCGTATCTTGTTCTTCTCGATGTCTATGGCGCTGATGACTATGATTACTTCTGCACAGTCCTTGAGCTGCATCAGCATCTTTATCTTGCTGTCCGGTTCGAAACCGGGGAGCACGCGTGAAGCGTGGTAATCATCGGCCAGCTTGCCTCCGAATTCCATATACAACTTGCCGTTGAACTGCGCTATGCGCTCTTTGATGTGTTCTGATTGTATGCGAAGATACTTCTCGTTATCGAAACCGATTTTGCCCATAAATTTGTTTTTATGGGATGCAAAGATACCAAAATTTCGCTAATCTGAAAACGGAAATTCTATTTTTTCAGCAACTCTGGACGAAGCTTGGCCGTTCTTTCCAGCGCCTGCTCGTCCTGCCATGCCTTAATCTTGCGCGGGTCGCCGCATAGAAGCACTTCGGGGACGTCCCATCCGTTGAACGAGGCCGGCCTGGTATATACGGGAGGGGATAGGAGACTGTCCTGGAAGGAGTCCGACAGGGCGGAGGTCTCGTCCGTCAGCGCACCCGGAATCAGTCTCACAATGGAATCGACTACTACCGCGGCCGGTATTTCGCCCCCGCTCAGCACATAGTCGCCTATGGATATCTCCCTAGTCACCAGATGCTCGCGAATGCGGTGGTCGATGCCTTTATAGTGGCCGCACAGTATGATTATGTTGCCCTTGAGGGACAGCTCGTTGGCCATAGGCTGGTCCAGTATCTCCCCGTCGGGGGACATATATATGACTTCATCATATTCCCTTTCCGCCTTGAGCTCTTCTATCATACGGAAAACCGGCTCCACCATAAGAACCATTCCGGCATCTCCGCCATAGCTGTAGTCATCTACGTTCTTGCGCGGCCCCAGACCGTATTTGCGGAGGTTGTGTATGTGAATCTCGACAAGGCCCTTTTTCACGGCTCTTCCTACTATGGAATGGTTGAGCGGGCTGTCGAGGAGTTCCGGCACTACTGTGAGTATATCGATGCGCATACTGGTATCAGATATGTGAAATGTTGTGTTTGACGCTGCAAAAATAGATGTTTTTTGCAAAAGATTTGTATATTTGTGAATTAAAATACAATAACACAATGAGCGAAAACATTAATCCTGATGTTCAAAAATCAGAAGTAGTCGATTATTCCGGAAAGTCCCTCGCCGAACTTTCGGAGTTGTTCCATCAATTTGCAACCAGTGAAGACCGTCTCCAGAGAGCCAAGGATGCCGAGGCCCTGAAGTCCGCATTCTACAAGACCCTCCTCAAGGAAAAGGAGAAGGTCGAGGAAACGGCGCAGGACGTACTCGTGACCGTGGAGGAGAATTTCAAGGCCCTGTATGCCGCCTATAAGAAAGAGAAGGCCGCGTACAACAAGCAGCTGGATGCCCAGAAAGAAGACAATCTGAAGGCCAAACAGACGGTCATCGAAGACCTCAAGGCCCTTCTGGAAAAGGATGAGGACGTGAGCACTACCTTGCCTGATTTCCGTGCTATACAGGACAGGTGGAGAGAAATCGGAGCCGTGCCTGCACAGAACTTCAGGGACATCAACAATACCTATCAGCTCTATGTGGAACAATTCTATGACAGGTTGAAGATTAACCGTGAGCTTCGTGACCTGGATTTCAAGAAGAATCTCGAGGCTAAGCTGGATTTGTGCGGCAAGGCGGAGAAACTGGCCGAAAGCGAGAACGTGATGGAGGCGTTCAGGGAGCTGCAGAGGCTTCACGATGCCTGGAAGGATCTCGGCCCCGTTGCAAAGCAGTATCGTGAGGAGATATGGGAGAGATTCAAGGTTGCAACAGCCGTGATTAACAAAAAATATCAGGGCTATTTCGAGACGGTGAAAGAAGAGCAGGAGGAGAATCTTACCAAGAAGCAGGAGCTTTGTGTCAAGGTTGAGGAAATAGCCGAAAGGGAAATCGGTGATTCCAAGCTGTGGAACAGTCTCAGCAAGGAAATCGAATCCGTTCAGGCGGAGTGGAGGAAGATAGGCTACGCTACAAGGAAGGAAAATCAGAAGATATATGAACGCTTCCGTGCCGCCTGCGATAAATTCTACGGACGCAAGCGCGACTTCTACGCGAGTTTCAAGGATGATATGGAGGAAAACCTCAACAAGAAGATTGCCATCTGCGAGGCAGCCGAGCAGCTGAAAACTTCACAGGAATGGAAGAAGGCTACTGACCAGTTCATTGACCTTCAGAAGAAGTGGAAGGAGATAGGTGCCGTTCCCCGCAAGAAGTCAGATGCCCTGTGGAAGAGATTCCGCGCTGCCTGTGACGAGTTCTTCGAGGAAAAGGAGAAGAACTTCAAGACTTCAAGGGAACAGAGACAGACCCGTCAGTCTTTGAGACCAGCTGCGAGAGTTCTTACCGAAAGGGAGAAACTCGTTGCGAAGTACAAGTCGCTCGAACAGGAGATTGCAACAAAGGAAAACAACATTCTTTTCTTCGCCCGTGGTGCCGGGAATGCCCTTGTTGAGCAGATGAAGAAAGGCATAGACGATGCAAAACTGGAACTTAAGTCTCTGGAAGAGAAGATTCGTAGCATAGAAGAGGAGCGTGGCAATGAATAAGGATTCGATTATAGGACTGGTACTCATAGCCGCCATAATTTTCGGCTTCGGCTGGTATCAGTCCAAACAGTATGAAAAACAGCTTCAGGCACAGGCACAGATAGACTCTGTTGCAAGGATGGAGGCTATGCAGAGAATCGCTCTTGATTCACTGGCGGCCATGCAGGCGGGGAATGCAGCATCACAGACCGTCGTGTCCGAGCCGGAACAGAGGACAAATATATACAAGGATGAGTCCCTCGGTGTTGCCGCCGGAGAGGATGCGTCTCTGGTGTTCCTTCGCAATGAAAAGGTTGAAGTCGTTCTGACGACCAAGGGCGCCCAGCCCTACAGTGTCAACGTTCTCGGTTACAAGGCATACGGCGGAGACTCCCTGATGCTTGTGAAACCTCAGTGGAGCGATTACGGTATCAGCGTCTATACCGGCGAGTACATCAATACCCGTGATTTCAACTTCCAGCTCGTGGAGGCGTCGGACAGCGTTGCCGTGATGAGGCTGGTATTCGCTGACGGCGGTTATATCCAGCAGAAATATACGCTTCCCGCTGACTCCTATATGGTTTACAACGAACTGTCATTCAACGGGATGCAAAACAATATCCCGAGGAATGTGTCGATGTTCGACATAGACTGGACGCTGAAGATACCCAGATTAGAGAAAGGCTACAAGAACGAGAAGCAGTATTCCAAGATTGAGATATACTGTCCCGGTGACAAGAAGCCTGAGGTTGTAGGCAAGGGTGGCCGTGACGGCAGCAAACGTTATGACAGCAGGCTGGAGTGGATAGACTTCAATCAGCAGTTCTTCAGCGCTATCCTCACTGCTCCCGCAGGCTTTTCCAACGGTGAGGTAGGTCTTGCCTTCGCTCAGGAGAATGATGCTCAGGGTGCCCTGATGACCTGTTCGGCAAAGCTAAGGGAGGAAATTACCCTTCAGAACGGAGATGCAAAGTATGATTACGAGTTCTATTTCGGACCGAATGATTACTACGAACTCCGCAGCTACGACCGCAAATACGAGAAGACCATCACCATAGGTGGCAATATAATAGGTCTTATCACCCGATTTGTGATAATTCCCTGCTTCAAATGGCTCAGTGCAAGGATAGCCAATTTTGGTGTCATCATCTTGATAATGACTGTACTTATCAAATTGGTGATATCTCCTCTGACAATGAAGTCCTATATGTCTTCGGCCAAGATGAATGCCATCAGGCCCGAGATTGACAAGTTGAACGAGAAATTCCCCAAGGCCGCTTCTGACCAGAAGGAGGCGATGAAAAAGCAGCAGGCCCAGATGGAACTCTACAAGAGGGCGGGTATAAATCCTGCCGGAGGCTGCCTGCCTATGCTTCTGACCATTCCTATACTCTGGGCGATGTTCCGCTTCTTCCCCGTGTCCATAGAGCTGCGTCAGCAGCCTTTCCTGTGGGCAGAGGATTTGAGTGCGTACGATTCCATCTGCGACTTCGGCTTCAAGTTCCTCGGTATGGACCACCTTAGTCTTTTCGCTCTGCTTATGGCTGTGACTATGTGGCTCTATTCCTGGATGACGATGCCCAAGAGCAGTGACCCTCAGATGGCTCCGATGCGCTTTATGAGTGTCTGGATTATGCCTATAATGATGTTCTTCATCTGCAACAGCCTGTCTTCAGGTTTGAGCTATTATTATCTGCTCAGCAACCTGGTAATGATGGTGCAGAATTTCATCATCAAGAAATGGATTGTAAAGCCGGAGAAGATAATGGCTCAGATAGAGGCGAGCAAGGGCAAGCCCCTACCGAAGAGCAAATGGCAACAGCGGCTGGAGGCTGCGCAGAAGATGGCTGAACAGCAGCAGAAAGCGAATTACCGACGTCGTTGATTATGAAGAAACTACTTTTAAGCGGCACACTCGTCTGTGCCGTTTATTCTTTTGCCGGGGCAGGGGAGAGACAGTCTGTCAAGTTCGATTACGATGTGGCTTTCCAGACCGTATTTGACAACCGTGAATATGACAGGAGCGATGGACTGGATATTTCCCGGACCCTGTTCGGGGTAAGGGCTCAGGCGGGCCTGGGCATTAGAATCGGCAGTGACAGTTCAAAGGTGAAGCAGCGTTTGCTTGCCGGTGCGGACCCCTTGTACGAATTCGGCGGCGGATGGACAGTGGAGCCTCTCCTGTGGTACGAAATGTCGGCTCCGCTGAAGAGATGCAGGTTCAGCATAGTTGCCGGTGCCTTTCCCAGATCCAAATCCACGGAGTATTACTCCGAAGCGTTCTACAGCGAAAGAGCACGATTCCTGAAGGATACTTACGATGGTTTGCAGTTCTCCTGGAAAGGGAGGAATTTCGGATATGAGTTCGGTGTGGACTGGATGGGAATGCTGAGCCGGACTTTCCCGGACACCAGGGAGCAGTTCATGGTATATTCTGCAGGTCATCATACATTTCTGCCCGGATTGAGACTGGGATACAGTGCCCATCTTCATCATTATGCCAATTCCATCAAGGCGCAGGGCGTGGTAGATGACATTCTCGTGAATCCCTATATAGAGTACAATGCGGCCCACTATGCGCACGTCCAGAAGCTTCTGGCCCGTATGGGCTATCTGCAGGCTTTCCAGCGCGACAGAAACGTCTCCGGTGATCTTCTTTCGCCGGCCAAAGGGGAGTTGTATCTGGAGATACGCAATTGGAATGTAGGCATAATCAATGATCTGTACGTGGGAGGCGATCTGCTCACTCTTTTTGACGCAGTTTCGCCCGAGGGGACACCGTATGGTACGGATCTGTATATGCGTGACCCTTTTCTCCGCAACAGAGGCGGAAAAGCCTGCGGCATATACGACAAAGTCTCCGTTTATTACGAACCTTTCATCGTCAGGCGGCTTACTTTCCGCATTCAGCTCGACTTCCAGTTCAACGGAGGCTTTGCAGGTTCACGCCAGATGATCTGCGTGAAGTATAATCTTTAGTTTTATTTGGCTATAGCCACGGAACGTATTTCCCTGATTACGGTGATCTTCACCTGTCCGGGATATGTCATTTCGTCCTGTATCTGCTTGGCTATCTGAGCACTCATCTTCTCGACATCCGCGTCGCTGACCTGATCCGCACCCACGATTACCCTGAGCTCGCGGCCTGCCTGTATTGCATAGGCCTTGGTCACGCCGTTGTATGAAGATGCGATGTTCTCCATATCGTTGAGCCTCTTGATGTAGGACTCTATGACTTCCCGGCGTGCTCCGGGACGGGCACCTGAAATGGCATCAGCAACCATTACTATGGGTGCTATGGTGGTCAGCATCTCTATTTCCTCGTGGTGCGCACCGATTGCATTGCAAACCTCGGGCTTCTCCTTGTACTGCTCTGCGAGCTTCATACCCAGAAGTGCGTGAGGCAGATCAGGCTCTTCCTCGCTTACCTTACCTATATCGTGGAGCAGACCGGCCCTTTTTGCAATTTTGGTGTTGAGACCGAGCTCAGCTGCCATTATCGCGGAGATATTGGCCACCTCACGGCTGTGCTTCAACAGGTTCTGTCCGTATGACGAACGATATTTCATACGGCCGACCAGACGTACGAGTTCAGGGCTGAGACCGTGTATGCCAAGGTCGATGCAGGTACGCTTGCCGGTTTCCATTATCTCATCCTCTATCTGCTTGGTCACTTTGGTCACGACCTCTTCAATCCTTGCGGGATGGATACGTCCGTCTACGACCAGCTGATGGAGCGAAAGTCTGGCAATCTCCCTGCGCACCGGGTCGAAACCGGAAATCAATATTGCATCCGGAGTGTCATCCACGACGATTTCCACACCGCAGGCAGCCTCCAGAGCGCGTATGTTGCGTCCTTCACGTCCTATGATACGGCCTTTCACCTCGTCGTTGTCAATGTGGAATACGGAAACTGAATTCTCGATGGCAGTCTCCGTGGCTGTACGCTGTATGGTATTTATGACTATTCTCTTGGCCTCTTTGGACGCCGTGAGACGGGCCTCGTCCATAACGTCGTTGATGTAGCTCTGGGCCTCGGTCCTTGCCTCATCCTTCATACTCTGGATAAGTTGTTCCTTAGCCTCTTTGGCACTCATGCCGGCGATGTTCTCAATCTGCGATATGGCCTGGGCGCGCAGCTTTTCGTATTCCTCCTCTTTCTTGGCGACAACCTCCAGCTGGGCCTTCAGGTTCTCGCGTATTGCATCCGCCTCCTTGTTCTTCCTTCCAAGCTCGGAATTCTGCTGGTTCAGCGCATTCTCTTTCTGCTTGACGCGGTTCTCGGCCTCGCGGATAGCGTTGTTCTTTTCGTTGATTACCTTTTCGTGCTCTTCTTTCAGGTGAAGGAATTTCTCCTTGGCCTGGAAGATTTTCTCGTTCTTGATTTTCTCTCCCTCAAGCTCTGCCTGACGGATGATTTCGTCCTTTCTGCCTTTCTGGACAGATTTTCTGACCACAATGTACAGGACAATCGCTACGATTGCCGACAGCACACTGCACAGGATACACAATACTATGCTGCTCATAATAATTTGTTTTGTGGAAGGGTAAAAAGCCGTCAGTTTTGTCCGGGAAATCTTATCATGTAAGATTTAGGCTCCGATAACGTTCAGACATCCTCCGTCCTTTGCAGAATCCCTCACGTCGTGAGGTTACATAGGTCCGTCATCCGGCATCGAGGTTACCCCTTTAACTTTTGCTTCAGTGATTTCGGCAAAAAAATCTCTGACGGCTATTTCAATGACTCGACATAGTTTTTCAAGTCTGCGGAAAGCCTGCTTATTCCTGAATCGTTTTCGTCCAGTTTCTTCCGGATTTCAAACTTTTCAATGCCCTCATTGAGGGCAACTATTGTAATAATGTCAATCAGAGGCACTTGGGTGTATAGTCTGGACAATTTGACTATTTTTTCATTTATCCCCTGCGCAGCCTTTCTGATTGCTTCCTCTTCCAACTCGGAGTGTATTGTCCGGTTGTAACTGCGATCCGCTATCTTGACCTTTATTCTGTGTTCCTGTCCCATATCACTTCAGCAATGCCAGCGCTGTATCAATCTCCTTTATGAGTTTGTCAATCCTGGCCTTGGCCTCAGTTTTGTCTGCTGATGAAGACGTGAACACATTCTTCAAACTAAGGTTGCCAATATTTCCTTCCAGTTCTTTAACTTTGGTGTTCGCTTCTTCAAATCGTGCTTTGTATCTCTCAAGCTCCTTCTCTGCCTTGTCCGCGCGTTCTTTCTGTGTTTCATATGCGCTGATAAGAATATTCAGATTGTTTTGAAGTTCCTCAAGCATACAATACACCAATTTGAATCACTTGTTTGCAAAGTTAACATTTTTTTTGTGGAAATTTTGCTATATTTGAAAAATTTTAAGAAGAAAGATATGGACGTTGCAAGCTATGTGAAACTGATTAACGAGGCGGCCGCCTACATCAGATCGAAAGACGACAGAAAACCTCAGATTGCCATCATCCTGGGTAGTGGTCTGGGCAAACTCGCAGACAATATAACAGATACGACGGTAATACCTTATAAGGAGATACCGGGATTCCCTGAGAGCACGGCCATAGGTCACAAGGGTAATCTGATTATAGGCAACCTGGCCGGAAAAACTGTTCTGGCGATGCAGGGACGTTTCCATTTCTACGAAGGCTATACGATGCAGCAGGTCACTCTGCCCCAGCGCGTGATGTCAGTTCTCGGCATACGCTATCTCTTCGTTTCGAATGCAGCCGGCGGCTTGAACCTGAATTACAATATCGGTGACCTTATGATTATAAGGGACCATATCAATATGGCACCCAGCCCGCTTATAGGCCCCAATCTCGACAATTTCGGCCCCCGTTTCCCGGATATGAGCCGTCCCTACAGCCCCGCAATCATCAAGCTTGCCGAACAATGCGCTCTCAAACTGGGTATATCGGTTACCAAAGGTGTTTACGTGTCGGTTACAGGCCCCACTTACGAGACTCCTTCAGAGTGCCATTGCTATCGAATAATGGGCGGTGACGCCATAGGAATGAGTACCGTTCCCGAGGTTATCGTCGCCCGCCATTGCGGCATTTCCGTTTTCGGTGTGTCCATAATCACCGACGTTGCCACGGAGACACGTGACGATGATTTCGTCATCGATGGTGCCGAGGTAGTTGCAGCCGCAGATGCCGCCGCAGACAAGATGTCAGCCCTCTTCGAGTCCATCATTTCCGAGCTGACTCTCTGACAGTACATCAATAAAATTGCCTATGCCACTTCGGTGACATTGAGGAAACGGGCCATAGCACTTCACGGCACATAACCCATGATAAACGTGCCGTGAAGTGCTATGGCCCGTTTTGATAATCCGTTCATTCGCCTGTACGGTGGAATATGGCATAAACGAGGAGGCCGACCAAAAGTTATTTTGGCCGGCCTCTTCACTTGTGGAGCTGCTTATTCCTCGGGAGCGATAGCACCTGAAGGGCATGCATCAGCGCAAGTACCGCAGTCAATGCAGACGTTCGGGTCTATTTTGTAAATTTCACCTTCGGAAATGGCGCCTGTAGGGCATTCGCCTATGCAAGTGCCGCAAGCTACACAGTCATTAGAAATCTTGTATGCCATAATTTTTGTATTAGTTATATGCAAAAATAATCAAATCAGTTTATCTTTGCAAATGTTATGAGGCGATTTGTCACTTTACTTTCAGTAATCTGCTGCGTATCCTCCAATGCCGGTGCGCAGGAGATATTCCGTTTCGAGAGCACCGTGCACGATTTCGGACAGGTGCTGATATCCGTCGGCCCTGTCAGCTGCAGTTTCGAGGCCGTCAACGTATCATCTTCGCCTGCGGTGATTCAGAGCGTGGTTTCCTCCTGCGGATGCACCTCCGTGAGGTGGGACCATGACCCCATAGCACCGGGGATGTCCACGAAAGTCAGCGCTACATATTCAAATGACGAAGGTCCTTACCCTTTCGACAAGACGTTGACGGTGAACATTGCCGGTACAAGATGCCCCGTGATACTCCATCTTCGCGGGGTTGCGATGGAAAGGCTCAAGAGCGATGCGGAAATCTATACATTCAAGTATGGAAATGCCTTGGCATTGCCCTCTGACAGTTTCAAGTGCGTGAACATAGAGCAGGGCGAAAGCAGGGGAGATCAGACTACCATCGCAAACCTTTCAGACAGCCCGGCGAAGGTGACTTTTACGGGAGTCAGCGACGGCTTGAAGGTCGAGGTAAAACCCAATCCCGTGCCGGCAGGAGGACACGCCACCTTATATTATACAGTGTCATCCATACCCGGAAAATGGGGCCGGAACCTTTACAATGCCATACCCGTGGTGAACGGCAAGAGCACCGGCAGGAGCATCAATGTAACAGCTCACACGACGGAAAACTTCAGCTCCCTTACACGCGAGCAGAAGAGCAAGGGCAGCCGCCCTGTCTTCGCGGAGAGCACCTGGTCCTTCGGCCACAGGAAACAGGGTGCGAAGGTCTGCGCAACGTTCAAATGTGTCAACAAGGGTGCCGCCCCTCTCCACATATATAAGGTGGATTCCGATTATGAAGGTCTGAGCGCAACAAATCCTGTCAAAGATGTTGCTCCCGGCGAGGAAGACACGCTTACCGTCACCCTGGATACAAAGAACCTCCCGAAAGGGGAGGCTCTTGTGATAGTGACGCTTACTACGAATTCGCCTCAGCGTCCGATTGTAAATCTGTTCTTTGCGGGAATAATCGACTGAATTCCTGAAAGCCAGAATCGTGATGGCGATTATTCGGGAAGCATTACGATTTCAAAGAAGTTCTGCTGGTCAACAATTTCCTTGACGGCGGCCTTGATGCCGTCAGCTGTGATGTTGTTGATGGCAGCCTCGTACTCTGCATCGTAGTTTCCGCCATGGTTGGCATTGTACTTGAACGCGCCAACCCAATAGGAGTTTGTGATGCGCTTCTCGGGAAGGTTCTTCTTGGCGTTCTCGATTGCGCGGGTGAGCTGCTCCTCGGTGGGACCGTCGGTTGCAAGGCCGTTCAGACCTTTGAGAGCCAGCTCGCGAAGTTTCTCCTGCTGGTCGATATTGGTGTCGAAGTAAACCTGGAGCATTGCATCCTCGAAAGGCTCGTACCCGATGTTGAATACAGCTGAGGCGCCGTATGTGCCGCCTTCCTGCTCACGCAGAGTCTCGGTGTAAATCATATTGAGGATGAAGCCTGCGGCATCGAGGTTGACTTCTTTCTGCAGGGTGTAGGGGAGGTCTGCAGTGAAAACCTGGAGAACTGTTGCCTTGGGCGTGGTCATGGCAGTCTTGAAGATGTCTTGAACCGTACCCTTTACAGGCACCGCAATATTTGCCGCATTCCAGTTTGCGGCCTTCCTGCCCTTTGCAAGGCTGCCGCAGTATTTCTCCACGAGGGGCTTGATTGCATTGACATCGACGTTGCCCACAATGTAAAGGGTTGCGCCTGCAATATCATTGAACATCTGTCTGTAGTATTTGGCATAGATGTCAAGACTTGCCTTCTGCACGGTCTCCACTGAAATGTATGAGGCATAGGGGCTGTTTCCGAACAGGCCCTTGTACAGGTGATCCGAGAACTTGTAGTCAGGCGTGCTGATCATATTGGGCAGAATGGCGTTTATCTGGTTGATGCCGACGTTCCATTCTTCCTGGTCGAAACGGGGATTGGTGAAATACAGGTTGACAAGCTGCAGGGCAGTCTCGAAGTCTTCGGGAGTGCTGTTGCCCCTGACACCGTTGCGTGAACCCGTAATGAAAGGAGCTACGGTTAATGTCTTGCCCGTAAGCATTTTGGAGACTGTGGTGTTGCTGTAGGATGCGATACCGCAGTTGGAATCGAAGATCTGTGCAATCGTGCCGTCGAATGAATACACGTCCTGTGCGGGAACAAGGCTGCGTCCACCTTTCTTTGTCAGTTCGAAGACAACCTGATCTTTCTTGTATTCAGTAGGAAGGACAACCACCTTGAGGCCGTTCTTCAGCGTCCATACGGTTGCTCCGTAATCGCCTGCAGCAGCCTTCTTTACAGCGCCGGCCTTGAGGGTGATTCCGGCCATGAAATCACTGCTTATCTCCTCGGCGGCATTTGCCTGGATTTCTGCATTCTTTACCTCTTCAACGACGGCAAGAAGCTGTTCCTTCGTAGGATGAACCTGACCTTCCTGGTCAACGCCGGTATATAATATGGTAAGGTGTTCGCCTGTGAAAATCTGAGGAAGAACCTGGTTGACGAGAGCAGCGCTGACCTGTGAGCAGAGTGCCTGTGCAATCTGGAGTTCGGTCTCGGGAGCGAGATATGAATAACCGCCGAAGAAATGTTCCATAATGGGATATATGAATTCGGGGTTCTTGCGTGTGCTGACGCCTGCAACCTTGTCTTTCAATGATTTGATGATGTTCTCCTTGACACGGTTGACTTCACCGTCGTTGAAGCCGTAGCGTTTCATCTTCTCCATCTCGGTGAGGAAGACTTTGGCTGCCTCGAGAGTCTTGGCGTTGTCGCAGTACACGGAACCGTCCACGGCCTCGCAAGTTTCGGAAAGGTTGTAAACACCCAGGGCTGCGCCGAGGAAAGGAGCGTCAGCCTTTGAAGCGATGTCGCTGAGCCTTTCGTTCATCACGCCTCTGATAATGCGCTTGAGTATCCTCTCGAAGTAACCCATATCGGTACCGTTCATGGCCTTGGGTGTGGGTTCACCCAGCTTCCAGATGAACTCGAGGTTGGTTGAAGTGTTCTCCTTGTCAGTAAGGACTGCCACGACGGGTTCCTCGTTGATTTCGACTGCCGGCATTACCTTCACTGTGGGCTGTGCGGGTGCGGGAATGTCTGCGAACAGTTTGACGACCTTGTCGTAAACCTGCTCTACGTCAATGTCGCCGACAATGATGAGAGCCTGCATATCAGGCTGATACCAGGTCTTGTAGAAAGTCTCGAGGCTTGAAGGCTTGAAGGTCTTAAGGTTCTCTTCGCTGCCGATGATGTTGCATTTGGCATATTTGCTGCTCTCGCCGTAGATATAGGGAGCGCTCTGCTCGAACATACGCCAGGAAGCTGTATTGCGTGTGCGCTTCTCCTCGAGTATGACTCCGCGCTCTGCATCGATTTCCTCGGGATCGTTGAGCACGAAATGAGAATAGTCATGCATTACCAGAAGACAGGTGTCAAGTATGCCCTCGCGTGTGACAGGCATATTGTTGAGCATATACTGGGTATGCTCAACGCCCGTTGAAGCATTGATGTTGCGGCCGAATTCTGCGCCGATGTGCTGCAGATAATCGAGCATCTGCTTGCCGGGAAGGTTCTTGAGACCGTTGAAGCACATATGCTCCAGGAAGTGGGCGAGACCGTCCTGGTCAGGAGCCTCCTGAATTGCGCCGACGTTTGTTGCAAGATAGAATTCGCAGCGTCCTTCGGGAAGAGCGTTGTGACGGATGTAGTAGGTCATTCCGTTTTCGAGTTTACCGGTCTTGACCTCAGGGTCGTTGGGCAGGGGAGTCTGTCCGAATGCAAACGTTGCCGCCATAGCAAAGGCAACGATTGAGAGGAAATATTTCTTCATTTTCAATAAGAATTTATTGTTTCTCAATAACAAAGTCTGTGCCAAACAATAATGACACAGACTTTTTGTCAGAATTTTGTTTTATTTCGCAAGTCGTTTGTAGTTCTCAAGACGGATCTTGGCGAATTCCTCAGTCTTCTGAAGGAGTTCGTCTGCCTGTCCGGGGAACATCTTGTAGAGGGATGCGAAACGCACCTCACCTTTGAGGAAGTCCTGGAACTTGCTCCAGTCGGGCTCCTTGGAGTCGAGAGTGAAAGGATTCTTGCCTTCTTCAATCAGGGCGGGGTTGTAGCGGTAGAGCTGCCAGTAGCCGCACTCTACGGCGAGTTTCTCCTCGCGCTGGCTCAGACCCATACCGGCTTTCAGACCGTGGTTGATGCAAGGCGCATAGGCTATGATGATTGAAGGACCGTCATAAGCCTCGGCTTCCTTGATTGCATTGATGAACTGAACCTGTGATGCTCCCATTGCAACCTGTGCGACATAGACGTATCCGTAGCTCATAGCCATCATTCCAAGGTCTTTCTTGCGTACCTTCTTGCCTGAAGCTGCGAACTTGGCGATAGCGCCGGCAGGCGTCGATTTGCTGCTCTGTCCGCCTGTGTTGGAGTAAACCTCGGTGTCGAGAACCAGGATGTTCACGTTTTCGCCGCTGGCCAGTACGTGGTCGAGTCCGCCGTAACCGATGTCATAGCTGGCACCGTCACCGCCGATAATCCACTGGCTGCGTGAAGGAATGAAATGCTCGTAGTCGAGAAGCTGCCTGCAGATGTCGCAGCCGCATTCTTTCATAAGGGGAACGAGCTTGTCGGCAACCTCACGGGTTGAAGCCGCATTCTGGGGAGCGTCGAGCCACTGCTTGAACAGGGCTTTGATTTCGTCACCGCAGCAGTCGCACTCCAGACCCTGCGTCATCAGTCTGGCTACTGTCTGACGTGCACGGTCTGAACCTACGTGCATACCCAGACCGAATTCGCAGAAATCCTCGAAGAGAGAGTTCTGCCAGGCGGGGCCGTGACCTTCTGCATTTGTGCAGTAGGGTGATGCGGGATAGGATGCGCCGTAGATGGATGAACATCCTGTGGCGTTGGAAATCATCATCCTGTCACCGAAGAGCTGGGTGATGGCCTTGATATAAGGAGTCTCGCCGCAACCTGCGCAGGCTCCGCTGAATTCGAAGTAGGGCTGGTTGAACTGTGAGGTCTTCATATTGGCCTTTGCAGCCTCTATTGCAGTGTAGCCGACTTTCTTGTCGAGATAATCGTATTCTTTCTGAGCCTTGTCGTCCTCTGAATCGTAGGGAACCATTGACAGGGCTTTCTCCTTTGCGAGGCAGTAATCCACGCAGTTGCCGCAACCGGTACAGTCAGCATTGGAGAAGGCGAGAGTGTAGTATTTTGCATCGCTTCCTGCGGGAGCGCCCTTGACGGGAAGGAGCATAATGGTCTTGGGAGCCTTGGCGGCATGCTCTTCGCTCAGAAGGAAAGGACGTATGACGGCGTGAGGGCAGACGATGGCGCAGGTGTTGCACTGGATACATTTCTCAGAGTCCCAGGCGGGAACCTTGACGGCGATTCCGCGTTTCTCGTATGCTGCAGTACCGGCAGGCATTGTGCCGTCCACTGTGAATACGCTGACGGGCAGTTTGTTACCGTTCTGTGAGTTGCAGACATCGGCAATCTCCTTGACGAATGTGGGAGCCATACGCTCCTTGCCGGGAATCTCGAACTTGGCAGTGATTTCCTTCCATTCTGCGGGAACGGCTACCTCGATATACTCTCCGCCGCGGTCAACGGCCGCGTAGTTCATCTTCACGACATTCTCACCCTTCTTGCCGTAGCTCTTGTCGATGGCGTGCTTCATATGACCCACGGCCTCCTCGTAGGGAATTATGCCGGTAATCTTGAAGAATGCACTCTGGAGTATGGTGTTGGTGCGTCCGCCCAGACCAATCTCAGCTGCAATCTTGGTTGCGTTGATGACGTAGAGCTTGATGTTCTTGCGGCCGATGATGCCCTTTACGTGGTCGGGAATACGCTTGAGCGTCTCTTCTTCGTCCCAGAGGCTGTTCAGAAGCAGGGTACCGTTCTCCTTGATACCTTCGAGAACGTCATATTTGCTGAGGTATGAGGGCACGTGGCAGGCCACAAAGTCGGGAGTGCTTACAAGGTAAGGAGCCTTGATGGGTTCTTTGCCGAAACGAAGATGGCTGCAGGTGTATCCGCCTGACTTCTTGGAGTCGTAATCGAAATAACCCTGTGCATAAAGTGTGGTGTTGTCACCGATGATCTTGATGGTGTTCTTGTTGGCGCCTACCGTACCGTCTGAACCCAGACCGTAGAAACGGCATTCTGTCGTGCCTTCCTTAACGATTGAAAATTCCTCTTTCTGGGGGAGTGACAGGAAAGTCACGTCATCCACGATACCGATGGTGAAGTTGTTCCTGGGTTCCTTTGCATCGAGGTTCTCATAAACGGCGAGAATCTGTGAAGGAGTGGTATCCTTTGAGGACAGACCGTAGCGGCCGCCTACTATTACGGGAGCTTTATCCTCGCCCTGGAAGAGGGCCTTGATGTCGAGATAGAGGGGCTCTCCGAGAGCGCCGGGCTCTTTGCAGCGGTCCAGGACGGCAATTCTCTTGACAGTCTTGGGCAATGCCTTGAAGAAATACTTAGCAGAGAAAGGACGGTAGAGGCGTACAATCATCAGACCGACCTTCTTGCCTTCTGCTGCGAGTTTGTCCACAACGCCCTTGACGGTCTCCGTTACGGAGCCCATCGCTATGATGACCTTCTTGGCATCGGGTGCGCCGTAGTAGTCGAAAGGACGGTAGTCGCGGCCTGTAAGCTCGGAAATCTCACCCATATAACGGGCGACGATATCATCTACCTCGCTGTAGTATTTGTTGCGGGCCTCGGTATTCTGGAAATAGACGTCACCGTTCTGTGCAGTACCGCGGGTAACGGGCGCATCGGGGTTCAATGCTCTCTTGCGGAAGTTCTGCAGGGCTTTATCGGAAATCATTTCCTTCAGCTTGTCCTCGTCGATGAGCTCGATTTTCTGTATCTCGTGTGAAGTGCGGAATCCGTCGAAGAAGTGTACGAAGGGGATGCTGCTCTTGATGGTTGACAGATGAGCCACAGCGGCGAGGTCGAGGGCTTCCTGTACGGATGCTGATGCCAGGAAGGCGAAACCGGTCTGACGGCAGGCCATTACATCCTGATGGTCACCGAAGATGGACAGGGCGTGTGTGGCGAGCGCGCGTGCGGATACGTGGAAAACTGTAGGGAGCAGTTCACCGGCAATCTTGTACATATTGGGGATCATCAGAAGAAGTCCCTGTGATGCCGTGAAGGTCGTGGTGAGAGCACCGGCCTGAAGTGAACCGTGAACTGCTCCGGCTGCACCGCCTTCGCTCTGCATCTCGGTGACTTTCACAACCTCACCGAAAAGGTTCTTTTTACCTGCGGCAGCCCATTCGTCCACATTTTCAGCCATAGTAGATGAAGGGGTGATGGGGTAGATGGCAGCATGCTCACTGAACAGGTAAGCAATGTGGGCAGCTGCCCAGTTGCCATCGCAGGTAATGAATTTCTTTTGTGCCATAATGCGATATTTTTAGTTTATATTTTATAGTTCTTATTTTTTCTGACGTTCGCACGTAAAATACTGACAAATATAGTAATATTTGCCGGAAAAAGAAAGATACTTTCGTCAGATGTGCTCACTCCCTCGGTTTGTGTATGGAGTGGCCACACTTCACCTTAACACAACATGCTATAAGGCCGGTTGCGTGGCTACTCCCTTACTTTTCTGAAGGAGTGGCCACATCCTCTATCAATCCTGCATATCTTTTTACCTCTTTCGGACTAATTCTGAGAATGCGTGCTATCCTTTCGACAGATGCTTTGGTTTTTCGCTGCAAAGGTATGACAAGAGCAATCTTCCGTTCTTTTGTAAGAAGGTTCAAGGTATTTGTGGAGTATTTCCGGCGTGCTATTTCCAGTGCTTCCGCGTACAATTCAGTATCGGTGAAACGGACAACGTGCGAAACATATCTCATCTCTTCGACGGCGCTGTCGGTCATCGCCATCGAACGGTAGAATTCTTTCTTGCCACCATAAATTCTTTCCACAATCCCATAATCGATGTACGACTTTAAATGTATCGAGCCGTCCGTATTGATACGGAATCCGGAATTTTGCAATTTTGTCTTGGTTTGAAGAATATTGCGGATATTTCTTACTCCCAAGTGTTCGATAGGTACACTGTCGTCGGATGATTCGTTGAAATATGCATTGAATGATGACCACCTGTAATCCTCTGCCCTGGAAGTAATCTTTGCGGCAACCGGGTTGTTCAGTACATACGCAATACAGTTCATCAGGTAAAACCGATCAGCAATTAAAATCGGTTTTGCCGAAATTCCGCAATATACCGGATCTGCCCTATATTTCAGAACGAAATACCTTGAATAATCCCGCTTGAATGAATTGGAAAAACATTCAGCCTTATCGTAGCTGTCGCTCCAAATCACAAAATGTGAGTGGGTTGACATATGGCAGAAGCAAACGATTTTGACATCTGCTTTGTAAGCACAGATTGCGCTTATCGTGACAGCTTGCCTGTAATCGTTTTCAGATGTGTACACAATGCCATTATCCTCCCCATCGGTACATACGTGATAAAAACGGATAGGATTGCATCCGTAATCGTCATTTTCATTGAAGTAATTCATAATTCTAAAGCAGTTTGTGGTTCAGTTATGAATCGCAAACTTAGCGGTTTATTCAATACTGTTCAAGACCCCGAAAAATGACATTTGGCCTGAACTCTGTACTTTTTCTGAAAAACGATACCGTTTTCATTGATTATACCGACAAACACACTATCTTTGCGAACGTCTTCATTTAAGGCTGAAGCGTCTTAATTTGAAATTTGACTGGATTTAACACGGATTGATATGTTCGAGAACTTACAGGACAAGCTTGAGCGTTCGCTCAAAATACTGAAGGGCCAGGGAAAGATTACTGAAATCAACGTCGCCGAAACTTTGAAGGAAGTCCGCAGGGCTTTGCTGGATGCCGACGTGTCATATAAGGTGGCCAAGGGTTTCTGCGATGATGTAAAAGCCAAGGCAATGGGAGCCAATGTTCTGACGGCAGTTAATCCCGGTCAGATGATGATAAAGATTGTGCACGATGAACTCGCTGCACTGATGGGAAGCGAGGCCAGCGAGCTCAAAGTGAAAGGCAGTCCCGCAATCATTCTGGTTGCCGGTCTGAACGGTTCCGGTAAAACCACACTCAGCAGCAAACTTGCCAATTACATAAAGAGCAAGAAAGGAATGAAGGTGGTGCTTGCTGCCTGTGACACCTTCCGTCCTGCGGCAATAGATCAGTTGAAAGTCCTTGCTGAAAGTGTCGAAGTTCCCGTCTATAGTGAGGAAGGTGAGAAAGACCCCGTTAAAGTAGCAAAGAACGCCGTCACCTATGCAAAATCAAACGGATTCAGCGTGGTCGTAGTTGATACAGCCGGACGTTTGAGCGTTGATGAGGAGTTGATGAATGAAATTGAGACTCTTTCAAAGGCTATAAATCCTACTGAGACGCTGTTTGTTGCTGATGCGATGACTGGCCAGGATGCCGTAGAAACAGCAAAAATATTCAATGAGAGATTGTCAGTTACGGGTGTTGTTCTGACAAAAATGGACGGAGACACACGCGGTGGCGCCGCCTTGTCAATAAAGGCTGTTACGGGAAAACCTGTCAAGTTTGTTTCCGCTGGAGAGAAAATGGATGCTCTCGATGTATTCCATCCGGCACGTATGGCCGACAGAATACTCGGTATGGGTGATGTCGTCTCCCTCGTGGAGAAGGCCCAGGCCCAGTTTGACGAGAAACAGGCCCGTGAGATGAAGAAGAAGATTGCCAAGGATCAGTTCAATCTCCAGGATTTCTACAATCAGATACAGCAGGTGCGCAAGATGGGTAATATAAAGGATTTGGCCGGTATGATTCCTGGGGTTGGTAAGGCGATCAAGGACATAGAAATCGATAATGACAAGGCCTTCAAGAGCACTGAGGCCATAATTCTTTCAATGACGCCATACGAGCGAGAAAACCCTGACATAATCAACGGCAGCCGTCGCAAGCGCATCGCGGACGGTTCAGGAACGTCTCTCCAGGCAGTCAATCAGCTTCTCAAGCAGTTCGAGAGCAGCCGCAAGATGATGAAGATGGCAATCAACCCGGCTGCGATGATGCAGATGGCCCGCCGGATGAGGCATTGATGGCTTCTCTTATCGAAATCAGTCGGCAAAACAGTTTAATTCCTGTGCGGAATCTCCTGAAGTTGTGGCTACTTCCTTGGAGAAGTGAGGGAGTGAGTACGCAAAACACATAATTACGGCAGTACCACCATTTCAGGGGGCTTTTGATCATGGGTTATGCCCGCCTGAAGTGGTGGTACTGCCGTAATAAAACGGTTATTAATTCCTGGACTGAAGATATTTGGCGAATATGCGGGCGGCAGACTCGACCTTGGCGGCACAGGGGCGGGTCTTGTAGTAATGTGCGTTGCGCTCTGAGGGGACGAAATCACCGGCGACCGGTTTTCCGGTCAATCCCAGCAGTTCTGCGCAGATTATCGAGCCGTTGGCCTGCTTGAAGGCTTCCAGAAGATCCTGAACCAAACGATAGCATTGGGCCTTGTCTGCCCGGATACCGTCTGCGGCACTGCCGTCAGAAGCGCCATCGTCTGAACCCTTGCAGCTCTCCAGTCCCGCCAGTATAACCATACCTGACACGGCGCCGCACATCATCCTCATCTTGCCGACACCACCGCCGAAGCCATTACCGATCTTGAGAGCCGTTGCCTCATCCATACCGTACAAATCAGCGAAGGCGGCAACAACACTCTGGCCGCAGCCATAACCGGTCATAAAATACTCTACGGACTTCTGTATCCTGTTTTCCAGCTCTTCTGTCATTACTTTATCGTCCATTTGGTTTCGGGAGTGCCGGGAACGCCTTCAACGGCACTGTAGGATACCATTACACCTGTATCGGGGTCGCAGTATTCGTGGCAGGTCCAGAGCTTTGCCAGAGCACCCGTAGGGGTGATTTTCAGATGGTTAGCCATCTTGCCATTGACGGGTTCCTGCCCTATGTTCGTAACCTGCATCACATTGAGACTCGCATTGTCCATTCTTATGCATTCATAGACGAGCGATTCACCCGTGTTCTTGAGAGTCACTCCCGCCTTGTAGGAAATGTTCTGATACCAGTGATGACCCTTGCTCTTCTCGGTCTTGTTCAATGTCCTGTCTTTGAGTCTGCCCTTGAAAGTGTAGATGCCGTCCTTCAGGGTAACCTCGTAATCAGTGTTCTCCCTATCGTAGATGTAGTGCCAGTATGTGGTCTTCCTGTCATTGTCCACAGTTTGCCTGAAAATCTGTCCGCCTACATGTATATCGATTGTTCTGCCGTTTCCCTCGTCCGTTTCAACCCATCTGACGCTTGATGTCTCCTTGCCCTTGGTAAGAACGTAATCATAGGTCTGGGCGTTTGCTGAAACAGCTAGAAAAGCAGAAACCGCTACTGCGACGATGCTGAATCTTTTCATTATTGCAAGATGTTGATTCTCAATTTGGACTCGACAAAGGAAGTCAGTTCTTCCAGTTTGGCGTCATCCGATGCTCCTAGTATTATTACTGCAAGCACTCCGCTTTTAGCCTCCTGGCATATCAGCCTGAGAGGTTTGTCATCTTCGCAGAGGGCATCGAACCCCCAGGCATTCTTGCCGTTGAACTTGAATTTCACGATAGGGGAGTCCTCGCTGTCGTCATCGAATCCCACGGACTCCGCGTAATTGGCAAAAGCCTGGTCTTCGGCAGTCTCGCCCTCAGGCATAGGCCCTGCGTGAATCTCCACAAAGGATCCGTCAGCGGTACAGTCAGCCTCTATATGACTGATTTCCATTCCGCTTTCATCGGTATAAACGTCGTTCTCAACGGTCCAGCCTTCTGCTGCCTTGAATGAAATGTCTATCTTCATATTCCCATCGTTCAATATCTCTACAAAGATAAGATAATTTACAGTTTCCGGAATATATCAGACAAAAAAAGAACGGGCCCGATGAGGGTCCGTTCCTTTAAAGGTGTAAGAAGTAATTATTTCTTCTCTGTAAGGGCTTTTACACCGAAGAGGATTGCACGCTGCTTGTCAGATGCAGTATCTTCGGGAGTTGTAACAGTTACCTGTGTGTCAGCAGGCAGTGCACCGCCGAGGTCGAGAGTGTATTTGTCAGAATCTGCAACGGTGATTGTATAGGGGCTGATGTTCGTAGCACCGTCGTTGGCTGCAATGGCCTGAGTTCCAATCACCTGGTCACCAACCTTGAATTCAAGCGTTGTGGCTTTGCCTTTCCATGCAATGGCATAGGCGGTCACTTTGGTTGATCCTGCAGGCACGGTGAAAGTAAGTGAGCCCCGCTTGCTGCTGGTGCCGATCTTCAGCACTTTCTGGTTCTCCACGTCATTGATTGTGGCAATGCCGTCATCATAGGAATTTTCTCCTTTTTCATAAGCCAGATCGATTGAATACTCGGAAACTACCGGTTCGGGAGTATCGCCGGACTCGTGTGAATAGTAATATCCTACGAGCTGGTTCAGGCCATTGTAGCTGGTCTTGTAGGCAATGATAGTAATCTTGTCACCTTCCTTGACACCGAGAGTTGCAAATGCACCGCTTCCTTTGGCACCTTTCCAGCCTGTAGAAACACCGTATACATAGATTTCGCCAGTTTCATCAGCAAGGTCGAAGTTGCCATAGTTGGTAAGATCGAACTTGTGTCCTGATTTTGCAGTGCCATCCTTGACGGTACCGGTTATCATAATGTAGTTCTTAGGGTCGTTCTTGTCGTCATCTTCAAGAGCATCTGCTTCGGCAACTGTCTTGACTGTAACGGTCTTGACATCCTCGATTACACCGTTGGTGAGCTCGATGGTAGTGTTGTATTCATCCCTGTTACCGATGATTGTAACGAGGTCACCGACCTTGAGAGTGCTGAAGTCAGCAAAATTGGTGGCCTTGTAGGCATAAGTCTCGGCAGAGTAGTCCTTAAGGTGGAAATTACCCTTGGTAGCATCATCAATCTTGGTAACGAAACCGCTGATTCTGTAAACGGTAGAGCTCTTGGGAGCAGCATTGAACTCGGCGATGCTGACCTCGAGGATAGCGCCTTTCTGTGCTACAGATGCGGCTGCAGTGTATTCTTTGCCTCCGTCTGTTGTGACGAAGGTAAGATCTGCGCTGCGGTCACCGCCCGTATTCTCGGCTGCGAGGAAGGTAACGGTTGCCTTATCACCAGAAGTCTGAATTCCGGTAACTGAGAGCCAAGATTTGGCATCATCGGGAATGGTTACGGAAACACCGTTGCCCTTGCATACGAGTGCAGCCTCGAATTCGCCGCCCTCGATGGGGAGAGCCTCCAGTTTCACGCCGTTGAATACCAGAGAGTCGCATTTGATGAGGGACTTGTTGATCTGGTAAACGTAAGCCTGCTTTTCAGCTGTTTCGGGAGTTGTACCATACTTCATGATCTTGCCCTCGATGATTACCTCGTCGCCGACATCAACGCTGTCGCCAGCCTTGACTGCGGCACCGTTGAGCCAAAGTGCACGATAAACCTCGAAAGTCTTGCCGCTCTCGAATTTACCATTGTCGGAAAGCCAGAAAGTGGCGTTTCCATACTGCACACTGATTTCTACAATGCTGCAAACAATACCTTTGACGCGATATTCACCAGATGCTATTTCCTTGTCTGCAAGACCATTGCAAATCTCAATAGCCTCTGCGACGGTCAAGGTTTTGGGCTCGACTTTCTCGGCTTCCTGTTTAACGATAATGGTCTGTTCCTTTCCAGCACAGGCAATCTTTACGGTAGCCTCGCGGGTTGCGGCAGCTTTTTCTGCAGTGAAAGTCACCTTTGTTTCGCCGGCTGATCCGCTCTGGGGAGCGATTGTGAGCCACTCGGGGATGGAGTTGATTGACCACGAGTCAATTGCGGTCACAGTGATGGTTTTGCTGTTGGTCCCTTCGCTGTTGGTAAGACCAATGTAGGAAGAATCAACCTGAACCTCATCAAGAAGGGTAGGAGTTTCCTTTGTACATCCGATTGCAAGAGCGCAAGCGGCTACAAGCGATGCAATTATATATTTTGCTTTCATATTCGTAATCGGATTTTATTAGTTGAACAAATATTTGATACCGATTGAGGCGTTCCAGCATTGGCCTATGCCGTGGCTGCAAACGAAGGTCTCGGTAGAGCCGTTGATGGCTGCAGGAGTAGAGAATGTGGCGTAGCCTTCTGCGTCAACACCTTCGTACTTGAGGATGCGTGCCTCTGAACCGATGGCGGGGTTGAGGTATTTGCTTACGCCCCAGCTGGAGTTGAAGAGGTTGAGAACGTTCTTGATGTCGAAGCAGAGCTGGAGAACGTTGCTGTTCTTGCGCTCCTTCTTGTTGAGGAGGAAGTCGTGCTTGTAGCTGAAGTCAACCCTGTGAACCCAAGGAGAATAAACGCTGTAGCCTTCTGCATACTGTCCCTGATGTTTGCTCAGGTATGCGTCGTTGTGGATGAAGGCGAGGTAGCGGTCAGCATCGTCCTGAGATTTGAACCTCATCTGCTTGCTGGCAACCTGCTCGTCTGTAGGAACATAAACTGCGTCATAAGCATAGCCGTCGCCGTTCATGTCGTTGGTAGTCATATAAGAGTAGTTGTAACCTCCTCTCCAGGCCTCATAGATGAAGCTGAAGTGGTTGCCTGACTTGTCGTTGTGAGTGAGTGAAGCGACAACGCGGTCGGGGGTAACGTACTCTGAGTTGTGCAGCTTGATGTTGTTGGGACCCTCTGAAGTGGGAACATAGGTGAATGCAGATTCAGCGGCAGAACCGGGCATACCGGTGATTTCCTTGCTGGCAGTGTGGGTGTAGGCTGCCATGATGCTCAGACCCTCGATGGGACGGATGTTCAAGGTCACGTTGGCAGACCAGCCATAGCCCTGATTGGTGTTCTCAAGGACGAATGCCTTGGGGAGGCTGCCTCTGAAGCCTGCAGGATAGATGGGACGGTTGTCAACACCGTTGAAGCGTGCGAAGCCGCCTACTGAAGGGATAGCCCAGTCAGAGATGCATACACCGTTGATGGTCTTGTTGAAGATACCCTCAGCAGAGATGGTGAAGGGGAATGAGGTAGGGAAGGAGTAGTCGATAGCGAGAGAGGTCTTCCATACCTGAGGCATCTTGAAGTTGGGGTCAACGCCGTTCACAGCTGAAGGCGTGGTACCATCTTCAGGGCTGATGGTCTCAGGATAACCGAGGCCGATGAGCTTGTTGCGCAGAGCGTCGATGCTGGTTAAAGGACCGCCGTTGAAAACATCCATTGAGTAGCCTTTCTTTGCAGCCTCTGATGCGTTTATCTGGGCCTGGTACTGAACCATACCGCTATTGGTCGGCATATTGGTGAAGAATACGAGGGGAAGACGTCCGCTGAACAGACCCGTACCGCCGCGAACCTTCAGGCTCTTGTCGCCGAGCACGTCCCATACCACGCCGAGACGGGGTGAAACGATGATCTGACCTTTGGGCCATTTGCCGGTGTCCACACTGCGGCCGTTATAGTCGAGCTTCAGAATTTCGTTGTTGGTCATCAGGTCCTGATTGTCGAAGAACAGACCGTCGAGACGCAGACCATAGGTGAGTTTCACCTTGTCGCTGGCAGACCACTCGTCCTGTGCATAGAGACCGGCCTTGTGGAAGCGTACACGGGCCGCGGGGTTGGTTTCTCCGCCGTAACCGTAGGTGAGGCAGACAACTTCGGGGGTTTGGTTGAACAGCTGTTCTACAGTCATACCATCCTCCCAGTTATAACGATAGTAACCGGTACCGTTACGCATATAAGCGTTGTCGGCCATCTGATATTCGTATGAGAGACCGCCTGTGAGCTTGTGGTTGCCCTTGATCCAGGTAAGGTCGTCCTTGATGTTGAGCACGTTGTTGTGCACACCGTTGTTCCAGGTGAAGAGCTCGTAACCGAGGGCCATGTAGTTGTTGCCGCCCTTGGTGATGTCGATGAAGGGGAACTCGTCTGAAGTGGAGCCGCGGACATCGTCAAGCTTTGAGAATGTGGCAAGGAACTGGTTGGACAGTTCGTTGCTGATGCGGCTGTTGAGATCGATGGCAGCTGTATGAACGATGTTGTCCATTGAGTACAGTGAGTTGGCGAAAGCCATTGAGTACTGTGACAGACGGGAACCGCTCATACGAGTACCACCGTCCATTGAAGTTCCATTGGTAGGGTTCCAGGCCTTGTTCAGGGTGTAGTTGTAACGGACTGCAAGGTGATGGTTGTCGGTGATGTTCCAGTCTAAGCGGGCGAGGAGTTTCATGTTGCTCTCGTCGGCAGGATAGCTGGTCCATGAACCTGTGCTGTAACCGTATTTCTTGGCGACATAGTCGGAAACGGCCTGAAGGTCGCTCTCTTTAGTGCGGGAAATATAGTTGTTGGCATCAGCGACACCGTCTTTCGAACCTCTCCAGCGGTTTACCTCGGTAGGAGTCTTGGTCATTTCGAAGTTGGCGAAGAAGAAGAGCTTGTTCTTGACGATGGGACCGCCGAGAGTTGCACCGTAAGTAGTAGTGCGGTCCTTTGCGCGTGCGCCTGAAATCTGCTCGCCTTCAATCGTGTCACCGCGCATAAATTCGTTGCGGTGATATACGTAGGCGGAACCTTTGAACTTGTTGGTACCTGATTTGGTGATGGCGTTCACGCCACCGCCGATGAAGTTGGTCTGACGTACGTCGAAGGGGGAGATAACAACCTGCATTTCCTCGATTGCATCGATGGAGATAGGGCTGCCGCCGCCGGGAAGGTTCGAACTCAGACCGAAATTGTTGTTGAAGTCGGCACCGTCGACGGTGAAGTTGGCGGTACGTCCGTCAGCACCTGCGAAGGTCATACCGTTGCCGCCGTAAGGAGAAAGGCGGGTAACGTCGGTGATGTTCCTGGTAACTGTGGGCAGCTCAGTAATCTGCTTGTTGTTGATGTTGGTGGAAGAACCCATCTTCTCGCCTGCGAACTTGCTGCTGGCGGTGGAGATGACTACAGCCTCTTCCAGGACCTTGGAATCATCGGCGAGAGCTGCACTGAGGGCGTAGTTCTCTGCAAGAGTGAGGGTGATGTCGGTGTAAGTGACGGTCTGGTAACCGAGACAGTCAACTTTCACCTCGTAGGGACCGCCGGCGCGCATACCGTTGATGGCATAACGTCCTTCGGCATTGGCAACAGCATAGTACTGTGTACCAGAGGGGGTGTGTACGGCAACAACCGTAGCACCCGCAATCGGATCTCCGTTCTGATCGGAAATTTTACCATTCAGAGCGGATGTTGTAATCTGCGCGTAGGCAGAAACAACGAAGACAATGAGTCCGGCGAATACGGAACTCAAACGCAAGATTGTTTTGCTCATAGATGAATTTAATTGGTTAATGAGATTTATAATATATGGTGCAAATTTACTGCTTAGACACGGGCCCGGCAAATCGTTCCCGGTCAAGTTATCAACAAGTTATCAACAGGTTCCAAATAGAGAACCGCCGGGTTTTCGATCCGGCGGTTCTGCTATTATTCTTTCATTGTGTGGTAAACGTTCTGTACGTCCTCATCCTCTTCGAGTTTCTCGAGCAGTTTGTCGATTCCTGCCCTCTCCTCCTCAGAGCACTCCTTGAGTTCGCAGTTGGGGAGTCTGGTGAACTCGGCTGAAACCAGCTCGTATCCGTTGTCCTCGATGAACTTCTGGATGTTGTTGTATGCGGTGAACTCACCGTACACGCAGATAATCTTTTCGTCCTTCTCCTCGTCGTACTCTTCGAATACCTCGTCAACGCCATAGTCGATGAGCTCCAGTTCGAGTTCCTCCATATCGACGGGCTTGTCGGATTTCATACGGAAGAAGCATTTGCGGTCGAACATATATTCAACCGAACCGCTGGTGCCGAGGCTGCCGCCGAATTTTGTGAAATAGCTGCGTACGTTGGCCACTGTGCGGTTGTTGTTGTCAGTGGTGCACTCCACGAGTACGGCAACTCCGTGGGGAGCGCGTCCTTCCAGTACAACCTCCTTGTAATCGGCCTGATCCTTCTCGCTTGCTCTTTTGATAGCCCTCTCGACATTCTCTTTAGGCATATTCTCGCTGCGTGCGGTTGCAATCAGCGAACGGAGACGGGGGTTGCCTGTAACGTCGGGACCTCCCTGTTTTACGGCTATGGTGATTTCCTTGCCTATCTTGGTGAAGGTCTTGGCCATGTGGCCCCAGCGTTTGAACTTGCGTTCTTTCCTGAATTCGAATGCGCGTCCCATAATTACTTAACTTCCAAGCGTGTGATATATTTGTCAATATCGTAAGCCTCGATGCTTCCGGCATACTGGTCCTTGATAGTCCTGTAGGCCTTGAGAGCCTTTGCGTTGTCTCCGAGAGCCTCGTAGGCCTGTCCCGCCTTGAGAAGATATGTGGCGCTGAACAGGTTGTCGGAAATCCTTGCGGCCTTCTCGAAGCAGGAAGCTGCCTTAGCGTACTCTTCCTTATTGCAGTGGGCGTCACCCTTCAGGGCCTCTGCACGTCCGCCCAGAACCTTGTCCTTGGTGCTGTACTTGGAAATATACTCCAGAGCCTCATCGGCATTGCCTGCCTGAAGCTCGCAAACAGCTGCATAGAAATAAACGGATTTGCCGGCCTTGGAGCCGTACTCACTGATGATATCCTTGAAACCCAATACGTTACCGTCGCCGTTCAGAGCCAGTTCATAGTTTCCGTCGCGGAAAGAAGACTCTGCTTTGTACATCTCGGCCTGGGCCTCGGCCTTCTTGGGAAGGAAGGCGAACTTATAATAGAGGTATGATGCGCCGGCGACAACTGCGATGGCGGCAATGATGCCCCAAATGGTCTTTTTGTTCTCGTCGAGGAAGATTTCCACTTTGCTGACAGCGGAAACAACGGCCTCGTTCTCGGTTTTAACTTCTTTTGCCATATGACTGTTTGTTTATATTCCTGAAAAACGAAGTGCAAAAATAAACTTTTTCGTTCAATTCTGCAATAATTTCGATATATTTGCATTGATGGCATCGCTCAAAAAAATCATTGTGCAGAATTTCCGCAACATAGCTTTTGCGGAGCTGCCGTTCTGTCCGGGCATCAACTGCATATGCGGAAAAAACGGTCAGGGCAAGACCAACCTTCTGGATGCCATACATTATCTTTCCATAACGCGCAGTGCCTTGAACACCCCTGACAGCTTCTGCATACGTCACGGGGCGGATTCTTTCTCCCTTGCGGGGGAATATCTTATGCACGACGGTACGGTTTCCCGTTTTGTCGTAAATACAGGCCGGGACTCCAAGATTGTCAAAAGGGATGACAAAGTCTGCCGCAAATTGAGCGAGCATATAGGTACGCTGCCGGTAGTGATGGTGTCCCCGCAGGATTCCTCCCTTGTCTGTGAAAGCGGTGAGGAAAGGCGCCGCTTTGTGAATACCGTGCTGTCCCAGATGGATGCCGGCTATCTGGCAGCCCTTCAGCGTTACAACAGGCTGCTGGCACAGAGGAACCGTCTTTTGAAGGAAGCGGCTCCGGACAAGGCTCTGTTCGAAATCACCGATGCGCAGATGGGAGAGGCCGGTGCAGTCATTATGCAATGCAGGCAGAATTTCGCCGATGCTCTTTGTAACGCGGTTGCCTCATATTACTCCCTGCTGAGCGGAGGGGCCGAATCGGTGGCCATTTCCTACAGGCCCGAGATAAAGGGAGGTGCCGATGCGGCAGTGATAACGGCGGCATTGGAGGATGGCCTCGGAAAGGATTTTATTCTCAGATTCACTTCTACAGGTATTCAGAGAGATGATTTTCTCTTCCTGATGGACGGTCAACCCATAAGACGTTGCGGCTCGCAGGGCCAGCAGAAGTCTTTTCTCGTGGCACTGAAACTCGCCCAATACGATATAATGAAATCATCCTACGGATTCCCACCCATACTGTTGCTGGATGATGTTTTCGACAAGCTCGATTTCGACAGGATAGCAAATCTGATAAAGATAGTCAACTCTTCCGATTACGGCCAGATTTTCCTCTCGGACACTAATAAGGAACGTCTGGAGAGGGTTGTGGGCGGTATTGCATCCGAGGTGACGTATATAACTGCACGAAATGGCGAATTTTAAACCGGCAAAGATTAACAGGCAGAACCCAGAGCCATTGGCGGATGTCCTCCCTCTGTTTGTCCGGGCTCACGGACTTGGCAAGGGGCTGGCGAGCCATCTGGTATCCGATGCCTGGGACGAGGTTTCCGGGGCAGCGCAATATTCCGCAAACAGGTTCTTCAAGGACGGCGTACTGAGTGTGACCATAAGCAGTTCCGTTGCCAGAAGCCGGCTGCTGTTCCAGCTTGATATTATAAAGGACAAAATCAACGAGTCATTGAAGAACAGCGAGTCCGCAAAGATGTTCGGTCTCGGTGAAATCGAAGTCAAGTCCATAAAACTGAGATGATGGGAGGTCGGTTGAAGATAGTGGCAGACAGCCACATTCCGTTTCTTGACGGTGTTTCCGGACCCTTTGCCGACGTGACGGTAAAGGACGGAGCGGAGATATGCCGCGATGACCTTTACGACGCCGATGCACTGCTTGTCAGAACCCGTACCAAGTGCGATGGAGCGCTCCTTGAAGGCACTGGCGTGAAGTTCATTGCATCCGCAACCATAGGCATGGACCACATCGATACGCAGTGGTGCCGTTCGCACGGCATAAAGGTGTGCAACGCTGCCGGATGCAACGCCGGAGGCGTGATGCAATATGTCTTCACTGCATTGTACGGTGTCTGTACCCGGAAGTCCATACCCATTGAGGGCAGAACAATGGGCATAATCGGAGTCGGCCACGTCGGGAGCAGGGTAGAACGGGCAGCTGTAAAACTGGGCTTCAACGTGCTTCTGTGCGATCCTCCGCGCGCTGCAAAGGAGGAGAGCGGAGGCTTCGTTACTATGGAAGAACTCCTGCAACGCTCGGATATAGTCACTATGCATACGCCTCTGGACACCTCGACAAGAACAATGGCCGACAGGGATTTCTTCTCCCTGATGCGTTCGGGAGCCATATTCATAAATGCTTCGAGGGGCGAAGTAGTGGATGAGGATGCATTGGTGGAGGCTTCGGACAACTTGGGCGCCGTCATCATCGATACCTGGGCAGGGGAGCCGCATATAAATGGAAAACTGCTTGAGATTGCGGATATCGCTACGCCGCATATAGCCGGTTACAGCCTTTTGGGCAAAATCAACGGCACGGAGATGTCTGTGCGTGCGCTCGGCCGCCATTTCGGCATCAAGGAACTGGAATGCTTCAGCGTAAATAGAATAAATAAGGATGTGCTTTGTGAATTTTCGCCGGAGTCTATGACACAGAAAGAATTGACAACCAGACTGTTGGATATCTACGATGTGTTCGGCGACGATTACTCGCTCAGGTCTTCGGTCTCTTCATTCGAAGCGATTCGCCAGAACTACGAACTTAGAAAAGAATTTAAATTTATATGATTATGGTACAGTTGACAGAAAAAGACAAAGTCGAGATAGAGAGGTTCAAAAACGGCTTTCCATGGATGGACATAGTGGCTCCCGCCACCACGGAACGCGGAATTGTGGCTTTCACTGAAGATAAGACTGAAAAAATGGTTGAAAAGGCGGAAGCCTATATCAGTGGGAAATGCAGGGATACAAAGGGCAGGCAGCTCAGCTTCGCGAAGTTCGTTCCCGCTTCGGGGGCTGCTTCGAGAATGTTCAAGGACCTTTTCAGCAAGAATCCCGCTTTCGTCGACAAGTTTGCATCGAACATAGAGAAATTTGCATTTTACAGTGCTGGCGGTTATTCCGGGCTGGACAAGGAGGCTTGTGTTGACTATACTCTAGGAGCGGAAGGTCTGGGCTATGGTTCCAAGCCCAAGGCTGTACTCAAATTTCACGGTTACGGCACTGAAACAAGGACTGCAATAGCCGAACATCTTATTGAAGCTGCACATTATATTAAAGACGCTAATGGCGTTGCAAATCTGATTGTTACAATATCTCCCGAACATCAGGAACTCTTTGATGCGGCAATAGCTGAAGTCAAGGAGGAATATGAGAAGAAATACGGCGTGAAATACAATATCAGAACCGTCTTCCAGTACAAATGGACGGACACTGTCGCAGTTACTCCGGAAGGTGAACCCTTCATCACCGATGACGGCACTGTTCTCCATCGTCCGGGAGGACACGGAGCCCTTATCCACAATCTCAACGAAGTGGATGCTGACGTGGTGTCCATAAAGAATATCGACAACGTGTCGGTGGAACGCTTCCTGCCCCTCACTTCAAAATGGAAGAAGGTCCTAATAGGTACGGCCCTGTCCTACAAGGAGAGAATCGACTCATACCTTGAAGCTTTGAAAGGCGATGATTTTGGCTCCCGTCTCACGGAAATGGAGAGGTTTTTTGTGGAAGAGTTGTGCATTGAGATGCCTTCAAACTATGGCAAGCTCGATGATTCGGCCAAGAAAGACCTGCTTGCAGGACTGCTTGGACGCCCTATCCGCGTCTGCGGAATGGTCAGGAACGAAGGGGAGCCCGGAGGCGGACCTTTCGTCATTCGGGAAAAGGACGGCAGCACTTCGCTCCAGATACTGGAAGGTGTGCAGATAGACCGTTCGAACCAGAAGGCAGTAGAATGCCTGGAGAAGAGCACTCACTTCAATCCCGTGGATCTGGTTTGCGTACTGACGGACAGGGACGGAAGTCATTACAATCTTCTCGACTATGTGGACAATGATGCAGGATTCATCAGCAGCAAGTCATATCAGGGACGCGAACTGAAGGCACTGGAACTGCCCGGCCTTTGGAACGGAGCCATGAGCAGATGGAATACCGTATTCGTTGAAGTTCCTACCGAAACCTTCAACCCCGTGAAGACAGTGATGGACCTTCTGAGGCCGGCCCATCAGGCTTTCTGACCCGGCTCCAAATGCAGGACTCTGATTCTGCCCTCCAGGAAACTCATACGGACAGGTGCGCGGCCTATGATGTCGCCGTCAAGCTCCACGAGCTGACCCTGTCCTTCGGGTATTATTTCCAGAGTGGCGCATCGGAAGAATCTGATGAAGTTCACCTTCTCTATGTCCCCGTTGAGCAGTTTCTTGATATTCAGGAACAGCTTGTATATGGGGAATCTGGGAGCAAGCATGATATCCATGATTCCGTCATTCATAATGGCGGAGGGCGTCTGACGCAAGCCGCCTCCGGAATATCTGCCGTTTCCTATCGACATCGTGAAAACCGGGCCGTTGAACACTTCGACACCGTCGCACATTATTCTGGCCGGAGTAGCCTTCTGGGCGAATGCCAGTTTTTTCAAGGCATTCACATACAGGAGCTTGCCTGTGACGCCATGTGTTTTCTGGAAATTAACAACGTCGCAGACGTTTGCGTCGAAGGCATACCCTCCTATATTGGCCATGTATGAAATCCTTGTGACCTCGTGGGTGACGGGGTCCAGAATTTCGGCTTTCACTACGTCCTGACTGCTGAATGCCCCCTTTGAGATAAGACCGATTATCTTCTTGTGGTCGTGTGGTATATTGTGGCTCTTAATCCAGTCGTTCCCGCTGCCTATGGGAAGTACGGCGATTGTGAAATCCTCCAGTTTTACTGTGTCATCTCCATTTTTTTCACGGCTGGTGACGACGTATTTGACTATGCAGTTGAGAAGGTGATGCGCGGTACCGTCGCCTCCTACGGCGATGAAGTGTCTGTATCCGCGTGCGCATGCCCTGGCTATGCTGGCGGCGGAATCGGATTTTGATTCCGGTGATACAAACCTGTACTTGATGCCCTGTGCGTAGAGAAGTGTTTCCGCCTCACGCCATTGGGCGAGAGTTTTTCCCGAACCTGCCAGCGGGTTCACCACTGCATACCAAGTATCGATTATTTCGTTCATATGCCGCAAAAGTAGTAATATTTTTTTGTATATTTGCGAGTTAAAAAGACTATTATGGGCAAAATTATTGCGATAGCTAACCAGAAGGGCGGTGTCGGGAAAACCACAACGGCCATCAATCTGGCTGCTTCTCTTGCCGTTCTGGAGAAGAAAGTTCTGATTATCGACGCTGATCCTCAGGCGAATACGACCAGCGGATTGAACTTTTCCCCCAACAGCGATGAAGGCAGAACGCTCTATGAGGTTTTCATCGGAATACGTGACATCAGCGACACACTGCTCCAGACAGAGCTCGACTGCCTGCAGATGATTCCGTCACACCTGAATCTCGTAGGCGCGGAATTCGAGCTGCACGATACTGAAAACAGGGAATTTATCCTCAGGGATGCTCTGGCGCCTATAAGGGACAATTACGAATACATCATCATCGATTGCAGCCCCAGTCTCGGGCTGGTGACTGTCAACTGCCTTGCGGCGGCCGATTCTGTCATCATACCTGTCCAACCGGAATTCTATGCCCTGGAGGGACTTGGCAAGCTGCTGCAGACCATAAGACTGGTTCAGGAAAAACCTAACCCGGCTCTTGAAGTTGAGGGTTTTGTGATTACGATGTTCGACGGCAGGACAAGGGTGCACAACCAGGTGGAGCAGCAGCTTCGCGAATGGTTCGGTACAAAGGTGTTCCGTACGATAATACAGCGCAACATACGTTTGAGCGAGGCTCCGTCGCACGGCAAGCCCATAGTTCTGTATGACGTCGTGTGCCCGGGTGCCACGAACTACCTGAATCTGGCAAAGGAAATACTTGAAAGAAACAAACAGTTATGAGCAAACAGCAACCCAGAGGTTTGGGAAAGGGATTAGGTTCAATTTTGGGCGATGATGCAGATATGTCGTCATTCCGCAGCCCCGTTCAGTACGTCAATCCGAAATTGACAGGAGGCAAACTGCCCTCCGAAGGGGATGTGAGGCTGATTCCTCTTGCGGAAATCAAGCCCAATCCCTTCCAGCCGCGCATAAATTTTGACGAACAGGCTCTTGCCGAACTCTCCGACAGCATCAGGACGCTCGGGCTTATCCAGCCTATCACCGTCAGACGGATAGCTGAAGGAAACTACCAGATTATCAGCGGCGAGAGGCGTTACAGGGCCTGCAAATTGGCCGGAATGACAAACATTCCGTCCTATATCAGGTCAACGGATGACGTCGGTATGCTGGAGATGGCCATAGTGGAAAATGTCCAGAGGGAGAACCTTGACCCCATTGAGACTGCGATGTCCTACCAGAGGCTGATAGAAGAGTGCAATCTGACGCAGGAAGCCATGGCCGAAAGGATAGGGAAGAGCAGGGTTTCCGTTACGAACAGCATAAGGTTGCTTAAGTTGCCCGCAAAGGTCCAGTACGATGTCAAGGTGGGCAATATCAGCGTAGGGCACGCCAAGGTCCTGCTCGGTCTGGATGACGAAATTATTCAGGAACAGCTTTCCGACGAGATAATCAGGGAAGGACTCAGTGTCCGTGCTCTGGAGCAGAAAATCAAATCCGGGGTGCAGAAGGCGGCGCCGAAGCAGCCTTCCGCTACGGAGGATGACATTCCTGAAGAACATTACAGGGTCCTGGATATATTGGGACGCTATTTTGACAACAACGTTACCTTCAAGCGCAAAGCAGACGGCAAAGGCTCTATGACCGTCAGATTCTCCGGTGATGCGCAGATGCGTGCATTTCTTGAGGCATTGCAGGACAAAGGACTATAGTTGAGAAGGTTTGCAATCATATCGGTTCTGACTCTGCTGGCTGTCCTTTCCACAGCTCCCAATGCCTGTGGCCAGTTCAAGGAAAAGCCTTTCACCCAATCGTACAATGACAAGGCGGATTCACTTGCCACGGCGGATTCCACGGACAAGCTGATCAATTTCCAGGAAATATTCGGCGGATTGGCCCACAAGCGTCCGATGAGGATAGGGTCTATGTTCGGCACTTCAATGGTTCTGCCCGGTACTGCACAGATTTACAACGGCCAGTATTGGAAACTGCCCGTTTTCTATGGCGGAATGGCAGCCGGTATTACGGGCGGCATCATTTATAACAACAAGTTCAAGTCAAGCGGCCTGAACTCTGACAGGGCAGCCTCGACTCTCTGCTTCGTAGGAGCCGGCATAATGTATTATGCCTCGCTGATGGACGGTGTTATTTCCTACAAGTCTGACCGCAGGCCACATCCCGGCAGGGCCACGATATACTCCATACTGTGCCCCGGACTGGGTCAGGCCTATAATCACGAATATTGGAAAATCCCCATCTACATAGGCGGAATTGTGGGTTCCGTGCATTTCCTGTCGGTCAATCAGAAGAACTATATCCGTTTCCGCGACATATACAGGGAAGCGTCCGAGGCCGGATACAGCGGGCCCGTCAGCGGAGAACAGGCCAAATACTATCGCGACACATACAGGCGTTACCGTGATTACAGCATATTGGCCGTTGCGGCATTCTACCTGCTCCAGGTAATAGATGCAAACGTTTTCTGCTATATGAACGATTTCAATGTGTCGGATGATCTTGCGATGAAACTGTCGCCGACGGTAATACTTCCGGAAGACAACAATTTCGCAATGGTCAGACCCGCCGCAGGTATGAATTTCTCCCTCAGATTCTGACCTATGAAAGTCCTTGCCGTCATATTGCTTTCGCTGCTTGTCCTCAATCCTATCAAGCCTGTATGGACTGTACGGAAGGAGAACAGGGAATTGCAACAGGACAACGACAGACTGCGCAGTGAGCTGGATTCATTGAAAAAGTCGCACGAGACCATCCTCAATTCAATGGACTCGCTAAAATCCGCTGTCGCTGAAAACGTTCAGGTCGAGGAGGAAAATGTGGATTTCGAACTCAGCGACAGCCTTCTTCGCGTATGGTATGTTAACAAAGGGCAGGTGTTCTCGATGAGCTATGATATGGAAACGGAGCGTTTTTCATCGGACGTCTCCGATGAGGAGTTTGTTGCCAGGCTGAAGGGCATTAACTCCTATTTTCCCCTGGCCTACAACGCTGTCGTGAAGAATTACTGTATCCTGTACAGCGAGAAATTCAAGGATGCCATGAACGGGATTATGGGCACTTGCGAAGCCTATTGGCCCATTTTCGATGAGATATTCATGCATTATGGCATTCCGCTGGAACTGAAGGCCCTTGCCATAGTCGAGAGCCGCCTCAAACCTACGGCCTATTCGCGCATGGGGGCTAAGGGAATATGGCAGTTCATGTACAGGACGGGAAAGTCATACGGGCTCAGGATAGACAGCTGGACGGATGAGCGTATGGACCCGGTCAAGAGCACCGAGGCTGCCGCCAGATATCTGAAAGAGGCATTCGAAGTTTACGGTGACTGGAATCTGGCCGTTGCCTCATACAATTGTGGACCAGGCAATGTGAACAAGGCCATCAGGAGAAGCGGAGGGAAACGCGATTTCTGGCAGATATACGACTACCTTCCGCGCGAGACCAGAATGTATGTTCCGGCATTCACGGGAGCGCTTTACGCCACGCATTATTACAAGGAATACGGCATCAAGCCCGAACACAAGCCTATAGCTGTGCCTGTCGACACTTTCCATATCCACAGGAATCTGCATGTGGCGCAGATTGCCTCCGTCGTCGGAGTGGACAGTGCCGTTGTCGTCAGCCTGAACCCCCAGTATTATCACGGCATGATACCGGGAAACGACTATGAATGCGTTCTGCGCCTTCCCATGGAATATACAAACGCGTTCATCGATGCCGGTGACAGCCTTTACGTTTACGAACACGAAAAATATCTGGGAGAGGCGGCTCTGAAGAAGATGAAGGAGTCATCTCCCTACGGTTCAGGAGACTATATCGTCTACAAGGTCAGGTCAGGGGACGTACTCGGAAAGATAGCCCGCAGATACGGGGTTACCGTCAGTCAGATCAAGTTGTGGAACAATATACATTCAAACACTATCAGAATAGGCCAGAAGCTGAAAATTTATAGCAGACGTTGATATTTATGCAATTGGAGACCTCAGACAGTGTTCCATGCCGCAGCGTACAAGCACGTCCCTCTTATGGAGGACAATCCTTGCGAAGCAGTTCTCGTGAATGCCGTCGGCTCACGTCAGGTCGCAGACAAGTGCATCGAATATGACGTTGAGAAGATGGTTATGATTTCCACGGACAAGGCGGTGAATCCCACCAACATAATGGGTTGCACCAAACGTCTTGCCGAGATTTATGTGCAGGCACTCGGCCTTGCCGTCGAATCCGGCCATAAGGCAGGGAAGACCCAGTTCGTGACCACACGTTTCGGAAATGTGCTGGGCAGCAACGGCTCCGTCATTCCTCGTTTCCGCGAGCAGATTCTCAACGGCGGTCCCGTTACCGTCACGCATCCCGACATCACGCGCTTCTTCATGACCATTCCCGAAGCCTGCCGTCTTGTGATGGAGGCCGCCTGCCTTGGCAAAGGAAACCAGATTTTCGTATTCGATATGGGCGAGAGCGTCAAGATTTCGGACCTTGCCTGCAAAATGATAGAACTTGCAGGCTTCCGTCAGGGTGTGGATATCTCAATACAATACACGGGGCTTCGTCCCGGTGAGAAACTTTACGAAGAGGTCCTTGCCACCGCCGAGAATACGGACCCCACTCCTCACAAACGGATAGGGGTGGCCAGATTGCGCGACTATTCCTATGATGAGGCTACTGTTGCAATCGATCGTCTGGAAACCCTCTCCAGACAGGTTGACATACCTGAGATGGTCAAATATATGAAGACTGTTGTTCCGGAGTATGTCAGCAACAACAGTGTTTTCACGAAATTCGACAAATAGTTCCCGGTACGCCGCAAATCAGTTCAGGTTGAACTGTATGATTCTCTCTATTGCCCGACGGCAGACAGGGCAGAATCCGTCGGCTTTGTTGCTGCGCATACGGCAGTCCTCTGCAGGCCTCCATACGCCTTTCAGCAGGTAACCGCCGCCTTCATGCAGGCCGACTCCCGGTACGCTTGCATCCATCATATCCTTCCACTTTGCCTGAAAGTCCTTTTTCGTGGTGATGTTCTGCTCCCAGGGCTCTACATCCGGAAAATAGTAGGGCTCGTCATAATCTTCGTTCTCGTATGCATATTCGTCTGCAAGCGCTCCGAAAGAATGACCGAATTCGTGGACTACCACGGGGGCGAACATTTCGTGATGTGCAGTAGTAAGGGTGTATGAGTTGTATATTCCGCCTCCACCGTAGCCTTCGGTGTTCGCCAGTATTATTATGTGCTCGTAGGGCAGGCCCTGAAGAATGTCGTGGATGTCAAAAACGTTGGAAGTGGTGAGGTAGCGTTTTATATAAAAGGTGTCGAAATGGCCGCCTACAGCGGTGTTCAGCCATCTGCCATCCTGAGGGACGCTGACTCCGCTGTCTGTGGATTCCGGAGCTACGGCGATGAAGTTGAAGTCGTCCTTATGGCTGGCGAAAGGTTCGGCCTCCAGTATGGATTCTGCTGCAGCTTTTGCATCCTTGTAGAACAGATTTCTCTCCTTTGCGGTATATCCTTCACCTACGATTGCCACGTCTATGACTTCTTTCGGGTCTCCGCCTTTATGGATGTACTTGCAGGGAACGTCTGACCGCCCTTTCTGCGCGAGAAGTTCGTCAGAGGGGTCAATGGGATGTGAGAACGTGCAGACCGTGTTTCTGCGTGTGTCGAACAGCCTGACCGTTATGGTTGCCTTTGAGTCCGGGAGGGGAAGCAGGAAGGTGTTCTCGAAACCTTTGACCACAATCTTGGATTCGTCAGTGGTCAGCCATTCCTGGAAAAGTGTTGAAAAAGTGTTGACGTATATGGTTTTGCCGGTGGCATCATCCGTCATCCTAATTTCTCCGTTGCCTTCCACAGGTGTGCTGTCCATATTTGCGCGTCTGCCGTACCAATTGTCCGTAACGCTGAGCCTTCGCAGCGAAATGGATGTCGGAGCGGTACCGCCGGCGAAGATATAATCGGCCCGTAAAGTTTTGTCTGAGGCGTGCAGGGATGATGCAACGAGAATGGCGCAGATGAAAGCGCCGCAGATACGTTTTTTCATAATGTTCCTATGGTTTACAATATGTCTTGCCAAAGTTAGTTTATTTTTCGGAAAATTTTTAACTTTACGATATTCAACACTTCTTTGTATATGAGAAAAGCATCACACTTCGGCCTCGCTGTCCTGATGTCAATGGCCTTGGTTTCAAGCCTTCAGGCGCAACCCCCTTATCTCCAGAGTCAGACTTATGATGTAGGAAGAGACTTCGGGGATTATTCCAACACCTATTTTTTTGCTGACAGTCTCGTTGACTTGGACCCGGAGAACGCTTCAGGGCATATCGGCTGGAAGAGACACACCCTCGACGCCCGTCAGGCCTTCAACACTACGGTGACGGCCATGTCGCCTCTGCAGATGCTGGATTTTCCTGCTCCCGAGTATGACAATGACCCCTCATTGCCATTCAAGATTGACTTTGTCAGTCCCAACACCGTACGCCTGCGTGTATATACGTCTCCCGTGATCATTGACGAGCCGAAATCGGTGATGCTCGCAGATGGCCAGCCTTCGGTGGATGGAAGCTGGACCTACAGGAAGGCAGACAACGGGCATAGATGGGAGAACGCCTGCGGGGCTATAGGTCTTGAGACAAATCCCTTTAGAATTGTCCTGTACAATGCGATAGGGGAGGAGATTACAGATACGCGTACGCTGGTAGACAATGACTCTACACAGGTTCGTACGCAGCCTTTCCAATTTGTCAGAAGGGCCGGTGACAACAGGCGGAGCATTTCTCCCGTGTTCGCCCTGCATCCTTATGAAAGGATTGTGGGCTGCGGAGAATCATCGACGGCCTTGAACAAGGTAGGGCAGAAACTGAATCTTTTCGTCACCGACCCCCAGAGCCCGGAGACTCCCGATATGTACAAACCGGTGCCTTTCTTCTTCAGCAACCGTGGCTACGGCATATTCATGCACACTTCCGCCCCAGTTACCTGTGACTTCGGACAGTCCCATGCCCCGGCGATGAAATTGTTCATGGAAGACGAGACAATGGATTTCTTTATTTTCTTCGGCTCCCCGAAAGATATTCTCCAGTCATATACAGACCTTACCGGGCATCCTGAACTGCCACCGCTGTGGAGTTTCGGCACCTGGATGAGCCGTATCACCTATCTGTCTCAGGCCGAGGCGACGGACGTGGCTGAAAATCTCAGGAAACACAGGATACCGTCGGACGTGATACATCTGGATACAGGCTGGTTCGAGACCGACTGGGAGTGTGATTATGAGTTTGCCCAGGGCCGTTTCCCTGATGCCAAAGGTATGATTGATAACCTTCTTGACAAGGGTTTCCACATATCGTTATGGCAACTTCCGTATTTCACTCCTCATAACAAATATTATAAGGAGTTGATAGAAAAAGGATTGTATGTAAAGAACGCCAAAGGGGGAATGTCATTCGAGGATGCCGTACTCGACTTCTCAAACCCCGAAACCGTTGCCTGGTACCAGGACAAGCTGGCCGGCCTGCTGAAGATGGGAGTCGGTGCCATAAAGGTGGATTTCGGCGAAGGAGCGCCTTTGGAGGGCTTGTATGCCTCAGGACGAAGCGGCCTTTATGAACACAATCTCTATCCTCTCAGATACAATAAGGCTGTGGCCGATATTACCAGGGAAGTCAAGGGGGAGAGCATTATGTGGGCTCGCAGCGCCTGGGCCGGTTCCCAGAGATATCCTCTGCATTGGGGCGGTGATGCGTCTAATACAGACATCGGAATGGCAGGCACACTACGCTGCGGTCTCTCATTCGGACTCAGCGGATTCTCATTCTGGAGTCACGATATCGGCGGCTTCGTGCAGAGTACACCCGAGAACCTGTATCGCAGATGGCTGCCTTTCGGCTTCCTCAGTTCACATACCAGAGCACACGGTGCACCTCCCACAGAACCCTGGCTGTACAACGAAAGTTTTACGGACGCCTTCAGGGCTTCTGCGGAGATGAAGTACAAACTGATGCCTTACATTGTCGGCGAGGCGCGCAAGTGTGTGTCCACAGGACTTCCTATGGTGCGTGCTTTGCTTGTCGAGTATCCGGATGACCCGACTGTATGGCAGGTCGATGATGAGTATCTGTTCGGTTCCGAGATACTGGTTGCTCCCATGATGACGGATTCCAAGGACAGGTTCGTCTATCTTCCCGGTGGGAAATGGGTGGATTACCAGACAGGAAAGACCTATTCTCCCGGATGGCAGAAGATATCCGCCGGAGATGTCCCTTGTGTGATACTGGTCCGGAAAGGAGCTGTCATTCCTCATATTCCGCTGGCCCAGAGCACCTCTGAAATGGATTGGTCCAAGGTGTATAACGTGAAGTATTGAACAGTATTCATACTCAATTATTCTGTCTTATATTCAAACCAATCGAAGTCGGCATAGCCCTTCTTGTCCGTCCCTTGTGCAAAGACACCAAGCATCACGCCGGTGAAGCCACCGATGACTTCGGTAGAGAGGTAGCGGAAATCCATCTTGCAGAGTGTTTCAAAGGATTTGCCATCCTCAGAAATCTGCATATAATAATAGCTGCCATTAGAACTGATACGCAGATACGCTTTCTTGCCCTTCAAGGTTATTTCCTTCTCTGTATGAGCAAGTTCGCCAAGACGGATGTTCGGACGCACAATGAGTTTACCACCACGATTCTCTACCATGACATCATAGTGATTGAGAGGAGCTGCGTATGCAGTAATGCCAACTTGTGAGCCTTCTGCAAGATTAGAAGCATCAAGTAACGTGGTGGCATTAAATGACTTCTCAGTCTGTCGTCTTGAAACGAATGTAGGAGATGTTGGCTTATCAAGTGTTGTTGTGGTAGGATGCAGACGAAGCCAGCCTTTGCGTTCGGTCAGTGAGTAGCATGAATAGTCGGGATTGCCGATGCTCATCCATCCCCATGGCAAACCGATGGCGCTGTAGCTTGATGATGGCACATTGCGCTTCACGAAATTGAACTCCTCGCGTTCTGGGTCAACAGCCATAGGCACTTGTGGCAAGGTCTTGCACTTCATATCCACGGACAGCGTGCCGTTGCCATTCACCACTGGCCATGCATTCTCATCCCAACGCACGGGAGCGAGCATCGTCTCACGTCCCATCACATGAAGCAGATAACCGCTGGTGCGATAGCCAAGACAAATCATCCACCATGATGAGTCGGGAGCTTGCACAAGGTCAGCATGGCCGAGTCCTTGAATTTCGCTTCCTTGCATCTCCATGTTGAAGTGGGAGAGGATAGGATTGGCACGGTTGGGTTCGTAAGGCCCGAAGAGCGAACAACTGCGGAGAATGTTGACCTGATGACCATGCTCCGTACCACCTTCGACAAGCATCATGTAGTAGAATACATCCTTCTTGTAGATGTGAGGTCCTTCGGGATAACGACCGCCAAGACCTGTGCCAAGATGATGAATCTCGCCGAGCTGTTTGCCTGTCTCCAGGTCAATCTCGCAAATCTTGATGTCGCCTTCCTTCCAGAGGAAGTACGTCTTGTTGCCTTCGAAATAAAGCGTAGGATCGCATGAGCCGATGGCAAAGTCAATGACGATAGGTTCCGACCACTCTCCTGCGGGATTATCTGTCCACACATAGAAATGACGACGCGAAGGGAATACCGTTGTGACCATGTAGAAACGCTTGTTGCGCTCATTGTAACGGATAGTCGAAGCATAGATGCCGCCATTCGTCCAACCCAACTCCGGATTCTGTTGGCTATACAAATCAGACAAATCGAGCTGTGAAGGACGCGTCAGACAGTTGCCCACCTGTTCCCAATTTATCAAGTCCTTGCTATGAAATACTGGTACTCCGGGGAAGTACTGGAACGTAGAGTTGACGAGATAGAAATCATCACCAGCGCGGCACACCGAAGGGTCGGCATGGAAACCTGGCAGAACAGGATTCTTGAAGCCTTGAGCATTAGTAGTCAGCACGAATGCCAGTAAGGTAAAGATAGATAGTATTCTTTTCATGTTTCTTTATTCTGTCAGAATTTCAATGTCTTCATACACTGCTCTTTCGCCAGCGTTCAAGCTTTCAGCATCGATGCGAAGGAGGTTTGAGTTTGTTGGCTCAATGCTTACGCTTTGCCAGATTGGGTTGTTCACGATGTTTGAGAACTCGCCCTCGCTGATGCGCTTCCATTCGTTATTTTCCATTGTCCAGAACGAATAGCGAGTGATGATGCCCTCTGCGCCCTGTCTTTGCGGAGGGAGATAGCGGAAACCTTTCACTTTCTTTGTACCTCCAAGGTCAATCATTATGGAGCGTGAAGGAGAATCGTTGCTGCCTACCATGGCAATGTTGAGCTGTGACGAGAACTTCTCGCCTGAGTTAGGAATGTCGGCTGTCAGTTCAGGAACAAGGAACACGCCCATCTTGCTGATAATAGGCTTTGCCTTTGTCTTGGTGATGGTCATGCGAAGTCGGGTAGCAGTAACATCTTGGAAGCATATTATGCGCTTGCGACCAATCGTTTCCAAACCGTCGCCCCAGTCGGCAAGTTCATCCTTCAGTGGCACCCATGCGCCATCCACAAATGCTTCAAGCTTGAACTCCTTCACGCGCTGACCACGACTGATGTCCTCGCAAGCCATGAAGCGGTTGAATGTCGTAGGTTGTTTGAAGTTAAGCACAAAAATGCTGTCACCCTCCTTCTTCGGCTTAATGCCTTTGGCAAGGTCATTGTCAAACACCTTGTGAATCATATCAGCGAATACCGTTCCGCGCACGCTGTCTATTGGCGAGATAAGTCCGTTAGGCATGATTGGGAAGTTGAGCAGGAGAGTGCTGTTTCTGCCGACAGATTTGTAGTAAGTGTCCATCAGTTTTGATAGCGATTTCACATGCGCATCTTCCGTAGTGTGGTAGAACCATCCCGGACGGATGCTCGTATTTGTCTCACCAGGACACCACACATCGCCATCTTCCATGCCGTAGTGCAAATCGCCCCATTCAGGATCCTTTGTGCAGCACATAAGACTCCAGTTGCGATGTCCGATATTGCCTGCCTCCGTGCCTACCCAGCGCAGATCACCACGTCGGTTTGCTCCGTCGTTCCAGATTACGCAATGCGGCTGAAGTTCACGAATCATCCTGTATGTCTCGTCCCACTGGTAGTAAGTCAAGCGATCGATGGTGCGAGTGTCATTAGCGCCACCATACCATCCGTTGCCGCCATTGGCACCGTCAAACCATACCTCGAACACATCACCGTAGTTAGTGAGCAACTCGCGAAGCTGATTGCGGAAATAA
>JAZLKN010000041.1:0-40392 GCA_045597605.1 Candidatus Cryptobacteroides sp. | reverse complement strand
AAAAAGAAACCTTTAGGTAAGCGAGTGCAGTGTCAAGCTTGCTTGGACACTGCCGAGCGCCAAAAGGTTGTGCGTGAAACGCAAAACCGCCGTTCAGTTGTTGAACGACGGTGCGAATATCTATGTATTTTTTGGGATGATCTCTTGAGTCAATATTGGGTCAATAGAGGTTTGGCTATGGTTCTTGCGCTCTATTCCTCAACTGAGATTCCATTCTTCTCTACCAGAGTTTTTACTTCAATCATCGGGAGAGGATATTTTGCAAGAGGAGTACCGGATGTCCTGGCAAATACTATTCCTCGCAGGGTACTGTATGCCGCTCCCACGAGGGATGGGAAGATATCTGCTTTTACATTTATCCTCTGGTTTTCTTTATCCACAATGATTGCGCTGTCAAGATTAAGAACAGAGTAGGTGAACACGGCATTGGCAACCAGTAATTCTTGATTCTCGTAAGAATATCGAATGCTCGGAATCACAAGAATGTTACCCTTCGACATCTGTATTACAGTGTCGATTTTGTATTGAAACTTTAATCTCTCCTCGGGAATTGAGTTGAGCTCGACTCCTTCAAAGTTGGGCGTATAATGTTCGTTGTCAATAGAAACAAGTCTGAACTTTACATTAACTTTCTCTTCCATAATGATTGGCTTTGATTGTTATTGGCATGTTGCCCATCTTGGTTTTCTTATTCGATAGGCAATGGAAGGATACATCAACGGAACAATCTCGTCGAATTGAGGATAATAAACCTTGGCAAGATTGAAAGATTTAGGCTCAACATAGGATTCCACCTTCTCTTTTACTCGATCATAATCTTTGCCTAGTTTGATACGTGCTCCATCAATACTTTTCAGAAGTGATTCCTTTTCAAAGAGAGTGGAAAGTTTCTGTCCGACAATGACTGTCGGCATTTCGCCATTTTCATAAATTCCATACTGGTTGATTCCCATACCGGCAATCTTAGACATTATATGAGCGGATAATCCATACTTCTCTCTGAGTTCCTTCAATGCTGATGGCGAAGGAATACCATGACGCTTACGATACTGGCTATATACATCTTTCATCAGCTGATCATCAACTTCAGCATTGGTGAATGTCCTTCCGGTATCTACACATTCAAAATAATATGCCAAGACAGTATACTTCTCATTTCTGAAGGTATAGGTCTCAGGCCTTGACTTTTTTATGACGTTTCCGCCTGTGAATGGACTTCTCATAACTCTGTTTTAAATGGAAATGACATTTCAAATTTGGCTACGTGGAAGGAAATGCAATAGTTGGATGCACCCTCGGTCTTAGTAATATATATCTTAATGTAAATCGGTAGCTTCTTCTTTTTACCTCTTTTTTTGATGCCTATTCCAAACATCCATACAGGCCCCTCGTCTTTATCATAATCATTCTCGTCAGGACCTTGATAATAATCTTCCGGTCGTAGATTCAATATATATTCGTCACGCTTACTCCCAAAAAGTTCCAGATCCAAAAGTGTCTGCCTGTTTTCGCCTTTGTCATCATTGTATACTATGCCGAAAACTTTTGCCTTCTCTTTGAACTCGTTCAAGAAAGCTTCAACTTCTTCTTTTGTTGCTTTATTATCGGCCATAGTTGCAAATTGGTTCGCAAAGATAAAAATAAATAAACAAACAAACAAAAAATATAAACAAGAATGAAACGGATTCGTTTTGCTTTTGTTAAATTTTTGGTATGAGGTTGACTGCCTTGCGTTTGTTCTCGTCTACAATCTTGGCATAAATCTGGGTTGTGCGGATATTGCAGTGGCCAATATCAAGCGAAAGGGTAACGTATGAATTTCCTTAAAAGTGATTTCGAATTGACTTTAATTATTTTGACCGCCATATAAAAAATATGCTAACTTTGTACAAATATATAATGAAAGTCAAGAGAAACTGAAACCAAAACCATAATGACACGTGAAGAAATCATGGCCGGCCTCAAGGAGGTGATGGCACTTGTAAAACCGAAGCTCAATCTCTCGACTATAGGCGAGGAATCGAATCTCATAACTGACCTGGGAGTCGATTCGCTGTCGATGCTGATGCTTTCGCTGGGAATAGAAAACAAATTCGGCATCCAACTCCCCACCCGGGAACCGTTCAGCACCGTTGCCGAGGTCATCAATTGCATTGCAAGCCTCAAACCCTGATATCGACACCGAACTTTTGACCCTCCGATTATGAGTATAACCATTGTTGCAATAGTCATTGCAGTGGCCGCCATTGCGGGCTATCTGCTCTCAAAGTCGTCTTTTGACCGCCACATCGCCGAAGTCACTGAGAATCTCCGGCTTGCAAACGAAGAACTTCAAGCCAAAAACATCAGAATCCTCGGACTGGAAAAGGATGTTGAATATAATCAGAAGCACATCGAAGATCTGAAGGCTGACTATGCCAGGAACCTTGAAGAAAACAAGGTGGCTAACGAGAAGGCTCTTGCACAGCAGATAGCCGCCGTCAAGGCACAGATAGCCGCAGAGAGCGAAAAGGTATTGAAGGCTCGTCAGGAAGAGTTCTCAAAACACGCGGAGGCCTCCTTCAGCACCATCGCAGGCGACTTCAACAAGAACCTCAAGGAAATGAAGGCGGCGTTTGACGCCAATAAGGAGAAGCAGGATGTCAGCTCCGCAGAACTCCGCACCCAGATAGGCGAAGCCGTGAAGAATCTGAAGGACCAGACGGAGAATGTCGGGCTGAAGGCGGACCACCTTGCAAACGCCCTCCGCGGCCAGCACAAGATGCAGGGCTGCTGGGGAGAAACCCAGCTCAACAACATACTCGTCAGCGAGGGATTTGTCGAAGGGCGCGACTACGACAAGGAAGAGACTCTCCGTGACGAGATGGGCATAACCATCGTGAACGAGGAAACGGGCAAGCGTATGCGCCCTGACTTCATTCTGCACTACCCCGACAACACGGACATCATCATCGACAGCAAGGCGCCCCTCAACGCCCTCTCTGATTACTTTGACGCAACGACAGACGAGCAGCGCAAAGATGCGGTCGAGCGTAACATCAAGGCCCTCAAGGAGCACATCGACTGCCTTGCCAGGAAAGACTATCATTCGTATCTCAAACCGGGACGCAAATGCCTTGACTATACGGTGATGTTCGTACCCAACGTCAATGCCCTTGTCCTCGCCAGACAGAGCGACCCCCATATCATCGCAGATGCATACAGGAAGAACGTGCTCATCGTCAGCGAAGAAACACTTATGCCCTTCCTCAGGCTCATACGCACGGCATGGATAAACTTCGAACAGGCCAGGAACCAGGAGAAAATTGTCGCGGCGGCTCAGAAGATGGTCGACCGCGTGGCTTCTTTCTGCGATGCATACGCAAAGGTCGGCCAGAAGCTTGAGGATGCCCGGAAAGCGTTCGACGAAGGCGACCTGAAATTACGTGAGAACGGTCAGAGTATACTCCGTGCGGCAAGGGAGGTCGAGCAGCTGGGCATAAGGAGCAAAAAAAATCTCCCGCCTATGGCAGGAGAAGTATTGATTGAAGAATGATTCTTCGCATTATGGTTGCTTTGTTGTAAAATCGAGTCTCTGTCCACGGCTTTCTTCGTGAAACTCCCCTTTCTCGAATACCAGATTGCCGTTTACGAAGGTGTGAGTGACTTTGGAAACGGTATCAAATCCGTCATAAGGACTCCAGCCGCATTTGCTGTATTCCGATTCATTGGAGATATGCCCGTGATACTGCGGGTCAACAATTGCAAGATCTGCGTGATATCCCTTGCGGATGAAACCGCGACGATTTATGCGATACAGCGTCGCAGGATTATGGCACATAAGTCTGACGATATCTGTAATGGCAAGACCCTGAACGGTATACATAAGGTCGAAACTGTGCTGGATTGAGGGGAATCCCGATTTGCTTGTAAAATAATCACCCGTGAACTTTTCTTCCTTCAGGTGCGGGGCGTGGTCTGTACCGACAGTGTCTATCAGGCCGGAACGGGCGGCGGATATCAGGGCGGAACGGTCCTCCTGCGATTTTATTGAAGGATTGCATTTTATTGCAAAGCCCAACTCCGCGTAGCGGTTTTCGTCAAGCAGAAGGTAATGGGGACAGGTCTCGGCGGTAATCCTCTTTTCCGCCAATGGAATGTCATTGCGCAGAAGTCCCAATTCCGTCGCAGTGGAAACGTGGAGCAAATGAAAGCGGGCACCGGTTTTATCTGCAAGTTCAACGGCGTATGCGGCAGAACGGTAACAGGCCTCCGAACTGCGGATACGGGAATGTACAGAGGCCGTGTCGGCAGTAGCGTTACCGGATGCAACCGCTGCGCGGAAATTCTCCGTATTACGTCTGATTATCCCTTCGTCTTCACAGTGTGCCGCTATCAGGCAGGGAACTTCCCTGAAAAGAGTTTCAAGCACTTCCCTGCTGTCCACCAGCATATTGCCCGTGCTCGAGCCCATAAAAAGCTTGATTCCGCAAAGTTTTTCCGTATCAATGCGTAGAATATCAGACAAATTGTCATTGGTAGCTCCAAGATAGAAGGAATAGTTTGCCAATGACTTTTGTGAAGCAAGGTCGAATTTGTCTTCCAGAAGCTGCCCCGTAACTGTCTGTGGCAGTGTATTGGGCATATCCATAAAGGACGTGACACCGCCGGCCACGGCAGCGCGGCTTTCCGAGGCTATGTCGGCCTTTGCGGTAAGACCCGGCTCGCGGAAATGTACGTGTTCGTCTATTATGCCGGGAATCAGATACTTGCCGGTGGCGTCTATGGTTCTGACTCCGTACGGCAACTGCGTCGCGCCGGTATTATTATCCGAGTGAAAATCCACAGACCTGAAGATATCGGCAATAAGGCCGTCCCGTACAAGTACGTCGGCCCTGAAAACCTTGCCTTCGTTGACTACAGAGGCATTTTCAATCAGATAGTTCACTTATACAGAGGATTGGGGTAAATGCCCTGCTCGGCGAACTCGCGGAACTTCGCCACGACACCGGGACGGTCTTCCTTGAATGTCACTCCGAACCAATGTGACGGAGTGTGAAGCACCTCACAGCTTGCGTTGCCGGCCTTGATCATGCAATCGACGGCATACGGAATATAATACTCTTTCTTCAGTTCCATTCCGTTCTTTGAAAGGAAGTCCTTGAAAACCTCTTCGCTGAGAGCGAAATAGTCGGGAGTGAAGCCCCACATATTCATTGAAACGGGCGCTTTCGCACAGAACTCCTGATGCGTCACACCGGTAACGCTGTTGTCACCGTAGCATTTCCCGTCGGCTTCCTTCACGATATTATGGCATTCCTCAACCTTGGTGAGCATATTGTCCGAATCGCTCTCGCAGATTCCGCGCGAAACTCCGCCGCTCTCGCTGAGAGTGTGGTCGAGCTGGAAACCGACAAGACTGTAACGGCCTTTCTGCCCCTCTACAGACCTGAGAAAATCTCCAAGAACCTTGAAAGAATCCTTACCATAATAGTCATCACCGTTAATCACGGCGAAAGGCTCATTGATGACATCCTTTGCCATAAGAACCGCATGGGCTGTACCCCAAGGCTTTTCACGTTCAGGATTCACAGCGTAGCCGGAAGGGATTTTTGTGAGCTCCTGGGTTACGAACACGAACTCAAGAGGCGTTCCGTCAATGCACTTGACGTTACCATATTTCTCACGGCAATGAGCTTCCATCTGATCCTTGAAGTATTCCCTGACTATATAAACCACTTTGCCGAATCCAGCCTCGACGGCATCATGAATCGAATAGTCTATTATCGTCTCGCCTCCAGGGCCGAGGCCATCCATCTGCTTGAGGCCGCCGTAACGGCTGCCCATTCCCGCTGCAAGTACTAAAAGTGTAGGTTTCATATATCTGTAAATTTATTCTGCCGGTATAAGTCTGATGCTGTCAATGTAACACTCGTTGACGTCTATGTTCATATTCTCGTTCTCGGACGAGTATGTCAGTTCGATACGATTGTACCCTTTCCTGAGTTCCAGCTTCAGGCAGTTGGAACGGAGCAGCAACTTGGTAAGCCCCTTGCCTACCTGGGGGAATACTGCGAGTCCGGCCTTGACGCCGTTGACGTAAACTGTCCTGTTGCAGCACTTGTTGTTGTGCTCAAAATCATCCTGTGGATTGTTGTAAAGGAAATCGGCAAACCACAGGCCGTCATCGGGAACATAAATGCCTACTGCGATATCTCTGTTCCAGGCTCGTGTGGTATAGACCTTAATCTTTTCGACGATTTCATCGGAGTGGTAGTCAATCGGTTCGCTTGCAAACGAGCCCCATCCGTCCCTTCCGACGGCAATTACCTGATACTCACCATCCTGCTTCACTTCATAAATGCCTAACGTTGTGGTATCCACCGGCACTCCGTTCCTGAGCACTACGAAGCTGTCGGCATCTGAAGACCAGGTGAAGTGGTTGCCGGTCGAAGACCCGAACACTTTTGCAGGTGCAGGAGTAGCGGGTGAATAGACGTTCGGAACCATATTGATGCCTCTTGAGGGAAACTGACCGTTCAGAACGATGGATATGTTGTGTCGGCCTTCAAGGTCTTCGGGGAAGAAATCGTCCCGACATTCCTTACCGTCTATAGAGAAGGACCTTATGCCGGCACCATACCCGGTAACCTCGATATCAAGCAGCGATTTTCTCCACTTGAAATGTTCAAGCCTCCTGGTACCCGCCATTTCCAAAGGCACAACAGGATGGAAGGAAATGCCGTCCTCGAGAAATTCCATTCCCATCAGCACATTCAGTACCGAGCTCAATGCACCGGCAATGCTCCACAACTGACGTGAGGAGTTGATTTGGGTGCCCTCGCAATGACCATTGTAGATAACGACATTCTCCTTGTTGGTAAGGAATAATGCAGCCATTCTGTAAATGCAGGCTATACCGTGGAGAACGGCATCAGGATTGCCGGCTTTGGCAGCCGCTTTGTTCCAATACCCCTGAACGAAAGGCCACATTGCATCGTTGTGATATGGAGGTATCCCCTTGATCTGGGGATAGAAACAAGGAGTTCCGAAATCCTCACAGGGAGCCTTTGCCACCATAGCGGCAACATCCGACTCGGGGCATATACCCAGAAGTATGGTGAGAGCCTCGCCCAGAGTCTCGAATCTGGGAGACTTGACAGGATATTTCCTGCCATACAGATATTGGGCATACCAGCCCTTGTCCTCCATCCAGAGGTTTCTGTTGATGGCATTTTTCAAATCATCGGCGACTTTCCGGTATTCATCGGCCTTTACACCGTCTCCGAGTTCGCCCTCAAGTTTTGCAAGTATATCCCAGGCCGCATAATGGACGCATTCCGTACCGAGGTTCTCGCTCTGGTAAATATCGACGGCGTTCATCCACAGGGGATATTCCTGCTTTCTCCAGTCCAGATATGACGACTCGCCTTTCACAAGGCCGGTGCTGGTATCAAAGACCGTTGCCCTGTCATCTTCCAGAGAACGCTTGATGACAGGATAGATTGCCGCTTTCCATTCCTCATCACCGGTTACCTTGTACAATTCGTAGGCCGCCATCACCCAGACAAGCCTGTCAGTGGAACACGGCCAGCTTCCGCCCGTACCTGTATCCTGTATTATCCTGCCAAGAACGTCCACTTTGGCCATCAGACTCTTTTTGGCGGCCTCGGTCTGAACAGCCGAAATTCCCAATATCGTGCTGTAGCTTACGTCCCTTGTCCATACACCGCCCCACTGGACTCCCGTACGCAGGGTGGAATCCGGCTCGACAGCCTTGACGGACTCTTCGAGCGAAAGATTGAATATGGCTTCCTCAAGCCTTGTGGGCGCCGAATACAGCGGCTGCCCTGAAAGGTCTGCCTCCAAATGCCATTGTCCCGATTCAAATTCCGCATCGGGGTAATTGGAAACCAAAGTATATGAATCGGGAGCGTACGCCCTCAAGGTACCTTGAATAAAGGCTTCTCTTGTCCAGGTGAATTCCCTGTCAGAGTAGATGACACCGTTTCCGGAGCAAGCCGACATGAGAAGTGCAAGTCCGGCTACAGCTATTGTATTCTGTATTCTCATATTATACAAATATATGTAAAAATGATTAATAGAGGTAATATTTCTGGGAAAGCGAACGGAACTCTTCTTCGTCCTTGCGCCAGTACTGCAAAATGTCGGATACAAGATAATTCTTCGAGAAAGCGTTCTTTATGAAATCTGTTCCGCATACCTTGTTGAAGAGCCCGATTTTCTCGTCAGGGCCGAAAGGCAGATGGTCCGGATAGAGCTTCGCAAGAGCCTGCATCACGTAGAATTGTACTTCTGTCAATCTCGCAGCCTTGTAGTCAGTGAAAAAGACCTGCACGCCCGCCACAAGCTTACCGGCCTGGGCACCAGCGAAAGGACGGTAGTGAATGGGACGGAAGGCGACTCCGGAAAGAGAGTATGTCTGCAATTCGGACAAAAGTGCCGAAGGTTCTATCCACGTGGCTGCAAAAACCTGAAAAGGCAGGGTGTATGATACACCTACTTGAAGATAGTTGTATATCTCGCCGCACAGCCCGGACGAAGCATAGTTTACCGGAGTATATGAGAAAGGAATATTTGGTGAAGGCAGTACCCAGGGCAGGCCTGTGTCTTCGTAAGTCATATCACGTGTCCACCCCTGCATGGGAATCACTTCAAGACGGCATTTGACCGGTTTCTGGTTTCCCAGCTGTCCTCGGTTAAGACCTTCTTCATTGATAAGGATGGCAAGCTCTCCCGGCGTAAGTCCGTAAACGAAAGGTATTCTGTACTGGCTTACGAATGAATTGAAAGGCTGTTCCACGTAACAGCCTTCTATCTTCTGCCCGCCGAGCGGATTGGGCCTGTCAAGCACCATAACCTCGATGTCAAGTGCGGCACAAACTTCCATCACAAGGCCCAGAGTGCTGATGAATGTATAGCAGCGGGCACCAACATCCTGGATATCATACACCACAACGTCAATACCCTCAAGCATCTTTGCAGTGGGTTTGCGCGTGGGGCCGTAAAGCGAATATACGGGGAGTCCTGTCTGGGGGTCTGTGTAGTCGGTAACGTGGCCTCCGGCGTAAACGTCTCCCCTGACGCCGTGTTCAGGACCATACAGGGCCACAAGGTTTACCTGCGGTGCCTCGTGCAATATCTCTATTGTGCTTTTCAGATTATGGTCCACTCCTGACGGGTTGGTCACAAGGCCGACACGTTTTCCCTGGAGAGGCAGAAAATCCATATCACGAAGCACTTCCAAGCCGGTTTTTACTTTCGGAGCCGCGGGCAGGACCGCAGTGGACAACGAAATCCCAAACAGGATTGCAATCAGAAATCTAACAATCGGTCTTCTCTCCATAAACATTAAGCAATTTGAATCTTTTGACAAGTGGAACAGTAATGAAAAAGGTAATGGCGACTGCGAGCAGGCATCCGACGGTATTCGCCAGAAAATCAAGCCAGTCACCATCGCGGTAAGTGACAAGAAAATGCTGGCCCAATTCTATAAGTCCGCCAAGAATGACCGGCACAAAAAAACAGTATACAAATCCGAGTATGACTGCCCTTCTATCAAGAGGACGCCGCCTGAGCCATTCGAACCAGAATACGGAAGACAGAGAGCAATACATTATCATGTGGGCTATCTTGTCAGAATCGGGGATATCCGGCAATTCTGTATTTCCGGGATTGAAAAATGACAGAAAAAACAGCAGGAGAATTGCCAGAGCGGAAAAAGGATAGGATTTCAGTAATGATGTCAGACGGATGAATATGGAAAACGGAAGGTGAAATCCGAGAATAAGGCGTGTATTGCGCTTCCATCTGTTGTCGGAGACCGAGAAAGGATGCCCGCCCATCATGGTTCCTCCTGTAACTTTTCCTATGACCTTGTCAGACTTGGCATATTCAACGGCGGAGTGAGAGTTCCCGTCCCCCCGTATGACCAGGGTATCACCTTTTATATTTATGACTCTGTGAAGGCATACGGCATCTCCCCTGTCGAAAAGAACCACGTCACCGACCTCGATTGAACGGTAATCACAACGGGACACGGTTACAGAATCGACCGCATCGATGAAAGTGGGAGTCATACTTCTCCCAGTCGCCCTGATAGTTACGCTTTGACCGGATGCAAGGATATTCCTTACTTCTTCGAAAAAAATATCATTGGGAATTTTCAGGATATCCACGGAGTTGCTCTCAATTCGGATTCAATTCAATTCCATTCCTCGTAGAATGATTTTAGGCGCACTGGCCTCCCGAACGGATATTTCACATCATTCTTTTTCAGCCAGTCAAGTCCCAGCACAGAGCCGAAAGAGACAACCACACCGAGGAACACCCATACAAACAAGGTCTTGATACGGCTGTTGCTCTTCTTCATCGGGACATCCACCGGTTTCACGGCAGACAATACCGGAGTGTCATTCTTCACCTTGAGTTCTGCCTGAAGCAGTTGTTTGGAAATTTCCGTATAAAGGGCGAAGGCCAGGTTATATTCTGAGGAAAGCTGTTCGCGACGGGTTTCGGACGTTGCCGTCTGCGCACCTCTGTTGGAATCCACATACTGTGCAAGCTCCATCTGTTTGGCGATATAGACATCCCTGGTCTCATCGCTTCTGGCCTGAAGATAAGCGAGATTGTCCTTTGCCTGATTCTGCTTGAAATCCGAAATGTATTTCTGCATCAGATTCAAAGCTCCCTGACACAATTCGGCAGCGACAAGCGCTTCAGATGATTTTGCGCTGAGAGTCAGATAACCGTCTTTTTTCTCGACAGAGAGAGAAAGCATTTTCGAAAGTGATTCATACACCTTATACTCATCTTTCGTATAGGCGCTTATCTTTTTCTCCTCCCCTCCCGGAACAACGATATCCGGCTGTTCGCCACGTATTGCGCCTAGAATCACGAAAGGAAGGCCGATGGTGTATTTCTTTACGGCCGCAAAGGCACCGGCCACAGTAAATCTGCGATATTTGGGGTCAGTAGCAAGGTCATACAGAGAAACCGGCTCGTCGTAGCGCTTGAAATGAAGCGGAACCCTCATAAGTTCCCTGTTGAACTCCACACTTCCCAGAATCTGAGGATAAATCAGAGGAGACAGCGATTCTCCGGCACTCATATCGCCGAGGTTGATTCCCGCCATCGCCGCCAAAGAAGACAATGAACTGCTTGATGCCTTGGCAGAAGAACTGAGGGGAACAAAAGTGCAGGATGACGTATATACAGGTCTCTGGAAAATGGCTACCAGGAGGCCAAGAGCAGCGAAAGCTCCGCATACATACAGAATATACTTCCGTTTTGCCCAAAAACGCAACAGAATGGCCTTGTAATCTATACCGTCTTCTGCAACCGGAGCATTGTTTATATTCTCGTTCATAAACTCAAGTCTTTAGAACAGTTTTACCAAAGTGGTTACCAGTGTTGCAACCGACGTAGCCGAGGTTGCGAGAGAAGCGATTTCCGCAGGGGACATCCGTCTGTCTTCGGATTCCTTGCGCTCAGGAATGACAAGTTCCATACCGGGTTCCGGCTTGATTCTGTTGCCGACGCTGACATCCCCGTTCATATATACGGCATAGGTCTTGCCGCGTCGCGCAAGTTTGGTAAAACCACCTGCACGGCGTATATATTCCTTCCAGGACATGGACGGATTGAAAGAAACTGTATTGGGATAGAATACGCCTCCGGAAACCTTTACGGTATTGTTCATTGTAGGAACCTCTATTATATCACCGTCACGGAGAAGGATATCTTCCAATGACCCCGGATTAGCCAACGCCTTCTCAAGGTCGATACCGATGAAGAATCGATCTGCAAGCGTTTCCACGGAGAGCGAATCCTTCTTCAGATTCTTGCTTGCAATCATCACGGCCACGGCCTGACGTTCCTTTTCCTCTTCGGTCAGCACCCTGGTGAGCCGCGCTCCATGTGGATATGCCTCTTCAGTGAAGCCGCCCGTCCTCTTCATCACATCAGACAGTCTGATTTCAGACCTCGCAATGGTATATGGGCCTGGCGACAAAACTTCTCCGTTAATTGTAACCGTAGTCTGGGCTGTGTAATAAGTGAGCTGACGTACAGATATAACGTCATAAGGAAGCAGAACCGCAGTGACTCCCGATTCCGGGTCTTCCTCCAGATTGAAAGTCCTTACAACACCTCTCTCACGGCCTCCCCTGCTGGCGACCTCGACATTGCGCAGGTCGGCACCATTGGTGAACCCTCCTGCCATGATTACAGCATCATTGAGCGTCATTCCCTTGTGGTATACCAGATGCCCGGGATCATTTACCTGACCACCTACGGCAACGAAGGCACCTTCAAGAAGTTCGGCACGGCTATAGACGCGTACAGTGTCATTTCTCATCAAGGGTATGGAAACATTCATGTCAAGCACATCCTTCAAGTTGAACGTAACAAGCTCACGATACCCTTCGTGTGAAAGTCTGCGCACGTGACCTCTGTCAAGGAACACATCCTCACGCACGCCCTTGGCCATCAATATAAGATCCAGAACCGTCATTCCTTCCTTGAAGGTGAAGGAACCGGGGCTCTGTACGTGTCCTTCCATCGTTACCGTGAAGTTTTCGGAGAAGTCGGCAGTTGCGAAAAGGACAACGACGTCCTCCCTCTTGAGTTCGACACGTTCCTTTCCGTCAATAACATCATTGAGATTGAAGGTCACAAATGAAGGATTCAGATTGTCATCCAATCTGTTTATCTGTCCGCGCCCGGTATATGCACCCTCGATAAGTCCGCCGGCTGCATCTACGAGAGAAGCGATATCATTGATACTGCCGCCAATGGCATAGGCTCCGGGGAAACGAACCGGGCCCTGAATTGTCACACGGTTAATCTTGGGAGCCACATAGGCATTCACGCTGACCACGTCACCGTCCTGAAGCTTGAAACTTCCGAACTGATCTTTCTTAACGTCAAAGGAGCCGCCTCCATAGGGGCTTCTGCGAGAAACGTTCACAGCATCCTTACGGGCATAGGACGTTAATCCTTGGGCAAAAAGGAGAGCATCTTCCACAGTCTCCCCTTCGCGCATCTCGTATCTCATCTGCTGCGCAACCGCACCGCGGACGCTGATGACGGATGAGTATGAAGGCACATAGATGACATCGCCTTCCTGCAAACGGAGGTTCTCGTTGATTCTGCCTTTGAAAATCATGGCATACAGGTCGAAAGTAGCAACTTTCTTTCCCTGACGATATATGGCAACGTTACGCACTGAAGCATTGTCACGGACGCCACCTGCCATGAACAGGGCGGAACTGATGGACGAAAGCGAAGGAATGGTATACACCCCTGGAGTCACAACTTCACCGGAAACGCTGACCGACACACCTTTTATCTTGTTGATTGACAGTCTGAGGAAAGTGTCACCGCCCTCGTGAAGACCGGAATACAGACGCGACAACTGGTCCTTAAGATGTACCTGCGCATCAGCAAGGGTCATACCGGCAATATAGACCGGACCGAGATCCTGCATCGTGATACTGCCATCATTCTCAACAGTAGCAACGACATTGGAAACAGTTGCACCCCAGATGTCTATCACAACCTCATCACCGGGACCCAGCATATAACTGGCGGGCGCCGGAGCATTGTAAGTGGGAATTATTCCCAGCCCCTGCGACCTGAAATACTCGTGACCGAAAATCTTATCTTCGCCTTCGAAGATTGATTTATAACGCGGCGCAGCATCTGTCTGAATCGTATCTACCGGGATGATGGGAACATCAAGGCTTACCGGCAGATTGTTGTCAAGATAAACCTTGACGGGATTGCCGTTGACATCATAATATTGATAAATGACGTCATACTCACTATCTCCCTCATCATTCGGATATTGAACAGATGTATCATCATTGGCAACGTGATAGAGGCCTTTGGCGTAACGTCCTGACCTGACGTTATCCGCCGCTGCCGGACGCCACTGGCCTTTCGGGAACACCTCACCGCCTCTGGACACGGACACGGACCGGATCACCCCCTTCCGAGAACCTCTCTCATCATTTTCATCGGGGAGATAAGGATATACTGTTGTTCCGGCCGGTTGCTCATAAGATATCACGCCATTGTTATTCTGCTGTTTCGAAGTGGAAGCCTTGCCTCCAGCATTGGAATTTTGAGCATTGGCAGGTCCACGCCCGTTGAGCATATTGTCAATTTCCGCATCGGAATACCCGTAGTTGCGGGCCATGGACTTGGCAGCAGCAATCTCGGCGGCACTCTGGGCCCCGGCAGAGAATGCGACCAATGTCCCGACTATAACGGCTGAAATGGTTTTTATGCGCATATTCAATAGTATTTAAAGCAATTAATCTGCAAATATACAAAAAAATCAATATTCCCCCCAAGTCCTGTCCACCGCTTCACGCACATCCCGACTGACAACAGCGGTCAGACCGGAATATCCCTGATGCTTTGCACTCGGCTTTGAAGCCATGAGGCCGGAACGCAATGCCATCGCACGCTCCATCAGGTTTTCAACGCCATCATACTGCGAGGGGCCCTCAGAAGACAGGATGCTGAGAATGAAATCCTCCACACCTATGATGTTGGTTGCAACCAGTACACCGTCTGACACGGTAATCCTCAGAGAACCCGCATAAGGGACATCCTGAAGTATGAACGAAGTCTCGGCATACATAGTGGAAAGGGTCTTGGCCTCAAAGAACAACTCATCGTAGAGTATGCCTCCATACTCTATACGGCCATCCTGATAGCGGGCAGCCCGGCGCCCGGCCCCATCGGACGTTATTTCAAAAATCAGTTCGCGCGCGCTGAAGACATCGACTTCCACAGAAGGCTGTGTCCGGGTGAGGCGCCTCACAATCAAGTCCTCTGTATCTTTGCCGATTGTAACCTGCTCCATCATACCGGCAAGAAGACCAGGAGTAAGTTTCTCATAATCATCATGTTCCACAGTAATGAAAACACCTCCCACGTCCACGCATCCGGGACTCATGGAAAGATGCGACACGGGATCAGTCGAAGAGTAATGCGAAGATCTGTGGCAGGTCCTCAGAACCACGATGGAAACGTAGTGACCGTCTGCATAGAAAGTGAAAAGATTGAATCGCGGCTCACTGTCCCCCTCTTCCACCGGAACACAGTCCAGCAACCGGTACAGCATTTTCGCAACAGATTTCGAAGTAATTCCGTCTATGACGAATATGCCGTTGGCAAACTTGCCGTATCGATAAAGGGATGCATCCTGGACGCAGGTGACATATTCAAGGGAACTGTGTTTCCTGATATCGTTCTCCAAGGGCAGTATTCCGGACGGAAATGCCTGAAAATGCAGATGATCGGGAGCCGAGGCACCGCATTTCGGGCCGTTGTATATCCATGTAAACTGCCTGTAACGCTTTGCCAGAATCAGCATATCCACGTAACGGTGCCAGATTGACTGCGGAATATGCGAGTCGGCGGCGACTATCAGATGATTCTGGAAAACCGGAAAAGGATTGGTCAGAATATGGTATTTCTTGTCTTTCGTCCCTTCGAAATCAAGGGAAATCTGTTCTGCCGGTCTGTTTGAACGGCACAGGAAACAAGGTCTTGCGTTCAGGCTGGCGCTGTCGGTCTTCGCCTTGCTTGAAATGGCTCTTGACGGATTACAGTGCACGGCAATCCGGAGTCCGTTATATTCCATTTCCCTGATATCCACCTTCTTGAGAGCCCTGTAATTATCTCTGGCAAACTCCCATCTTGACAATTGGTCCGAAACGAATTTCCGCAGTTCATCGTCGGTATGTCTGTCCACAACTACGACGTTAAGCGGAAGATCATTCTTATGCGAGGTAAGTTTCAGGGTTGTATATTCGGAGTCCATTTCAAAGAAGAGCAATCAGCCGTTTTCCTATCATTTTGAATTCAGAAGAGAAATTGTCTGTAAGAATGCCTGACGAAAGACTGCGTTCTATTTCGCCAACGCTCCACCAGCGACCCTCTGAGACCTCATCGCCATCCGGTACAAGATTGAAGGATCCCACGGCGGCGAACATGTTCACAAACTCTGAGTCCCTGACAGTATCGTATCTATACGACCCGAGATATATGGGGTTGAATCCTACAAGGTTGAGTTCCTCCGACGCTTCCCGGAAAAGAGCCTCAAGGATGCTTTCACCATATATGACATGTCCGCCCACGGAAGTGTCCCAGCGGCCGGGCTGGAGATCTTTCTTTGTCGAACGTTTCTGCAGAAAAATCCTTTCGGACCTGTCTATTATATGGAGGTGCACCACAGGATGAAGCAGATGGCTGCCGCTGTGGCAGAATGCCCTGTCGGCCATTGCCGTGACCATTCCGTTCTCCTGAATGACGGGGAACATCTCAAGGCGTTCACCCTTCTTTTTCCTCGCCGGATGTTCAGAAGTGGCGGCGGGGAGTACGGGCACAAACGAGCCTACAGGATAAACAAGTTCAATCATAGGGCTGTGTTCAGAATCTCAAGCTCTTCCTTGTCGTACAGTAACGGATCCACAAGTTCCGGAGCCAGACGCCCGAGAACGGCAAGTGCAAGCAAATGCATAAGGACAACAATGGCAATGACAATGACAGCTGTCCGGAATCCTGAAAGCCCGACCTTTTTCTCTGCCCCGATCTCATTACCTCCAATTTCATTACCGGCATCGGCTTTCCTTTCGACTTCAGCTCCGGTATCGTCTTCCGGCGCAGTTCCGGAATCCGCACCTCCGACGAAATTCCTGTTCTTCAGTGCCAGAGGAAGCAAAAGATCGAACTGAGGAAATATCGACAACCCCTCATCCGGCACAAAGACCACACAATTGCGCCCCGCCTGCCTTAGCTGGCCGAATTCCGGAAGGACCACAGTCCCGGAAGATCGGAGTTCGTTCCTGAGGCTTGTTGCATAATCCGAGATAACCCCCTTCGCCTTTACCAAGCCCAAATCGTTGGATTTGGCATAGAAGGATGCCAACGCATCATCCTTATAGTCCGAAAGTGTGAACTTGACAGTTCTGTATGGGGGATTCAAAGTAAAGCCCCTGTCAGAAAAAGAGGCCGGCACATCCTGGACGGTGAACTTTCCGAAACCGGGGACGACAACCGTCCCGGTATCGGTGAGCAGTTCCTTCACCATCCTTGAAAAAAGATTCGCATCCATACCACAAAGATACAACAAAAAATCTCAAAAAATATTTTGAACATCAAATATTTGTTGTACCTTTGTAATCCCGAAACAAAAATGACGGAAAAAATTCCTCAATAGCTCAGTTGGTTACAGCACCTGACTGTTAATCAGGGGGTCGTAGGTTCAAGTCCTACTTGAGGAGCGCAAAAAAAACAACTCGCTGGCAATCAGCAAGTTGTTTTTTATTTGCTAATATGTGTGAAGACTATGTATTGATGACGGAAGGTAATTGACTCCGTACCATGTCATCTGCATTGCAAGGAAGGCGAGAAAGGCAAGTGAGAGTCTCACATTCTTCCTCGAGACATGAAGCCCAGCCAACGTCAGCAGCCAGGTGGCTGCGGCCCAACACTCTTTTGCATCCCAGGTCCAGTAATCGCCCCAGGCCTGTTTTGCCCATACCGCACCGCACATCATTCCTATAAGAAGCAGCGATGATGCCGTCGACAGCAGTTTGTCCGGAATGCTCTCCGGAATCCTTGTCGAAAAAAGCGAGGCGAATCCGGTGATGACAGCCAAGGCCAGTATGGAATATGCCAGCATATACACTGCAATATGAGGCACAAACCACAGGCTCCTCAAGGATGGAGGAAGGGTGCCGAAACTGATGCGGGCAAGCGAAATCAAGGAGAAGATGACAGTCAGCAGCATAGCCGCAAACAAGATTTTCCAGCTTCTCCAGACAGTTTTCAAACTCTGAAGCGCACCAAGCAGCAGCATAAGTGCCCCCAGTGCCACAATAGGAAGCCACGGATCACGGACAATTTTCAAAACGGAATATCGTCCGGAGTCCATATCATAGCCGGACTGATAAATATCGTATCCTTTATAACGGCAAGGATGATTGACCGATGTCTGCAATGTTCTGCCGCCAACCGACAGTGTGCTGGTATATTGTCTGGGACTTGCTCCGTCCTCATAGCAGTCGATATCGAAGTCTTCCAGCGATATGCTGAAAGGAAGCGTGACTGCATTTCCGCCGGCGTCAATGGCAATATGTTCAGCCCCTCCCCCCTCATAGACTCTGATATGGGCATCTGTGCAGTCCGGCGCACCGAACATTCCTCCGAAAAGTACAAGGAACAGCCCCGAGTGGCTCAGGAATGAAAAAAGTGATTTATGAAAAACTTCGATTGAGGCCAGGCCGAGGGAGAAAAGCATGAGAACAACGGTCAGAATGAATGTCCAATGGTGAAAAAGGCCGAAGTTCCAACTGCCCTCAACGGCGAGCAGTACCGAAGATATCAGGAGAAGAATCGGAATCAGGAGTCCGGAAGCCGGATACCTCCCTGCAAGGCATTTGCGGAAGACGAACATGCACAACACCAGAGCCGCAGCAAGTATCAGCGACAACGGAAACTCAAAAATGTGAAGATCGACCATTCTTCAACTTATGCCGGGCTTCACTCGGCGGTGATGCCTCTGATAATGGCGTCCTTGAGGTCGGGCTGGGTGAATTTCGGAACGGCACGGTCCTGTCCGTCGGTGATACCCATCCAATAGAACGTTCCTATGTTGTTCTTCCTGGCCTGCTTCACCATATACTCCGCAAAGCCCAAATAGGCGAAACGGTTCTTTTCGTAAGTTACATCGGAATTGCCTCCCGCGCCCCATTCGCCCACTATCACCGGAGCACCTTTGGATACCAGATAGGTGTTCAGGCCATTGATCAGTCTGTCCACATTGCTCTTGCCGTCAGAAAGGCTGGAGAAGGTCGGATAGTAATGCACCTGGAATATGATATGGTCCTCCACAGTATCCTCGGGCAGTTTCATTTCCTTGAGAGGTTCCTTGAGATGGGGGTTCCACTCGCCTTCTCCGCTACAGGCGGCATAGGTGTTAACGACCAGATTTCTCTCGAAATTATTTCCTCCCGTAGCCCTTACGACGTCAACGAAATCCTGATTATAGGCATTTATTGCGCCATATGCATCTGCAGCCATAGCGGCATCATAGTGTGTCGGTGGCGGTGTGCCGTATGATGCGAAGCACCAGGAATCAGCGTTGTCCGTCATCTCGTTGAAAGATTCGAAAAGAAGACGCCCGTCATAATCCTTGAAAGTCTCTGCAATCTGCTGCCAAAGACCCTTGAAGCGTTCACAGTTGGCAGAGTAATTCTCCCCGCTCGCAACCAGCCAATGGGTATTTGCCGTCCCCGTATCGTGGTGGATATTGATTATGCAGTACATTTCCGCCTCGAGAACCGCATCCACCACCCTTTTGACCTCATCCATCCAGACCTTCTCGACGGTGTATCCCACAGGATTAAGCGAAGGCTTCCAGAGCGGCTGGTTATTTACAACCTGCGTATTGAAATTCGTGCCCATATGCGGATACCAGGTTATCGGAACCCTTATCGCACGGAATCCGGCCTCGCGCATCATCTTGAACAGTTCCTTGGTGGGAGGAACCTGGCCCCAGGCTGTCTCGTAGTCAGAAACCCCGCTCGATCTCCAACCTTCTATCCACATATTAGTGGTATCACCGGAATTGGCATCCAGAGTGTTGCCCAGATTCCAGCCGGCACCCATGGCGGACACAGTCTCCTGCGCAATCAGAAAAGCTCTCGATATCGGGTCTGTCTCCTGTCCGGGCTCTTCTTTCTTCGGATCCGGATTATCCGGTTCCCCCTTCTGTATGGGGTCCTGATTTTCTTTCCTTTCACAAGCTGCAGAAGCTGCTATTACGGCGCATGCCAGCAGAAATGTCAGTAATCTCCTTGTCATTACAATAAGCATCGAGTCAACGTACAAATGTAGAAAAAAATTAAGAAAGAAAAAAGGAGATATATGGTTGACAATAATTCGTGAAAAGAGAACCGTATTGAACCAATAGTTAAAGAACTTGCATCAAATTTTATAAAACGCCGCTCAAAATGGCCGAAAAAGGTTAATTTTGAGAAAAAATGAGGGAAAGACAACTTTATAATGAGAAAGGAGGATTCGAAACGATTTTTGATGATTTTTGAATGAAAAAAGACATTTTTGAAACATTTCCTTTGAAATATGTAATGTATATTCGTATATTTGGTGTGATAAAGTAGGACGAAATCAAGAATAAAACACACACGAATTAACAAAACATACTTTTTTATTAACCATTATTATTAACCCCAAAACTATCAATTCATGAAAAGTAAACTACTTTCTTCTCTGATGGTTCTTTTTCTGAGCACTTCCCTTTTCGCCCAGAACAAAGTCACCGGTGTCGTCAAGGACAACGTCGGCCCCGCTGTCGGAGTAAGTGTAATTGAGCAGGGTACCACAAACGGTACCATTACCGACATTGATGGTAAGTTCACGCTGACCGTCCAGAACGGCGCACAGCTTGTCATCTCCTCTGTCGGTTACAAAGATCAGGTCATCGAGGTTGGCGGCAACACCTCTTTTGACATTCTGATTGAAGAAGACAGCGAACTCCTCGACGAGGTGGTCGTTGTCGGTTATGGTGTTCAGAAAAAGAAACTCGTGACCGGTTCAACTGTCCAGGTGAAGGGTGCCGATCTTGCCAAACTGAACACCACCAACCCTGTCCAGGCCCTTCAGAGCCAGACCCCCGGTGTGCAGATCACACAGAATTCAGCACAGCCCGGTTCCAACTTCAAGGTTTACATCCGTGGTGTGGGCACGACAGGTAATTCAGACCCTCTCTATGTGATCGACGGAGTGCCCGGCGGCAACATGGACGGCATCAACCCTGCCGACATCGAGAGCATCGACGTTCTGAAGGACGCCGCTTCATCAGCCATCTACGGTGCGCGTGCAGCCAACGGCGTTATCCTCGTTACTACCAAACAGGGTAAGGAGGGCAAGATTACTGCAACCTACGACGGCTATGTAGGTATTTCAAATCCCTACAAGAAGCCCGCTCTGCTCAACGCGCAGGACTATATGACCATAGTTGACGAGTATGAGTGGAATGTCTATGGCAAGAAGCTTGACTGGTCAACCCAGGTTCCCCAGTACATCCTTGACAAGGTTGCCAATGGCTGGACAGGTACCGACTGGTTCGACCTCTATACCAACAAGAATGCCGTTCAGCACAACCACAGCTTCGGTCTGCAGGGCGGTAACAACAAGTCGAAGTTCTCCATGAATCTCGGCTACACTCACAACGACGGTATCATGGGCAAGCCCTATGAGTCACAGTATGACCGTCTCACCGGCCGTATCAACTCAGACCACGTACTTCTCCACAAGAACGGTCTCGACATCATCAAGATTGGTGAGAACGTGTCCGGCTGGTACACCAAGAACAACAAACTCGCTGAGAGCAATATGTACTGGAACGCAATCCATCCCGTGATGATTGCAAGCCCTCTTCTTCCCCCTTACAGGGAGGACGGCGTCACCCCTATGAACTACAAGGAAGACGGCGCAGGCTGGAGCTCATATCAGTTCATGAACCCTCTCGAGGGTATGCTTCACGGTAACTATCAGGATATGAACGACAACCGCAGCTTCGGCTTCGGTGCCACCCTCTTCATTGACATCGAGCCCATCAAAGGTCTCAAATATCACGGACAGTTCCATGGTGACTGGAACGGCAGCACATGGCGTCAGTACACCACTCCTTTCTATGTGTCTTCAACAGCATCCAATGACAACCGTACTGTAAACAACGGTGTTTCCGTAGGTTCCAACTGGTCTGTTCAGAATACCATTTCCTATGCGATCCCCGAATTCTTCGGCAACAACATCGACGTGATGGTCGGCCAGGAATTCCAGAAGATGGCCTGGGGCATGAGCGTCAGCGGCAGCGGTTCCGTTCCTAACGGAAAAGAGAAATCCACCCTCATCGACCTCGACCATGCATACCTTGACAATATAGGAAAGGAATACATCACATCAACTTCCAGCAGCCCTTGGGCAGAGAATGCACTCGCATCCTTCTTCGGCCGTTTGAACTGGAACTACAAGGAGAAGTACATGGCTACCGTTACGGTACGCGCCGATGGTTCTTCCAACTTTGCCCGCGGACATCGCTGGGGTGTGTTCCCTTCAGTGTCAGCCGGTTGGGTAATGACCAACGAGCCTTGGATGGAGCCCGTGAAAGATGCCATCAGCTTCTTCAAGATCCGTGGCAGCTGGGGACAGAACGGTAACTGCAACATCAGCAATTTCCAGTACATCTCATCTATCGCATATTCTGATGCATACTATTCAAATGGTTATCAGTTCAATTCCGACAGGAACGAGCAGGCCAGCCTCAGCGCAGCCCCGACAATGGGCGCCTTCTCACCTCTGCTCCCCAACCCCGACGTTACCTGGGAGACTTCAGAACAGCTTGACTTCGGTTTCGACGCACGCTTCCTGAACAACAGGCTCGGCGTTGTATTTGACTGGTACAACAAGGCAACCCGCAACTGGCTGGTTGTAGCTCCTTCACCCGCTGTCAACGGTACCGGCGCTCCCTTCGTGAACGCAGGCGACGTTGAGAACAAGGGTATCGAGCTCGCCCTCAGCTGGAACGACCGTGCAGGGCAGGATTTCTACTACCACGCCAGCGTGAACATGGGTTACAACAAGAATGTCGTTACAAAGATGGGTACCCCCGGCGGACGTATTGACGGTCCCATGAACGTTATGGCACAGGGCGTTACCTACAACTACCGCGCAGAGGTGGGACATCCCATCGGATACTTCTACGGTATGAGCACCAGCGGTGTATGGCAGAACCAGACCCAGATCGACCAGGCTATCGCTTCCGGAAAGGCAGTTCTTCCCGGCGCAAAGCCCGGTGACCTTATCTGGGACGACTACAACGGTGACGGTGTGATCGATCTTGACGCAGACCGCCACGAAATCGGTGATCCCAACCCCAATGTGACCCTCGGCCTCAACTTCGGTTTCGAATGGAAAGGCCTCGATTTCAACCTTTCTGGTTACGGTGCCTTCGGACAGCAGGTTATGCAGAACTACCGCGGTGTGTTCCCTGCATCCTGGTATGAGAACTTCACCACCGACATCTATGCACGTTGGCACGGAGAAGGTACAAGCAACCGTCTGCCCCGCCTGAGTTCAGGCTCCGACTCCAACTGGATTACAATTTCCGACATCTATGTTCAGAACGCCGACTTCTTCAAGATCCAGAACGTAACCCTCGGCTACGACTTCAACAAACTTTGGAAGAACTCTCCTTTCGGACAGCTCCGTCTCTATGTTCAGGCCCAGAACCTCTTCACTATCACGAAATATACAGGTATGGATCCTGAAATCGGTTCATCAGCAGGATATGACGCATGGGCTGGCGGTATCGACCTCGGTCTTTACCCGAGCGCACGCACATACCTGGCCGGCGTAAGTATCAAATTCTAAATTCCGGTAAGATATGAAAAAGAATATTATAGCTATCGCACTTACAACTCTGTTTGCTGGCATGATCTTCACATCTTGCGAGGACATGCTTGATACAAAGAGCTATACGACTGCGGATACAACCAACTTCCCCGCCCGTCCCATTGATATGGACAATATGTTGGCCGCAATGTACTCCAAACTGAACCATCTTCAGTCACAGCCTAACCAGTTCCCTTATCAGCTGGACAACCTTATGTCCGATGACTGCCTCGGAGCCGGTGGTACCGCTGACCCCGAAGTTAAGGCTGTAGCACACCTCCTCAACTTCTCCGGTTCACAGTTCGACCTGTTCTGGCAGTACACCTACGAGGGTGTTTACCGTGCCAATACCATTCTCGAGACCGTGGACAACTGCTCATGGCCTGACAAGAACAGCGAGGGTGTCAGCCCCACTGCCGAGCAGGCACGTGGCGAGGCTTACTTCATGAGGGCTCTCTATTATTTCTGGGCCACACAGTTCTGGGGCAACATCCCTATGCCTACTTCAACAGTGGTTCCCAACCCCTGCCCTGAAGAGGATGCCGAGACTGTCATCTTCCCTCAGATTCTTTCTGACCTTTATGCAGCAAAAGAGCTGATGTCCATCAAACAGGACGGTCACGCCACCAAGGCTGCCGCCGAGGCTCTTCTCGCACGCGCCTACATGTGGTATGTAGGTTTCTACAAGAAGGCAGGTGAACTTGCAAGCGCAAATCCAGAAGGCATAGCCCTCGTGGCTCAGAAAGGTGTTCCCGAGGGAACAGTTCTTACAAAGCAGATGGTTATCGATGCACTTAATGATTGCAAAGCCACTTCCGGAAAGAGCCTCGTGGAGGACTACCGCCTCCTTTGGAACTACTCAAACGACCTTACGGCAAAGAGCGGTTACGAATATGTTGCCGACCTTGCTGCCGAGGAGAAATACTGGGCAGGCAACGGCAACAATGAGGAAATCTTCCAGATTCGTTTCTCAAACAACGCCTCTTGGAACACTCAGCCCAATCTTGCATTCTCCAACCAGCTTACATTGTTCGTAGGTCTGCGCGTTGACTCAGACCCTGCAGGAAAGACAAACGGCGGTCTCAACACCTTCCCCTTCGGACAGGGCTGGGGCCAGGGCCTCGTTTCCGGCAATCTCTGGAGAGACTGGGCTGCAGCAGAGCCTGACGATATCCGCAGGACTGCATCAGCGCTCAACTGCAATGACAAGTCAGAGATCGACTACGCATTCGTAACCACAGGCTGTGAGGATTCCGGTTTCGCAATGAAGAAACACCTCCCCGTTTACTCCAGAATCACGGAAGACGGCGCCGCCATCGCTGATGGTGACTATGGTATCAACGCTTCCTGGTGGGCCTGCCTCTCTGCAATGGGTGGAGCAGGTGGAAAGTTCGGAACCTGCAACATTGCAAACAATATGCAGGCCGCCCACTATGCCGACATCGTGCTTATCCGTTATGCTGACGTTCTCCTTATGCTCACCGAGCTTACAGGTAACCCCGCTGACGGTATGAATGAAGTACGTGCCCGTGCCGGCCTTGACCCTGTTGCCTACAGCTGGGAAGCTCTTCAGAACGAGCGTCGCTGGGAATTCGCCACCGAAGGTCTCCGTTATCAGGACCTCCGCCGCTGGTCGGGTACGGGTGCCGGTGCAGGCTCGATTATCTGCAATGCCCTCGACAAACAGGCCGGCCAGCAGATATATGTAAAGGGCGAACTCTACGGTTCTCCCCTCACTCACCTCACCAGCAGTTGGACAGAGCGTTACACCGCCACCAACGGTTTCATCTTCAAGCCTTACCAGCAGGTTACTCTCTCCGAGGGCACTGTAAACCAGAACCCCGGCTGGGATGTATCAGCAGACGCAAAGGCCGGATACATTGTTAAATATTAATTTGCAGTAAAATATGAAAAAGATATTTCTATCTATCGTTTCAATTGCAACCGTAATGGTTGCCTGCAAGCCTGTCGAAGTACGCGACGTGAATGTCGGCAACATAACGGATGCCGACCTGCAGAAGATGTCCTCAGTGACAGTAGTGCAGGAAAACGGCCAGAACGTGAATATGGTTCTTTGCCAGACCTCAGCCCCTGTCACCGCAGTTTGGGGCAACGGTATCACAAGGACTACAGGCAACTATGCCGAGGTTCTTATGTTCGCCACAGGTGAGCAGGAAATAACAATCGAAGGACTCTGCTTCGACGGATCCATCGTAAAGGCCAGCTACAAGGTCAATATCGATAAAATGTCCGACAAATATCCTGTAAGTCCCTATTGGGATTACCTCACAGGCGGTTCTTCAAAGGACTGGACATGGCACGAGACCAAGGCCTGGGGTAACGGACAGTACAATCCTTTCGTAGCCGGTGAAGGTGCCGCAGGCGGAGAATGGTGGATTTGCACAGCCGATGATGTTACCGGCCAGGTTGCAGGTTACAACTATCCCACAAAGGATGGCAAGGGCGCAAAGATGACCTTTACCCTCGTTGGTACAAAACTCACCAAGAGCAATGGTGGTGAAGGTACATTCTCATTCGATGAGAAGACTACCACCGGCCTCGGAGGACTTGCCATCAAAGGTATTTTCAACACCACCGGAGACGGCGTCCTCTTCAACTGCCCCAACGATGACGGTGCAGGCGGAAGGACTCACAGCTTCCACATCGTGAACATCACTGAAAACGAGCTCTGCCTCTGCGAGCCTACAGGTGGAGAGTGGGATAAGATTACCTGGTGGAGATACGTTCCCGCCAACTAATCCTTCTTTCTGATAAAAAAAGGTGGCCAAAGCTTTTTGGTCACCTTTTTTTTGTATAAATTGCATTAAAAACAGGAAAGAACAAAATGAAGCGTATATGTTATTCTCTGCTGGCGGTCCTGATTCTTTCAGGGTGTCAGCCCTGCACGATAAAAGGAACCATAGACAAAAAATATGATGGTGTAATAATATATCTGGTTCCTATGGAAAATGCAAGCAGGAATACTGTTGACTCCGTATTGATTGAGAACGGAAGCTTCGAAATCAAATGCCGGAAAGAACGTATGTCCTCTCTAAGACTCAAGGGCATTGCACAGATAGGGATACAGGAATTGCTTGTCGTAACGGAAAAAGGGCAAATAGACGTTTCTATCGATAGCGTAAGCTCAGCATCAGGCACTCCTCAGAACGACTCCCTGCAGGTCTGGAAGGACTTGAACTCACAATTGAGGAAGGAAATGGCTGAGACGGATGAAAAAGAAGAAAGAGATGCCTTGTACGGGAAATTCAAGGCAAGGACTCTTGAGTTGGCGCATAATTGCGGTGACGACTCGACTCTGGCGGAATTCCTGTTCCATTTATACCCGGAAAATTAAAGTAATACTTCAATATGAGATTTAAAATTACATTTATAGCACTGCTTCTTGCGCTGATAGCCTGCAAAGGCTCCACCACAGTAAATCCTGAACCCGGGACAAAGGAAGACACGCTGGAACTCAGTGCCGAACTGGTATCCTCCACATTCAAGGGAGAGATGACGACAATCACCGTCACTGCAAGTTCACAGCCGACTGTCACTTGCAACGCAGAATGGTGCCATGTCACAATCGGGCAGAAAGGAAGAATGTCCGACTGTGACCTGACGATTATCCCTTTCTTCAACGAGAGCGAAAAGGAGCGCACGGGCCTTGTCACCGTGAAATGCGGAAAAATCAGCAAATATATCGACGTGAAGCAATCAGGCTTCAAATGCGGAATAGCTGAGACATCCAGGATTACTCCTGCGGAACGTTTCAAGACGCTGGGATTCGGATGGAATCTCGGAAACCATATGGACGCATTCAACAACGGAATCTCGTCTGAAACGGCCTGGGGCAATGCGAAATGTACACAGGCAACTATGGATGCAGTGAAGGCCGCCGGCATAAATACCGTCAGGATACCCGTTACCTGGCTGGGGCATATGGGTGATGAACCCACTTTCAAGATCAGCGATGCATGGCTGAATCGTGTCGCAGAGATTGCCGGATACGTCAAGAAAGCCGGTATGAACGCCATTGTCAACATCCACCACGACGGCGGCGTGGAGTACTGGTTCAATATCAAAAGCACCGGTCTGGAGCAGGAAAAGATGTGCAACCAATTCGCCAGGCTGTGGATGCAGGTTGCCGAGAAGTTCAAGGACGAGGGTGACTGGCTGATGTTCGAGCCTTTCAACGAGCTTCAGGACGGAGGCTGGGGCTGGGGTGACAACCGTCGTGACGGCGGCGCCCAGTACAGGCTCATAAACAGGCTTAACGACATTTTCGTGAAGGCCGTGCGTGGAACAGGCGGAGAAAATGCCACAAGGTGGTTGGGGACCTGCGGATACAGCAACAATGCCGACCTCACTATGGAAAATCTGGTTATCCCCACAGATTACGTGAGCAACATTCGCCAGATGATATCCGCCCACAACTACGACCCTACCGAATATACCCTCGAGACCAAGTACTCACAATGGGGCCATACCGCAGACCTTTCCAAGAGCTGTGACAAGGGAAAAGGAGAAGAAAACTTCCAGAACAATTTCAGAAAACTGAAGGAAAAATACATTGACAGCGGTTATCCTGTATATCTGGGAGAAATGGGATGCTCGTTCAGAGCCAAGGAGCCCGACATTTCCTTCCATAAATATTACTGCGAATATGCCTGCAAGGCTGCTCACGACGCCGGCATCACCTGCATCGTATGGGACAACGGCTCAACGGGTACGGGACGTGAAAGTCACGGCTATTTCAACCACGGTACAGGTGCCTTTATCAGCTATTCCGGAGAAGTCATCAAAGCAATGGTGAAGGGTGCTACCTGCGAGGACGCGGACTATACCCTGCAAAGCATTTACGACAGGGCGCCGTCAGCGGAATAAGCCCTTGCAATCATTTGAACGGTTCGGCCTCGGAGTTGTTTCTGAGGTCGCCTGTTTTTATATAGTCATACGGAGCGGATGCGGGACCCAGATCGATAATAAGGTATTGCCGCATACCTTTTACATTATCATTTTATCGACCGTTTGTGGTACCCTGCTCAATTACACTTACTACTCGAACAAACGATCAAGCGCTGTGAACCTTTCCCGCCGTTTCTTGCCGAAAATGTCGATGTATCGCATTACAGTGTCCGTTTGGGTATGTCCCGTAGCACTCATTATCTCATAGGCAGTCAGACCGTTTTCCGCAAGAATGGAAATATAGGTCCTACGTCCAGTGTGACAGGAAATCAGCTCACGTTTGGGACAATTCCTGACGATCCTGACACCTTTCATTGACTCCACGGTCTCTGTGGTTTCGAAAAGGTGGTTTTCCCTCAGCATACGCTTGATGTTCTTGTTCAGATCCTGATTATAACCCGGGCTGAAACGGAAATCATACTTCCGTGCGATTGCAAAAGCTTTGGGGTTAAGATGTATCCGGCACTGGCGCTTTGTCTTGTTGGTGTTGAGAACCAATTCACAGTTTTCCTCGTCGAAATAGGTTCTGTCCAGTTTTGCAAAATCCCCGAACCTCAGGCCCGTGTAACAGAGAAAAAGGAAATAATCCCTGGTCTGCTCCATCACGAGATCCGATGGTACGATGTTCTCGATCTGGTGCAGTTCATCGACAGAAAGTCTCACTACACGATTCTTGAGCGTTTCAAGGTGCTTTGGTCTTGAAATCACCTGCTTCTTGGGATAGGTGCTTTCAAGAAAGAAAAACAAGGCATCAATCCTCTTGTTGACTGTCTTGTTTCCCACTCCACCACGGGTAAGATACCTGTGCTCAAGGGTATTTTCCCGTCTGCGGAAAGAATAGCTGATGAGATCCGCCAAAAAGGCTTCATCAACGTCCCGAATTGATAGGTTCCTGCCCATATCATACTCATAGTCAAGAAGAAGATTCAGTGCTGACACATAATTTTTCACGGAAGGATGGTATCTCCTTGGTTCCCTTCCGGCCAAGAGTTCTTCTTGCCTCTTTGCCAGGGCATAATCATAAACCCATTTGCGGAAATCCCTGGTGAGGGTTCCGCTACGTTTTGAATGTAACATAGTACGTTGGATTTTTACCGGCGGAAGCCGAAATCCTTACGTTTGTCGGAATTTATCAGCTTGCGCGCCTTGATTTTGTTGAACTTTACGGGATCTGTCACAAATTCTGCCACGTTAAAGGAGAGGAACCGTGAATGGTAGAATACCATGGGATTCTCCTGCGGCAACATAAAGGGCTTAGTGACATTACCGTCTTGAGATATGTGTGAAAAATATGGTCTGGTGAAAAGTCCGTCGTCACGGCGGCTGGCGAACACGAACCAGCGGGACGTGGAGCTGAAGTTATGATAGCTCTCGGTGTCGGGGCTGTTGACCGTGTCAAGGCATATGCGCTCCCCTGTTGCCAGATCCAGCAGCCACAAGTCAGCCTCGTGGTGCCATACGGAGAACTGACCGTAATCGGACAGAGTATACATCAGAAAGCGTCCGTCATATGAAGGTCTGGGAAATGAAACACTCTTTCCCTCGGATGCCGCGTCATACAGGACTGTGACGCTCTCCCCTATTTCGCCCGTCTGAGGGTCGAAATCGACGCTGCAGAGACTGTATCTGACGTTTGCCAATCCGTCCGGAATAGCTTTCTGACAGGCACGGCAAAAATAGATAGTGCCGCCGTCGGGAGAGAATGAAGGGAAGGTTTCCCACAATGAGTCGACCTTGACTGACGGGCTTGTAATAAGCTCGTTCTTCTCCGTGTCATAAACCTGCAGGTCCGAGGCGCTGTCGAACACCTCTATGAGTTTGTCCCGACCCACGTGGAACCCCTGCCGCGTGGAATTCGTCGAATATACGATATAGCGTCCTGATGGATGCCAGTAGGGATATACACAGAATCCGAGAGTATGGTCTGTCTTGGTATTGTAGGCATCCATAACGCCATTCTTGCGAATCAGAGTGGCACCGTGGTCGCCACGGATATGCAGGCTGAAGTCATCGGGGTTGCCCCTGTTGTAACTGTGACAGTTGACACAGCCGTTGAACTCCGTATTTTCTATCAGGGGCCTTTCATCGAAGTTCGAAAGACATCTCTCATATATGCCCATCTTGCTGTAAACTTCGTAGCCCGGCTCAATCAGACGATAATTCAACCCGTAATCTATACTGTCAGCACTGACGTGAATGGTCCAGGCTGTATCAAGCACGGAACTCGTCACTTCTATGTCACTTCCTGTGGCCTCGCTGAGCATCCTGCGCCATTTGCGCATATTCCAGCGCACTTTGCTCCCCTTGAGCGTATGGCTGCCGCCATCCCAGGTGAATGTGGTCACGCACTTCCCCGCCCCATCGACGGTGTAATCGAAATTGAGCGGAGCTATGTTGCACGGTATGGTAACGTCCATATAGTCAGGATAAATAGGTGCATCCCACTGCGTGACAGCTGTCGTTTCATGCCCTGAACAAGAGGCAAACGCCGACGAAGTGGCAATAATGATGAAAATATGGAGCAGTTTTTTCATATCGGATTAACTCTTGTATCTGTAAAAATAATAGAACCAATAGGTATTGCCGTAATTCTCCTTCATATATTCCTCTGATTTTCCGGATCTTGCATCGGAAATGAAACGGTGGAAGGAAGTCGCGACATACGGCTCTATATAAGATGGAAGGCTGGTGCCATCATTTTTCCCCGCCCAACCTATGATAAGGGCTTCCTGATAGTGCTTGGGGAGGATGGCATACGAGACAAGGCCCAAACACTCCTTGAACCGGGACAGGTCCTTCTTGAGCAGAGACCACGAAAGAAGGTACTCAAGTGCGTTCCTGTTATCCTTATTCTCCAGGTAAAGAAGTCCCAGCATTGAGTCCATTTCCCTGTCACTGAAGAGGAAATCACGCGTGCGGAAACGCAGGACACGCATACGCCCATATTCCGGATCGGCATCGACTGCATCATCTGAGCCGGAAATGAGAGTTTCCGCCTCTCGGGCCCAGGACGAATAGAACAGGGTATTCTTCAGGACTTCTATGTATTTCAATGCCACGGCATAGTCCCCGTTGACAATATTCGTACGCGCAAGCATCTTATAGCATCTGGCGCTCTTCTGAAAATCAGGGATTGCTTCCTGGGCCTCGAAAGTGAAACGCTGGGCCGTATTCACCATTCCGAGGCGATGGTATATTTCGGCCGTAGCCATTGCGGATGTGGTCTCCTTGGCAAAATCGGGAAGCAGTCCCTGGGGGCCATTCTGGAAATAGTCGAACATATGTTCAGCCATACGCCCCGACTGCGAAAGGGCCAGGTTGAGACAGGCAACGGAGAGAGGCTGTCCCGGGTTCTTCCTGTCAGCGGTCATCATTATCCTGTTCCACATACCGTGGCTGGCCATATAGTCGTATTTCATCACCTCTTCCTTATTCATATCAGCCTCACTTCTGACAAGGAAGGCTGCGAGACAGAATACGGCGACGAGAACTGTGAATCCGGCAACGGTTCCTGAAAGCCTTTCAGATGAAAGAAGTCTGAGGCCGGACAGACATTTAACAAGTATAAGGCTCAGGGCAGCCGCCCACAACCAATATGGATTGAAATTGCAATAGCGATAATAATGCACTCCCCTTACGAGCCTGGACAGAGGATACTGTGTAAGCTGCTCTGCCACAACGGGCGACAATACCATAAGCAGAACAGCCGTCAGAAGCATCCACCACCTCTCTTCCCTGAATGCCGTGAATACGTATACAAGCACCAGCGGGCCGCAAAGAAAATACATCAGGGGTACCGTCACGCACTTCAAGGCAAGCATCGCCTTCGAAACTGCTCTTTCACGCAGACTCCAGCCTGCAACGTCGCAAAGGATCAGGGCGACTGCAGAGCCAATCAGGGCATTTTCATCGCACAGGAAGGCCAGGACAAGAACGGACGGCACAAAGGACAGGGCATAGAAAAGAAGCACGTGTCCGCTTACGGTCAGATATGAAACAAATTGAATCGAGACAAGGACCAAAGCCATCACGACAGAGCCCCAGAGTGCTGAAAAACAGAACTGTGTAAGAAAACGTCCGAGATAGTCGGCAAAGCCTCCGGGCACGGAAACCACATCTATAAAATATGCCTTCGTGAATTCAAAAAGCTGGTAATTTTCCTGATAGTGGATATGGTACGGGTATATGAAGCGGAAGAAAAGGAAAACCGCCAGAGCATATATCAAACTTGAGGAAAAAGCGACTGTTTTTGAAGCCTTTGTCATCTTCATATGGGTTGTTTCTGTAAAGTTATTAAAAAAAAAGGTATCTTTGAATGAAATGAAGAACAGCAAACTGAAAAAAGGTATTTTAGTCATCGCCACGGCAATAATTCTCCCCACCGTTGCTTTTGTCATATGGAATGCACTCAGGTATCCATCATTTTACAAATATGGTAAGGAAACCGGTCTCAGCCCCGTAACAATGGTGAGATTAAGCGGATGGCCCGATAAAGACAAGGAATGGAGACTGGGACTCTGTCTGGCAGGCGAGCGCGGAGACTGGGACAAGGTGCTGGAAATGACGGCCTTTGACCGGCAGACGCAGATATGCACCTATTTCCATAATATGGCCTGCGCAATGAAAGGACATCTAGCCGACAGTCTGATGCACTATTATCAACCGTTTACCCAAGGTCTGTTCATTCCGGTCAAGGAGAGCACAAAGCTTTTCCTGATTACCCAGTCGGGAGAAGTTTGGTACAGACTTGGAGCAATGACTATGGCTGAGCATAGCGCAATGTTGTCCCTTGCGTTCTCTCCCGCCAAGACAGGCCCCAGATTCATACGTCGTCTTGCGGACATCAACTTCATCAACTCTGACAAGCAGGCGACAATGAAATACGCCCGCCTGCAAGGCAAATATCCTGAATGGACGGAAGATAAAATCAGAATCAGGAACTTCGTTACGGCCAACGACACCATCCATCTTGCCTCAGATGCCAGAGCGGTTCTCCGAAACCTTGTAAAAGCGAACAGGAACAACACTATGGCATATGAATACCTTCTGTGCTATGACCTGCTGGCTAAGGACATTCCATCATTCGTCAAAGACTACGATCCAACCATGCCGCCATCCGTCCTTTACGAAGAAGCAGCACTTATTTACCTCGCCGGCGAAAATGCCTTCACGGATGAGAACATAATAAAGTTCCGCATACGTGAAGAAACCTACAGGAACTTCAGGGAATTTACGAACATTTTCGAAAGCGGAGAAAGGCTGGAAGAACTCAAGAACAGATTCTCCAATAGCTACTGGTTCTATTTCAAATTCGCACAACTCAATGAAAACAGATAGAGTCATACTGTCAATGATACTGGCAGCAGCGTTGTCATCCTGCAGCAATGGGACGATGGAAGCAGGGATGTACCCCGACTACAGCGGCACGGCAATCCCCTGTAACATAGCACCGCTCAATTTCCACTACACAGGTGTCTCAAGGGTCACAACCGTATTCGAGGCAGCCGGCCATAAGGCAAGATTCCACGGAAGAAACATAAGGTGGTCTGAAAGGAAATGGAAGCAACTGCTCCGTGCCGCCGAAGGCGACAGCATATACGTACACAGCAGCGTATTGGGAGACTGGGCCATAGCTGTAAGCACCGATTCCATAGACAACTTCCTCACATACAGGCTAATCGAACCGGGATACGAGGTTTGGGACAGAGTGGAGATAAAAGAACGCGACATAAGCTCGTTTGATGAAAGAACGCTTTGCGACTGGCAGCATACCGGCAACTCCTGTATGAACTGCCATATCCACAATGGCGGCAATTCAATGTTCTATCTGCGCGGCAAAGGCGGCGGAGCGATACTCAACAGAAACTCGCAAGTACGCAAACTCAATCTGAAAAACAATGAAATGACCTCATCCACGGTATATGGAGACCTGCATCCCTGTGGACGCTGGGGAGTATTTTCCACAAACAGGATAATACCCGCCTTCCACACATTGGGAAGCAACAGGATGGAGGTCTTCGACAAATACTCTGACCTGACCGTAGCGGACTTCGACAACAACAGGATGCTGAATGACAAGGCTTATTCACGCGAAGACAAGTTAGAGACGTTCCCCTGTTTTTCCGCTGACGGCAATGCTGTGTTCTTCTGTCAGGCCGATACTGTCAAACTCCCTGACGATATAAGAAAGATGAAATATTCGATATGCAGGACTTCATTCGACCCTGAGAGTGGGACACTCGGACAAAGTGCGGAAACAGTATGGGATGGAGTCGCGCATAATGCATCAGCCTGCCATCCGAAGGCTTCCCCCGACGGAAAGTGGCTTATGTTCACCTGTGCCGATTACGGCACTTTTCCCATCTGGCACAGAGAATGTGACCTGCAACTCATAAACCTGGAGACCGGTGAAGCCTTTATCCCGGATGGAGTCAACTCCCCCGACGTGTCCGATACCTATCACAGTTGGTCATCCAATTCAAGATGGTTCGTTTTCGCGTCGAAGCGCGATGACGGCCAATACGGCAAACCTTTCATCTGCCATATAGACGACAACGGTATATGTTCCAAACCGTTATTGCTTCCACAGAAAGACCCGTACCATTATGAGAAAACACTGAAATCGTACAATATTCCGGATCTCGGCACTGCGCCTGCGCCTTTTGACGCGGAAATGACGGGAGTCTTTCAGAAAGATACTGAAGCTGAGATTTTCAACTGATTTACCGCATAGTCATACACTCCATTTCCACAAGCCAGGTGGGCCGACAGACGGGAGCCTTGAGGAGTATATATGGCTTGCCACGGAGGACTGGAGACAGCACCGTATCCACGATTGCGGCATCTTCGGCATTTCTCAGATAGACAATGGCCGAACTTATATCCTCAATAGCTGAACCTCCTTCATTGAGAAGTACTGAAATATTTTCCAACATCCTCAGCGTCTGCGTCTTGACATCACCGACGTGAAGGACCTTACCGCGATTGTCAATTGAAGCCGTACCTGAGATTACGCAATGTGAGACTCCTGACCAGTCAAGCCTGACTCCCCTTTCGAAGGTCACGCCATACTCGCTGGTCGGATTCAGATGCGTTGCGGCATAAAGATACTTGTGTTCGACATCCCCCTTTATAGCCCAGGCATCCATCTGGACTGTACGGCCCTGTGGAGGCACTCCTGCAATGCCGGTACTTGCTATGTAATGCGTATCGTCAGTCAGGCCGTTCAGTGCGAAATTCTCACGGCGTGCCTTCACCAGTCCCGAGTAATTGTTGTCTATATCATTACAGAAGAACCAAGTACGGACACAGTTCGCCTCTATGTCCATCCCGTTATCGGAAAGGAACTTCTCATAGCGGTCGAGTATCGCGGCCGTCTGACTTTCCGAGTCATCGCCACCTCCGGTGAGGCCTGCGGATATATAATGTTCCAATCCGTCACTTACGGCAATCGTGAGCCCGGGACGATACTCCACGGCAGCATCCTCCGCCATCCATATCCACAACGCCACGGCACTCCCGTCCAGCGGTTTCTGCCCGATATAAGACACGGCCCCGTCAGCACGAGGAATCTCAGCGGCCTGAGAATCCACGTCACTAAGCAGCCAACGCTTTAGTAGAAAACGGCAGTCCGGATACTCCTGTACCAGTATCTTTTCCAGTTCCAGAACCTCGGCGACACAGCCGCCACGCAATATTACTTGATATTCTTTCATCAGTCAAACAGGGTTCCAGGAACTATCACGTGATGGTTTGCAAGAGATTCCCTGAGAAAATAGCCGGCAGCCCCGGGTGCTTTGACTATCACCTGGGTACGGCAGAGACCCGGCTCCGACTGGTTTCTGACCAGTTCGCCGGGAATGACGGCCATCCTCTCAAGGTCAGGCGCCACTTTGAATACCGTGACCTTTCCCAGCGGCAATTCGGCCTTGACAGCCGTGCCGATTCCGGATTCGAAGTGTGTGGTATATGTATAGGATTCCGCCATTGAAAGAGGAACCGTGCAGTGTGCAAAAAGAAGCTCATCGCCACTGATGCGGCTAAGATTGCACTGGAAACCGGGACAGCCGGTGAGTTTCGACGCAATCAGCATTGTTACGAGAGTCGGGATGTCACCTTCACAACTTGAAATTACGCCCTCCGAATTCAACCTTGCAAGGGCCAGACATCCGGTATTTCCCACAAGGGACAGGAGATCGAAGCAACGCAGCGTCAAAGCCTGCAGACCGTGTCTGGCGACAAGCACCCTCAGTGCCTCATATACAGCCTCCGAGCCCTGGAACGAACGCAGGTCGCAGTCCGACTTTTTGATTTCGTCCACAAGCTCTTCAATGGAAATATCCATCATTTCGACGCCCAGACGGGCGCAAGCCTTTGAATAGTCCACTCCCGAAGCTATCAGCCAATCAGAGGGTGCACCTATGACACCGATACGGACTCCGTCCAGACGCATGCCAGATGGAAGAGGTCGTATCCACCCGGTATTGCCAGCCGTGGACGCAGCATCACCCCCACCTGCCGGAACATCGGCTGCAGCAGAAGATCTCAGCCACGCAGCTATCTCAGAGGGCGTGCCATGCAATATCCCTCCCCTGCCGCCGCGACTGTTCACATACGAGAGAATTTCCATCGCCGCGGCAAGGGAGTTTTCCTTCCCGCTGGTCAGCAGTCTGATGTCTCCCTTCAGATTCAGGGCCTTGAACAATTCCTCAGAACCTCCGGTGCGTATATATATCAGTTTTTCGCGGCAATCGTAATAGTCCGTAAAGCCATCCTTAAGAACAAAGCGTTCACCCAGTTCACTCTGAATACCTTCGATGAAAGCATCGTCACAGATTGCAGGAAGATCGTCGTGCAATGACGAAGCTATGAAAAAAAGGGCTATTGACATATCGTATCCGGCTACAGTATATACAAATATAGTGAAAATCGCATAATTTGTAAAGGAAAAGTGTATTTTTGCAGAAATAAGCAAAAGAAGAGCATGAAACGGATTTTTGGGGCTACAATCATCATTTTTGCCTGTCTCAGTACCTATGCGCAAGGCATCAGGCAGTTGGACAGCCTGAGATACATACTGCCTGAGTTCACCCGTGGCACAGTTATATTCGCGGACAAGACCGTCAAAAGCGGCGTACTGAATATCTCCCCCATCGACCAGGCAGTCTATTGTCTGTCAGAAAAAAATGACACACTGTATATCGCAACTTACCCGGACATCATAAGCGTGAGTGCCGCCGGACGTTTTTTCATCGGGTGGAAAAATTCTTTTATGGAAGTCTTGACAAACAGCCCTGACAACGGCGTCGGCATCATCCGCACCACGATGAAGGTGAACAACGTGAAAACGGGAGCATACGGAATGGCGTCTTCGACATCCGCCACCAAATCCTACTCGGTCGATGCAAGTTCCGGAACGATGCATAACATAATCATCGACGATCCCCGCAATTACACTTACATTAAGACGGTTTGCCTCATACAAAACGGTAAGGGGCTTCCTGTAAACAGAAAATCCTTTCAGAAGCTGTTCCCGGCCCAAAAGGATTTCATAGAAAGCGTCTGGTCGGAGCGTGAAGTCAGTGCTTCCGACATCGGCAGCGTGCTCGCCTTCTACAACGAACTCCGCCGGAAATAGGCCAAAAAGTCCGGGAGGCGAAGCTTATCGTCTGATTGCCGATGCGAACTGGCCGAAATACTTTTCAAGATAGCCAAGTGAGACGTAGTCACGCTTCAAAAAAGAATCTGAGAATAAATCTCTGGCACGACATAGTTCCATAAGAAGACACGATCTGGATGCCATATTGCTTCGTCCTGACTTGATTGTTGCATCCACCATTTCCAGGCCACGACAAAAGGCACCTTCGGCGAGTTGAGGCTTATCTTTCCCAAGCCACTTTCTGGTCCGCCCCACTTCGCTGCCGATGTTGGCCATCTGCTCCATAAGTGGCATCGCTGCCCACCTGTTCAAGTCTATCGTCCAATTTTCCATAGACTATCTACTTATGAATTTGTAGACTATTCCTGTAATTCTCTCCCTGATTTCCGCACTTTCCACATAACGGCTTCTATTATTCTGCCTCGGCCGGATATTGATAAGCGAATCGAATTCAATGAAGTCCTCACCGTTCATCTCGGGATAAAGATTCAGCCCCCATAGATTCTCCTGATCAGAGCCGTTTTCAAGAAGGAATTGTTCGAGATCAGAATGAAGTTCGGCATCGATGGCCAATTTGCCGTTCGCAACGTCTGCAACAGCCTTGACAATATCGCCAAATAATTCCCCGGCTATTGACGCCAGCTCCTCTATCGAAATCTGTTTTTCAAGAATAATCATCCGTGTCCTATTTGATTGTCAAATATAACAAGTATTTAATAAGCAGCAAAATGTTTATAGTGTGTACAACTCACCATTGATACCGTCTTGTTATTCCTGTTCTACCGCAAGACCCATTTTATTGTGGAGAACTGCTGGCGGGAGTCATTCAATCGGGCAGAGGATGCATCCGTCGAACAGATAATCCGTATTGAGAATGTTCATTGTCACCTTGTCGAAAGAGATTTCCGCCTCTGTATCAGATTTTTTGACAAGGAAGACGGAACCGCGGTACTCCTCCGTAAAAGGAGCGTCCCCATTTATCCACTGGTTTACAAAAAGAGTAGAAACCGGCACTGACTTCTGACCGGGCTCCATACTCGCAAAGTCATTGAAATAGAAGTAAAGAACATACTCTGAAGCCGCGCGGGTCTCACCCGTCCACGCTTCGAACCTAAGCCCCGATTTGCCATTCAAGACACCCAAATGACATTCCTTGAACTCAATATCTTTGCAGATATGAGAAATGTCTTCCTTTGAGCAGGACAATGCCAGCACCGCAGCGCAAACAATACTGGCGAATCGAACCATTCCATTCATAATTTACTGTTTAAAGTGTTATTTATGTTTGATATTAATCCTGATACCGCTGAAAAGGGAGAACATGAATGGATGTTCTGACCTGTAGGTATCAAGCACCCTGTTACTTGACGGTATATTCCAAGATAATGTAGGATCAATGAAGATTCCGAGATTATCGGTAATGTTGAATTGAACGCCACCGGCCCCAATCAAGGAGAATCCCACACCGCCCTTGGCAATCTTCTGCCCGGCCTCAAATGCGGCAACACAGAAATCAGCAGAGGCTCCGGCTCCTACATATACGTCCAGCCATCTGTTTCTGGCGATGGTGAAATCCGCACGGACAGGTATTCCTATGTAATGCGCATCCTGCTTATGACCACCGGTGACAGAATATCCTATTGTCGACGAATACCAGGAGTAGTCAACTCCTGTTGTCAGTGACCACCTGTCATTGAAAGGTATCCGAAGCGACAGGCCGGCACGCAATGGCATATGGTGAGTATCATTGCCTGTCTTTTCATCCGTCAGTTTGCCCACTCCGTCATTCCCTGCATCTGATTGTGGAGTATTTTGGTTTACATTATCATTCCGCATAGAAGGAAGCAGGCTTGCAAGTGCAATCGCGCCGGAACCGCCAAGAACGCCAGCTGCTGCAGGCCCGACCTTTATGCTTACTGTTTTCTTGCTGTCACTGATTGCTGCAGGAGCAAATGGAGATGTGCCACCGTTATTTGTCGATGTGCTTGAAACCGTCTTTCTATCCGTGCCCTTATCATCAGGAGAGGTGGCTTCTACAGAAGATTCCTCTGCTATACTTGCATTTTCAGTCCGGCTGGAGTAATGCTGAACTTTACGGGTAGCAGATGGCTTGGATTCCACCGCACCAGCATCGGTGTTATCATCAACAGCAACCGGTTCAGCAGTCTGTGCGATCATTGGACCATTGTCAATCACTTGGATTGGTTCGGTTCCCGGAATAGGACGTAGAATGAAGAACAGGGCCAGACCTGCCGCTACGGCTGCCG